>NZ_JBIVKB010000007.1:0-171567 GCF_044750545.1 Streptomyces sp. NPDC088794 | reverse complement strand
ATTACAATTAAGTTTTTCGATTGTGTTCTGCGGTATTTTTGACGGTAGACACCTTTCCGTTTCTTGGGGTTCGACCCGCCCTAGCGGCCGCCTCGACCCGCGCTCGTCACGACCTGTCAACTGAGCGTGACCTGCCGGTTGGTGAGCCCGCCGCGCGCGCGGCGCTCGTCGGCGGTCAGCGGCACGCCCGCCGCGAGGGCCCCGGCGAGCCGCTCGGCGAACTCGGCGGCCGGCTTCTCCACGTCCTCCGCACCGACTCCGCTCGGCAGATCCCACACCGGGACGGTGAGGCCGTGAGCGCGGAAGGAACCCACGAGGCGCGTGCCGTCACCGAGGTTGGACCGGCCCGCCGCGTGCAGCCGCGCGAGTGCGTCCAGAAGCAGCTCCTCCTCGTGCGGCATGACCCAGCGCAGGTGGTTCTTGTCCGGCGTCTCGCACCAGTACGCCGCGTCCACGCCCGTGAGCTTCGCGGTCGGGATCGCCGCGGCGTTCGCCCGCTCCAGGGAGGCGGTCACTTCCGGAGTCGCGTTCTCCGCGTCCGGAACCCAGAATTCGAAGCCGCTGTGCACAACTGGCTCGAACGCGCCTTCGGGATCGAGTAGATCCTGCAGCCGCGGACCCTCGGCGGGCGCCCGGCGGCTCTGGACCGGATTGCCCGGCTCCGCGGCGAGGGCGCGCTGGAGGGTGTCGGCGAGGTCGCGGCTGATGTCGCCCGACGCCGTGTCGTTCTGCAGGCCGATCAGCACCGAGCCGTCCTCGCGGCGCAGCGCCGGCCAGGCCATCGGCAGTACCGTCGCGAGCGTGACCGAGGGAACGCCCTCGGGCAGGCCGCCCTTCAGCGGCAGTTCGGCCGTGGCCGCGGGGACCAGCTCGCGCAGGGCCACCCAGTCGCCCTCGCCGGGCAGCCCCTCGAAGGGGCGGTGCACCAGCTCGGTCACCGCGTGCGCGGCGGCCCGGCCGTGGCAGGCCTTGTAACGCCGGCCGCTGCCGCAGGGGCAGGGCTCGCGCGCGCCGACGACCGGGACCTCTCCGTCGGTGATCCGAGGCTGGTTGGCCTTGGTAAGGGGTCGCTTCTTGGCCATCGTGGGTGTCTCCCGGTTACGGCTCGTCTGGTACGGGCGGGAGCCTAGCCGTTCACGCCATGACCGGCCGGAGCCTGTGGACAACGTGGCTGTCCGTGCCGACCTGTGGACAACGCACCGGCTCGTCCCGGAACCGGAGGTTCGGTCCCGCCGGATCAGCGGGTCGGTCCGGCCGTACCAGAGGTTCAGTCCAGCTCGTCGAACGCGTCCGTGAAGCCCAGTGCGGGCAGCGCGCGGACCGAGGGCGCCGTGACGCGCGTAGCGAAGTCGTCACGACGGCGTCCGGCATCCGGATCATGAACGTCGACGTGCACGACGACCCACACCGTGACCTCGCCGCGGGTGTCGTCGCGCACACCCCAGTCGTCCGCGAGCGCCGTGATGATGTTCAGCCCCCGGCCGCCGTGCGCGGTGACCGACGGAGTGGCCGGAGCCGGGCGGGTGGGTCCGCCACCGTCCGTCACCTCCACCGTGAGCCGGCCGCCCGTGTCGACGCGCCAGGCGGCGCGGACATCACCGTCCCCGGCGAGGGCGTCGCCCAGAGGTCGACCGTGCTTGCACGCGTTGCTCAACAGCTCGGAAAGGATCAGCACGGCATCGTCGATGACCGCGTCCGACACCCCTCTTCCGCGCAGCTGCTCGCGCATGCGGTGTCTCGCCTCACCCACGCCCGCAGGGCCATGGGGTACGGCCATGCTCGACGACGTGGGCACCTCCTGTGCCACCACCAACGCCACCCCCGAGACCTCCTTCGCCCCACGCCACGGTGTGGATGCCCCATTGGCCTGAACCGGAAACCGGCCAACTCACGTTCGGTGACGCATTCGCAGTGATCGAACACGGACCGAACGCGCCGGTGCACTCCCCGTAGTCACGTGGCTGGAATTCGCCGGTGTGACTGAGATTCGGAGGATGTCGTCAGTGGGGCGGGTGGGTCAAGGGTTTCTTCACAGGTCTTTACCAGTCTCCTGTGTGCAGCCAGTCTTCTGTGTAAAGAGGGCGCGGCTTCCTGTGAGCGAAAGGGCTCAGCGACCGAGCTGGCGCAGCACCGCGCGCGGGCGGTTGGTGATGATGGCGTCGATGCCCGACTCGACGCAGAGGTCCACGTCCTCCGGCTCGTTCACGGTCCACACGTGCACCTGGTTCCCGGCCCGCTTCAGGCGCTCGACGTACGTCGGGTGGTTGCGCACGATGCGGATCGAGGGGCCCGCGATCCCGACGCCCGCGGGCAGCCGCCCGTCGCGCAACCGCGGCGAGAGGAACTGCAGCAGATAGACCGTCGGCAGCGTCGGTGACGCGGCACGCACGCGATGGAGCGAGCGCGCCGAGAAACTCATCACGCGCACCGGCGACTCCTCGGGCGCGGCCGGCGCGTCGAGGCCGAACCGCTTCAGGAGCAGCAGCAGCCGCTCCTCCACCTGCCCCGCCCAGCGCGTGGGGTGCTTGGTCTCGATCGCCAGCTCCACCCGCCGCCCCGCGTCCGCGACGAGCTCGAGCAGCCGCTCCAGGGTCAGTACGGAGGTGTCGGCGCGGTCCTCGGGCCGGAACTCCCAGTCGGGCTCCTCGTCGCGCGTGCGCCACCCCTCCCGGGTCTTCCAGGCGCCGAAGTCCAGGGCGGCGAGATCGGCGAGCTCCAGCGCCGACACCGCCCCGCGCCCGTTGGACGTACGGTTGACGCGACGGTCGTGGACGCAGACGAGGTGTCCGTCGGCGGTCAGACGTACATCGCACTCGAGGGCGTCCGCACCGTCCTCGATCGCCTTCTTGTACGCGGCCAGGGTGTGCTCGGGGGCCTCCTCGGAGGCTCCGCGGTGGGCGACGACTTGGATCCGGGGCTGCCGTGCGTGGGTCACCGCGTCATGGTGCCACCGCCCGGGGGTAGTCGTGCGATCGGAGGGGCAGAGATTGCGTCCCTTTTGCCCCTCATGACCTATATAAGGAATAGCCCCGGACACACAGGCGCCGCTTATGGTGCCCTGACGGCTCATGGGAAAAGCTGACGGCATACAAAAGGACATGCACAGCTGCAGCGCACCGGACCGTCGAACAACGTGAACGGGCATGCCCGAGTGCGACCGAGAAGACCAGCCGTGGACCGAGGAGACAAGCTGTGAGCACCGAGAACGAGGGCAACCCGGTACCCCCGGCCCCGTCCGCACCCCCCGTGCCGGTGGATGCTCCCGCCCCCTCGGCACGCGTCGCCCCCGAGGGGGGCGCACCCACGACTCCGCTCCCGCCGACGCCTTCGAGCGCCCCCGGCGCACCGGAGCAGGACCTGCTGCACTCCGGCCACGCGCCCACGTACGCGTCCGCAGGCGCCCCCCAGGGGCCCGGCTACGGCTCGGCGGACGCCGACCACCTCCAGGGCCCCGCGTCCCAGGGCTCGGCCCCCGACGCGGCCTGGCCGCCCCCGCCCCCGGCCACCCCCTCGTACGCCGACGGCGGCTCGGGAGCCGGCTGGGGCGACTCCTACCAGCAGCAGCCCGCCCCCGCCCCCTCCCACAGGTCCGGCAGCGGGCGCGGCGGACTGATCGCCGCGATCCTGGTGGCCGCACTGGTCGCCGGCGGCCTGGGCGGCGGCCTCGGCTACACCCTGGCCAAGGACAACGACGACAGCAGCGGCTCCACCACCGTCTCCGCCTCCACCAGCGGCGGAGACGTCAAGCGCGACGCCGGCACGGTCGCGGGCGTGGCCGCCAAGGCCGTACCCAGCACCGTCACCATCGAGGCCGAGTCCACCAGCGGCGAGGGCGGCACCGGCACCGGCTTCGTC
Source organism: Streptomyces sp. NPDC088794 (assembly GCF_044750545.1). Lineage (NCBI taxonomy): Bacteria > Bacillati > Actinomycetota > Actinomycetes > Kitasatosporales > Streptomycetaceae > Streptomyces > Streptomyces sp. NPDC088794. The sequence continues at coordinate 167,712 of NZ_JBIVKB010000007.1, read as the reverse complement.
TTCGACACCCAGGGCCACATCGTCACCAACAACCACGTCGTCGCGGACGCCATCGACGGCGGCAAGCTGACGGCCACCTTCCCGAACGGCAAGAAGTACGACGCCGAGGTGGTCGGCCACGCACAGGGCTACGACGTCGCGGTCATCAAGCTCAAGAACCCGCCGTCCGACCTCAAGCCCCTCGCCCTCGGCGACTCCGACAAGGTCGCCGTCGGCGACTCCACGATCGCCATCGGCGCGCCCTTCGGTCTGTCCAACACCGTGACGACCGGCATCATCAGCGCGAAGAACCGCCCCGTGGCCTCCAGCGACGGCACCGGCTCCAACGCCTCCTACATGAGCGCCCTCCAGACGGACGCCTCGATCAACCCGGGCAACTCCGGCGGCCCCCTCCTGGACGCCCAGGGCAACGTGATCGGCATCAACTCCGCGATCCAGTCCACCGGCAGCGGCGGCCTGGGCGGTACCAGCCAGTCCGGCTCGATCGGCCTCGGCTTCGCCATCCCGATCAACCAGGCCAAGTACGTCGCCCAGCAGCTGATCAAGACCGGCAAGCCGGTCTACGCGAAGATCGGCGCGTCCGTCTCCCTCGAGGACTCCACCGGCGGCGCGAAGATCAGCGAACAGGGCGCCGGCAGCTCCGACGCCGTCGAGGCGGGCGGCCCCGCCGCCGACGCCGGCCTCAAGCCCGGCGACGTCATCACCAAGCTCGACGACCACGTGATCGACTCCGGCCCGACCCTGATCGGCGAGATCTGGACCCACAAGCCGGGCGACAAGGTCACGATCACCTACGAGCGCGGTGGCAAGACCCACACGGTGGACCTGACGCTGGGCTCCCGCGAGGGCGACAGCTGAGTCCGAGGGTCCAACTGACGCGCACGCGTGCGTGAAGCGCGATGAGCCGGGTGCCGGAGCTCCCCCTCCGACACCCGGCTCAGTCATGGGCTCTGTGGGCCGACCGGGCTCAACGGGCCGACCGGGCTCAATGGGCCGACTCTCGACTCACTTCTCGAAGAGGCTGTTGAGCTCCCCCTGGGACATCTGGTCCTCGGCGTACGAGAACGTCCCCGACTCGGCCAACTCCCGTGCGGCAAGCACCAGTCGCCGATACATCGCCCGCGCGATGCTGCCCCCCACGGTGACCCGCCGTACCCCCAACTCGCGCAACTCCGCCATCCCCAGCGCGTTCCCGGTCAGCCCCATGACCACGTTGAGCGGCCCGTCGAGCTCGCGGACGAGCGTCCCGATGGTCGCCGCGTCAGCAGCCCCCGGCACGAACGCGCAGTCCGCGCCGGCCGCCAGATACGCGTTGGCCCGCCGCACACACTCGTCGAGCGAACCGCCGACGAGGAGCACATCGGTCCGCCCCACGAGCACGAACGGCTCCCCGTGGCCGTCAACAGCCTCCCGCGCGGCCCGAATCCGCTCCACGGCGAGGTCGTGCCCGTAGAGCGGCCGGTCCCGCTCCCCGGTGAAGTCCTCGACATTGCCGCCGGCCACACCGGTGGCGAGCGCCGCCGCGACGGTCTCGGCGACCACCTCGGGCGCCTCCCCGTACCCGTCCTCCAGATCGGCACTGACGGGCACGGACACCCCACGGGCGATCTCCCCAACCCGCCCGAGCATGGTCCCCCGATCAACGCGCCCGGCGCCCACCCCCGCCGCCTCCGCGTCGGCGAAGAAGTCATGATCCGGCCGCCCAAGGGAGAAGGCGACCCCCGCGCTGGTGGTGGCCAGCGCGGAGAACCCGGCGGCCTCCAGCACCTTGGCGCTCCCCACGTCCCAGGCATTGGGCAGGAGAAAGCACCCTTCCTTGTGCAACTCGACGAAGTGTTCCGCCAGTTGGCGACGATTGCTGTCCACGTCCCGCAGCCCTTCCTCGACGGTCCCTGCGCCCGACCCTCCCACACACCCCCTCCCGCCCCACGCTCCCCGCGAACCAACCAAGCCGGGTAGTCTGTACCCGCTCCGTCCCAGGTGGGCGGCGCGGGGTGGGTTGCCCGAGCGGCCTAAGGGAACGGTCTTGAAAACCGTCGTGGCGGCGACGTCACCGTGAGTTCGAATCTCACACCCACCGCACATGAATGGCCCCTGACCAGGCAATACAGTCGGGGGCCATTGTCGTGTCCGCCACCCGCCCGGCCCCGCGGTTCCCCGTGCTTTCCCGCTCGATCGGGCACGGAAGGGGCACGCGAGGGCACGCCCGGGGCACGCCATTTCAAGATCCAGCGGTCGGTCACCCGCCGCCCGCTAACGGTTGATCGGGATCTCGTAGACGATCTCGCAGTGAGCGACGGGCACCACGATGTCGGCGGTCTCCACGGGTCGGCCGTCGTCGCTGTAGTACGTCCGCCGGATGTGCGTGAGAAGGGCGGCCTTCTGGATCCCGAGGAGTGACGCCTCCTCAGCCGTGGCTTGTCGCGGTTCCGGTTGCTCCACTGCGTGGCTGACGGTCACTCCGATCGCGGCCATGCGGTTCACCACGCCTGCCCCCGCGTGGGGCCCTCCTTCAGGGAGGACGACGAGGGTGCCGGCGGTGAGGTCGTACGGCTCCCAACTCGTCGACAGCTGCACCGGCCTGCCGTCTGCAAGGAACTCGTACGTCGTCCGGACGCACAGATCGCCTTCGGCGAGGCCGAGCCGGGCGGCGATCTCCGCGGGAGCCGGCACCTTGGCGTCGGTCCGGCTCTCCCAGTCGCCCTGCCTGCCCAGCGCCTTCATGTCCGCGCGGAAAGGGGACCCTTGGGGCTGCTCGCGCGCCGATGAACGCACCATCCGCACCCGCTGCCGGGGTTCTGCGACGTAAGTACCTGATCCCGCGCGGCCCTCCAGGACGCCCTGAGAGATCAGCAGTTCCTGAGCCCGGCGCACCACGTTCTCGCCCACGCCGCACTCTTGGCCGATTTGGGAGCGAGAGGGGAGGCGGTCCCCCGGCTCCCACACGTGCTCCGCGATCCGCCGCCGGAGTTCGTCGGCGATGCGGAGATAGGGCGGCTGCTCAGGAATATGGAAAATCTAGTCCACTAGCTCTAATCTAGTTAACTAGCTTCACTCAAGGTGATCGCTGGTGACGGAGGCTGTCTGTGCCCGCTTCGGGAGTTAGTGCGGCGGCCCTCGTTGCTCGGCTGACCGCGATCGGGCTCCCCGCGCGCCTGGAGGAGCACGCCTTGCACACGTCGGTCGAAGCGGAGGTGCCGGAATCGCTCTCCGCCGAGTCATGGAGGGAGGCCCTGGAAGTGGTGGCTGAGGCCGATCGTTTCGGACTCCTCGCCACCAGCCTGAACGCCCGAACTTTATGGGCGGTCGTACGAAAAGCGGTCCCCGCGACGGGCGATGTCGGGGGACCGAGCCATCAGCGATAGGAGCTGATTCAGCGTGCTCAACCGTATCCGCCGTGCCGCCTGCCGTACCAGGGCGCGGTACTTCACCAAGGGCAGGCACCGCCGCCCCTTAGCGCCTTCCCCGTCGCCAACCGCTCCCGCCTTCTCCACGCTCCTGGACGAGCCAACAGTCGTTCTAGGGCCGGCACTTGACCGTGCAAGTCATAGCCGCTCGCTCATGGGCGAGGACGTAGCTTTCGTCCGGCCGTACGTGCTGGCGTGGGAAGGACGCGTGCGACGGCATCGGGCGGTTGCCGTTGCTCCCCCTCTGCCGGCCGATGCGTGGTCGGCTTCCCTGGCGGTCCGCTGATGCCCTCTCGACGGCACACCCACGGTTCGGACGCCACGGCCGCGCCGTACCGCTCGACTGCATGCCGCATCGGTACGCACCACGCTTGCGCGGAGTCCTCTCCGGCCTCCGCACCGGTCGACCTGCCCGTGATCTACGAGGCCTGCGACTGCCCCTGCCACTCAGCGCCAGGCCAAGCCTGGCCCGCGGAGGTGGCGCAATGAGCGACTCGTCGCCCGGCGGCGTCCAATATAGAGACCACCGAGAGGCAGAAGCAGGGATGACGGTGCAGAACGAACTGAGGCTTCTCCCTTGGGCGGGGCCGGACGGCAAGCCGTGCTACCTGAGCACCGACGACCCGGACGGCTACATCTCCCGCCTGGCGGACCACATCGAGGCGGTGCAACTCGGGCTGGCATCAGAACTGCTGGAGCAAGCACCCCAAGTGCTCGATGATGAGACTGCGGATCAGGGGCAACTGAGCCTTCTCACGGCCCAGTTGGCTGGCGCCTTGCAAGACGTATTGCGCGTCGCGACGAGCCGCGGCCGCCGGATGGCGACGCCTGAAGTCCCAGAGAGAGAACCGCTGTTTGACTACTGACAGCGGCTTCTGGAGAGCAGCCGTACGCATACGTGGGACAGCAGGGAGCCTCGAACATGGATCGGGGCTCCCTGGAGATCGGTCGACGCCGGTCAGTGAGGCCGTGATTCGGTTTCCTGGGGAGGGTGATGTTCATGACCGGTCGTTGTGGTTGCTGTACTCCTCTGCTGTGCCGCTTGGGCGGCTCTGCGCGTGTGGGCGAGGGCAGTCCCCAATAGGGGAAGGGCTCTATCCAGATCACCTGCCGCTTGGTAGGCGCCAGCGAGGTTGTTGCGGCTGATGAGGGTGTCGGGGTGGGTGTTGCCGAGGACCTGTTCCCGTTGGGCAAGGGTGGCTTCCAGCAGGGGGATGGCTCTGTCTAGATCACCCGTCGCTTGGTAGACGGTCCCGAGGTTGTTGCGGCTGGTGAGGGTGTCGGGGTGGGTGTTGCCGAGGACCTGTTCCCGTTGGGCAAGGGTGGCTTCTAGCAGAGAAGTAGCCCTACCTAGATCACCCGCCCTAAACAAAGTGCTGGCAAGGTTGTTGCGACTAGTAAAGGTGTGAGGGTGCGTGTTGCCGAGGACCTGCTCGCACTGGGCGAGGGTGGCTTCCAGCAGGGGGATAGCTCTGTCTAGATCCCCCGCCGCCTGGTAGGCGTTTGCTAGGTTGCCACGGCAAATTAGGGTCTGGGGGTGTATATCTCCAAAGGCCTGTTCGCGCTGGGCGAGTGTGGCTTCCAACAGAGGGATGGCTCTGCCCAGATCGCCCGCAACCCGGTAGGCGCCGGCGAGGTCGCTACTGCTGATGAGGGTGTCGGGGTGGGTGCTGCCGAGGACCTGTTCCCGTTGGGCGAGGGTGGCTTCCAGCAGGGGGATGGCTCTGCCTAGATCACCTGCCGCTTGGTAGGCGCCAGCGAGGTTGTTGCGGCTGTTGAGGGTATCGGGGTGGGTGTTGCCGAGGACTTGTTCCCGTTGGGTGAGGGTGGTCTCCAGCAGAGGGACGGCCTTGCCGAGATTCCCCGCCGCAAGGTAGGCGCTGGCGAGGTTGTTGCGGCAGTTGAGGGTGTCGGTGTGGGTGTTGCCGAGTACCTGTTCCCGTTGGGCGAGTGTTGCCTCCATCAGGGGGATAGTGCGGGCAGTGTGACCTTGCTGGTGGAGTCGATTGGCGGCGTCGTTGTACGCACTGGTGAGGGCGTTGTTGTGGTGTCCTAGTGGAGTGGTAGCTGCCAGGGTGACGAGGTGGGGTATGAGGGTGTCCCACTGTGTGTCGCTGGTGCCGTCCCGGCCTGGAGGTGGGCTCAGTTGGTGGAGGACGGCCCGTTCGGCCCGTTGACGTCCTGGAGGGCACGTGGACGGCTGTGTGTTGGCCGTGGTGGTGAGGGGGCCGCGCAGGACGGTTTGCACCAGGCGGTGCACGCTTACGTGGGTGCCTGTGTCGTTGATCATGCTGTACGCAGCCAGGGCGCCGATGGCTTCAGCGATTTCGTCCAGGTCGGCGCCGGGTGGGGTTAGCAGGGTGTGGGGGATGTCGTCGGGGGCGAGCCAGGCAGCCGTGTGCAGGACCTGGACGGCCATCGGGTCCGCTTGCTCCAGGACCTGGAGAGTGACGTTCCAGACCCGGGCGATCGTGCGTTCGGCGTGGAAGCCGTGGGCGGTCTTGGCGAGTTTGGTACCTAGGCGTCGGCGGTAGGCGTCGAGGCTGATGCCACGGTTCTGAGCGAGGTACGCGCCAGCCTGCTTGATCGCCAGAGGAAGGTGCCCTAGGTCAGCGGCAAGAGCACGGGCTTCGACCCCCTGGCGAGGGTTGGGGGTGGTGTCCTTGAACGCGAGACGGCACAGCAGGGTGGTTGCGTCGTCCGGGTGGAGGTTGCCCAAGGCCAGGGTAGGGGCCGTGTCGGGCCAGCCGATGGTGCGGCGACTGGTGGCCAGGTGATGCCCCTGGTGCAGTGCTCCGGTATACGGGGCGAGGTCGTCGGGATTGTCGACGTTGTCGTACACCAGCAGCCAGCCGGGATGCCAGGCCAGCCATTGCTTCGCCCACGCCACTTGCGCCCCCCGCCCGGCCGTGCTGGCCCAGGCCGGCACCAAAGTCTGGGTGAGGGCGGTGAGGGCGGTCTCGATCTCGTCGGGGGAGGCGGCGCCGATCCACCAGATCAGGGTGTAGTCGCCGCGATAACGGTGTGCGTAGTGCAGGGCGAGCGTGCTTTTGCCGACCCCACCCAAGCCGTGGACAGTCCCGCTTTGTGTGATTGCACCCTCGCGCTGGTCGGTCAGGGTATGCCGCAGCCAGGCGAGGTCATGCTGACGGCCCAGGCACAACGGCGGCGGAGGCAGGTTCGAGGTGCCTGGCGCTGCCGTGACTCTCTCCACGGCATGCAGCGCCTCAGCAGGCAATACAACGTCACCCGTGTAGGCGTCTCTGATCTGCTGGGCTCCGATCGACCGCTCTCCGGTTGCCGCGATGCGTGGACCGGACACGGCTTCTTCCGCGCTCACGACCGTAGCGGGGCGTGACCGTCACCGGTGATCGCGGTGCCGATGTGTTGCGCCGCGATCGACCGCTCACCGGACGCCGTGATGGTGACCGCGCCTGCGGCTGGGGCCGGTAGCAGGGCCGACAGCTCCTCCCGCAGTGCCGGATCGTCCTGCAACGCGCGCTTCAGGAGCCGGCTCAGCACAGCCGTGGAGTAGGCGTCGTCCTGCTCGTCGGCGGCCTCACCCACGACTCGTTCTAGCTCTGTCCGGCTTGCCTCGTCCCTGCGCCGCCAGACCAGTTGCAGGATCTGCTGCCCCAGACCAACCGTCGCCTCGGCAGCAGCATCCTGAGCCCTCGTCAGCACTGCCACCCCGTACGCGCTCACCGCGGCCGTCACCGCAGGGCCCGCCTGCTCGACCAACTGCACGATCTCCGAACTCACTTGATTCCCCCTGACTGCCACGGTTCCCAAAGAACACCAGGGTAGAAACAACACACCCATCGTGAGGCCAATACGCCCGAAACGCCCGCAGCGGTTCGACTCCCCCCTCACGCCATCTGCTTGGGAAGCTTGGGTTTCTTGTGGCTGCTACCGCGCTGGCCTGTGGCGGGGCGGTGTCGGGATCCTGGTCGCACTGATGGCCACTCCCCGCCGTTACCCGTGGTTCCCCGCAGGATCTGGCACGCGAATGGCACGACCCATTCGGCTGGAAGAACCCTGGGGGGATGCTCGACCTTGGGGTCTGGGCCTCAGCCAACGATAGTCAGCCATGACGGCGGGTGCGCCGACCGATCAGGCGCGCGTGTGTCTCGCTGCATCCCCACTGGCCTCAGCCACGCTGCCATGCTGTCGACCAGAGCAAGTCGCGTCGGCAGACGCGTAGCAGTGTGGCTTTCAGTGATGCCCTCTTCGGTCCGAAGCAACTTGGACGGGGGCGCTGCCGTGGTCCGCTGCGTGACTCACCTCCCTCGTTGTCTCGCAGTTAGACACCCACCTACCGCGACTCCCGCTCACTCTTCTTGCGGCGCTTGCTCGCCCTCTTCTTCGGTTCGGCTTGGTCGCGCTTCGTCAAGTCACCTTGGTGGGGGTAGTAGCGCGACGTGCCCCTGGCCGGCGATGAGAGTTGGGGCGGCCCGTGACTCTTCGTCAGGGTTCGCGTCAGACGCGAGCACCGCTCCGGCAAAGAGCACAGATCTGGTCGACGCAAGGTTCGACGACTTTCTGTCCTACCTGGCGCAGTCGACTGTAATCTTGAAGGAGGGCAACTATGAGGCTATGAGTGCACAACGGAGGCGATGATGCTGCGAACGCCAAACTGGCGCGATTGGTATCATTTCCGTCATCAGCAAGCATGTTTTGAGTCTGGTAATGCTTTCGAAGATTACGTTTCCAAAGTGCTATCGCACTTCCACGACGACTACCTGAATCCGGCACCGTCCGGCTCGCTCGGGGACGGCGGGTGTGATGGATTGGCCGAGTCAGGCACAATCTTTTATGCCTGTTATGGGCAGAGGCCAGGTCGTGATGCTGAGCGAGAGCTAGCAAAAAAGATTAACTCGGATTTCAGTCGCGGATTGGCTGAATGGGACACGTTTCATACGTGGAAGTTTGTGACGAACGCGCCCGTTGGGCCCGTGGCATTGAGGTCCGTCACTCAATTGCAACAAGCGCACAGCCCGTCCTCCACCCGGCCGCTTACAATCCGAGTTGTAAGACCAGATAGACTCTGGACGGAAGTGGTGGGAACCCTAAGCGACACAGTTCTCGACTCACTCTTCCCGGGTGCGCCTGGAATTGAAAATATTGAGCTTTCAGATCTGCTGCCCCTGCTCGACACTCTCGGCACTCATGATTCGGCTGCCGAGGTCGGTGGAAGCGTGTTGCCCGTCCCAGCTACCAAAATGGAATTCAACGCCCTTCCTGAGGCGAGCCGGCTTGAGTTTAATGCCGGGCGGCTTCTGGCTCCACGCATTGATCGCTGGTATGCCGAGTCCTCTGACCCAGATCTCTACGATGCACAGGGAGAGCGGTTTCGAACCCTCTATAAAGAAGCTAGATCGATTACTGCCGAGCCTGCAGAGATTCTTGAGCGGCTCTACGTTTCAGTGGCTGGTGGCAACTTCCGGATGGATGGGAAGCGCGCCAATGCGGCTTTCGCTGTAGTTTCGTACTTCTTTGATTCGTGTCATATTTTTGAAATGCCGTCGGTTCCAGGATCAACATCCGGGGAGGGAGTTGCCTGATGCTTTTGCCCACTAAGGGGGTTTCGCCGGAACGCGCCCTGATGACAATCGGATCGGAGATCCTGGAGGAATTGTCTGACCCAATGTCGGTGTCGGGATTGTGGGAACGGTACAATACTCGACAAGACACCACAAGCAGGCTTCATCGGGTTACATTCGACTGGTTTTCGCTTGCGCTAGCAACCCTCTACGCAATGAAGGTTGTGGACGTGTCGGATGGTGGCTATATCAGGACTTCCCATGTTTCTCACTAGGCTCACTTCATCCGATGCCAGATTTAAAACCCTAAGCTTTCATGAAGGGTTGAATATTCTTGTAGCTGATCGCACAGACGCGTCGGCGCAGGGTGACAGTAGGAATAGTATTGGCAAGACAAGTTTCGTCAAGATTTTGCGGTACGTTCTTGGCGGCGATTTGCCTCCAGATTTCAAGGCCTCTGAGCTTTCAGATCATAAATTCATTGCGTCTATTTCGCTCCCAGCAGTAAGCGGTGATGTTGATGAGACGGTGACTGTCACGCGTTCCGTCTCACCTACGACCAGAGTCGATGTGACCGGCTGGTCGGCTTCTGAGGGGGCGCGAGACCTGCACGTTGACGCGTGGCGCAGTATGCTGAGTCGACATGTTTTTCGAATCCCTCCAAACGTGAACCGGCCGACCGCCGGTCAAATTTGGGGACAGCTAATCCGAACTTACTTCGGCAACCCCATCAAGGGGCATCAGTCTGAGGCTGACTGGGAGTCCGGGGTCAAGCTCGGATTCATGCTGGGGTTGGCACCGGAAATCTTGGGTAAAGCTGGTGACCTGGATCGCCTTACGAAGCAGGGTAAGGCCATCCGTAAAGCAGTAAAAGACGGGGCTATCGCACACCTTTCTCTCGATGAATCAGCGCTTCGCGCTCAGCTTGCGACAGCCCGTCGCCAGAGAGACCGCATACAGGAAAGCATGCGTTCTTTCACGGTTGATGAGCAGTACGCCAGTCATCAACAAGAGGCCGACGGTCTTAGTGGTTCGATTCAGAGGCTCAACGATGAAGCCTTGGCTTTGCAACGCCGATCACGTGAACTTGATGAAGCGCTGCGCGACGAAGTGGTGGCTTCCGAGAGCAATGAGCTAACTGCGAAGCTTGCGCGTGTTTATGCCGAGATTGGGCTCGTGCTCCCAGACGTTGTTAGTAGGCGTTACGACGAGGTAGTTGCCTTTCACGAGTCCGTTGTTCGTAATAGGCGCTCATTCTTGGAGCAAGAACTCAACGCGGTTACATCCCGCCTCGATGCCATCGATGTGGAGCGTCGAGCGCTAGACCGTGCGCGATCCCAAGTTATGCAGATTCTCGAAGAGACTGTCGCGCTCGACACCTTTATGAGCATGCAACGTGATCTCGCCAAACAAGAGGCGAACGTCGCGGACTTGGAACGACGTCTCGAAGATGCGAATTCGATCAGCACAATTAATGACACGGTCAAGCTTCGGACTGCAGAACTGATTGCCTCCGTTCGAACTGAAATGAACGAACGGGACGAGAAAATTGATGAGTCTGTTTTACTGTTCAGTGAGCTCGGGGCGGAAATCTATACCGACCGAGAGGCCTCTCTCTTGGTGTCTTTGACACCTAAGGGAATCCTCAGTGTCGAGCCGAAGATCTCGGGCGACGCTAGTACCGGCGTCCGTAGTGTTGAGACTTTCATGCTCGACGTCGTGTGCGAGATTGCGGCCATTAAAGCTCGAAGGGCCCCGCGGCTGCTCGTTCATGACAGCCATCTCTTCGATGCCATAGATGGGCGGCAGGTTGCTTCTTGCCTTAATATCGGCGCGAGGCTTGCGGAAGAACACGGGTTCCAATACATTGTGACGGTCAACTCTGACTTTATTGCGAGTGTAGAAGCACAAAGTGATGGTGCCTTTGATGCCGCTCCTTACACCCTGGACACTAGACTGACGGATGAAAATGATGAGGGAGGCCTCTTCGGATTCCGATTTGATTAGCCCAACGGCAAACGACCAAGGGCTCAAATCTCACCTACCTCCCGGCCCTCACTTGCTCCCATCCCGTCTGCCGTCGACCCACATACCGTGGAGCGGGCGTGGTTACTGGCGTCCAGGTGGAGCGCGCCACTGTACGAACGACCTGGACGCCAGGGGCCTCGTCTGCTCGGCTCTGTCTGGGGCGATGGCGGACGGGATGGGAGCTCCCCGCGCACGCTCCTACGGACCCGCAGCGACCGACGCCGCCTCCTCTTCATCCCGGTGCTGGCCGATCCCCCGCCGGAGGCACTGCTTCGGCCCTCGCTGGCCTGCCCAAGGTGCTCGCCTTACTGTTCTCGGCTCGTGCATCGGCGCGCGGCCCGGCCCCCGGCCGGGCTGGAGCGGGACGAAGGCAGGAGCGCAGGCCCGGCCGGGGGCCGGGCCGCGCGCGCGGGGAGCGGAGCGAGCCGCCTTGATCAAGTAGGGAAAGTCTTACCGCGCGGCTCAGACAGGCTCGTGCTGATCGTCGACGCCCACTCCACCTACTCACGTGAGTAGGTCACGGCTAAAGTTGTGCTGGCCGACATAACAGGACGACAGGAGCGTGCTGACCGGATGGGACCCAAGTCCGAGCGGGTCTACCGCACGATTCGTGAGTGGATCGCTACGGGCAAGTACTCGCCAGGTTCCAAGCTCCCGTCCGAACGCACCCTGTCGGAAGAGCTGGAGATTGGCCGTACGGCTCTGCGTCAGGTGCTGGCAAAGCTCGTTGCTGAGGGCGTCGTTGAGGTGCATGGCCGTAGCTCCTACCGGGTGCCCGACCGGTCAGTGATCATCGAAGCGCCGGCGGATGTCGAGCCGTGGCAGATCCATGGTGAGCGGACGCTGTACGACAACCGATGGGTGAAGCTGAGCCTCGTCGACGTGGAACCGCCCGGCGTAGAGCGCTTTGAGCACCATGTCGTCAGGCTTCACCACGTGGCCATTGCCGCGGTCCTCGATGACCAGGACCGAGTGCTCATGATGTGGCGGTACCGCTTCGTCCCTGACTCGTTCGGCTGGGAACTGCCCGGTGGCATCGTCGACGAGGGGGAGGAACCCCTTCAGACCGCCTTGCGTGAAGTCGAGGAAGAGACGGGCTGGCGGCCGAACTCCCTGGAACATGCGGTCACTTATCAGCCCATGGTCGGCATGGTCGACTCGCCGCATGAGATCTTCGTCGGTCAGGGAGCAAAGCTCGTCGGTGAACCGACCGATCTGGAGGAAGCCGGGCACATCGCCTGGGTGCCTCTGTCCGATGTTCCTGGGCTGATGGCTCGTGGTGAGTTGATGGGCTCGGGCACTCTCGTCGGCCTCCTTCATGTGCTCGCTTCACGGGGTGCCGGCACCTCGCCTACAACTGCTGTGTGAGCTGCTCGATCCGCCGTCTGTGACGCACTGATTTGGTCCGGCTCGCAATCAACTTTGCGTTCCGCAGGTGGTCTTGCGCCTGGTCGTACTCGCCGCGCGCCAAGTGGGCCTGGGCCAGATCGCAGCGCAGTCCGGCCGTTGCCCTGATGAACGTGGGATCAGTCGTATCCAGAGCGGTGTACAGGCTGTCCACTGCCTCGGGATCGCCGATCAGGGCGAGTGCGTTTCCGCGCCACCTGGTGAGGTGGCCCTCATTGAGGAAGATGCTCAGCATGTCCGGATCGCGGGCCTGTTCCCCGGCGGGCAAGTGCCGAGCTGCGCGTTCAAGTGCCCGCTGGCAGTCGTCCTGGAGTCCAGCGCGGGCGCAGATTTCCGCCTCGGCCGCGTACAGCCAAGCTGTGAGCCGCGGAGAGTTCGCCTTCCCACCAAGACGCTGGGCATCTCGGACCAGCTGTACCGCCGTCTCTGGTCGCCCGGCGTCGCAGAGGACGAATGCCTGCTCGGCGGTGGCGTGCGCGAGATACATGGGCTCTTCGGCCTCTTGCGCGGCGCGCTTGCCCAACTCGTAGTGGCGCCAGGCTCGTTCGACGGCTCCGACATCGAGGGCCTGCCAGGCTGCCAACGTCGCCGCGCCGGCCAGAGCCAGAGCGACCGGGCGACGAGTCTCCGGGAGGACTGCGAAGGTGAGAGCTTCTTCCAACCGGGTCAGGTGGCCAGTCATCTGGTCGACCAGACTGGCGGCACCCATCTGCCGGTCGATGGTCCGGAGCAGCTCGGTTTGGTCCATGAACGTCTTGACCATGGTCAGGCTGACGTTCCGTGCCTCATCGATCCGAGATATCAGCTCGTCGTACCCGTCGGCCGCCGTGAACGCCGGCGGTGACTGTGGCCTGCTCGTCAGTTCGTCGTCTGTGATCCCGAGCAGGGCGCGGAGAATCTTGGCGTAGCGGCTGGAGATCGTACGGCGTCCGTTCTCCCATTCCGACACGTACACTCGCAAACTCGCGGTGGAGGCGACGGTGAGCATGTGCTGACGCGCATGGCTCTCGATCTCCCGCACAAGACGCTCTTGCGACCATTCCCGCGCCGTTCTTGCTGCCTTGAGTCCACTCATCGTGTACTGCCGCTCCGGGTAGGGGTGTTGACCGTAACAGCAGCATGCCTCACGACGGCGCAGGTCGGCAGGGGTTAACGAGCCAGCTGTTAACCCCTGTTGTCTACCGGCTTGTTGATGGGCGCGCTTTCCTAGAACTGTCGCAGTCAGGCGAGTTGAAGAGCCGGACCAACGACGATGCTTGACATCTGGTGCGCACCAGATGCAACCTACTGGTGCGCACCAGCAGGAAGTGCAAACACTCCGCAGCTTTGCTGCGGCATCCATCGACATTCGGGAGCGGCGACCCACCGCCAAGCAAGTACGCCGCTCCCGCCCCTGAAGGGACTTCCATCATGCGTCAGATTCCCGTCGACACGTCCGCCGCGACTGTGATGGTCGCCAAGGCTCCACAGCCCAAGGTCAAGGACCGCCGTACCGGTGAGATCGCCGTGGACAAGGACGGCGTCACGCTGATGACCGTGGAGGTCATGTTCTCCACGCCGGACGAGGTCGAGATTCTCAAGCTCACCGTGCCCCAGCCCGGCGTCTCCGAAGAGTTGACCATGGGGACCCCGGTCGCTTTGACCGGCCTGGTCGCCTCGGCGTGGGAGAGCGAGTTCAACGGTCAGAAGCGGCATGGCATCGCCTTCCGCGCGGTGGCCGTGACCTCGCTCGCCGTTGCGGCCCCGCAGGCTGAGGCTGCCTGATCATGACCTGGTTCATGGTCGTTGTGGTGCTGGTCGTCGCCGCTGCGGGTCTCCTGCGGTGGCGGCGTCCCGCCTGGTACTGGCTGACCTTCGGGGTCACCCTCGCCGCCCTGCGGGTTCTGGTTCGCTACGCCTCCGTCATGGACGCCTGCGGCCTCACGGTCCCACCCTCCCGCTGGCGCCTGGCCCTCGCCCGGATCGCCAACCGACCGGTACCCGAATCCCGTCCACCGCGCATCCTGCGACTGCGCCCGACCCGTACCGGCCTGGTGTTGCGGCTGAAGCTCCGTCCCGGACAGGACGCCTTCGACGTCGCGGCGGCCTCCGACCGGCTGCGTCATTCCTTCGGCCTGTACGGCGTCACCTCGCGTGAACTGCGTTCGGGTGTCGTCGAGGTGCGGATGACGGGTTATGACGTCCTCAAGCGAGTACAGATGCCCGTCCGGATCGAGACGCGCCCGATGCGGGTTCCGGTCGCCCTGCGCGAGGACGGCTCTGTGCACTACCGCGACTACCGGGCCGTACCGCACGGGCTCACCCTGGGCGCCACGGAGTCCGGGAAGTCCGTCTACCAGCGCAACTTGGTCGCGGGGCTGGCCGCGCTGGACGTCGCGTTGGTGGGCATCGACTGCAAGCAGGGAGTCGAACTCTTCCCGCTGGCCCGCCGTTTCTCCGCCCTCGCCGACAACCCAGACACCGCCCTCAACCTGCTGGAAGCCCTCGTCACGCACATGGAGGACGTCTATCAGCTGATCCGGGCCAACCAGCGGATCACTGTCGATGTGCCGGACGCGGAGATCGCCGCCGACATCTGGGACTTGCCCGCCGATGTGCGCCCGGTGCCCGTCGTGGTCCTGGTCGACGAGGTGGCCGAACTTGCCCTGTTCGCAACCAAGGACGAGGAGAAGCGGCGCGACCGGATCATCACCGCTCTGGTCCGCCTCGCCCAGCTCGGCCGTGCCGCCGGCATCTACTTGGAGATCTGCGGGCAGCGCTTCGGCTCCGAACTCGGCAAGGGCATCACGATGCTCCGCGCCCAGCTCACCGGCCGGACCGCGCACCGCGTCAACGACGAAGCCTCCGCCAACATGGCCTTCGGGGACATCTCCCCGGACGCCGTACTCGCCGCCATCCAGATTCCCACCGACACCCCCGGCATCGCCGTCACCGGTGACGCCTCCGGCGGTTGGACTCGTATCCGCGCCCCGCACACCTCGCTGCGTGAGGCCGTGAACATCTGCAACAGGCACGCCGAGCGCACCCCGGAGCTGCCCGCCCTGGCAGCCTTCCGCCCCGCGGTTGCCCCGCTGCCCTCGGCCCGGGTGCCGCTGTCCAAGACAGCCCCCGCCACTGCCTGAACCTCTCTCGCTCCTCGGTCGGCGCGACCGCATCGCGCCGGGTCCCTACCCGCCCCATGCCTGCTGAAGGGAGAGCACGTCATGTGCCCCGACTGCGAGGACTTCGCCCGCACCGTGCTCCTGCTGGGTCAACTCGCCCTCTACGCCGACGAATTCGGCGCTGACCATGACTTCATCGAGTCGGTGGCCCCGTCCCTCGCCGCGTCCTTGCCCGAGCCGCTGCTCGGTGCCTTCCCGCCCGACTACGACCCCACCGACGGCCCCGACCACCCCGGCGGCTGGTGATGGCCCGCCCCACGTTCCGCGTGGACGCCGTCCTCGTCCAAGCCGTCATCGCCGGGGCCCTGTCCTTCGCCCACCTGCACGACCTCGCCGCCGCTGCCGGACAAGGCGGTTGGAAAGCGTGGGCCTACCCGATCAGCGTTGACCTGCTCCTGGTCGCGTCCTGGCGGAGGCTGCGCTCGGGCGGCCCGTCGCGTCTGGCCTGGTGCTGGTTCGTGATCGCCCTGGTGGCTTCCCTCGGTGCCAATGTCGCCACCGCTGGACTCCTCGACCTCCACCAGGTCCCGGCCTGGCTGAGCATCCTCGTCGCTGCCTGGCCTGCGCTGGCCTTCATGGGCGGGACGCTTCTTGCCCACTCCACCGGCGACCACCCGGCGCCCGAAGCGCCGGCCACCACAGCCGAGCGCGAGCCGGTCGCCTCGGTCGAGCCGGAATCCATCCCTCCCGCGCTGGACGAGAACGAGGACACCCTCACGCTCCCGGCTGCGGAATCCGCTCCAGCGCCGAAACCGGCCGCGGCTGCGCCTACTGCCCCGGCTGTGCCGGTCCCGGCCGCACTGGTCGACCACGCCCGCAAGGTGGCCGCCGACCACCGCGCCCGGACCGGATCGCCGATCGACACCGACACCCTGCGCGCTCGCCTCGGCGTCCCACCCCAACTCGCTCACGCCATCGCCGCTCAGCTCGCCTGAACCCGGAAGGAAACACAACTGATGACCCGTGACCCCGCTGATCTGACCGTGGCCGACTACCTCGATGGCGCCCGCGAGATGACCGCCGCCGATCGGCCCTACCTCGCCCACCTGCTTGCCGAGGAAGCCGCCCGGCGCACCGCCGACCCGGCCACCGCCGCCGGTATCCGTGCCAGCTTCCCCGACCCGGCGATCACCCGAACGGAGAGCGACTGACATGCCCGCCCGCGACCACTTCCACTCCGTCATGCGCATCGGGCCGGTGCAGATCGGCACCCACCGTGACCGCCACGGCCACACCAGGCACGCCGCGGTGTGCACCAACGAGGGCTGCGGCTGGTCCGCCGACTACGCCAGTCAGAGCGCCGCTCAGCTCGCCGCCCGCACCCACCGCTGCCGCATCCGCTAGGAGGCCACCGCTCATGGACGTCCCCCTCTGGTTCGCCCTCGCCGCCATCGGCTACCTCGGCTGCAAGCTCTTCCGGCCGCCGTTCTGGCTGGTCCTGGTGCTGCTTCTGGGCGGCTACCTCGTCGCAGACAGCATCCTCGCCCTGGTCATCGACACCGCCGTCAAGTAGCCCGCCCCAGAAGGGAGTTCAGCTGATGTTTCACCCGAAGATCCCGACCATGCCCCAGCCGACCGGCCTGATCACCCCGCCCGCTGTCGTCGAGCCGACCGCTGTCACTCAGCAGCAGACGCCCGCTCCGGCACCGGTCGCCCCGGTCCCGACCGCGGTGCCCGCCCGGCTCGCCGTCCAGCTCACGCCCGGCGCCGTCGTCGCCTTGGTCGGCGGTGGCACGGCCGTGGCCCTGGTCGTCGGCGCGGTCCTGGTCTCGATGCTCCTCGCGGTCGCCGTCTCCGGCGCCTCGGTCGCCATCTGCGCCCTGGTCATCCGTTCACTCGTCACCAGCGAAGCCAAGCGGCGCTGACCGGCCCCCGGGCGGCCTCGATACCGCCAAGCATCCGCCGCCCGGGAGCCCTGCCCCTGCCGAACCCGAAGACTCGGAAGGACCCCCAGCATGACGCAGCACCCCACACCGCCGCCTCGGATCTGCCCCAATTGCGACGGCTTCGCCTCCATCGCCATCACCCTCGGGGGCCGCAGCGCCCGCGGTCACCTACGCACAATCACCGCGCACTGCACGGCTTGCCACGGCACCGGCACCACCCGCCGACGCACCCGGAACAACCGGGAGGACGCCCGTGCATGACCTGCTGCGCGACCCGGTCATCCTCGGCGATCTGATGAGGGTGGCCTCGGCCGACGACTTCGACCGCTGGCACGAACAGATCCGCCGTACCGGCGGCTGCGCCGACCCCATCCACCTCACCGGGTGGACCCTCACCAAAGACAAGACGACCGGCGCCACCCTGCACCACTACACCACCGCCAACGAGCCCGGCGGACACCTTCGCGTCGCTTGCGGCAACCGCCGCGCCTCGCGCTGCCCCTCCTGCGCCTGGACCTACGCGGGCGACACCTACCACCTCATTCGCGCCGGACTCGCCGGAGACGATCGCCGCGACATCCCTTCCACCGTCCGCGACCATCCCCGCGTCTTCGCCACTCTCACTGCCCCGTCTTTCGGACCCGTCCACAACCGCCCCGATACGGGTGTCTGCCGATGCGGCTCCGCCCACCTCGCCGATGACCCCACCCTCGGCACCGCCCTCGACCCGGCGACCTACGACTACGCGAGCGCCGTGCTCTTCAACAACCACGCCGGGGAGCTCTGGCAGCGCTTCACGAACCGGCTGCGCCGCGAGATCGCCGCCCGCGCCGGCATGTCACAACGCGAGTTGAAGGAAGCCGCCCGTATCTCGTACGGCAAGGTGGCCGAGTTCCAGAAGCGGGGCGCTCTGCACTTCCACGCCGTCATCCGTGTCGACGGACCAGAAGGACCGGACACTCCGCCCCCGGATTGGGCAACCGCGCAGCTGCTCGACGATGCGATCCGTGCCGCCGCCTCGCACTCCTATACCTCGGTCTCGGTCCCGGCCGCCGAGGATGAGCCCGCCCGTACCTTCCGTTGGGGTGCCCAGCTCGACGTACGTCCCGTGAAGGCTTTCGGTGACGGCTCCGACATCACCGAACAGGCCGTCGCCTCATACGTCGCCAAGTACGCCACCAAAGCCGCCGAGAACACCGGCACCCTTGACCGCCGTATCGGCGAACTCTCCGAACTCGACCGCCACCACGTCCCCGACCACACCCGCCGCCTCATCGAAGCCTGCAAACGACTCGACCCGCTCTATCCCGACCGCCGCCTCTGGGCCTGGGCTCACATGCTCGGCTTCCGCGGCCACTTCTCCTCCAAGTCCCGCCGCTACTCCACCACCCTCGGCGAACTACGCCAGGTACGAGCCGACTTCCGCGCGGCCCAGGAGAACGCGGCCCTCGCCCTCGACGACCGGGAGCCGGACACCGTCCTCGTCCTCACCGACTGGCAGTACGCCGGACATGGCCACACTCCCGGAGAGTTCGCCCTCGCCGGCACCATCGCCCGCGACCTCCAGCACAACCGTGAAACCGCCCGCGAGGCACTCGCAGCGCTGGCTGACGAGGGGGAGTGGTGACGATGGAACGACTCCTCACCGTCGACCAGGTCGCCGAGCAACTCGGCACCGGTGTCCGCTTCCCTCGCCGCCTCATCGAGGAGCGCCGCATCACCTTCGTCAAGGTCGGTCGGCACGTCCGTATCCCTGAGAGCGCTGTGGAGGACTTCGTGAGCGCGAACACCGTGGAGCCGATCGCCCTACGGCCCACGGGCTTCAGGAGGGCTGCCTGATGGCTGGCAAGCGCAAGTCCCGCCGGAACTTCGGTCGCGTCCGTAAGCTGCCGTCCGGCCGGTTCCAGGCTCGGTACCCGGGGCCTGACGGGCTCCTGCGTCCAGCGGACCGGACCTTCGCGACCTCGACGGACGCTGACCGCTGGCTCATGCGCAAGCGCATCGAGATCGAAGAAGGGCGCTGGCTCGATCCGGTCGAGGGACAGACGACCGTGCGCGACTGGTCAGCCCGTTGGCTGGCCGCCGTCTCTCCGCAGCTGAAGCACAAGACGCAGGCGACGTACCGGTCCCTGATCAACTCGCTGATCGTTCCGGCACTTGGCGATCACGAGTTGTCCAACCTCCGGCCCATCACGGTTGCTGAGTGGGTCGGTGGCATGAAGACCAAGGGGCTCAGCGCGTCCCGGATCAGGCAGGCGTACCGAGTCCTGTCGCAGATCATGCGGTCGGCCGTCGACAACGACATGATCCCCCAGACACCGTGTCGGGGCGTGAAGCTGCCCAGGATGCCGCAGACCGAACCGCACATCCTGACTCCGCTCGAAGCCTCGCGGGTGGTCCGGAGCGCGGCCAAGCCGCATGACCTGCTGATTGCCCTCCTTGCGTACGCAGGCCTGCGGGTCGGTGAAGCGTTCGCCCTGCGGCGGGGGGACATTGACATCTCCGGCGGCCTAGTGATGGTTGACGAGAACCTGGCGGAGGCCAATGGCGCCTTGGTCTTCGACACCCCCAAGTCCCATCAGAAGCGGGTCCTGAGGATCGGTTCCTCGCTGGCGAAGCGACTCGGCCGGCACTTGGAGACGCTGCCCAGTGGGGAAGACGCGCTTCTCTTCGTGACGCCCGCGGGAAAGCCTCTGCGCTACAACCAGTGGCGCAAGGCGTACTTCGACCCTGCGGTCACGGCTGCTGGACTGACCGACGTGACCCCGCACGATCTCCGGGCCTCACATGGGACGTGGGTCGCCGACCGGTACGGCGTGATGACTGCCGCTCATAGGCTCGGCCACTCGAACGCGAGCGTCACCACTCGGCACTACGCCCGTCCTGTCGCTGGCCGTGACGATCAGGTCGCCGAAGCGGCGGACTCCTGGTTGATCGAGCAGGACGATGATGAGGGAACGCAATAGGAACATTCACCCTCCTCTGCCTCGCCATAAAGCCATCGTGGCCAGTCTGAGAACTCGTAAGAAATCGACAGCCCCTGACCGAAACCCATGGTCAGGGGCTGTGTGATCTCGTTGCAGGCGTCCACGATGAAAGCCTCTAATGATAACGGAGGCTCGAAAAGATGATCTCGGAATTACGATATGCATCACAAAGTGACCTGGATCGATCAAAGATGTGGCAATGTCGGTCTGTGCTTGCGTGAGGACTCCACTGTAGGTCATTAATATTTCTACATGGCTTCGAAGTGTTAGGAGTATCAGTGAGCGCTGTCGACATTTTTCAGGAATTGCAAAAGGAGCGGGCGAGAATTCTGGACGAGGCTCATATGGAGATGCTTCGCCTGAATTTCGATTCGGACAAGAAGCTGAAGGAGGTTGATCGGAAGGCAGCCAAGGTGGTGAACGAGGGTGAAAGCATGCCATGCCTGGTGCGCTGGACGCCGGGACCGGATCTGACGATTTATCATTCGGCCGACGCTCCGTGCGGGCGTGTTCGGGACCGTCGTAATTTCAGGCGTATGACTGAGAAGGCTGCTAAGGATGCGTCGTCATATTCATGGCTCCACCGTTGCAGTGCCTGTTTTTGGTCCGCTGCTGTTGGTATTCATGTTAAGCGGATGTTCGAATGGAATTAGCTGCTCTATTCTACGACGGCGATTGTAGGCCTAATGAGTCAGTCTCGCCCTGATCTCCCCGCAGTGCTGGAGCGCGATCTTCGTCTAGAGGTCGGCGGAGTCTGTCCGTTCTCCTCATGTCGTATGCCGGCTCAAGAGAACTGTCATATCTGGGATCGCGCTAAAGGTGGTCCTGATGTTTTCGGAAATCTCATAAGGGCATGCGCCGCGCACCATCATGAGCATACGGTCGGACGTATCCCTGATCATGATCTGCGTGTGCTTAAGGCTCGCCTCGCTTGGGCTAATGACAGGTATACGCCTACGGAGCGCCTGTGGTTGCAAGTATTTGCGCATTCGAGAGGTGTCCATTTCCAACATCCAACTCTGAGGCGATCCTGTCTCCGATTCTTGGAGGCGGACGGATATGTGGTGATCGTCGAAACGCCAAAACAGCACAGAGGAGGACAGGAAATGGATCATTGGCGGCTGACTGGCATCGGGCAGTGGTTCGCCAAGGCATGGGCAGAGTCGGGGGCCTACCCCCTGGGCGTTACGTATCGATAGGCTCGGCAGGCCCCGGGTGCAGTCACGTGCCCCGCGCTGATCCCTTTCGGGCACGTAGCGGGCACGACAACGATGAGGACGGCGCCTTCAGGGCGCTCGCACCCGTCTGACCTGCGCCGCAGCGATCTGCCCGCCCGATCGGCGAAAGGTCTTGAAAACCGTCGTGGCGGCGACGTCACCGTGAGTTCGAATCTCACACCCACCGCAGAGCACGCGGAAGCTGTTGAGCTGGGGCGCCGGAGGGAATCCGGTGCCCCAGCTTCTTTTCGGGCACGGGCGAGCACAGCCGACGGGGGACTTTTCATGACCACCACGCGCGGGGTACGCGCCGTCCTGTTCGGGTGCGCTCTGGCACCGGTGTTCCTCCTGGTCGCGTGCACGTCGGAAAGCGATACCGAAGCCGGCGGCCCCACGCCCTCCGCGTCGCCCAGTCGCTCCAACACCGCGGCGCAGCAGGAGAAGAGGCTCACCGCGCAGGTCCAGTCGGCCCTCGACGGCACGGTGACCGACAACGACTCCATGGTGGAGTCCGGCATCGAACGCGTGTCGGAGGGAATCCACACCGAACCCGGTCTCACCCCTGGAGCCACGTACCGCCTCACCCTGGTCTGCGACGGCAGCGGAGTCGCGGACGTCGACTTCACACCGAAGAGCACGCCCGCGCCGAAGCCGGTCGTCTGTGACGGGGCGATGAGCGCCCAGCGCTTCACGGCGGCCACGGCCTCGCTGCACATCGACGTCCAGGGGCGGTCGGGCGCCACCGGGATGATCGGCTGGCGCGTCGACAGGGTCTGAGCCACTGGTCCGAGCCGCCGGTCCGAGCCACTGGTCCAAGCCGCCGGTCCGAGCCACTGGTCCGAGCCTCCGGTCCGAGCCGCCGGTCCGAGCCGCCGGTCCGAGCCGCCGGCTCCCAGGCATCCCCGCGCGCGTGACTACAACTCACAGTCCCGAGCCAACCCCTCCCAATCCACCTCCCGCACCCCCCTCTCCGCATCGCACTCGCACGGCACATGAGGTGTGTGCTGGAACCAGATGATCGTGAGGGTGGAGCGGTGCAGGACGGGGTCGTGGTTCGGGTCCAGGGCCGTCGAGCGGAAGGTGCCGACGCAGGCGACCGGTGGGAGGACCTCGACCGGACCGAGTGCGCCGGCGTACTGGTGGGGGTACTCGCGCGGGGGTGGGACGAGATGGATCGGCGTGGTGGGGAAGGTGCGTTCGGCTTCGTGGAGCAGGCCCTTGATCGCCATGTCGTTGACCGGCTTGCAGGGGTAGCCCTCCGGCATGCCGCCGTACGTCGACGAGAGCCGCAGCTCGCAGAGGTCGGTGGCGCGGCCGGAGGCGAGGACCACTCGGGTCAGTGACATGGTCCGCACCCTGGGGCCGCGGCGCGTGTCGGGACGGTCGTGCATGTGGTTCCTCTGCTGCTGATCGGCTTTGCTGTTCTTTCGACCGGCGCCCCCCTTGAGCCGTCGTCCCGCTGACCCTTGAGCTGTTGCCCTCACGCCCGATGCCGTGTCATCCGCGCCGCCGACGCGATCGTCGCCCGTGCCTCGCGTTCCGTCAGGCCCGTGTTGACCGCCGCTTCGACCAGGGGTTCGACCAGAGGGGGGCCGATCCCGTCCTCGTAGGCGCGGCAGGCGGCCCAGAAGAGGCGGGTGTTGCGCTGGCCCTCGTGCGCGGCGAGGACGAACTGGACCAGGCCCTGGCCGTGGCCGCTGAGGGCGGGCGCGGTGGGGTGGTGGGTGCGCGGCGGCGGCAGCAGGAGGCGCAGGAGGGCGGGCGGGCAGGCCGCCGGGGCGAGATGCGCGGTGCCCGGCGCGGTGCCGTAGACGCCGTGGTCGGTGCGGGAGCCGGGGCCGACGAGGTAGCCGCCGGCGCCGCGGATGTCGATGCCGGGGGCGAGGCGGCCGGCCGAGTTGGGGACGACGGTGTCCGGGGGGCCGCTCAGCCAGAGGTGGCGGCCGCCGCTGGGGGTGAGGACGACCACCGTGTCGGGGATCGTGAACAGGTGGCGCAGGGCCAGTTCGCGCAGGGCCGCCGAGGAGTCCGTACCCGACTTCGTGTCGAGGTCGACGCCGATCAGGTGGTGCGGAGCCAGCCCGCACGCGATGCCGTAGCCGGTCGCCCAGGGCGCGGCGGCGAACAGTTCACGGATGCGCGCCGGGTCGGTCGAGGCGTCGTACACCCCGTGTCCGAGGCGTCCGCACTCGCCGTGGCAGGGCTCGGGTTGGAGGTCGGCGCGGTGGGGGGAGCGCAGGGCCGGGAGTTTCGTCCGGGACAGCGGAATGACGGCCAGACCGCGCTCCGCGGCTGACAGGGCGTGTGCGAGGGCCAGCGTCGTGGCCTGCCGGTCGGTGGTGGCCATACCTCCATGTTCGTACGTACGTTCGAAAAAGGGAAGAGGGGGCGGTGTTCGACGCGCCGAGAAAGGGCGATTGGCGGGAAATGTGCGGGAACGCTTCACCTCTTGCGGTGTCCGGGTTTGAGTCGCCCGTTCTGCCCTGACCTGGGCGTTGGAAGTGGTGAAAGGGGTTTATCGACTTGTCGTAGCACTTGAGGGGGAATCAGGGCTTCCGGGGTGGTTCGCCGGGGATTCCATGGGCAACTCTGGTCTCGCGACGTCGTGCACAACACCGAGGCGGTCGGCCAACTGCCCCGGAAACAGCCTGACTTGACGTACTTCCGGCAAGGAAGCCGGGTTCTGGAGGAAGAAACATGGCAAGCATCCGTACCGCCCGCGTCATCGCCGCCGTCTCCGCTCTCCCGCTGGCCGCCGCTCTGTTCACCGGCGTCGCCGCGGCGGACAACGGCGCGATCGCGGACGACGGATCGAACGCCGGTGTCGCGAGCATCGTCGGCAGCGGTGTCGGCCACGACAACAACGGCAACTCGTCCACCACGCAGCAGAACGCGGTCGGCTCCGGCGCCTCGAACCAGAGCAACACCGCCCAGGTCAACGGCTCCGCCTTCACGGCCATCAACCAGGGAAACGAGAACGTCCTCGTCAACTTCACCAACCTGTGGTGAACCGGCGGCCCTGACGCCCGGGAGGTCGCGAGGGACTACGGGGGGCCGGCGGAGTCCAGGGGTGTGCTCCGTGGGGTGGTAACGCGTCTGCGCGGCGGTACTTCGGTACCGCCGCGCAGGCGTTTTCCGTACGGGAGGCCGGCGGGCGCCCGCACGGCCCTCCCTGCCCTTGCGAAGGGTCGGAACCTTGACAGTGCACGGCATCTGACGGACAGTCAGAAACTCGCGCAGAGATCGTGGGAACCCGCTCGGCCTCGGCGGTGTACCAGAAGTGAGTACGACACGAGAGACACGAGACAGCACGACCACCGCACGAGACGACACGACCGCGAGCCGACGAGGGGGCGACGATGACCGACGAGCTGGGCGCACGACTGAAGGTGTACGAGGGGCGATCCGCCGCCGTCGCCGCCGAGGGCAAGGACCCCGTCAACGCGCCCATGATCCGGCACTGGTGCGAGGCGATGGGCGACACCAACCCCACGTACGAGGGCCCGGACGCCACAGCCCCGCCCACCATGCTCCAGGTGTGGACGATGGGCGGCCTCTCCGGTTACACGGGCGGCCGCACCCAGGCCTACGACGAGCTGCTCGCCCTGCTCGACGAGGCGGGCTACACCTCGGTCGTCGCCACCGACTGCGAGCAGGAGTACGTCCGTCCCCTGCGCCCCGGCGACGAGATCACCTTCGACTCGGTCATCGAGTCCGTCTCCGACCTCAAGTCGACCAAACTGGGCACCGGTTACTTCGTCACCACCCGCATGGACATCCGCGTCGGCCCCCACCTCGCCGGCACACACCGCTTCCGCATCCTCAAGTACGCCCCCACCCGCCGAAGGCAGCAACAGAAGCCCGCCCTGCGCCCCCGCCCCGTCGTCAACCGCGACAACGCCGGCTTCTGGGAGGGCGTCGAGCACCACCGCCTGCTCATCCAGCGCTGCACGACCTGCGACACCCTGCGTTTCCCCTGGCTGCCGGGCTGCAACAGCTGCGGCGGCCCGGACTGGACCCCGGTCGAGGCGAGCGGTGACGGCACGGTCTATTCGTACGTCGTCATGCACCACCCGCCCTTCCCGGCCTTCGACCCCCCGTACGCGGTCGCGCTGATCGAACTCGCCGAGGGCGTGCGGATGATCAGCAACGTCGTGGGGGTGCCGTACGACAAGGTCCGGATAGGCCTGCCGGTGCGGCTCGAATTCCGGTCGTACGACGACGAGTTGGTGCTGCCTGTCTTCCGCGCGCTGGAGGAGGTCGGATGACGGAAGGAGAGATGACGGAAGGAGAAGAGAGGCCCGGAGACATGAGGACTGGAGACGTGAGGGCCGGAGAAACAGGTTCCGCGGACATGAGGGCCGGCGAGAAGCTCCCGCCCCTGGAGATCCAGGTCACCCGGACCCTGATCGTCGCCGGCGCCATCGCCTCCCGTGACTACCAGGACGTGCACCACGACGCCGAGTTGGCCCGGCAGAAGGGTTCCCCGGACATCTTCATGAACATCCTGACGACGAACGGTCTGGTCGGCCGCTACATCACCGACCACTTCGGCCCGGCGGCCGAACTCCGCAAGGTGGCCATACGGCTCGGCGCGCCCAACTACCCCGGCGACACGATGGTGCTGACCGGCACGATCGAGGAGGTCGACGGCGACACGGCGACGGTCCGGGTCGTCGGGGACAACGGCATAGGCCGCCATGTCACAGGCACGGTGACCGTGACGGTGCCGACAGAGGCGCAGGTGCCGCTCCCCGCCCCGGACCAGCTTCCCGGCCCGCCCGGAGACCCCGCATGAGCGTCCGTACCCGAGACGCGCTCGGCGGGCGGGCGGCGATCGTCGGGACAGGGGCCACGGAGTTCTCCAAGGACTCGGGGCGCAGTGAGCTGCGGCTGGCGGCCGAGGCGGTGCGGGCCGCGTTGGACGACGCGGGGCTGGCACCGGGTGACGTGGACGGGATGGTGACGTTCACGATGGACACCAGCCCGGAGATCACCGTGGCGCAGGCCTGCGGGATGGGCGAGCTGTCCTTCTTCTCCCGGATCCACTACGGCGGCGGCGCGGCCTGCGCCACGGTCCAGCAGGCGGCGCTCGCGGTGGCGACGGGCGTCGCGGAGGTCGTTGTCTGCTACCGCGCGTTCAACGAGCGCTCGGGGCGGAGATTCGGCTCGGGCGTGCAGCACCGGGAGCCGTCGGCGGAGGGCGCCGCGCTCGGCTGGTCCCTGCCGTTCGGGCTGCTCACCCCGGCCTCGTGGGTGGCGATGGCGGCGCAGCGGTATCTGCACACGTACGGGCTGACCCCGGAGGCGTTCGGGCACGTGGCCGTGGTGGACCGGAAGTACGCGGCGACGAATCCGGCGGCGTACTTCCACGGCCGCCCCATCACCCTCGCCGACCACGCGGCCTCGCGGTGGATCGTCGAGCCGCTCCGGCTGCTGGACTGCTGCCAGGAGACCGACGGCGGCCAGGCGCTGGTGGTCACCTCGGTGGAGCGGGCCCGCGATCTGCCGAACCCCCCGGCGGTCATAGCGGCGGCCGCCCAGGGCGCGGGCCGGGGGCAGGAGCAGATGACCAGCTTCTACCGCGACGACCTGGCGGGGCTGCCGGAGATGGACGTGGTCGCCCGGCAGCTGTGGCGCACCAGCGGGCTCACGCCGGCCGAGATCGACGTGGCGATTCTGTACGACCACTTCACGCCGTTCGTGCTGATGCAGTTGGAGGAGTTCGGGTTCTGCGGCAAGGGGGAGGCGGCGGATTTCGTGGCGGGGGAGTCGTTGCCGATCAACACGCACGGGGGGCAGCTGGGGGAGGCGTACCTCCATGGGATGAACGGGATCGCGGAGGGGGTGCGCCAGTTGCGGGGGACGGCGGTGAACCGAATACCGGGGGCGCGAGGCGTGCTGGTCACGGCGGGCACGGGGGTGCCGACGTCGGGGCTGGTGCTGACGTCGGACGGCTGAGCGACGCCACCCGGGGACAGTCCTGCGAGGCCCTCGGGGCACTCCTCCGGGACGCTCCTGCGAGGTACTCCCCCGGGACACCCCCCAGGGGTCATCCCGCAGTACCCCTCACCCGCTAGTCCACCTTCAGGAGGTGCAGCCAGCACCACCCCTACAACCTGAGGCGGACCCGGCTTCGGGACCTGCGGCCGATCCGCCGGAGGTGCCCTCGCTCCTAGCGTGGAGCCATGACCACACTCGTCTGCACCAGCGCCTCGACCGCTGCCGAACCAGCGACGCAGACCCTCGCGTACCCGTCGTTCTCCTCGTACGTGAAGGCCCGCCAGCCGGTGCTGCTGCGTACTGCCCGGTCGCTGACCGCGAACCCGTGCGACGCGGAGGATCTGCTGCAGACCGCCCTCACCAAGACGTATGTCGCGTGGGAGCGGATCGAGGACCATCGTGCGCTCGACGGCTATGTGCGCCGGGCGCTGCTGAACACCCGTACGTCGCAGTGGCGCAAGCGCAAGGTCGACGAGTTCGTGTGTGAGGAGCTGCCCGAGCCGGAGCCCGCGCCCGGTGGGGACGACCCGGCCGAGAAGCAGGCCCTGCACGACGCGATGTGGCGGGCGATCGCGAAGCTGCCGGCCAGGCAGCGGGCGATGGTCGTCCTCAGGTACTACGAGGACCTCAGCGAGGCCCAGACGGCCGAGGTGCTCGGAGTGTCGGTGGGCACGGTGAAGTCCGCGGTGTCGCGTGCGCTCGGCAAGCTGCGGGAGGATCCTGAGCTGGGCCTCGTGCGGTGACGCACTGACCTGGAGTGGGCCCGGAGTGCCCCGCGTGATGTGATCGATCACCGGCACCTAGTGACATACCGAGCGGTATGTGCGCAGAATCGGCGCAACCGTTACCGCCGCGTAGGCAATGTCGCCCCGGGAGGATCGCCGTGCTGAGCACCATGCAGGACGTACCGCTGCTGATCTCTAGGATCCTGACGCATGGATCCACGATCCACGGCACTTCGCAGGTGACCACCTGGACCGGCGAGGCGGAACCCCACCGCCGTTCCTTCGCCGAGGTCGGCGACCGCGCGGCCCAGCTGGCGCACGCTCTGCGCGAGGACCTCGGTGTCGAGGGCGACGACCGGGTCGCGACCCTCATGTGGAACAACGCGGAGCATGTGGAGGCCTACTTCGCGATCCCGTCCATGGGCGCGGTCCTGCACACCCTCAACCTCCGCCTCCCGCCTGAGCAGTTGGCGTGGATCGTGAACCACGCGGCGGACCGGATCGTGATCGTCAACGGTTCGCTGCTGCCGCTGCTCGCCCCGCTGCTCCCGCACCTCAAGCCGGTCGAGCACGTGGTGGTGTCGGGCCCGGGCGACCGTTCGCTGCTGGACGGTGCCGCCGTGCAGGTGCACGAGTACGAGGAGCTGCTGGCCGGCAAGCCGACCTCGTACGACTGGCCGGAGCTGGACGAGCGGCAGGCCGCCGCCATGTGTTACACCTCCGGGACGACGGGCGACCCCAAGGGGGTCGTGTACTCGCACCGTTCCGTCTACCTGCACTCCA
Organism: Streptomyces sp. NPDC088794; assembly: GCF_044750545.1. Taxonomy (NCBI): domain Bacteria; kingdom Bacillati; phylum Actinomycetota; class Actinomycetes; order Kitasatosporales; family Streptomycetaceae; genus Streptomyces; species Streptomyces sp. NPDC088794. The sequence continues at coordinate 138,565 of NZ_JBIVKB010000007.1, read as the reverse complement.
TGCAGGTCAACATGGCCCAGTCGATGGGCCTGACCGATCAGGACACCTCGCTGATCGTGGTGCCGCAGTTCCATGTCAACGCCTGGGGACTGCCGCACGCCACCTTCATGACCGGCATCAACATGCTGATGCCGGACCGCTTTCTGCAGCCCGCCCCGCTCGCCGAGATGATCGCGACCGAGCACCCGACGCACGCCGCCGCCGTGCCCACCATCTGGCAGGGGCTGCTTGTCGAGCTGACCGCACGCCCGCGTGACGTCTCCTCGCTCACCCAGGTCACCATCGGCGGTTCGGCCTGTCCGCCCTCCCTCATGGAGGCCTTCGACAGCCTCGGCATGCGGGTCTGTCACGCCTGGGGCATGACGGAGACCTCCCCGCTCGGCACGATCGCCCGCCCGCCGGCCCAGGCGGTCGGTACGCCGGAGGAGTTCGCGTACCGCCTCACCCAGGGCCGTTTCCCGGCCGGCGTCGAGGCGCGGCTCTCCGGACCCGGCGGCGAGCGGCTGCCCTGGGACGGCGAGTCCGCCGGCGAGCTGGAGGTCCGCGGCAACTGGATCGCGGGCGCCTACTACAACGGCCCCGACGCCGAACCTCTGCTCCCCGCCGACAAGTTCAGCGAGGACGGCTGGCTCAAGACGGGCGACGTCGGCACGATCTCGCCCGACGGCTTCCTCACCCTCACCGACCGCGCCAAGGACGTCATCAAGTCCGGCGGCGAATGGATCTCCTCCGTCGACCTGGAGAACGCGCTGATGTCCCACCCGGCCGTCGCCGAGGCCGCCGTGGTCGCCGTCCCCGACGAGAAGTGGGGCGAGCGCCCGCTGGCCACGGTCGTTCTCAAGGAGGGCGCCACCGCCGACTTCGCGTCCCTGCGCGCCTTCCTCGCCGAGGAGGGCAAGATCGCCAAGTGGCAGCTCCCGGAGCGCTGGACGATCATCGAGTCGGTCCCGAAGACGAGCGTGGGCAAGTTCGACAAGAAGGTGCTGCGCAGGCAGTACGCCGAGGGCGGCCTGGACGTCACCAAGCTCTAGCGGCTGGCACCGGGAACAGAACGGCACGGGCCCACGTCACCGTCGTAGGACGTGGGCCTGGGTCCAACTCATAGGCCACCGGCCTCAGTTGGTGCCGATCCGTGCCAGCAGGTCCACGATCCGGCTCTGCACCTCGGTACTGGTGGAGCGTTCCGCGAGGAAGAGGACCGTCTCGCCGGAGGCGAGGCGGGGGAGGTCGGCCTGGTCGACGGCGGCGGTGTAGACGACGAGCGGGGTGCGGTTGAGCTGGCCGTTCGCACGCAGCCAGTCGACGATGCCGGCCTGCCGCCGGTGCACCTGCATCAGGTCCATCACGACCAGGTTCGGCCGCAACTGCCCCGCCAGCGTCACCGCGTCGGCGTCGCTCGCCGCCCGCGCGACCTGCATCCCGCGCCGCTCCAGCGTCGCGGTCAGCGCCAGCGCGATCTCCGCGTGCTCCTCGATGAGCAGCACGCGCGGCGGGTGCTGGTCGCTGTCGCGCGGGGCGAGCGCCTTCAGGAGTACGGCGGGATCGGCGCCGTAGGCCGCCTCGCGGGTCGCCTGTCCGAGCCCCGCCGTCACCATCACCGGCACCTCGGCGGCCACCGCCGCCTGCCGCAGCGACTGGAGCGCGGTCCGGGTGATCGGCCCGGTCAGCGGGTCCACGAACAGCGCGGCCGGGAACGCGGCGATCTGCGCGTCGACCTCCTCCCGCGAGTGCACGATGACGGGCCGGTAGCCGCGGTCGCTGAGCGCCTGCTGCGTGGTGACGTCCGGCGCGGGCCACACCAGCAGCCGCCGCGGGTTGTCCAGCGGCTCCGGCGGCAACTCGTCGTCCAGCGGCTGCGGCCGCGGCGGATCCGCGACCTCGACCGCCCCGCCGGGACCGTCCAGCGGCTCGGGGCCCTCGGCGGCGTTCTCGTCCGGTGCTCCTATGGCGTACGACCGTCCGGAGCCCTCGGTCACCTGCGCCAGCCGGGACTGCCCGGCGAGCGAGGGCTGCGGCTGCTCGGCCGACGGATGCGGACGGGCCGCCTGCTCCTGGGGCGCGGCGGTCGCATCGGTCCGCGTACCGAGCTTGCGGCGCCTGCCCCCGTTGGTGGGGTTGTTCGCCGCGGGCGCCGCCGCCGGCTGCTGCACCTGCGCGGCCTGCCGCGTGAACGGCACGCCCTGCCCCAGCGTCCGCACACTGAACGCCCGCCCCTGAGTGGAGTTCGGGTCGACCGGCATGCCACCGGCCTCGGCGGGCAACGGCTGCGAGGCCTGTGCCTGGGCCTGAGCCTGCGCCGCGGCCACTTCCGGCGGAAGCGGCGCGCCGGGTGCGGGGGTGGTGCCGGACTGCGCGGGCGGTACGGGGCCGGCGAGGCCGTTCGCCGGTACGGGACCGGCGGCGGCCTCCGCGGGAAGGGGCTGGCCGGGGGTCGCCTGAGCCGGGATCGGCGCGCCCTGCGCGGGCACCGGCTGCTGTCCGGGCGGGATCGGCTGCCCCGCCGTACCGACCGCCTGACCGGGCACGGCAGGCGCGAGCCCCGCCTGCGCCATCCCGGTCACCCCGGCGGCCTCCGCCACCGGAACTCCCTGCTCGGGCGTCCCCGCCGCCCCGCCCTGCGCCACGGCACGGCGTCGGCGACCCGTCGGCGCGCTCGTGGGGTGCGGTTGCGGCGGAGTGTGGTCCTCGGACTGGTCGTGCGGGGCGGTGTCGTGCCGACCGTTGTCGATCAGGGCGTCCCCGGCGAGGTTCTGCCCGCTCTGGCCGGGGAGTTGAGGGTGCGGATGCGCTTGCGCCGGGGCCTGCTGCTGAACCGGGACAGTCGTCGGCGGCTGAAGCTGACCCGGCATCTGTCCTGGCATCTGGCCCGGCACCTGTCCTGGCATCTGGCCCGGGACCTGGCCCTGCACGGGAACGGGCGGCTGAAGCTGACCGGGCAGCTGCTGGCCCGGCATCTGCCCCGGCAGCTGACCGGGGACCTGTCCCTGTACCGCTCCCGGAAGTTGGCCCGCCACCTGTCCTGGCACCTGGCCCGGCACCTGCCCGGCCATCGGCACCTGCTGCTGGGGCACGTTCGCGCCGCCCGCCGCGGCCGCCGCCGCGGACTCCGGTGTCCGGTCCGCGTCGGCCGGCGGCAGGGCGAAGACCGTACGAGGTCCCGCCTCCTGCGCGGCGGCGGCGCGCTCGTTCGCGGCGGCCAGGGCACGGCGACGGCGCCCGGTCGGCTCGGCGTTCTCGGCGGGAACGGGCTGGTTGGCAAGGACGGGCTGGTTGGCGAGCACCGGCTGGTTGGAGGGACCGGTGGCCGCGGGCAGGGCCGGCGGCAGGGCGTGCTGCTCGCCGCCCTCGCGCCGCGCGCGCCGCCCGGTCGCGGTTCCGCCGGCGGGCGCGGGCACGCCCTGCGGCGGCACCGTGCCGCCCAGGCCGCTGCCGACGGCCGCGGTACCCGCGCCGTGTTCGCCGGCCATGACGACGGCACCCTCGGAGACCCCGTCCCCGGAACCGTCGCCCTCGATCTGGCCTTCTACTCCTTCAGTACTCCCGTCGGCGGCCCGCCCGCGCCGTCGCCCCGTACCGCCGGAACCGTCCGCGGCGACGGGTTCCTGGGCAGGCTCCTCGGCCGCCCGGCGCCGACGCCGGCCCGTGGGCACGGCGACCTCGGCACCCGGGGTGCCGGACCCGCCGGCCTCCCCCGGAACGTCGCTCTCCAGGAAGGCGTCGACGGAGGACCGCCGCGCGCGCCGCCGCCCGCCGCCGGAGCTGGGCTCGGCCAGTTCGAGGGCCGCGGCCTGCACCTCGACGGCCCCGGCGCCACCGCCGATGGGCACTTCGAGGACGTACGCGCTGCCGCTCATACCCGGCACCTCGTGCGTCTGGAGCACCCCGCCGTGGGCCCGCACGATTCCGCGCACGATCGGCTCGTGCACCGGGTCTCCCCCGGCGTACGGCCCGCGCACCTCGATCCGTACGACCTCACCGCGCTGCGCCGCCGCGACCACGACGGTGTTGTCCATGTAACCGCCCGCCGACACGGGCGCGTTGCCGGTCGCGTCGACGCCGGCCACGTCCGCGACGAGATGCGCGAGCGCGGTGGCGAGCCGCTGCGGGTCGACCTCGGCCTCCATCGGCGGCGCATGCACGGCGAACTGCACCCGCCCGGGCCCGATCAGTTCGACGGCCCCGTCGACGCCGGCGGCGACGACCGCGTCGAGCATGACCTTCGTACGGACGACCTGCTCGGTGCCGGCGTCGAGGGCCTGGTAGCCGAGAACGTTGTCGATGAGGGTCGTGATCCGCGAATAGCCGGCGGACAGGTGGTGGAGCACCTGGTTGGCCTCGGGCCACAACTGCCCGGCGTCGTCGGCGGCGAGCGCGGCGAGATCGCGGCGCAGTTCGTCCAGCGGCCCGCGCAGCGACCGGGCCAGCAGCGTCAGCAGCTGCTCGTGCCGACCGGCGAGCGCCTCGTACCGGTCCTTCGCCCGCTCACCGAGGGCCGCGTACCGGTCGTCGCCGGCGGCGAGTTCCTCGTCGTGCTGCTCCTGGAGCTCCTCGATCTCGCGGACGTGCTTCTGGCGCAGGGCGGTCAGTTCGGAGGCGTGCTCCTCCTCGATCCGCTCCAGTTCGTCCGTGTGCCGCTTCTCGACGGCGTCCTTCTCCTCGGCGAGCGCGTCGTAGGGCCGCCGGTCGGTGAAGGTCATCACCGCGCCGACGAGCTGGTCGCCGTCGCGCACGGGCGCGGTCGTGAGGTCGACGGAGACCTCGTCCCCGGACTTCGACCACAGCACCTGCCCCCGCACCCGGTGCTTGCGCCCGGACCGCAGGGTGTCGGCGAGCGGCGACTCGTCGTACGGGAAGGGGGTGCCGTCGGCGCGCGAGTGCAGGACGAGGTCGTGCAGCGCCTTGCCGCCGAGGTCGCTGGCCCGGTACCCGAGGATCTGGGCGGCGGCGGGGTTGACGAGCACGATCCGCCCGTCGGTGTCGGTCCCCACCACACCCTCGGCCGCGGCCCGCAGGATCATCTCGGTCTGCCGCTGCGAACGCGCCAGCTCGGCCTCGGTGTCGACGGTCCCGGTCAGGTCGCGTACGACGAGCATCAGCAGCTCGTCGGAGCCGTAGCCGTAACTGTCGTAGGCCTGCTGCCCGTTCTCGAGATTCGCGCTGGTGACCTCGACGGGGAACTCGCTCCCGTCGGTCCGCCGCGCGATCATCCGTGTCGGCTTGGTCTGGCCGCGGGGATCCATGTGATCGGGCCGCCGCATGGAGCCCGGGATCAGCTTGGAGTCGAACTGCGGCAACAGATCGAGCAGCCCTCGCCCCACCAGCGCCGTTCCCGGCGCTTCAAAGGCCTCCAGCGCGATGGTGTTCGCGTTGACGACGGTCCCATTGGCGTTGACCAGCACCAACGCGTCGGGAAGCGCGTCGAGTATGGCTGCGAGGCGAGCAGCGCCTCGGGATGGCCTGCTGCTCACGAGACGCTTCCTCCCTGTTACCGCATCTTGCCGACCGCTCGGGCCATCTTGCCAACCTGCCCGCGACGTGTCACGCGAGCGAGTCTAAGGGCTGCGGTCCCGCCCGCGGCGCCGGATGAGAGGGAGGTCGCACGACGAAGTGACGCAGAAGGTGTGACGGCGCGACCCCGCCCGCGGCCTGGCCTGCACACCCCTGACCGAGCCGCGCGGAGCCGTACGCGACTGACGACTCGGCACATTTTGTGGACCCGGTGGAGCGACGGTGGAACGTCTGTGTGGAGCAGGCCCTTGGACGCCGGGGGTCATGCCCCTGGAGGCGCCTCTGCGGGCCATGCCTTCGGCGGGTTACGCCTGTCCCCGGGGCCGTAGGTCGGGCAGCAACGGCACCATCCGGTCCCACCGCCCGATCTCGCATCCGTTCCGACGGTCGTACGAGGCGTCCACGGGCCGCCCGGCCCACACCCCGGTGACATGCGCGGTGGCGGTTCCGCCGTACTGCATGGTGCACACGCTCCCGTCGGGGACGGGGGCGAAGGTGTCCCGCCCCCAGCGGGCCCCGCGATCGAGCGCGTCGCACGCGCCGGTGACGTCGGGATGGGTCCCGCCTCCGGGATGGCAGTACAGGTCGTACGTACCGTCCTTGCCGCCGCCCGCGTCGCGCACGGTGACGGTGAGGTGATCGCCGGCTTGGTCCTCGTCCCGGACGGGCGGTGGGGCGAGGGTGAGGGGACCGGCGTAGGCGGCGGGGGCGGTGAGGGTGGGGGCGAGGGAGACGGAGGCGGCGACGGCGACGAACAGGGCGGCGAGGCGGCGGGCGCGGCGGGGGGTTTGGGGTGCGTGGGGCGCCGGGGGTGCCGGGGAACGGGGTGCCTGGCCCAGCGGCGAATGGGGGGCGTCGGGGACAGGGGGTGCCGGGGAGATGTTCGGCAACGGGGAGACGTACGAGACCTGGAACATGACCTGACTAACGGCGCCTGGGTCGGGACGTTGCGCGAGGCGTCCTCTTGGCAGGGTCGTCTCGTGGGACCTCGTGGGACCTCGTGGGACCTCGCGGGGGCTTCGCGGGGCCCGCCAGGCGGAGAAGCGCTTTGCCCTGCGGCCTGCACGCCTAGTACCGTGGGAGGCGATTGGTGACACCGCGCTCGACTGTGTCATCATCTGCACGCACCACTCGCGCTCGCGCGGGCGGCTGTGCGGGAGGCGTCGCCTAGTCCGGTCTATGGCGCCGCACTGCTAATGCGGTTTGGGCCTTAAAGCCCATCGAGGGTTCAAATCCCTCCGCCTCCGCGCAAGATCACCGAAGCCCCGGTCCCAGGACCGGGGTTTCGTCGTTTCCGCAGGTCACAATGGCTGCGGCAAACGGATTTCACATGGCGGCGGCAGTCATGTAATGTTCTTCCTGTCGCCGCGAGCGGCCCGAAAGGACCAGGAACGGCACACAGGACAAGCACTCGTAGCTTAACGGATAGAGCATCTGACTACGGATCAGAAGGTTGCAGGTTCGAATCCTGCCGAGTGCACACAGGCCAAAGGCCCCGGAGTAATCCGGGGCCTTTGGCGTTTCCGGTGCGTACAGCAGCGAAGTACAGCAACGCCGACGTCAGGCGCTGATGTCAGTCGCCGATCTCAGTCTGTTCTGCCGCCACCCATCGCCGCGGACAGCTTGCCGAGTGCCGAACGCACCTGCTCCTCGCTCGCTTCCGCGTAGACCTCCATCGTCATGGCGATCTGCGAGTGCCGGAGGATGCGCTGAGCCACCTTGGGGTGGACCTTGAGTGCGACCAGGAGCGAGCTGCACGTGTGCCGGGTGTTCCGGAGCGGGATGACTCGGAGGCCGGAGCGGCGAGCGCGCAGGGCGAACATGCGGGTCAGATTCCCCGGCTCGATGGGCGTCCCGTACTTCGTCGTGAAGACCAGGCCGCGCGTGTCCTGCCAGAGTTCACCGGAAGCCTTGCGGTCGCCGGTCTGCTGAGCGCGCCGCATCCGCAGAGCCTTCAGGCAGAACTCCGGCAGGGGCAGGAAGTCGTCGGACTCCTCGGTCTTCGTCTCCCGGTGGAGGATCTGACGGCCCGCCCGCTGGATCTGGTGATCCACGTACAGCTCACTCGTCTCGAAGTCGATCGACTTCCAGGTGAGGCCCAGGACCTCACCGCGACGCAGTCCCAGACAGAGGACCAGTACCCAGGCCGCGATGAGCGGATCTTCGCGGGCCAGACCGTCGGCAAGGAAGTGGCTCGCCTCGACGACGGACCACGGCTTGATACGACGCCGACGCGGCTTGGGCACCTTCACCAAGGAGGCCACGTTCTTGTTGATCTCCTCCTCGGCCACGGCGTGGGTGAGCGCGGCGCGCAGGGCATCACGTGCCGCCTGGATCACCCGGCGGGATGGATACGCCTCGCAGCACTCTCCTACGGCACAGCAGCGCTGCCGTTCCTTGACCCGCTTGGCGTCCTTGCCCTGCGCGCAGCACTGGCAGATGCCGGCCAGCTTGGTCAGCCACTCCCGTACGTCCCGGACGGTCAGCTTGTCGAGCCGCTTCGTGCCCAGTTGCGGGGCGATGTAGAGCCGCACTGACCCCTCGTACGAGACGTACGACAGGGGCGCGAGATTCGGCTTCACGATCGACTCAAGCCAGTAGCCGAGGAACGCCTGCACTGTTCGATGCCTGGTCTGCACGGGGCCTTTGGTGGCTTCGCCATGCAGCTTGATCCACTTCTCGTGTGTGTCCTCGCGGGTCTTGCCGTAGACGTACTTCCGCTTGCGGTCGCCGTCCGGGGTTGTCACCCACACGTAGGCGGCGAAGCCGTTCTTGTACGGGTAGATGGAGCCTTCGCCGTTGGCGCGCTTTCCACTCATGCCGCCAACCCCTCGGCGTCGGACGCGCAGCGGTTCACGTACTCGTCGACCCAGGCGGGGAGGATCCGCCGGTTCCGGCCGACTTTCACGGAACGGATTTGGCCGCTCAGTACGAGCGCCTTCGTCTTCGAGAGGCCGAAGCCGAGCATCTCGGCAACCTCAGCCGTGGTGTGCCACTTGCGGTGGATGGTCGCCGTGGTCACTTGGTGGGCTCTCCTTCGGTTCCGAGGGCGGGTTCGAGGGTCTCGGCGAGCCAGGTTTCGGTGGTGGAGAGGCCGGTGCCGGCGAAGACCCAGTGGGCGAGGACGTACGTGGTGTTGGGCTGGGCTTGCGGTGGGGTGGCTTGGGCGCGGCGCCATTCGGTGCGGGCGTTGCGGAGGGCGCCGAGGGTGGTGGAGTAGCGGCGCGACTTGGTGGAGAAGTGGCCGCGGAAGCCGAGCATGTGGGCCCAGGCACGCAGGCGGAGGGGTTCGAGGTCTTTGCGGGCGCCGAGGGTCCATGCGGTGCGGATGAGGCGGCGGGCGTGGTCGCTGATGTCGAGTTGGGCGAGTTCTGCGGCGAACTTGAGCGGGCGGTCGAGAGTCCCGCCGGTCGCGGCTTCGGTGCCCTTGGTGGCGTACTTGGCGATGTACGCGGCTACCGCTCGCTCGGTCAGTTCCTGGCCGTCGTTGAAGTCGGCGGATCGGATGGTGCGGACGTCGAGTTGGCGGCCGAAGGTGAAGGAGTGCCTACGGGTCTCGATGACCGGTCCGTCGACTTGGGCCTTGGCCGTTGCGGTGCGGATGGCGGCGGTGAGCAGTTCGGCGGTGGCCCAGGGTGGGGGTGGGGTGTCGCCGCCGGTGGGGCCGTCGAGGCGGATGACCGCGTGGAAGTGGACGGCTCCGCGCTTTTGGTATTCGGCGACCTTGGCGAAGGAGAGGCGGGCGTGTTCGCGGAATCGTCGCTGGGATAGGCCTGCTCGCTTGGCGACTTCCCGGCGCAGGTAGATCGAGAAGCGGCGCCAGAGTTGGCCGGCGTGGGCGTTCCAGAGGACGGCGGATTCGTAGTCGTAGGTGGCCGGGTTGAGGGGCGTGCCGAGTGCTTCGTCGTCCTGGTCGTGATGGGTGCCGCAGCGGCAAGTGCGGCCGTTGGACGGGCGGTTGTGGACCGGGCCAAAGCTCGGTGCGGTGAAGGTGGCGAAGACGCGGGGGTGTGCGCCGACGTGTTCGGGGATGCCCTTGCCGCCGCGTAGGCCCGAGGTGATCAGGTGGAAGGTGTCGCGGCGGTAGACCTCTGCGCAGGCCGGGCACCGGGTGGTGCGGCGGTTGTTGCAGCGGACGAGGAGTTGGCCGGCGGGGAGGGACGACGAGTTGAGGTGGTGGAGGATGCCGCCGATCTCGCCCGTCGTGGTGTTGACGTCGTATTCGGTGCGGTGGCCGTCGAGGCGGATCGGGGTGGTGCAGCCGCCGAGGGTGGAGAGCTGGCGGAGGATACCGGGCAGCGTTCCTTGCGCGGCCAGGTTCGCGAGTTCGGGGAGTGGGGCCGGGTTGGGGCGGGTGAAGATGGCTTGCTCCTTCTGGCTGGCTCGGTCAGTAGGAATGGGCCCCGGGGCGGCGAAATGCTTGGGCGTGTACCGCCGCCCCGGGGGGGTCAGATGCCGTTCAGGGGCGGCGGTTGTGGTCGCGGAGCATCGAGCGCAGGACGACGGCGGCGATGGCTACCGAGATGGCCGTGACGGCGACGGCCGCCAGGAGCGCGGTGACGACGACTCCGCCGACGAGCACGACCGCGACCGTGTTCTTGTCGATCGAGACCGACGGGAGCGAGCGCGGTATCGGTGCCGGGTTGGTCGGGACGTGGGTGTGCGCGGGCGGCGGGGTCGGGTTGTCGGGGTACTTGGGCAGGAACACAGCGAACCCTTTCTCATCTACTCGTCTAGTCATGTGAGCCGTTTATGACGTCCACGCCGGAGCGCGTACCGGACTCGATGGAGGGGGCCAGGAAGGTGTGGGAGAGCCAGAAGCCGAACAGGGCGATCAGGACGACGACCCAGGTGCGGACGCCGAGGAACTTGACCGCTCCCCAGGCGAAGAACCCGAGGACGAAGACGAGCGGCAGGCTGACGGTCACGAGTGCGGGGTCCTCTCAGCGGACGGGGCAGCGGTGGGTGCGGGCGGCCAACTCGGCGGCGGCGCGGCTGTCGTAGTCGGTGGAGAAGCCGCAGCGCGGGGCGGTGCAGGCGGCGGTGTGCTTCTCCTGGCCCCGGTTGTCGTAGGAGGTGCCGACCTGGACGGGGCCGATGCGGGTGACGTTGCGGAAGCGGCGATTGGCGGTCACGTTCTTCTCCTTTCAGAGCTGGGCGGCGATGGCTTCGGCCATGGGGGCTGCAACGCCGAGGCGGGCGCGGAGGGTTGGCGTGTCGATCGGTGTGCCGGTCCGGGTGTGGTGCTCGGTGGCGACCTTGCGGGCGTGCTCGACCAACGCGGCCGGGACCGGGATTGCGGGACGCGCGGGCGGTGCCTCGATGGCTGGTTGGGTGGGTGGCCCGGGAGCAGGTGTTCCGGGGACGGGTTCGGGCTCGTCCTCCTGGTCGTCGATGACCTCGGTGTCGTTGGCCGGTTTCGTCGTCGGGGTGGAGTGGGCGAGGAGCGTTCCGCCGAGGAAGGCGACCGCGGGCCAGCCCGCGACGAGGATGCGCAGCCAGGCCGGCACGTGGTCCAGGTCGAGCAGTCCGGCGGTGGCGACGTTCGCGCCGAGGGAGGCGGCGAGTGCGATGACGAACCAGCACCACCCGGACGCTTTCGCGTCGCCGGAGCGCAGTCGACGCCAGGCGGCGACAAGCAGCAGGTCGACGCTGACGGGATAGGCCCAGGCTTTCCAACCGCCCTGACCGGCCGCCGAAGCGATGTCGTGAAGGTGGGCGAAGGAGAGCGCGGCGGCGATGAGCGCCTGAATGAACACCGCGTCTACGCGGGCCAGTTGGGCGCGCATGACGGCTCCTTCCGGGTTCGGGCATGGGAGGGGTAGGGACTTGGCGAGGCGGTCACGCCGACCGGAGAGCAGGGAAGGCGAAGGTCAGTCGGCGACCGGGCGCGGCTGGACTTGCGGAGCCGGGGTCTCGATCGGTCGTACGGGCACGTCGGGCCGGAAGGGCTTCAGCGCGGGCAGGTTGGGGACCAGGTGCGCGGAGTCGCGGCAGATCTCGGCCGCGTCGCCGAGGAAGAGGTACGGCGTGCGGATGCGGGACCAACCGCCGGAGGTATCACCCGCGACGGCGAGACCGGGCCGCTCGGGAGCGATGGCGCAGGCGGCCATGACCGCTTCGGGGGCGATGTCGCCCAGAGCCATCTTGGCGGAGGCTTCGTCGTTGACTCGGTGGCAGACGCGGCCGGTGAGTTGGGCGCGGAGCATGGTGGCGCCCTTGCCGAGTTCGGCGCCGAAGCGCTGGCCGCAGACCTCCAGGTAGATGCCGGCCGCGCGGCCGAGTTGGGCGAGTCGGATGAGGTGGGTGACCATCTCATCCCGCCGCTCCTCGTCCTTGCGCGTGGCGACGAGGAAGAGTTCAGCGACCTCGTCGACGAACAGCACGACAGGGACCGGGCGTTCGCGGTCGGGCAGGCCCCAGATGTCGGAGGTGATCTCCTCGTCAGGAGTGTTCGGGGCGATCCCCTGCCGGGACTTGATCAGGTCGTACCGGTCCTCCATTTCCTTCACGAGCGCGGGCAGCAACTCGGCCGCCTCCTCCGGGTCGGTGGCAAGCGCGGAGAGCCGCGATGCGAACGGCGCCAGCTCTACACCTCGCTTGCAGTCGATACCAACCAGCGCGACGGGCTGCCGGGAAAGCCCGGTGATGAGGTGGCGCAGGTACATGGACTTGCCGGACAGCGTTGCGCCGAGGGTGAGTTGGTGCGGAACGGTGCGGTAGTCGCGTACGAAGGGCATGGCGTCCTCGCGCAGCGCGACCGGGATGCGCAGATACCCGCTGTCGACCTTGCGCGGCATCCGTACGCGCCGCAGGACGTCGAAGCCGACGAGCCGCAGTTCGACGACACCAGGCTTGACCGTCGAGACGTAGACGGCGTGAACTCGCCAGGCGTGCCGGAGCCGTTCGGCCGAGGCGGCGACGTCAGCGGGTTCCTGGCCCGGGGCGAGGCGCAGCCGGAGCCGCAGGCCGGTTGACGTGGGTCGGATGATGCCCCGGCGGGGCGGTACGGGCCGGACCTCGCGGCGGGTGGTGGCCTTGACCGCGAGGACCCGCAGCCGGGACGGCGTCACGGTCAGGCCGCACGCCTCCATGACCGAGCCGTACGAGCCGAGCAGCCTGGCCGTGGATATCGGCAGGCCGATCGTGGACCAGTACGCGGCCGGGTGCTTGGCCCGGGTGTAGGCGGCCCCGCCACCGAGCGCGGCGAGGGGACCACCCACCTCCAGAAGTGTCGTCAGGTCGGACATCAGGCCGAGGCCCCCACGGCAGCCGGGAAGGCGGCCGGAGTGACGGCGGCGGCGCGGAAGGCGATTCCGTGCCGCTGCTGCCCGTTGAACACGCTCTCCCAGGGACGGGCGACCAGCCCCGGGAGCGAGACCGGCGCCCCGAGCGCCAGTCCCTCGGACACGCCGCTCTCCGGAACGGTGACCTTGATGAGCGAGGACTCTCCGTCCTCGATGTGGACGACGCCGATCGTCATCAGCGCCTCACCGCTGACAGCGTCCTTGGCGATCTCGCCCGTCTGACGGTCGCGGACCTTGGGCTCGGGAGCCTCGGTGAGCAGGATCGTCGCGGTCGAGGTCTCAACACGGATGGTACGCAAGGTAATTCACCCATCTACTCGTCTATACATGATGTGACACGCGAACCCGGTCTTCGGGTTCGCGCGGATCACCTTGCCACACAACTTGCCCACTCGTCTATACGAGTATGCCTGTTGGGGTGTACGAGTTCGGGAAACGTCCCCGCGCACCACCGCTACCCATGCCGATCAGGTCGCCGGAAGCTGGTACGAGAGGACGTACGCGTCCGCCGCCATGACCGTGTCGCACACCTCGACGGCCCGCCCTTCGGTGTCGAACGCGGTGCGGATGAGGTGAATGACCGGCACGCCAGAGGCCAGCCGGAGGGTCTTGACCTCGGTGGGCGAGGGCATCCGGGCGCGGATCTCTTCCTCGAAGTGGTCGAGGCGGTGGCCGAGTTCTTCGAGGCGGGCGTAGATGCCGCCGGGACCGGGGTTGGGTTCGGCGATCTGAGTGCCGCGGGCGATGTCGAGGGGGAGGTAGGAGGCGGCGAACTCCACCGGCTTCCCGTCCAGCAGATACCGGCGCCGGCGGGCGAGCACGCGCCGCACAGAGCCGAGCCGTGCGGAGATGTCCTGACTGGCCTTCTCCTCCTTGACCTCAAGGCTGTCGACCTGGGGGTGACTGCCGGCGGCGTCGGCCTCGACGATGAAGGCGGACTTGCCCTGTTCCCGGTGCCGGCGCGCGAAGCGGTCGGAGGCGAGCCGGCGGACGGGTGGGCGTGGTCGTACGAAGACGCCCTTGCCGTGCTCGGCGTGCACGAGCCCTTCCCCCTGGAGGATGGAGAAGGAGTTTCGGACCGTCATACGGGATACCCCGTAGTGGTCGACAAGGTCGGCTTCGGAGGGCAGCTTGTCGCCCTCATGGAATCGCCCACGGTCGATGGCCTCGCGCAACTGGTCGGCGATCTGCCGAAAGACCGCACGGTCGCTCGTGGGGTCGAGATCGCCGAGAAGGCCGGAGGGAAGGGGACTCACGCGTACTCCTTTAGGTATCTAGACGTGTGGGCGAGTGTTGTTGCTACGGTGGAGAGCCTAGCCATCCGAGAGGGCAGAGGAACGTGAGCACTGACCGTCCGCACTCCGTGAGCGTCGCCGGAGTCATCGTCGACGACCAGAGCCGTGCCCTCCTGATCAAACGCCGTGACAACGGCAAGTGGGAGCCCCCGGGCGGCGTCCTCGAACGCGAGGAGACCATCCCCGAGGCCCTCCAACGTGAAGTCCTCGAAGAAACCGGCATCAAGATCGCACTCCCGGCGACCCTCACAGGCGTCTACAAGAACATGACGGGCCTGATCGTCTCGCTGGTCTTCCGCTGCGAAGCCGCCGACGGCGCCCCGACAACGGGTGACGAGACCCGCGCCCTGCGCTGGGCCACCCGCGAAGAAGTCTCCGAACTCGCCGACGAGGCGTACGCAATCCGCGTCCTGGACGCACTCGACTCCGCCGACGGGACATCCCCGCCGGCCATCCGCGCCCACGACGGCGTGAAACTCGTCTAGCCCGAACCCGCTGCACATGGCGGCCTACCAGCATGAAGGAACTTGTATGCACGAGTATACGAGTACAGCCCGGGTCTGGGGGCTCACTTGCCCAGGATTCCCGGAAGAGGTGAGCCGGGCCCGGCGCTGGACGCGGGACGTCTTGCGCGGCTCGCCGCTGGCGGAGGACGCGGAGCTGATCGTGAGCGAGCTGAGCGCGAACGCGATCCTGCATACGGCGAGTGGGCGGGAGGCCGGCAGCTTCCATCTGGCCGTGGCGGTGTCGGCGCAAGTCGTCGCGCTGTCGGTCACGGACGGCGGGGGTGTAGGTACGGCCCCGAAGGTCGAGCACCTGGGCCAAGACGCCGAGCACGGCCGGGGATTGGGCATGGTCAGCGCGATCGCTCACCGGGTCGTGGTCCACGACAGCGACGGCGGCCACACGGTCACCGCGGAGCTCTTCGCATCCCCGCACGCCGGAGGCGGAGGGCACCCGTGCTGATGGACAAGCCGCAACGCGGCTACTGGTGCGAGTGCTGGACCCAAGACCTCACCACGGGGGCGATGCCGGCGCTCCATGCTTCGTTCGACGCGCACTCGGCGCCTCAGGCGGACAGATGGGTCGCGGTCGCCCTGCGCACCATCTCACCCGCTCTCGACCCGGACGCGTCCGAGGAGGCATGGGCGTGGCTGTACGACGGCCGCATCACAACGCGCAAGGCTCTCCTACGCGCTGAAGCCTGCACAGTGTCGGTCACCCAGGCCGACACACGTATCACCTGGACCATCCGACCGGTTCTCTTCCTGCCTCTCGCACACCGGCGGTGCAGCGAACTCCCAGCCTGCGCATACGAGTTCCGACCACACGTCGGCCGCTGAACAGCGCCGGATCTGAGCCACGCAGCCTCATGGGCAAAAGCCAACATTCCCTCTTGGCTGGCTACATCAGCTGGGCTTTGCTGCCTCCAAGGGAGGAAGCCCATGGCAGACGAGACCGACGTTCTTCTCGACCTGTGGAAGGGACAGCGGGACGAAGCCCGGCAAATGGAGAATCAGAGAGCGACACTGACCAACATCGTGATCATCGTGACGGCAGCAGCCCTCGGGTTCCTGGCACAACAAGGAAGCCTTAGAGCGTCTTCACTCGGTGTGACACTGCCGCTATGCCTTCTGGGCAGCTTCGGAGCCCTGGCTAGCGCCAAGTATGGCGAACGCTGGGCTGTCCACTCAGGACTAGCTGACGCGCTTCGCCTAGAGGTGGGCCTTCGCCACCCAGGCTTGAGCCTGTCAGAACTCATAGCCACGAACCGCGCGGAGCATGCTGCGGAGTTACCCCGAGTCCTCAGACTGAAGATCTGGATCCTTTGGGTCTTGCTCCACTCAGCGATCGCAGCCGCAGGACTCTTCCTCAGCTTGTGGATCCTCATAGCTCATAACTGACCCATCCACGCGCTGTCACAGCAGCTACTTGGAGCCGACCAGCTCAAAACAGCACACGCGATCGACTGAGTTACAACCTTCTCTACTGGTTCAAGGCGGCTCGCTCCGCTCCCCGCGCGCGGCCCGGCCCCCGGCCGGGCCTGCGCTCCTGTCTCCGCCCCGCTCCAGCCCGACCGGCGCCCGGGCCGCGCACAGCAATGAGCCGCTTGAGGCCGGAGAAGGGGTACATCGGGGCTGGGATGACCGATTAGGACATAAGTTCCAGAAACCAACCACACTTCCGCTCGTCATGGGCCATTATCGACTCATGGAACCCGAGCATCTCGCAGCTCTGCGCTCGTACGCTGAAGCCATTCTTGAAATAACAACACGAGAGAAAAAAGAAATTATAATCCCGCAAATTAAATCTTTGCGGTACGGGAGCGCCGAAAGCTCGCCTGAAGCACTACTTAAAGAGAGGGAAGTTCTCCTTCAGGGTCCTCCCGGGTCAGGGAAGACCTATCTCGTGAGATACTTGGCGGCCAATTGCGCGGAGGGTTACCTGAACGGCAAGGAATGCAGCTATCCAATTCTCATTCAGGCAAATCGAGTAGTACCCCCAAACGGCCGAGAGGGCACATTTTGGCTTGCAGACCAAGCTATCGAACAAGCATGGGGAGGAGATTTAGGGAAAGAGGCGCTGCGTAAAGTTCTAAAAGATGGCAATTCTCGGGTTTTCTTGGACGGATTGGACGAGATCCTGGATACCGAATCCAGAATCTCAATATTGCAAGCCTTGATTGCATGCACAAGGAAAAATTCAAGACTATCTTTTACCGTCTCCATCCGAGAACGTCACCTTGAAGAGCTTCCACACCAGCTACTGAAAACTCTTTCACCATGGATCATTCTGCCCTTTGATGAGGTTAGGCTGCTTAAACTCCGCGCGGTTCAACTATCCAGATTTGAGACTCTCACTCAAATAAGTGAATCGCGACTCCTCAAGGAAAGCATGGGGAACCCGCTCCTTCTGGCCCTGCTCTCCACGTATTTCATTGGCGGGTTAGAGCTCCCAAAAAGTAGAGGCAGGCTATTCGAAGATATCACACATGCAATGTATGTTCGTGAGCGTGAGCGTGCGCAAGCGATGCCCCCCGCAAGTGAAATGGAGAGGGGACTAGAGGTTTTCGCTAAAGCTCTCGCCACAAAAAAGATCCCACATATGAGCATCGACGCAGCCAAGATCGCCATCGAGTCCGATCCGGAATGGAACTTCAACTCCGCCGAAACGGAACGATTTCTCATTTACGCAATGGAGCGGCTCGTGATGCTGGTGTGTCCTATAGAAGGACGCATAGGATTCACCCACAGAGTATTTTATGAATACTACCTCGGTCGGGTGCTGGCCAGGAATATTGACTTAGTGAATCAAATTGCATTCACCGACCTGGACGAGTCGCTCCGAATTGCCGCTGGGCTCGCTGCGAACCCAATCAGTGTGATCACTGTCGCATATGTGCGCCGCACGTTGCAATTGGCCGTGTCCTGCTGCGAAGAACTAGAAAATCCTGAATTCGCCAGAGATTATTTGGTGAACCTCATTGCAAAAGACCTGCGACCCGAATACTTGACAGCTCTACATAAGGTCCTTGGCGAGACAGGGTTCACAGCTTCCCGCGAGGGCGGGAATTCGCAACAGTCTCAACGAGATGAAAATATACTCGACTTTTACAGTGAACTGCAAGAACTTTGGGTTTCCCTTCCTCGGAGAGGGGCCACCGCCAACGATCGAGGAAACGCCCTGGAAGCCTTTTCGGAAAAGCTCTTTGGGGGGTTCTTTCATATTGTGACAACCCGCCATCGTCATCGAGTTGGAGAAATCGATCTAGTTTGCGAAAATCAAAACGTTGATCCATTCTGGTCGCCATACGGTGGGGATGTCTGGATCGAATGTAAGAACACTGAAAGCAAGGCATCCATAGAGCAGGTCAACACGTTCATTGGAAAGCTTGTAGGGTCGCGTTGGAAGATCGGATTTTTCCTATCCAGTTCAGGATTCAGCAGGGATGCAATGAGGCGTATCAGCGAGGCTGCGGCAAACCCATCCATCCCGCTAATTGTTCCAATATCTGGTGCCGAGATCCAGCATGTGATCGCCGAGCGCTTGCCCCTTTCTAGGTTCTTCAAAGAATGTGTGCGCAAAGTAGCGTGACTTCTCCGGCGCAGTCGCGCAAGCTTCCTTTTTACGGCAACCCTTCCCAATCCGAGAGTTCAGGCTTCTTATCACGGCTGGCCATCGCGGCTTGCTCTGGTCGACGGCATCGATATCGTGGCTGAGGCCGGTGGGGGTGCAGCGAGGCACACGCGCGCCGAACCGGCCGACGCACCCGCCATCGTGGCTGACTGTCGTCGGCTGAGGTTTAGACGGGCTACGTCGAAGGTGCTTGCCCGTCAGCCGAGCGTGGCAAAGCTGGGCCGTCTCTGCGCCGTCCAAGGCCGCGCGACGGTGGCCAATGACGACCAACGACAACCACCAGGCGCCCGATCACACCGCCCCTGGCCAGCAAAAACCCAGCTTCCCAAGATCCCCGACAACACCCAGGGCAAAAAACTGATCATCCCTCAGCCACGGAGACTCCACCGACCGTGCTGTTGTCCCTGCCTATTGAGCTCGCCTCGCCCTTACCCATGCCCCCTCATAGGCGCGCGGACCCCGCAGGGGGTGCAGATTCACTGGAGTCTGCGAAGCCGCGACGCTGTCTCGCATCACCTCTGCTGCGTCCTCCCCAGCTCCGCTCAGCTTGATGCGAGGCAGATTGAACGACAGGAAGATGTCGCGACTGAGAGGCTGCGGAGTGTCCGCTCGCAGAATGGTCAGTCGGGGCTCACTCTCGTTGAGAGCCAGCATTACGGACGCGGTCAGGCTGCAGCCGGCCCACGTCGTCACCCCGTCCAAAAGAATCACTCCGGTGAGTTGCCATGTAACGACAGCAGCGCACCACTCCTGTTGGCCGAAGCGGTAGGTGCGCATCGACTGGATCTCAGATACCGATACGCGGCCCCCGCTTAGCCAGCCGTGAGCAGCAACGATCAGCGGATCAGAGCCTGGGACGCCGCTGATTGTGCACTCGAACGAGCCATCCATCGGAAGCCAGCCGTACCGGGTCGCAATGTCCACCAACTGGGACCCGGTCGAGGGCTGTTCCAGGAGGGCCCGCACCGCTGCTTCGTCGGTCGTCGTCTCGGTGGCGAACTCAGCCACGACATCGGCCATAGAGGGCAGGAGCCGGAACCGGTCGGTCATGCCGGCGATGTCCTTGTCCATCGGTGCGGGATACGACGTGCCGTCACCGAAGTCCTTGTTGTTGCCGCTGGCAAAGTAGATCCGCTCCTCCGGGTGTGCTTGCGCGTACTCCACAGCAGTAAGCCAAATCGCCGCATCTCGACTGCCGATCTTCAGCCCCTTCACCACCCTGCACGGCCGGAGCTGGTTTGCTTCACGGAACGCTGCCTCTTGGAAGGCCTGTGGGCTGGTCGAGATCACTTCCACGACTGTGCTCCACTGCTGCCGCCAGTGCTTGCGCACCTCTTCGGGTTCGCATGGGCCGAGCGGCGCGTCGAGACCCCAAGGTGTTACCTCCCGCAGTGCCTTGACTGCATCTGCGGCCCGCGCGTGCTGCTCCTGGTACTTGAGCGCTTGTTGGGCCGCCAGTTCTTCCATGACCATCCACGGAACCGCAACACGCTCGCCGCTCACGGCGCGGATAGCGCGCAGCAGATCGGTGCTGCCGTCCTCGGGAGTGAGGCTCCACAAAATATTCGTGTCAAGGATGATCAACTCGCTGCTCCTGTCGCCCGTCGAGGTGATCTCCCAGGGTTTCAGGCAGGACCCGCGAGTGCACGCGAATTGGCCGGAGAAACCGGTACCGGGCCGGGGCCGACCACTCCAAAGGCCGTTGGAATCAGCCTTGCTGTTCCTCGACAAGGCCACAGGCGAAGGGGAACGACTGCAAGAACTCCCGTCGCGCGGAGTCCGTCTCTGCCCCGGCCAGATCCTTGAGCACCCGCAAGAGGCGGCCCCGCTCGTCTAGAGGCAGTCGCAACAGTTCTCCGCCTACCCCTTCCATCATCTTCACAGCAGAGTCGGGATTGACTTCGTCGTCACCGCAGCACTCAAGGAACCAAGCGACGTCGACGACCAGCCCGGCGAGGGCTGGCACAAGCGGATCCCTGGCAGTCATCCCCGCAACCTCGCCGACCCCTCCGGCAGAGAGGCCACGGTCTCCCAGTGCATGAGGATGCAGGCCATCCCCGTAGAACATCTGGCGTCCCGATGGTGAGTGTTTAACTGCGTGACAACGCCCACGCACAACGGCGGACGAGTGCGAACACCTGCGGACCATCAGCGCAGGTGAGAGACGCACCAGCCCAAGGCGCCGCTGCCACGCGACTTGCTTCGGGACGAAGCAGTCGCTCGGTCGAGGCATGAGTCTCGCGGTGGAAACCCAGCTCGTCCAAAACCCACTCACACCGAGACCTCTGCCGCTGGCATGCTGGCAAGTCCGAGTATCGGACCGCAGCCCCAGGGGGACAGCTTGATCGTGAACCGGCGTATCGGCAGCGAACAGCCTGATGAGTACGACGAGCTAGAACAGCACCTCACCCAGAAGCTGAACGCCCCGCTCAACTGGCCCGAAGACAGCGGCCTCACCGTCAGCCACGTTGCCAAAATCGCCGCTGCTGCAACCTGTGACACCGCGTACAGCCAAGCTGCCAACGGTCACTTGATCGACCTGTTCGCGGCACTTCCGTTGCCGGGAACCACAGAAGGGAAGGACTTCTGGGAGCGCATCCGCGACAGCGGAGGCAGTGCAGCCTGGAACATCCATCCCGCCAACATGGGCGGGCCCTTCTTCGACCGTATCCATGACGGCAACGAGGGCGGCATCGCCTCCCGCGTCCTGAGCTTCCTGGAGGAGCTGACACCAGCACAGCGCACGGCTGTGGCAGAAGCCATCGGCTCAGTCCTCGACAACGGCACCATTGGCGTTAGTGGTCGCTACGGGGGCGAGCTGTGGCTACGGGACGCAGAGATGAGCGCATGGCGCGTCGCGCTGGCCGGTCGGCGGGAGTTCGAAACGGCACAGGACCGTGAGCGATTCTTCGAAGCATGGCGCCGCGCCTGACCGCCTGGCACACCTCAAGTCGCGTACAGAAGAGAAGTACCGTAATCACAGCAACCAACGCCGTCTAACAGAATCCGCCCATAGTTCCTCAGCGACCGCTCTGACCCTCACTGACCGACCCACATGGAGGTAAGGATCAGAAGGGGTGCCGCTCTCCGTGGGCGTCGAGAGCATCCGTGTAGCGCTGTAGCTTCGCCCCGAGTTCCTCTTGGAGGAGGCTTGCTGCTTGGCGGGCCTCCTCCAGATCGCCGGCCGCGCAGAGTTCGACGAGTTCGGCTACGTCGGCGGAGAGGATCCTGAGGGTGTCGCCCTGGACCAGGACTCCAGGAAAGCGACGGCCAGGCAGGCGCACCACAGCGTCGTTGCCGGCATCGGTGAACAGCTCGGCTTCCACTCGTTCCATCGGGTCCCCGTCTCATTCAGCTTGGTTCAGGGCCGTTCACAGCGGACCCGAGGCCGATGCCGGTAGCACTCCCGGACAGCGGGGAACGCAGCTGAACGCCCCCGAACGACGCCCACCATCCCACCCCCACAGTTGGAATGCGTGTTGGCCGTACAGAGCTTCAGCAGGCGTCTGGTCGTGGTGGGATCGGCTGGGTCTGCCGGACGCCGGTGCACGCCAGCAGCGTGCTGCCGTCCTCGTCGAGAAACAGCATGAAGACCCACGATCCGTCGGCAGTCCTGATCTGCCCCAGTCGAACCGGTCCGCTGTATAGGTCGAGGCGTTGCACGGCCCGCGCCAAACCCGAGGTCTCGATGCCCTTCCGAAGGGTGTGCCGGAGTCGGCGCCCATAGACCGTCGCGAGCGACTTGACTGATGTCGTTCCGTCCCAGACGACGTAGGAAGCGCCGGCGCGGAGAGCAGACAGGGCAGCCAACGACGTCTCGTCCCCGACGTCCAGCAGCCGTTCGAGCTTTTCTCGATCCATGACCCACCCCCGGGTCGGGATCCTGCTGTACAGCAACGAGGTACAGCAACCCCAGCAACCGCCCGCGCCCGACACTGGCTCTCACGGCTCTCCGCACAGCCTGTATGACCTCCATTGACCGATCTCTGTAGA
The DNA here is from genome assembly GCF_044750545.1 of Streptomyces sp. NPDC088794. NCBI lineage: Bacteria > Bacillati > Actinomycetota > Actinomycetes > Kitasatosporales > Streptomycetaceae > Streptomyces > Streptomyces sp. NPDC088794. Next base: position 116,325 of record NZ_JBIVKB010000007.1, on the reverse strand, counting down.
GCTACGGATCAGAAGGTTGCAGGTTCGAATCCTGCCGAGTGCACAGTTGGCGAGAGGCCCCGTGGAGAAATCCACGGGGCCTCTCGCTTATGCCTTGGCGGTAACCGGGTTCGGAGTGGAGCCGGAGCGGCTGCGGGTTCTGGCGCGACGGTCCGATCCGGCTGAGTCGCCCTCGCTAGGATTCCTGTCATGGACACTCGGGGCGGGGATTCCTCACAACAGGACACGGATCGTGGTGCGGCCGTGGAGTTCAGCTACCGGCTGACGGCCGCGGACTTCGAGGAGGCGCTCCGTGCGCGGGCCCGTTGGTCGCCGGCGGGCCGGGCCCAACTGCTGATGGCGCCGCTGATCGCGGTGGTCGCTGTGGTCGTCTTCTCGGTCGTCCAAGATCCCACGCTGCCCGTGTTGATCATCTCGCTGGTGCTTGTCGTGGCAGTCACGTCTTGGGGAGCGGTACGAGGGCTGCGCACCATGGCCCGCCGGATGTTCAGCGTCATGGAGACGTACGGGCAGTGCCGCATGGTGGCCGACGACCACGGCACCGTCATCACCGGCGAGCGGGCGTCCACCACCATCGACTGGACGGCGTTCCGGGAGTACGTGGAGACACCCGGGCTCTTCGTGCTGCTGGGCGGCGACCGCGCGGCCGGAGTCGCGGTGCTGCCGAAGAGGGGAGCCCAGGATCCCGCCGACGTGGATCGGCTCCGGGCGATCCTGGATCACAACCTGAAGCGGCTTTGAGTACATTCCGCCGCAGGTCCGTGCGGCAATCGGCCCTGGGGAACCACGAGTTCCCCAAGCTGGGCCTTGGTAGCGGCTGCCCCGTACGGTCCAGGTCGCGACCTCGTAGCATCGGGCGTCATGGCGGACGCAGGCGGCGAACTCGGTTGGCTTGAGCAGTGGTACCGAGCTCAGTGTGACGGCGATTGGGAGCACGAATGGGGTGTTCGCATCGCGACGCTCGACAACCCGGGCTGGACAGTGGACATCGACCTTGAGGAGACGACGCTGTCCGACCGGTCCTATGTGAGAACGGACATCCGACGCAGCGGCTCCGACTGGGTGATGGCGAAAGTGTCGGACGGCGTCTTTCAGGCGTCCTGTGGCCCGCTCAACCTCAGCGAAGTCCTCCGCCTTTTCCGCGAATGGGCCGTGTCAGTCAGCCAGGAGGCCTAGCCGCCTGACGAGCGCGGACAGGGTCCGCCCGGCTCGAACTCCGTCTCATCCAGACCCGTTCATGACTGTTCAGGCGAGACCCGCAGCCCTCACGGCTCCGAAAATCAGCCGTCCCTGAACCCGGTGAGCACTCGCGAAGGGCGCCCACCACCCCGCCTGCGGCGAACGGCGGTGCATGCCACCGGCGTGCGGCCGTCCTGGTCGAGAAGAGCCCCAAGTCAGAGAAGGTCCCGCCAGAAGGGGACCGTTGCTCGCGGGTTCCAGTTCTCGTCGACCTCGCCTCGCGCCTCGTCGAACTCCTGGTCCATGTAGTCGTCCAGGTCCAGGCCGTAGTGGATGACGTCGGTCTGCCACATCGAGAGCACCGGATGCCCGAAGCCGCCACGGCCGGCGGGCAGGTATCGGTGGGCATACACGGGCACCAGCACCGGCGCCTCCGCCAGATGGTGCCGCGCCGTGTCCAGGGCCGCTGTTCCGTCGGCGGGGCGTTCACCCCAGCCTGCGTACCAGAAGCCGTTGTGCTCGACGGAGAGGAGGACGCCCTCGACCGGCCAGTCGAGCTGTCGGCGCAGGCTGTCCAGGTCGCCGCCGCGCCACTCCGGCCAGGGCCTGGACCAGGTCTGACCGTCCTCGGGAGGGACGTTGACCGGCAGCCCGGCCGCGAGGAACGCGCGGTGGTCGTCCGCGAACTCGAAGCCGTACTCGCGCTCGATGCGCGCGAACTCGGAGTCCGTCAGTCCCGGATCGCACTCGTAGAGACCCGTCTGTGCCAGGCGACGTGCGGCCGCCACGCCCAGGCTCGTCCCCTCCTCACTGATCACCGGCGCACGCTAACGCCAAGGCGCCGCGCCCGCAGCCGAGTTGGCACCGGACCCCCCTGCGTGGCACCAACGGACACACCACACCGCCCCGGCCGACTGCCCCGCCCGATGGTCAAGATGGTCAAGTCTGCGCCATGTGACGTCAGTCGATGAGAGTGCGGGAGCTGTCCCACGTACTAGGGAGTAAGTGGACGGCGACTCCCGAAGGGCAACTACGTGATCCCGCACCGCATCGTCCTCGCCTCGGTCGCAGGCCTTGTCTCCGCGTTGCTGCTGGCGGCGTGCGACTCGTCGACCGACAACGCCGGCACTACGAGCCCCGGCAGCGTCGCCTCGATCGCGCCGGTCGCCACGGCCGCGTCGGAATCCGGGAGTTCGGCCCCGGACGGCGGCGGGAGTGGAGACACGGGTACGACCACCGCGCTGATCGCCACGGCGGTCGGCGGTACGGGTGATGTCGTCAGCGACGGCAACGGGATGACCCTCTACCGCTACGACAAGGACGAGTCCGATCCGTCCAAGTGGACGTGTTCCGGGGCCTGCACGGACACGTGGATACCCGTCATCGTGCAGGACTCCTCGCAGGCCTCTCCTCAGGACTCCGTGCAGACCACCGGCGTGGAGAAGAGTCTCCTCGGTACGGTCCACCGCGACGGCAAGCCGCAACTCACCCTCGCCGGCTGGCCGTTGTACAGGTACAGCGGCGACACTGCGGCCGGTCAGGTGAACGGGCAGGGCAAGGACGGTCTGTGGCATGCCGTCACTCCGACCGGGGGCAAGTCCGCCGCGAGCGGGTGAGTTGGGCGACAGGACTGTCCGCGGCGCGGTTCCGCAGGAGTCGTATCGTGCGGGCATGTTCGAGACGATCCGTTGGCGTTGCTATGCGCAGGTGGGCGACCGGCGCGCCGCGGAACGAGTGGTCGGTCGTATCGAGAGGCTGCTGCCGGGATCCCTTGAGATCGAAGGGTACGAGCGGTACTGGAAGTTCCCGGACCTCGCCGAGCTGCGGCTTGTCTCCCCGCTCGGTTGTTCCGCCCCCGAGCACGCGCTGCTGACCACCCTTCAGTGGGCATGGAAGATCGCCACGCCGTGGAGTCTCTGCGGACCGGAGACGGTCACGCGGCAGGAGTTCCAAGGCATCGCGGCCGCCAATGTCGGTGCCAGTTTCAGCGTCCCCGGCATCGAGTGGATGGAGTTCAGCATCGCTGATCGCTGATCGCTGATCGCTGATCGCTGATCGCTGATCGCTGATCGCCAGGGAGTTCCGCGCCCGCCCTCACGCCGCCTGCGAAAGCGCTGCCGTCGGTGTCCTCGTGCCGAACCAGGCCGGTTGGCGGCGGACGTTCGTGGCCGTGGGGCTCGGCTTCCGGGACTCGGTCGCGAAGACGAACAACCGCAGGACCAGGAAGCGGCCCAGGCCCGCCAGGCCGGATGCCGTGAGGTAGACGGTCTGTTCGGTCAGTAGTGAGGGCGTGGACTGGACGGTGTGGAGTACGAGCACCGCCGTGCTGGTCACCGCGTAGGCGACGGCCGCCGAACCCGCCGACTGCCAGTGCTCGCGCCAGCCGGCCCGCTTGCCGGTGCCGAAGGTGAACAGGGCGTGGAGTTCGGTGCACAGGATCGTCGAGGCGATCGTGATCACCGCGTTCGACAGGGCCCACGGCATCAGCAGCGCCAGCAGCGGTACGGCCGCGCTGGACAGGACGCCGACACCGCCCCCGCACACCACGAACCGCACGAAGGACGCGAACGGGCCGGGGCCGGCGGTTGGGGTCTGCCGTACTGCGGCGGCGGCGTCCATGTCGCGGTTCCTTCCGGGGGCGGCCCGCGAGTCGCGTGAGGCTTGGGGGCCTGCGTGTCTCGCGCGTCTCGTGGAGTCGAGGAGTCGTGGATCAACTGACGCCTACGATTCCGTGATTCGCCCGCCGGAACGATGGAGTGTCCTACCGAACCGATGGTGGAGCCAGCCCTACCCCCGCGGTCGGGGCGATCGGGGGGAAGGCCGGTGAGAGGGCGGTCAGTTCGTGCGGCGGTGCTCCTCCAGGTAGCCCACCGCGAGGGCGCTCGCGCGCGTGAACCAGTCGGTCAGTACGGCGACTTCGGCGGGCGAGTACTCGGCGAACAGGGCGTGCAGACGGGCGTAGTACGGCTCGTACAGCTCGCGGACCCGGGCCTCCGCGTCCGGCTGGGCGGCCACGCGGACCCGGCGGCGGTCGGCCGGGTCGGGACGGCGGGTGACGTAACCGGCGCGTTCCAGGCGGTTGAGGATGCCGGTCACCGCGCCCGTCGTGACGTGGGCGCGGGCCGCCAGGTCGCCGGCCGTGAGGAGGTTCTCGCCGGCCTCGATGACGTAGCCGAAGCAGGTCAGGTCGGTGACGTTCAGGCCCACCTGCTGGGCCATCTCCTGCTGGCCGATCATGCTCGTCGTGATGAGGTGGTCCATCGCGCTCAGTGCCTCGGCCGCGGTGGCGGGGCGGCGCGGTGTGGCTTGCATCGGAGTGGTTCCCTGATTCCCTTAGCTTGTGAGAGGTTTATGCGGTAAATTTCTTACGTAGTGAGAGATTGCTTGGATTCCAGTTTCCGCTGCCTGGAGAGAGGCGGGTACGTGCATGAGCGCACATCAGTATGACGAGGGCCATACGGCTGCGGGGTGGACCGGCTTCGGCATCGCCACCGTCGGAACGGCCGTGCTGGGGCTCGGCGTGTGCACGACCTCGGTCGCGCTGCTGGCCGGGGGCCTTGGGATCGTCGTCGTGAGCGTCCTGGTCACCTGGGTTCTGCACCTCGCCGGCTGGGGCAAACCGCCCGGGCTGCGACCGCGGGAGCAGTGGGCGTGGCGGGTCCGGGATCTGACCGCGCGGGAAGGGCATGCGGGGTGTGTGGGGTGTCGGTTGGCGGGGCGGAATCCCGAGCGCGGGCGGTCGCCCTCTCCGGCAGCCGTTGTCAGTGCCGTCTCCTACTCTCGTGAGTGATGGCACAGGGATGGAAGTGTTCGGGGTTGCGGTGGGTGGACGGCGGCCCCGTGCTGGTGTGGGACGGCGGGCGGCGCAGTGCGCTGACCTGGGGGAAACGAGTGGCCTTCGGGGTCGCGAACGGGGGTGTGCGGACGTGTGTGGGAGCGCGGGGGCACGCGTGTCCGGTGCGGGCGGGGGTGTCGGGGCGGAGTACGGGGGCGCGGTGCGAGGAGTGTGCGCGGCTGGACCGGGCGCACTCGGTGGCCGCCGACACGATCGCGGACGACCCGCGGCCGTACCGCGTATATCTGGCGTGGTTCGGACCCGGCATGGTCAAGGTCGGGATCACGGGGGTCGAGCGGGGATCGGCCCGGCTGTTGGAGCAGGGGGCGGTGTGCTTCAGCTGGCTCGGCACCGGTCCGTTGATGGCCGCCCGACGGACCGAAGAGTTGTTGCGGGCCGCGCTCCGGGTGCCCGATCGGATTCCGTACGCCGACAAGCGGGCGGTGCGTTCGGAGTTGCCCGGGGCGGAGAGTGAGCGGGCGGCCGAGGTCGTGGAGTTGCATGCCCGTGCGGTCGCGCTCGCCGACTGGCCCGAGTCGCTCACGCGTGAGCCGTGCCGGCCGGTCGACCACGCGGGCGCGTTCGGGCTCGCGGAACTGCCGGGTGCCGTCGGCGAGGTGAGTGAGCTGGTTGCCGGTGGGGTGGTGAGTGGAGAGCTGGTTGCGGCTGCGGGGCCTGATCTCCACCTTGCCGTCGGGGGAGGTGGCGACGGAGTGCCGGAGGTCGTCGTGCTCGACAGCCGGTTGATGACCGGGTGGGAGCTTGTGCCTGTCGGGGACGGGGACGGGACTGGAAGCGGGACCGGTGACGGGCGCCGACTCCGTTTTCCCGTGCGGGAGTTCAGAGGAGTGTCTCCGGTGGTGCAGGACGAGCTGTTCTGATTGTTCGGACGAGGTCAGGATCAGGAACGGATGGGCGACGTGGACGATCAGGAGACCGAGGCAACGGATTCCGAGGCGACGGAAGCCGAAGAAAAAGACCAGGTCCGCCGCTTCTGGCAGCGCCTCGGGCTCCCCGGGCTCGTCGACGTCCACACCCACTTCATGCCCGAGCGCGTTCTCCACAAGGTCTGGGGATACTTCGACGCGCTCGGCCCGCTCACCGGCGGCGTCGAGTGGCCGATCACCTACCGCGCCGAGGAGGCCGAACGGGTCGCCCTGATCCGGGACTTCGGTGTTCGTGCCTTCACCGCGATGCTCTATCCGCACAAGGCAGGCATGGCCGAGTGGCTCAACGGCTGGGCCGTCGACTTCGCCCGCCGTACCCCCGACTGCCTGCACACCTCGACGCTGTTCCCCGAGCCGGGAGCCGAGGGCTATGTCCGGGAGGCCGTCGAGGCGGGGGCGCGGGTCTTCAAGGCGCATGTGCAGGTGGGGGCGTACGACCCGGCCGATGAACTCCTGGACGGCGCTTGGGGCTTGCTCGCCGAGGCCGGCGTGCCGGTCGTGATCCATTGCGGTTCGGGGCCCATGCCGGGCAAGTCCACCGGGCCGGAGCCGATCGGGCGGGTGCTCGCCCGGCATCCCCGACTGCGGCTGATCGTCGCGCACATGGGGATGACGGAGTACGAGGACTTCCTCGACCTGGCCGATCGGTACGCCGAGGTGCGGCTGGACACGACGATGTCGTTCACGGACTTCAGCGACCGGTTCGCGCCGTTCCCCCGGAGGGCACTGCCCCGGCTGACCGACCTCGGCGACCGGATCCTGCTCGGCAGCGACTTCCCCAACATCCCTTATCCGTACGTCCACCAGCTGGAGGCACTGGAGCGGCTGGAGCTCGGCGACGACTGGCTGCGGGCCGTGTGCCACGACAACGGGGCGAGGCTGTTCGACCTATGACGCCTTTGGCGAACCACGTGCCGTGCACCGCCTGCCCCCTACGAGTCACCCCGTCACCAGCAGCAATTCCTTGCTCCCACCCCGCCAGCTGATCGCGACCGCGCCATCCGCGCCGGCCTCCCTGGCCCCCACCTCATCCATATCCAGCGACGCATACGCATTGACGTCCGTCGGCACCGTCAACCCCGTCAGCTCCAGCACCTGCCGTGAACGCCCCGTCCTCGCGTCGAGGACGAGGAGGTCGGCCGTGGTGCCGTGGCCGGCGTCGGCGTACTTGAAGATGGGTTGGCGGACGACGTACACCCGGCCGTTCGCGACCACGGGATCGCCGTACTTCTGGCCGGTCGGTGCGCGGAGTTTCCAGCGGAGGCGGCCCGTTCCGGTGTCGTAGGCGCTGAGGAGGGTGGGGGATTCGGTGTCGTAGATGTGCGGGTCGACCGTGGTGACCGCGATGCCGTCGGCCGTGGTGACGCGGGCAAGAAGGTGGATGGAGAAGGTGGTTCGGACCGGTGCTCCCTCGCGGCTCACGTCCAGGAGGCGGACCGGGCGCGGGGTGCGGCGTTCGGGGCCGACGGCGGCCAGCGTGCGGGTGTCGGCCCGAAGGAGGTCGTCGTACTGCTCCCCTTTCTGTTGCCGCCAGAGGACCTTGCCCGTGCGGTCGTCGATGACGAGGAGCAGGGCGGAGCTTCTGGTGACGGAGGGGGTGACGCCGGTGCCCGCGGTGCGGCGCTCGGTGCCCAGTACGTCACAGCTCGCCGAAGCCGTGATCAGGTGGTCCGGGAAGGCGTACACCGTCCCGACCGGCGTCTCGTCGCACTCGGCCGGTCTTGTCGCCGTCCACAGGGTGCGGCCGGTGCGTTCGGTGAGGGCGCGGATGCCGGCGGGGGTGTCGAAGATGACGCGGCCGCCGGTGAGCTGGGCGTTCGGGCGTCGCCTGCTCTCGCCCTCCCAGATGTTCCGGTGCCACAGGATCCGGCCCGAGCGCAGGTCGATCGCCGTGAGCCGGCCGTCCACGAAGCCCGCCACCACCGTGCGCGCGGACACCTGGAGCGTCGGTGTGTAGTAGCTCCTGTTCTCGTCTCCGTCTCCGTCCCCGTTCCCCTCCCCGTAGCCGCCCCGCTCATAGCGCCAGTACTCCGCGCCGCTCCGTATGTTCACGGCTCGCACGCCCGCCCCCGTGCTCTGGATCGACAGCCCGTGGACCACGATCCCGTCGGCGGTCGTCCGGCGCAGGACGTGGCTCGGGACGAGCGGGGCCGCCGCCGAACCGAGCGCGGCCGGGAAGGCGCCCCGCGCGCCGGTGACCACGTCAGGTTCCGGTGCCGGGGTCTCATGCCGGGCCTCCAGGCCGGTGAGGACGAAGAGGACCGCGGTCACGTATCCCATCAGGTAGAGCGTCAGCCGGCGCCACGCGTCGGGATCCCGTTCTCCCGGCAGACGTATTGATATGCCCCCGCTGTCCCCACCCGTCACCGCAGCCCCCGTGTCCCCGTCGCCTCAAACAGTTGAGGGATCTTGTCCCGTCGGCTCCCCGTGAGGCAAGCACCCCGCTCCCGCCTCCGTCTCCCCCTCCGTGGCAACCGCTTTCAGCAAGCGGTTCCAAGGGGTTGCCTGAGAGGCCCCTGTGAGTTTCTTAGGGAAATCACAGGTTGTCGAAAGCGTGCTCTCAGAGGATCCCGACAGTGTGCTCACTATGACCACGACCTCGCCCCAGGGGCGCACCGAACTGCTGAGGCCGGACGGGAGCCCCGTCCGAGTGCTTGTGGTGGACGACGAAATGTCGATCACCGAACTGCTGTCCATGGCCCTTCGCTATGAGGGCTGGCAGATCCGGAGTGCGGGTGATGGCACGGGTGCCATCCAGACCGCGCGGGAGTTCCGGCCCGACGCCGTCGTCCTGGACATGATGCTGCCGGACATGGACGGCCTGACCGTCCTGGGGCGGATGCGTCGCGAACTGCCGGACGTGCCGGTGCTGTTCCTGACGGCGAAGGACGCCGTCGAGGACCGTATCGCCGGGCTCACCGCCGGTGGCGACGACTACGTCACCAAGCCGTTCAGCCTCGAAGAGGTCGTCGCCCGGCTGCGCGGGCTCATCCGGCGGTCCGGTGCCGCCGACCGCCGCTCCGACTCCGTACTCGTGGTCGGCGACCTCACCCTCGACGAGGACAGCCACGAGGTGTCGCGGGCCGGGGAGGGCATCCACCTCACCGCCACCGAGTTCGAACTGCTGCGCTTCCTCATGCGTAATCCACGGCGTGTACTCAGCAAGGCGCAGATCCTCGACCGGGTGTGGTCCTACGACTTCGGCGGCCAGGCCAATGTGGTCGAGCTCTACATCTCCTACCTCCGCCGGAAGATCGACGCCGGACGTGAGCCGATGATCCACACCCGGCGTGGGGCCGGCTACCTGATCAAGCCCGCGGCCTCATGAGCGGGCGACGACGGCCGCGTGCGCAGAAGCGACGAGCGGGTAAGCCGCGCACCCTGCGGACCCGGCTCGTCGTCGCGTCCGTGACGCTGATCGCCGTGGTGTGCGCGGTGATCGGTACGGTGACCACGCTCGCGCTGAAGTCGCATCTCTACGACCAGCTCGAGGGCAAGGTCAAGGATGTGGCCATCCGCGCGGTGGGTCGTCCGCAGAGCGGCCCGGCCAACGGAGTCCCGGGTGCCGTCGCCCCCGGGAACCCGAACAACTCGTCCACCTCGTCCTCGGGATCGGCCAACGCGCCCGACGGGGAGACACCGGCCGCCAAGGTCACCAAGCTCCTGACCAACGGTCCGACGCAGGAGAAGACCGTCGCCGCCTACGCGCAGAACGGCACGATCACCACCGCGTCCTACAGCCAGCAGCGGAACGACACCACCACCGGTGCGTTCAAGGACATGACCGCCGTGGATCTCAACACGGCGCAGAAGCAGGCCCTCGCGTCCGTGGCCCGGGACCAGAAGACGCACACCGTGACCCTCCCCGGGCTCGGGGACTACCTCGTCAAGTGGGCCGAGGACCCTGACAACAAGAGTCAGGGGTTCTACGTCGCCCTCCCGACCACCGACGTCGACAACACCATCAACACCCTCATCCTCGTCGAACTGAGCGTCACCGCCGCCGGCCTCGTCGCCGCCGGAATCGCCGGCTACGTCCTCGTCGGCGTCGCCACCCGCCCGCTGCGCCGCGTCGCCAGCACCGCCACCCGCGTCTCCGAACTCCCGCTCCACACGGGCGAGGTGAACCTCAGCGAGCGGGTCCCGGAGTCCGAGACCGATCCGCACACCGAGGTCGGCCAGGTCGGCGCCGCGCTCAACCGGATGCTGAACCACGTCCACGGCGCCCTGCACGCCCGCCAGCAGAGCGAGATGCGGGTACGGCAGTTCGTCGCGGACGCCAGCCACGAGCTGCGCACCCCGCTCGCCTCCATCCGCGGGTACGCCGAGCTGACCCGGCGCGGCAGAGAGCAGGTCGGCCCGGACACCCGGCACGCGCTGGGCCGTATCGAGTCCGAGGCGAGCCGCATGACGCTGCTCGTGGAGGACCTGCTGCTGCTCGCCCGGCTGGATGCCGGACGGCCGCTCCAGTTCGAGCAGACCGACCTCATCCCGCTGGTCGTCGACACCATCAGCGACGCCCGCGCGGCCGGCATGGACCACAACTGGCGCCTCGACCTGCCCGACGAACCCGCCGCCGTCTCCGGCGACGCGGCCCGCCTCCAGCAGGTCCTCATCAACCTGCTCGGCAACGCCCGCAAGCACACCCCACCGGGTACGACCGTCACCGCACGCGTGCAGCGGCGCGGCCCGTGGATGTGCGTGGACGTCGAGGACAACGGCCAGGGCATCCCGCCCGACCTGCTCCCGCACGTCTTCGAGAGATTCGCCCGCGGCGACTCGGCGCGCTCGCGCTCGACCGGCTCGACCGGGCTCGGGCTGGCGATCGTGCAGGCCGTCGCGAGCGCCCACGGCGGCGCGGTGACCGTGGACAGCGTTCCCGGCCGTACGGTCTTCACCGTGCACCTGCCCGCGCTGGCTCCGCAGCTCCCGCAGCCGGCCCCCGAAACGAATTGGCAATCGCACTCACAGGCCCAGCACAGTGCCACCACATGGGTGCAACAGGGCGCTTGACAAGAGTCGTTCCATGCGAACCGACTCTTCTCCCGGCACCTTGCCGGCGCGGGAGCACCTCCCGGCCGGCGACGCCGGTACGCCTGTTCTGGACGTAGTGATCCCCGTTTACAACGAGGAGAAGGACCTCCAGCCGTGTGTGCTGAGACTGCACGACCATCTCAAGCGCACGTTCCCGTACGCGTTCCGCATCACGATCGCGGACAACGCGTCGACGGACACCACTCCCCAGGTGTCCGCACGGCTGGCGGCGGAGCTTCCGGAGGTCAAGGCCTTCCGGCTGGAGCAGAAGGGCCGCGGCCGGGCGCTGCGGACCGTCTGGTCCGCCTCGGACGCTCCGATCCTCGCCTACATGGACGTGGACCTGTCGACCGACCTGAACGCCCTGCTGCCCCTGGTGGCACCGCTCATCTCCGGCCACTCCGACCTGGCGATCGGTTCCCGGCTGGCCCGCTCGTCGCGCGTGGTGCGCGGCGCCAAGCGGGAGTTCATCAGCCGCTCGTACAACCTCATTCTGCGCGGCTCGTTGCAGGCCCGCTTCTCCGACGCGCAGTGCGGATTCAAGGCGATCCGGCGTGACGTGGCGCAGGTGCTGCTGCCGATGGTCGAGGACACCGGCTGGTTCTTCGACACCGAGATGCTGGTCATCGCCGAGCGCGCGGGCCTCAGGATCCACGAGGTGCCGGTCGACTGGGTCGACGACCCGGACTCGACCGTGCACATCGTCAAGACGGCGACCGAGGACCTCAAGGGCGTGTGGCGCGTCGGCAAGGCCCTGGCGAGCGGTTCGCTGCCGCTGGACCGGATCACCCGCCCCTTCGGTGACGACCCGCGCGACCGCGACATCCAGGACGTGCCCAAGGGCCTGGCCCGCCAGCTCGTCGGGTTCTGCGTGGTCGGCGGCCTGTCGACCCTGTTCTACCTGGTCCTGTACAGCGCCTTCCGCTCCTTCACCGGCTCGCAGATCGCCAACGCGCTCGCCCTGCTGGTCTCCGCCGTCGCCAACACGGCGGCCAACCGGCGGCTGACCTTCGGGGTGCGCGGACGCGGCGGCGCGGTCCGGCACCAGGCGCAGGGCCTGGTCGTCTTCGGTATCGGCCTGGCGCTGACCAGCGGCTCGCTCGCCGCCCTGAACGCGGCGAGCAGCGACCCGGCGCACTCCACCGAACTGGCGGTCCTGATCGCCGCCAACCTCGCGGCGACCGTCCTGCGCTTCCTGCTCTTCAGGGCGTGGGTCTTCCCGGACCGCCGGGACAGCGACGCGGGCTCGACGGTGCAGTACCAGCAACAGGGCTATGAGCAGCCGTACGCGCATGCATCACAGTCCTTGAACACCATCCAGACCACCCACACCACCCAGTTCCGCGCCGGTGAAGCCGCGGACGGCACCTGGCGGGACTCCACGATGCAGTTCCGGCCGCTGCGCCCTTACGACACCGATCCGGGGGACACCCGATGACCACCCACTACGACCAGTCGACCTACCAGGGAGGTGCGGCTCCCACCCCCTCGGGCCCCGCACCCGACGTGGTGGACTCGCAGCGGCCGCACGCACCGGCCCCCGCCGGCGGCGAGCCCAAGCAGCCCTTCGTCCGCAGACTGTGGCGCGGTCGTCCCGAGGACCCCCGCTGGGCCCGCCCGGCCTTCCTCGGCCTGCTGGCCGCCACCGCGGTGCTCTACTTCTGGAACCTGGGCGTCAACGGCTACTCCAACTCCTTCTACTCGGCGGCCGTCCAGGCCGGCACCCAGAGCTGGAAGGCGATGTTCTTCGGCTCGCTGGACGCGGGCAATGCGATCACCGTCGACAAGCCCTCGGCGTTCCTGTGGCCGATGGAGATCGCGGCCCGGATCTTCGGCCTCAACACCTGGACGATCCTGGGCCCCGAGGTCCTCATGGGCGTCGGCACGGTCGCCGTCGTCTACGCCTCGGTGCGCCGCCGCTTCAGCCCCGCGTCCGGCCTGATCGCGGGTGCGGTGCTCGCGCTCACCCCGGTCGCCGCGCTGATGTTCCGGTTCAACAACCCGGACGCGATGCTCGCCCTCCTGATGGCGCTGGCCTGCTACTTCGTGGTCCGCGCCCTGGAGGACGGCCGGACCAAGTGGCTGGTGTGGTGCGGGGTCGCGATCGGTTTCGCGTTCCTCGGCAAGACCCTCCAGGCCTTCCTGATCCTGCCGCCGCTGGCGATCGTCTACGCCGTCTGCGCGCCGGTGTCGCTGAAGAAGCGGTTCGGTCAACTGGCCGCGGGCACGCTCGCGTTGATCGTCTCCGGCGGCTGGTGGGTCGCGATCGTCGAGCTGTGGCCGGCTTCCTCGCGCCCCTACATCGGCGGTTCGCAGAACAACAGCTTCCTTGAACTGACCTTCGGCTACAACGGACTTGGCCGCATCAACGGCGACGAGACCGGCAGTGTCGGCGGCGGCGGTGGCGCGGGCGGCACCGGGCAGTGGGGCGAGACCGGCTGGGACCGGATGTTCAACTCCGAGATCGGCAGCCAGATCTCCTGGCTGCTGCCGGCCGCGCTGATCCTGCTGGTCGCGGGACTCGTGGCCACCCGCAAGCTCAGGCGGACCTCGGTGACCCGCGGTTCGTTCCTGGTGTGGGGCGGCTCGCTGCTGATCACCCTGCTCGTCTTCAGCTACATGGCGGGCATCTTCCACCAGTACTACACGATCGCGCTGGCTCCCTACATCGCCGCCGTGATCGGCATGGGCGCCGGGACCCTGTGGGAGAAGCGCTCCGAGATGTGGGCCTCGCTCACCCTCGCGGCGGCGATCGTGGCGGGCACGGTCTGGGGTTACGTCCTCCTCAACCGCACGCCCGACTACCTGCCCTGGCTGCGCTGGCTGGTCCTGATCGGCGGCCTGGCCGCCGCGCTCGGTGTGATCTTCGTGGCCAAGCTGGGCCGCCAACTCGCGCTCGCCGCGGTGGGCTTGGGCATCGTGGCCTCGCTGGCCGGTCCGACGGCGTACACCCTGAGCACGGTCGACTCCGCGCACACCGGCTCCATCCCGACGGCCGGTCCGGCGGGCGCGAGCATGATGGGCGGCCGGGGCGGTCCCGGTGGTGGCGGCGCACGCGGCGGCTTCGGCGGCGGTGGCATGCCGGGTCAGCAGAACGGCAACGGCAACACCCAGAACCAGCAGGGTGGCGGCGGCTTCCCGGGCGGCGGCACGGGCGGTATGCCGGGGCAGAACGGCAACGGGAACACCCAGGGCCAGCAGGGCGGCCCCGGTGGCACCACGGGTGACGGCGGCGGCATGGGCGGCGGCGGTGGCGTCGGCGGCCTGCTGAACGGCGCGACCGTGAGCGCCGAGGCCAAGAAGCTGCTCCAGACCGACGCCGGCGACTACACCTGGGCGGCGGCCGCGATCGGCGCCCAGAACGCGGCGAGCTACCAACTCGCCACGGGTGACGCGGTGATGGCGATCGGCGGCTTCAACGGCACCGACCCGTCCCCGACGCTGGCGCAGTTCGAGAAGTACGTGGCCGACGGAAAGATCCACTACTTCATCTCCAGCGGCACGGGTGGCGGCATGGGCGGCAGCAGCACCGGCACGTCCTCGCAGATCACCTCGTGGGTCGAGAGCAACTTCAAGAAGGTGACGGTCGGTTCGTCCACCTTCTACGACCTCACGCAGAAGACGAGCGGCTGACAGAAGGAGAACTTGCTGTACACCGTATGGTTGGCACCATACGGTGTACAGCATGTCCGTTTCCCAAGGCCACCCCCAGCGCTGGCTGATCCTCGGTGTCATCTGCCTCGCCCAGCTGACCGTGCTGCTCGACAACACCGTGCTGAACGTCGCGATCCCCTCCCTCACCCGGGAGTTGCACGCCGAGACCTCGGACATCCAGTGGATGATCAACGCGTACTCGCTCGTCCAGTCCGGCCTGCTGCTCACCGCGGGCAGCGCGGCCGACCTCCCCCACTGCCTAAAGGGCGCGGGGGACCCCCATCGGCCGCAAGAAGATGCTGCTGACCGGACTCGCCCTCTTCGGCATCGGTTCGCTGGCGGCGGGCCTGGCCGGCTCCACGGGCCAACTGATCGCGGCCCGCGCGGGCATGGGCGTGGGCGGCGCGCTGCTGATGACCACCACCCTCGCCGTGGCGATGCAGATCTTCACGCCCGAGGAGCAGCCGAAGGCGATCGGCATCTGGGCGGCGGTCAACGCGCTCGGCTTCGCGATCGGACCGCTCCTCGGCGGCTTCATGCTGAACCACTTCTGGTGGGGCGCGATCTTCCTGATCAACCTGCCGGTCGCGGCGCTGGGCCTGGTGGCGGTCGTGGCCCTGGTCCCGGAATCCAAGAACCCCACCGGCGACCGCCCCGACCTCCCCGGCGCCCTGCTCTCCACGATCGGCATGGCATCGCTGGTCTTCGCGATCATCTCGGGCCCGGCACACGGCTGGACGTCGGCCCGGGTCCTGCTGCCGGCGACCGTGGCCGCCGTGTCGCTGGGCGCCTTCGCGTACTGGGAGAACCGGATCCCGTACCCCATGCTCGACCCGCACTTCTTCCGCGACCGCCGGTTCACGGGTGCGGTGGCGGGGGCGGTGCTCATCGCCTTCGGCATGGGCGGCTCGCTCTTCCTGCTCACCCAGCACCTGCAATTCGTCCTGGGATACGGCCCGTTGGAGGCGGGCCTGCGGACCGCTCCGCTGGCCCTGACGATCGTGGTCCTCAACTTCAGCGGCCTGTCGGCGAAGTGGTCCGCGCGGCTGGGTACGCCGGTGTCCATCGCGCTGGGCATGGTGCTGATGTCGGCGGGGCTGGCGTCGATCGCGGTGCTGGCGACGGGGGGTTATGCGGGCACGCTGGTGGGGCTGCTGCTCATCGGCGCGGGAGGCGCGATCGCCAG
The DNA here is from genome assembly GCF_044750545.1 of Streptomyces sp. NPDC088794. Classification (NCBI taxonomy): domain Bacteria; kingdom Bacillati; phylum Actinomycetota; class Actinomycetes; order Kitasatosporales; family Streptomycetaceae; genus Streptomyces; species Streptomyces sp. NPDC088794. The sequence continues at coordinate 100,490 of NZ_JBIVKB010000007.1, read as the reverse complement.
CCCGGCGATGGCGCACGCGATCATGAGCGCGATTCCTCCGGCGAAGGCGGGGGTGGGGGCCGGGGTGAACGGAACGCTGGCGGAGTTCGGCAACGGTTTGGGCGTCGCCGTGCTCGGAGCGGTCCTCAGCTCTTCCGGAGGGCTCGCGGAAGGGCTGAGATCGGGTCAGTTGGTGGGGGCGGCTGCGGTACTGCTGGGTGGGTTCGTGGCGGCGGCGTTGTTGCGCAGGGCGGAGCGGGCAGACTCGGAATTGGTGACTGCCGTTTAGGATCTTGATCAGTAACCGGACGGCCAGAAAGGTGCGTGCGCTGATGGCTAGGTCGGCCGAAGGGGCGGCGCGGACCAGTGTGTGGCTGGAGGGCAAGGTCCGCCGGGGTCGGGGCGGTCAGCCGTCCGGGCTCGACCGGGACCGGATCACCGGGGCGACCGTGCGGCTGCTGGACGCCGAGGGCATGGCCAAGTTCTCCATGCGCCGCCTCGCCGCCGAACTGAACGTCACGGCGATGTCCGTCTACTGGTACGTCGACACCAAGGACGACCTCCTCGAACTCGCCCTCGACGCGGCCTTCGGCGAACTCGCGCTGCCCGACCCGGAGACCGACGAGGACTGGCGGGACCAACTCCGCGCCCTGGCAGGGGAGTACCGCGCTCTCTTGGTCCGCCACCCCTGGCTCTCCCCGCTGGCCGGCACGTTCCTGAACATCGGCCCGAACTCACTGGCCTTCTCCAGGGTCGTCCAGCAGGTCATCCGGAGAACCGGCCTCCCCGCATCCGGCCTCACGGGCGCCATCTCGGCCGTCTTCCAGTTCGTCTACGGCTTCGGCACGATCGAGGGTCACTTCATCGCCCGCACCGCCGCCGCCGGCCTGACCCAGGACGAGTACTTCCGCCACGCGATGACCGCGGTGAACCAGTCCCCGTCGGCCGCCGAGGTCATCCAGGAGTCGGCGGACCTCATGGCGGCTAGGGGAGGAGACACGGTGGAGGAGATGCGGGAGAGGGACTTCACCTTCGCGTTGGAGCTCCTGGTGGCGGGAATCGAGGCGATGGTGAATCGGAACAGTTAGCTCGGCTCACGCCTCCGGCGAAGAAAGCCGCGCAGGGAACCCACCCGTAGCCACCGGACCCCACTTCTCCGGCGTGACCCGAATGATCGACTTCCCCTGCTTCACCATCGCCGCCCGATACTCGTCCCAGTCCGGATGCTCCCCGGCGATGTTCCGGTAGTACTCCACCAGCGGCTCCACGGACTCCGGCGGATCGATCACCTCGGCGACGCCGTCCACCTGCACCCACGGCCCGTTCCAGTCGTCGCTCAGCACAACGACACTGACCCGCTCGTCCCGCTTCGCGTTCCGCGTCTTCGCGCGCTCGGGATACGTGGAGACAACGATCCGCCCCGAGTCGTCGACCCCACAGGTCAACGGCGAAGCCTGCGGACTCCCGTCGGCCCGCCGCGTCAACAGCAGCGCGTGATGCCGGGGCCGCACAAACTCCAGCAGCTCTTCCAGGGATACCCGGGTGTTACTAGCGATGTTCGGTGCCATACGACCAGCCTATGTCCAGCCCTACGGCAACGCCTCGCCCTGCACCGCCTGCACATCCAGTTCCACCTTCAACGTCGTCCCGATCGCCGCGATCCCCGCCTGCACCACCTGGTTGTAGTTCATGGCGAAGTCCTCCCGCCGCAGCTCGGCCGTCGCGCGGAACGCGGCCCGGGTCCCGCCCCAGGGATCGGCCCCCGTGCCCAGATACGCGAGGTCCAGATCGACCTCCCGCACCACCCCGTGCAGCGTCAGCTCCCCCCGCACCGTCCACCGGTCCGTGCCCGCAGCCGCCACAACACCCGTCGAGCGGTACGTGATCTCCGGGTACTTCTCGACGTCCAGAAAGTCCGCCGAGCGCAGATGCTCGTCCCGCATGCCGTTGCCCGTGTCGATGGACGCGGCCCGGATCACCGCCTCCACGCGGGACTTGGCGACCTCGTCCGGGGCGATCTCGACGCGCGCGGCGAAGTCGGTGAAGCGGCCGTGCACGCTGGAGATGCCCAGGTGCTGGGCGACCGCGGCGACGGACGAGTGCGCGGGGTCGACGGTCCAGGGCCCCGGCGGCGGCAGTTCGGTGCCGCCCTGGCGGCTCAGGGTCACGGCCCCGACCTCGGCCCGCCCGCTCGCGGTGACGATCGCGGTCGCGGCGGCGGGCGCGTACCCGACGGCCGTGACGATGACGGTGTACGGGCCGGGCGCCAGCTCGGTGGCGTCCCGTACGGCCCCCTCGGCGTCGGCCTCCGCGCGCAGCACCTGCGTGCCGCGCATATCGGTCACCGTCACGACCGCGTGCGACACGGCCCATCCGTCCCGCGTACGGATCCTCGCGGTCAGTCCCATGTTCCTCAAACTCCTTGCCGTACGCGTGAATCCGGCCCGCGGCGGCCGCACCTCCGCTCGGAGCGTGCGCCCGCCACGGGCCGGGGGTGTCCCAACTACTCGCCGGGGTGGGCGAGTTCGATGTCGTGGTCGTCGACACCACGCCCGTTGACGGTCAACGCACTGGCCACCGGCGGGTAACCCGTCGCGATGACCGTGTACTCGCCGCCGCCCAGGTCGGTGAAGGCGTACGCCCCGTCCGACCCGGTGGTGGCCGTGCCGACCACGTTGCCCGCCGCGTCCACGAGGGTCACGCGGGCATCGGCCAGCGGGCCGTGCGGAGCCCTTACGACGCCCTGGAGTTGGGCGCCCGAGTCCAGGTCGACCTCGATCCGGGTGACCCCGGTGCCGCCGACCTCGACGGGCAGCGCCCGCGGCCGGTACCCGTCGGCGTTCACCGCGACGGTCACCGACCCCGGCACCAGCTCACCGAAGGCGAACTCGCCCTGCTCACCTGTCTGTTGGGTGGCCAGCAGATCCCCGCGCACATCGGTCACGACGACCATCGCGTCCTTGACGGCGAGTCCGGTCGCCGCGGCCCGCACCAGCCCGTTCAGCCCACTGGTCCCACTGAGCAGCACGTCGTACGCGAGCGGCTCACCGTTCACGAGGACCGTGGACGCCTGCGGCTGGAACCCGTCGGCGGACGCGATCAGGACGTACGACCCGACGCTCGGCGCCTCGACGGCGTAGGAGCCGTCGGCCTGGGTCATCGACCGGCCCAACTGGCGGCCGGCCAGCGAGATCAGCGTGACGGCGGCCTGCGGGACGGGCGCGCTCTCGTTGCCGCGCACGAAGCCCCGTACCGGGATCCCGCCGAAGCCGAAGCCGAAGCCGGAGCCCGAGCCCGAATCTCCCGACTCCTCGGGTCGCGCGAGCGTCGCCACGGCGCCGAGCCGCTGGGTGCCGTCGGCGGCGGGCTCGGTCTCCGACACGGCCCAGCTCGGGACGTGTTCGGCGGCCGGAGCGTCGGCGGCGGCCGGAGCGGTCTCCGCGGCGGGGGTCTCCGTGGCCGGGCTCTCCTGCTCGCCCGCGGCCTGCGCCAGCGCGCCCTTGGTCCGCAACGGGACCTCCTTGATGAACAGGGTGATCAGGAACGCGACGGCCGCCAGGGCGCCGGCGATCATGAAGACGTCGGCGATGCCATGGCCGTAGGAGCTCTCCATGAGCGTGCGCACCGGGGCCGGCAGCTTGGCCAGGTCCGGGATGCTGTCCGTGGAGGAGTTCGAACCGGCAAGGGCCGCACGGTACTTGGGGTCGAGGGAGGCGATGCCGTCGGTGACGTAGTGCGTGATCCGGTGGGACATCACCGCGCCGAGGGCGGAGACGCCGACCGCGCCGCCGAGGGAGCGGAAGAAGGTGACCGTCGAGCTGGCGGAGCCGAGGTCGCTGGGGTCGACCTGGTTCTGCGTGCACAGCACCAGGTTCTGCATCATCATGCCGATGCCGAGACCCAGCAGGGCCATGAAGATGCCCATCTTCCAGTAGTCCGTGTCGTACCGGATGGTCCCGAGCAGGCCGAGGCCCGCCGTCACCAGTACGCCACCGCTCACCAGCCACGCCTTCCAGCGCCCGGTGCGGGTGATGAACTGCCCCGAGACGGTCGAGGAGATGAACAGTCCGCCGATCATCGGGATCGTCATGACCCCGGACATCGTCGGCGACTTGTCGCGGGCCAGCTGGAAGTACTGGCTGAAGAAGACCGTGCCGGTGAACATCGCGACACCGACGAACAGCGAGGCGAGCGAGGCCAGCGTGATGGTCCGGTTGCGGAACAGCCGCAGCGGGATGATCGGTTCGCGCGCCTTGGACTCGACCAGCACGAAGAGCAGACCCAGCGCGATCGAACCGCCGACCATCGCGTACGTCTGCCAGGAGATCCAGTCGTACTTGTCACCGGCGAAGGTGACCCAGACCAGCAGCAGTGAGACGGCGGCGGCGACGAGGGTGGCGCCGGACCAGTCGACCTTGACGTCCCGCTTCACGACCGGCAGGTGCAGGGTCTTCTGCAGCACGATCAGCGCGATGACGGCGAAGGGGACACCGACGTAGAAGCACCAGCGCCAGCCGAGCCAGCTGGTGTCGGTGATGACACCGCCGAGCAGCGGGCCGCCGACGGTGGCGACGGCGAAGGTCGCGCCGAGGTAGCCGGAGTAACGCCCGCGCTCGCGCGGGGAGATCATCGCGGCCATGACGATCTGGGCGAGTGCGGACAGACCGCCGACGCCGATGCCCTGGAAGACACGGCAGGCGATCAGCATGCCGGCGTTCTGCGACAGACCGGCCGCCGCGGACCCCAGCACGTAGATGATCAGGGCTATCTGGACGAGCGCCTTCTTGCTGTAGAGGTCCGAGAGCTTGCCCCATAGGGGCGTGGTCGCGGTCATCGCCAGCAGGGACGCGGTGACGACCCAGGTGTAGGCGGACTGGCCGCCGCCGAGGTCGCTGATGATGTGCGGCAGGGCGTTGGTGACGATCGTGGACGACAGGATCGCCACGAACATGCCGAGCAGCAGGCCGGAGATGGCCTCCATGATCTGCCGGTGCGTCATCGGGGCGTACTCGGTGGAGGGGCCTCCCCCGTGCTTGGCATGAGCCCGCACACCGGCTGGTGTGGTTGTAGCCATGGGTTTCCTTGTCTCAAGTGGTCGCGGGTGTACGGGTGGTCGCTGCGAGCAGATGCGGGGGTGGCAGCCGGGGCGGCGGGGCACGGTGGTCGTCGAAGCTCGTCCGCAGCCGGGCCATGAGCCGGGTGAGCTGGGCGACCTCTTCGTCGCTCCAGTCGCTCAGCCGGTCGGCCAGCAGCTCCGTGGTGCGCTCGAAGAGCGCCTCCAGCTGGGCCTGCCCCGGCGCGGTGAGGCGCAGGATCCTGGACCTCTTGTCCGCCGGGTCGGGGGACCGGTCGATCCAGCCCCGCTCCGCGAGGTGCGCGGCATGCCGGCTGGTCACGGACATGTCCACCGCGAGCAGCTCCGAGAGCTTGCTCATGCGCATGTCGCCGTACCGTCCGAGCAGGGTGAGCACGGCGACGCTGCCGCCCGGGCACTCGGCGGGCAGCACCCGCCCGAGCTCCCGTTTCACCGCCCCGAAAGCGCTGAACTGCTGGAGCAGCTCCTCGTACTGCGCCCGTTCGGCCATCACACCTCCCGCATCGTTGCTCTGGGCAACCATAGGAGTTGTTGGTTGCTACAGGCAAATAAGAAGTCTGTGAGCGGGATAAAAACTTGGCAAAGGCAAGTATTGCGAACGTAAACGCGCAGGTGGGGTCAGCCGCGGGCCGGATGCGGCCACCCACCTCCCCCCACTTGGGTCTCCCCCACGCATTCGCTAGGGTCTCGGGCTATGGCTAACCCCCAGAACCCCCAGGGCAACCACGACCCCGCCGGCAGCACCCAGATGTTCCGCGCGTTCGTCGACGAGGGCCCGCAGGGCCGGCAGCCGGAGCCGGTCGCAGCGGCCGGTCCCCGCATCGGCCTGATCGTGGGCGTGGTCGTCGCCGTGGCGATCGTCGCCGCGGTGGCCTGGCTCGCCCTCATGTAACTCGCTCAAGTCGGGCCCACGGCCCGTTACTTCCACTGGACGGTGACGTCCCGCGTCTCGATGTGCATCCCCAGCGGCACACGCCACGCGTCGACGCACACCGTCCAGGTCTTTTTCCTGCGTGCCTCCGCCGCGATCGGCACCGGCAGCTCCACGGTCGACTCGACCGTCGCCCAGTCGATGCCGAGCGCGCCGATGACATGCGTCCCGAAGGTCACCGAGCCCGAACGCACCGCGCTGCCCCCGGAGTTCACAAAGGCGAGCGTCACGTCCTCGCACCACCGTTCGTCCGTGGCGGCGCGGGTCGGCTCGCCCCAGCTCAACGCGGCGGGCCCGGCGGACGATCCACCGGGCGCGGGGTCGGGTGGGGGCTTGGCCGTGGGAGTACCCGGCGGGGCGGGTGAATTGCCGGTCGTACGACCGGACTTGGCGCCGTCGCCGACGGAGGTGCCGGAGGAGTCACCGGAGGCGCTGTCGCCCGCGCCCGGTGCCGCCGCTGCGGCGCTGGGCGAAGTCCCGTTCCCGGCAGGGCCGTCGCCGTCACCGCCGGGCGCCCCGCTCGCCGCCCGCGGCCCGTCCAGCGGCACCAGCGTCACCCCGCCGGTGGGCGCCGTCGCCGTACCGGACGCCTGAGGCGTGCCGCCCGCCGAGCCGGTGGCGACGTATCCCTCGCCCCCACCGCCCGCACACGCGGCCAGCGCGGCGCCCAGACAGACGACGGCCGCCGACGTACCGAGTACGGCACCTCGACGGCCATGTGTCCGTGTCGTCCGAAGCATCGCGCCATGGTGGCTGACGCTCCGTCAAATAGGAACCCTCAGGAGCCCCTTGAGCACCTCGCGGGGGCTCGGAAGTCCCCTGGGTACCTTTCGGGGCGCCCTCAGTCGGAGATCAGCAGACCTTCCCGCAGCTGCGCCAGGGTCCGGGTCAGCAGCCGGGAGACGTGCATCTGGGAGATGCCGACCTCCTCGCCGATCTGCGACTGGGTCATGTTGGCGAAGAAGCGGAGCATGATGATCTGCCGCTCGCGGGGCGGGAGTTTGGCCAGCAGCGGCTTCAGGGACTCGCGGTACTCCACGCCTTCCAGCGCGGTGTCCTCGTAGCCCAGCCGGTCGGCCAGGGAGCCCTCGCCGCCGTCGTCCTCCGGAGCCGGGGAGTCCAGCGAGGAGGCCGTGTACGCGTTGCCGACCGCGAGGCCGTCGACCACGTCCTCCTCGGACACGCCCAGGACCGCGGCGAGTTCGGGGACGGTCGGGGAACGGTCCAGCTTCTGCGAGAGCTCGTCACTGGCCTTGGTGAGGGCCAGCCGCAGCTCCTGGAGCCGGCGCGGCACGCGCACCGACCACGAGGTGTCGCGGAAGAACCGCTTGATCTCGCCGACCACCGTCGGCATCGCGAACGTCGGGAACTCCACCCCCCGTTCGCAGTCGAAGCGGTCGATCGCCTTGATCAGGCCGATGGTGCCGACCTGGACGATGTCCTCCATCGGCTCGTTGCGGGAGCGGAAACGCGCGGCGGCGTACCGCACCAGCGGGAGGTTGAGCTCGATCAGGGTGTCCCGGACGTAGCCGCGTTCGGGGCTGTTCTCGTCCAGTGCGGCGAGCCGCAGGAAAAGGGAGCGGGACAGGGTGCGGGTGTCGATGGCTCCCGAAGTGCTCGGGAGGGCCGGGGCCGGTACGGCCTCAAGGGCCGTGACGTCGTTGAGAACGGCGTCGGGCGCTGACTCGCTCTTCGTGAGCGTGAGCACCTTGGAGCTGCCCTGGTCTGCGGACATGCCACCCCCTCTGGGTCGCGGGACGGTCGTGGCCGATGTTCCCCTGATGAGGAGTTCAGCCTTCACCTGAATACCGGAACCGAAGCCCCGGCAAACGCTCTACCGGGAGAATGTCACATGTCGGCAACACGCTGTAGTGACATGTCGACAAGCAGGAGCCGAAACGGCCCTGGAAAGAGGGGGTCTGGGGCTTTATAGGCGCAGAACCACGGGGAAGCGCCCTGGTGAGCGATTCGCTCGTCACGGTGACAACTCGACCCCGCGTGCGAACTGCGGTGTTACCGAGTGTGCGCCTGTGCGCCTCTTATGCCTCGATCCGATTGGCGGATCGCAGCCGCTGGAAGCTACGCGCGAGTAGCCGGGATACATGCATCTGTGACACACCGAGTTCCGCACTGATCTGCGACTGGGTGAGATTGCTGTAGTAGCGCAGCAGCAGGATTCGCTGTTCGCGTTCCGGGAGTTGGACCAGGAGGTGGCGGACCAGATCGCGGTGCTCCACACCGTCCAGCGCCGGGTCCTCGTAGCCCAGCCGGTCGAGCAGGCCCGGCAGTCCGTCGCCCTCCTGGGCAGCCTCCAGCGAGGTCGCGTGGTACGACCGGCCGGCCTCGATGCAGGACAGCACCTCGTCCTCGGAGATGCGCAGCCGCTCGGCGATCTCGGCGGTGGTGGGCGTCCGTCCGAAGGCGGTCGTCAGGTCCTCGGTCGCGCCGTTGACCTGCACCCACAGCTCGTGCAGCCGGCGCGGGACATGGACGGTACGGACGTTGTCGCGGAAGTAGCGCTTGATCTCGCCGATGACCGTCGGCATCGCGAAGGTCGGGAACTGCACGCCCCGGTCCGGGTCGAAGCGGTCGATGGCGTTGATCAGACCGATGGTGCCGACCTGGATCACGTCCTCCATCGGCTCGTTGCGGGAGCGGAAGCGGGCGGCGGCGTAGCGCACGAGCGGGAGGTTGGCCTCGATCAGCGCCCCGCGCACCCGGTTGTGCTCCGGCGTACCGGGTCTGAGCTCCTTGAGCTCCCCGAAGAGCACCTGGGTGAGGGCCCGGGTGTCCGCGCCGCGGCGCCGCTCGGGGGTCTGGACGGGCGCCTCTTCCTGGGGCGGCGCAGTACTGGCCGACACGGTCAACGCCACCTCTTCATCGGTTCTGCTTCGGTCAACGCTCGGTCGACCCATCGGTCAACTCATCCGTCAAAAGCGGTCATAGCATCACAAGACATGTGCACTGTGTGCAAGCACCGCATAACACCGTGTTGAGGGCGAGTTGGGGCGTAAGACGCGAAAAGGCCCCCAGCCGTTCCCGGCGGAGGGCCCAGAAAGGTGCCGATCAGTACGCGTAATCGGCGATCACCCAGGTGGCGAACTCCTTCCACAGCGCCACTCCCGCCTGGTGCTCCGGGTGCTCCACATAGCGGCGCAGGGCGTCCGCGTCGTCGAAGCCGGAGTTGATGGCGAAGTCGTACGCCATGGGCCGGTCGCTGAGGTTCCAGCCCAGTTCCCAGAAGCGGATCTCGGGGATCTTCGCGTCCAGCGACCGGAAGGCCTCGAAGCCCGCCTCGACCCGCGGGTCGGCGCGGTCGACGCCCTCGGCGAGCTTGAAGAGGACGAGGTGGCGGATCATGCGCGCTCCTTGTTCGAGCCGGTCTCAGTGCGCCCCGTCGGCGAGCCAGGTGAAGAAGTCGCCGATGGCCTTGGCGGCGTCCGATATGCCCTCGAAGCCTATCTGGACGTAGTCCGCGGCCTTGGCGGGGTCGGTGATGATCACGTACAGCGCGAAGACCACGAGCACGTAGACGGCGATCTTCTTCGAATGCACCGCCACCGCGGCCTCCCCCTGAGACTGAAGTGCCCATCGGGGCCCGTGTTGTCGGCGGTGAGTGTAACCGTCGGAGCCTCTTATATGACCAACGGCTCGCAGGTAGAAGGCTTTCGGGGGCTACGGCCCGACCGGCGGCCCCCACGCGAGGGGACGCACGAAGCGGACGCACGAAGGGCCCCGTCTCTCGACGGGGCCCTTCAGAAGCGGTAGCGGAGGGATTTGAACCCTCGGTGACTTGCGCCACACTCGCTTTCGAGGTCTGTTCGTGCTGGTCAGAGCGCCATCCGCAGCCGTTCAACCTCGTTCATTCCCGTACTCCCGCCTGACGCGTGAACCCGCGCGGACGGCTTCGGACGGGGGTGAATGAGACGGAAACTGAGACGCTCGCCGGCCAGCTCCGAGCTTGCCTGTCGGCTCGGCCTCGTCGCCACCGATCCCGAGGCGCTCCGGTGGTGGCGTGCACGGTTGAAGTTGCTTGATCGTCTCAATGGTGACGCCTTGGGCTAGGCGATCTTCGAGTTTGTGCAGGCCATGGGTCCGCCCCTTGGGGGCGATGCGCCGAAGTGCGGGTTCTGGTGAAGTGGAATTGACCAGGCATAGATGTCAAGACGCCGATGGGATGATGACCCAGACGAGGGAACCCTTGCGCTCGTCCGTTCGCTTGCCCACAATATCCCATCACTATGACCTGAATGTCATTCCTTTTGCATGGGTGGCGCAAAACGGACAACGGGGTGAAAAATGGATCAGGGCTTCTTAGTGGCGATTGCTTCCGCTGTGGCGGCAGTCTTCGGGGCAGCGGCAGTTGCCATGAAGATCTCATTCAGTAAGAGGAACGAGGCGCAGGGCAACGGTTCGGTGACCTCTGTGACCGGCAAGGGGAACATCACCGCAGGTCGCGACTATATCGTCGGCCCTCGTCAGTCAGAGGAGCCCGGTCAGCAGAACGGGACCAACTGACGTGGAGCCAATTCGGCTCAGCGTCCCCGGGGCTGGGAGCGCTGGCGTGGAGCAGGTACAGGTCAGTGTCCCCACTGCTGACGGCGCTGGCATTGCGCAAGTTCAGGTCAGCGTCGCCGGTACTGGGAACGTCACCGCAGGCAGGGATATTCACTACCGTGGTGGTGACGTTTACACAGTTGCGAGTGCAGAGAGGGCTCTAAGTAAAGCAGACAAGAATGACATAGCCGATGCTGTGGTAGACGGGGTGCGCAACGGATACATCGCTCCCGCCGTCGCGACGCAGCTTGCAGGTGGAGCACCCGCCCGCCACCGAGGAGGAACTCGGGGCGTATTCGTATGGTCCAGTGTGGCCGTCGCGTTCATGCTGGTGGCAGCACTGTCTCAAGTGGACATGGACTGGTTGCGTACCAAGAACTATTTGATAACCGGGGGCCTAGCGTGGCTGGGATGGTTATCCGTTAAACGGGGTTGGTGGTAACTCCAGCTTAGGCCGAATCGGGCTGACATTGACGGGTCGCCTTGGCTCCGGCAGCGAGCGCGTGTCGGGTCTGAAACTGGCCGACACCCAGGGAGTGTCCGCTTCCTGGGGAGGAATGAACCGGGTCCGGTACCGTTGTAGGTCGCTTTCGGAGAAAAAGATCGAGTTCGGATTGTCCGCGTGGAACTCGTTTCGCTTGCTGATCCTCGCCTAGAGCTCATCATGGCTGGCCGCGAGATAGACCAGTACCGGGCTGGCGCCAGCGGCGGCTATGGTCCCCCACCTAGCCCGATCTTCGGGGGGCCAAAAGCCCCGTGGTCGATGACGACGTCGTGTCCGGCCTTGAGCTGTTCCCGGAGTTCGACTGCCACGTCTTCGAGTACAGGGCGCTCAAGGATGGGAAACCCGCGGTCCGTGAGGGCGCGGGAAAGCGTGGTCTTGCCCGAGCCGGGGAGTCCGGCCATCAGGACGCAGAACTCGGCTACGGCGTGGCCGTTCGGAAGCACCTGATCCCGGCACTTGGGGCCCACCGGCTCGACAAGCTCAAGCCGGAGCACATCGAGCGCTTCTACGGGAACATGCAGGCTGACGGCGTAAGGCCGGAACGATTCATCAGATACACCGCACCCTTCGCACCTCGCTGAACGAGGCGGTACGGCCTGGCTATCTCGGACGAAATCCCGTCCAACTCGCCAAGGCGCCCCGCCTCCGGGAAGAGGGGGTGGAGCCGTACACCGTCGAGGAGGTGCAGTGGCTCCCGCGGACCGCAGACAACCGCCGGAACGCCGCACGCTGGGCCGTGGCTCTCGCGCTCGGTCTACGGCAGGGGGAGGCGCTCGGTCTCAAGTGGGCCGACGTGGACTTGGAGCGGGGCGTACTGATGGTCCGCAGGAGTCGCCGCCGCCCGCGCTACGCCCACGGGTGCGGGGACGCCTGCGGACGGAAGGCCGGTTACTGCCCGCAGCGTCAGCGGACGAACCCCGAGACGGCGGACACCAAGTCCCGCGCGGGGCGCCGCTCGGTTGGCCTCCCTGCACAGCTTGTGGACCTACTCCGGGTCCACTGGACCAAGCAGGACGTCGAACGCGCGGCGGTCGGTGACGACTGGGCCGACGAAGGATGGCTGTTCGCGACGCCGACCGGCAGGGACACATCACCCCGAACTGACTACGATGAGCGGAAGGGGCTGCTCGAAGACGCGAGGGTGCGAGACTGCCGACTGCACGACGCTCGCCACACCGCCGCCACGGTCCTGCTGATCCTCGGAGTCTCGGAGCGGGCCGTGATGGGGCTCATGGGCTGGTCCACCACCGCCATGGCCACGCGGTATCAGCACATGGTGGACTCAGTTCGCAGCGACGTTGCCCGACAGTCGACGGGCTCATCTGGAAGCCGTCCAGAGACGGTGCGGACAACGATGACGGGCTAGCAAGCGTGCTCGCTTCGACTGGCTGAGGCGTCCTGGGGCGGCCACATGTGGGCCGTCCCAGCATGTTCAAGGTGCGTTGCCCGGCTGCTCCTCAGAGAGTCCAGCAGGCACCTGGGCCGCAGGTCCGGCGATCATTGCCTGAACGAGGAGGCTCAAGGCATCCGCCCGCTGCTGGTCTGTCAACCGTGCATCAGTCAATAGCCGCTCAACCGCGAGGTACCGCGAAAACTCCAAGGGCTGGTCGAAGTAGGCGCGCAAATGCCCTGCCGCAGCTTCCTGTGACCTGATGAACGTCCGACTGATGTAACCAGTCAACGCAGCAGATACAGCCCCAAGTCCGCCTGCGACGACACTGCCAGCGGTCGTGCTGGCGTTCAAAGCGATAGCGACGAAACCGACGAGCAGTGTGAACCCGAGTCCCATAGCGATCTGCGCGTTGCGGAACGACTGCGTCGCTTGGTCTTGGGCGATCTCGTGATAGAGATCGAGGCGGCGGTGTGTCACCTCCCATAGCACCGCGAGTCTAAGTCGGCTTTGCTCATCCTCCGGAACCTTCTTGACCTGGGCCTCGGGAACTCCTTCAGCGTCTTCATCTGTGTCCCCTGAGGAGTCTCCGCTGATCGGGACGGCACGGCCACGCAACGCGTCTTCCAACTCACGTTCGGCCTCACGTACGCGTGCGCGAGTCTCCGACCGGAGCTGATCCTTCGGAGGCTTTTGAAACAGGCTGACGAGCGCGCCGTACAGGATGAGCAAAGCGAACGGCGTCATCGGGATGAGGTACGCGGGGTTGCGGGCGTGTGTCCCGAGAGCCACGAGTCCGCCCACCGTTCCAACTATCAGGGCAGCGGCGACCATGATCTTGAACGCTTTGGGCATGGTCGGTCAGCATCGTCGTACCCAGGGCCCCTGTCTACCCCATCATGCCGACGGCCAACTGAGACGGAAGCCGAAGAGGCGCACAGTTCGATGAACCGTGCGCCTCTTCTACCTGCGGTAGCGGAGGGATTTGAACCCTCGGTGACTTGCGCCACACTCGCTTTCGAGGCGAGCTCCTTCGGCCGCTCGGACACGCTACCGAGAGAGACCTTACCGCACGGTGGGCCGTGCTTTGAAATCGGTATTCGACGGCCCCCGGGGAGGTCAGCGGTCCCGGAAGAAGTCGGTCAACAGCCGGGCGCACTCGTCCGCGAGGACGCCCTCGATCACCTCGGGCCGGTGGTTGAGCCGGCGGTCGCGCACGATGTCGAAGAGCGAGCCGGCCGCGCCCGCCTTCTCGTCACGGGCGCCGTAGACGACCCGGTCCACCCGGGACTGGACGAGCGCGCCCGCACACATCGTGCAGGGCTCCAGGGTGACGACCAGCGTGCAGCCGGCCAGCCGCCACTCACCCAGCCGCGCCGCGGCCCGGCGGAGCGCCAGGACCTCGGCGTGCGCGGTCGGATCCCCGGTGGCCTCCCGCTCGTTGTGTCCGCCCGCGAGCACCGTCGTACCGTCCGGGGCCAGCACGACCGCGCCCACGGGCACGTCCGTACCGGCCTTGCGGGCCTCGTCCAGGGCGAGCCGCATCGCGGCCCGCCAGCGGTCCCGTACCGGGTCGGGACCGCCGGCTGCGGTCGGCGAGGTCAGCGGACGGTCTCCAGGACCTCGGAGGCGCCCAGCGCCTCGGCGATCGAGTTGAGCGCGTCCTCGTCCAGGGCACGCAGTTGCTTCGGGCTGACACCGAGGTCGTCGAGGATCTCGCTGTCGCCCACGGGACCTTGCGGCACCGCGTCGGCGGACGGGGTCTCCTCGTCGCTGTCGTCGTCCTCGTCCTCACCGTCCTCGGTGCCGTCGAGGTCGAGGGCGTCCAGGTCGGGGCCGTCGTCGCCGGGATCCCTCCCGAGCAGTTCGTCGGTGAGCAGCAGCTCCCCGTACGAGCTGCGGCTGGCGGCGGCGGCGTCGGAGACGTAGACGCGGGGGTCTTCCTCACCGTCCACGCGGACGATGCCGAACCACGAATCCTCCTGCTCGATGAAGACGAGAACGGTCTCGTCCTCCTCACCGGAGGACTCCCGCGCCAGATCGGCAAGATCCGACAGCGTCTCCACATCGTCGAGCTCTGTGTCGCTCGCTTCCCACCCGTCTTCGGTGCGCGCGAGCAGTGCGGCGAAGTACACCGTGACTCTCCCACTGGTCTTAGGCGTGCCGGTTGGGGGTCCCCCCGGCGGAGGTCTTCGGGTGGGGAGAGCTGTGCTCCGAGCCCCGCCCACTCGGAATCGTGGCAGAAACAAGGCGTTCAGGGGACGTCTTCGGCTCCCTGTGTCCGGTGGTTTTGATCGCACGCACGCGTGCGCGTCGCCCAGCACTCACCAGCACACTCGTTGCCGCCAACAGCGGATCGTACGCGGCTTTTCCATGTGTCCACGCACGCCCACCTGGTCAACACCCGTACCGCCCTTGATCTTCCGCGTCGGGCCGACTACCAACGGAACGTGCGCATCCGCATCGCGTGTCGCAGTCGGGCCGTCTTCGCGCGCCGGGGCTGAACACGGTCGCGCAGTTCGCGGGCCTCGGTGAGTTCGCGCAGAAACCGGGCGCGGCGCCGTCGGCGCTCCGCGTCGGTCTCCTGCGACCCCTGCGGGGGCGGTCCCGGCGGGGACGGATTCTGATCGGTCTCCCGATTCGGCAGGTCAGTCATCGGTTCACCACCCCAGTCCGTCCCTCCCACTTTCCCCCGGACGGGCGGTTTGATGCCAGCGCGAGCAGGGACGGAGCGGCGGCTACTGTTGTGGACATGCGTCTCCACGTCGTCGACCACCCCCTGGTCGCCCACAAGCTCACCACCCTGCGCGACCAGCGCACCGACTCCGCGACCTTCCGCCGCCTCGCCGACGAGCTGGTCACCCTGCTCGCCTACGAGGCCACCCGCGACGTGCGCACCGAACAGGTCGACATCACGACGCCGGTCGCCTCCACCACGGGCGTCAAGCTCTCCTACCCCCGCCCCCTGGTGGTCCCGATCCTCCGCGCGGGCCTCGGCATGCTCGACGGCATGATGCGCCTGCTCCCCACCGCCGAGGTGGGCTTCATGGGCATGGTCCGCGACGAGGAGACCCTCCAGGCCTCCACGTACGCCACCCGCATGCCGGAGGACCTCTCAGGCCGCCAGGTCTACGTCCTCGACCCGATGCTGGCCACGGGCGGCACCCTGGTGGCGGCAATCCGCGAACTGATCAAGCGAGGCGCCGACGACGTCACAGCCGTGGTCCTCCTGGCCGCCCCCGAGGGCGTAGAGGTCATGGAACGAGACCTGGCGGGAACGCCGGTCACCGTGGTCACGGCAGCCATCGACGACCACCTCAACGAGCACGGCTACATCGTGCCGGGCTTGGGCGACGCGGGAGACAGGCTGTACGGCGCGGCTGAGTAGCCACGAGCTTTCCCGGCGCCTTCGGGGTGCGCGAAGTCTGCGGTGCCTTTGAACGGGCGTCGGCTGCATGCTGTTAAGGGGCGCGGGGAACTGCGCGACCAGCCACGACGGGCGCGCACCCGCCCAAACCACCGCACCCCTACGGCGAAACCGCGCCCCTCAGCAACTCTTCTTCGTCGAGGCGGTCGCAGACGCAGGCTTGGCCAGCAAGGCCAACGCCTTGTCCGCGGCCGCCTTCGGCGTAAGCGCCTTGAACCCGTCCCCGACGATCAGATCGAGCTCGGCACCCTTGCGGGACGCAACCGCGCGCTGCTCAGCAGTGGAGAGCTGCGTACCCAGCACAGGCAAAGACGTCTTCAACGCCGACGAAGGCCCGAGCAGTATCCCGCTCCCCTTGACCTTCTTGTCGAACTCCTTGCTCGCGTTGCCCACGTCCCCGATCTTGAACCCGCGCTTCTTCAGCGCATCCGCCGTGTCCTTGGCCAGCCCACTACGAGCCGTCGCGTTGTAGACGTTGACGGTGATCTGCCCGGGCTTCGGCACGGAGACCGACGTGGTCGCCCCGCGCACCCCCGGAGACGGACTAGCGCACGCGGCCTTGGAGCCGGCCGCCGACGCCTTGTCCCCACCCCCGGTGAAGACGTCGATGAGCTGCAACGTGCCCCAGCCCAGCAGCCCGAGCGCCGCGGCGGACGCCACCACGGTGACCGCGAGCCGGCCGCGCCGCCGGCGCTGTCGCATGCGCGGGTATTTGTCCCCCGTGATCCGGTACTTGCCGCCCATGCCTGGGGGAGTCAGCATGCTCATGAGCGCAGCGTAGTGCGCCTGAGCGGCGATGCCTACTAGATGATCATTAGACGCCACGCAGGTGAACCCGAAAGGGCCAAGCCTTTACCGACAGGCTTCTGAAAAGCGCGAGTCAGTCCAGTTCGAGGACGCGCGCGTGCAGCACCTGACGCTGCTGGAGTGCCGCCCGTACCGCGCGGTGCAGTCCGTCCTCCAGGTACAGGTCGCCCTGCCACTTCACGACATGCGCGAAGAGGTCGCCGTAGAACGTCGAGTCCTCGGCGAGGAGGGTCTCCAGGTCGAGCTGCCCCTTGGTCGTCACCAGCTGGTCGAGGCGGACCGGGCGCGGCGCGACGTCCGCCCACTGCCGGGTGCTCTCCCGGCCGTGGTCGGGGTACGGACGGCCGTTTCCGATGCGCTTGAAGATCACACGGAAAGCCTACCGGTCGAGACGTTCCGGGCGCAGCCATGGCGACGGAGTGCGACGCTGGAAAAGACGTGTCGAAACAGGGCAAACCGGGAACAGGGGTCCGACATGAGCGACAGCGAGACCGTGCCCGCGGCCACGACCGGCGAGTCAGTAGGGAGCGCTCCCGCACTTCCGCAGGGCGCCCTGGAGATCGCCGCCGGGTACGCCTTCACCGGACCGGCGCTCGACCTTGGCGCCCTCATGTGGGAGGGGCGGTGCCTGCCGGACGCGCAGATCCGCATCCCGCTGCCCATGCTCAACCGCCACGGCCTGGTCGCGGGCGCCACCGGCACCGGCAAGACCAAGACGCTCCAGCTCGTCGCGGAGCAGCTGTCGGCCCAGGGCGTGCCCGTGTTCCTGGCCGACGTGAAGGGTGACCTCTCCGGGATGTCGGCGCCGGGGGAGGCGAACGACAAGGTGCGCGGACGGGCCGGCGAGGTCCATCAGGAGTGGACGGCGACCGGCTTCCCGGCCGAGTTCTACGCGCTCGGCGGCCTCGGGCACGGCATCCCGCTGCGGGCCACGATCACCAGCTTCGGCCCGGTCCTGCTCTCCAAGGTGCTCCAGCTCAACCAGACCCAGGAGCAGTCGCTCGGCCTGATCTTCCACTACGCCGACACCAAGGGCCTGGAACTGCTCGACCTCAAGGACCTGCGCGCGGTCGTCGCCTTCCTGACCTCGGACGAGGGCAAGGCGGAGCTGAAGAACATCGGCGGTCTCTCCACCGCCACGGCCGGCGTGATCCTGCGCTCCCTCACCGCCTTCGAGGCGCAGGGGATGTCCGACTTCTTCGGGGAGCCGGAGTTCGACACGAACGAGTTCCTGCGGACGGCGGCCGACGGGCGCGGCATGGTCTCGATCCTCGAACTGCCCGCCGTCCAGGACAAACCGCAGCTCTTCTCCACCTTCCTGATGTGGCTGCTGGCCGACCTCTTCCACGATCTGCCCGAGGTCGGCGACGCCGACAAGCCGAAGCTGGTCTTCTTCTTCGACGAGGCGCACCTGCTCTTCAACGACGCCTCGAAGGCCTTCCTGGACTCGATCACGCAGACCGTCCGGCTGATTCGCTCGAAAGGGGTCGGCGTCTTCTTCGTCACGCAGACCCCCAAGGACGTGCCGTCCGACGTCCTCGCCCAGCTCGGCAACCGCGTCCAGCACGCGCTCAGGGCCTTCACCCCGGACGACCAGAAGGCGCTGAAGGCCACCGTGAAGACCTTCCCGAACTCGCCGTACGACCTCGAGGAGCTGCTCACCGGGCTCGGCACCGGCGAGGCCGTCGTCACCGTGCTGAGCGAGAAGGGCGCCCCGACCCCGGTCGCCGCGACCCGGCTGCGCGCGCCGGAGTCCCTGATGGGCCCGATCGAGGCGACGGCTCTGGACACGGCGGTGAAGTCGTCGCCGCTGCACGGACGTTACGCACAGGCTGTGGACAGGGAATCGGCGTACGAGAAGCTGACGGCCACGCAGGAGACGACGGCGGCGGAGTCGAGCCCGGCCCCCGCCAAGGCCCCGGCGTCCAAGCCCGCCGCCGCCAAGGCTCCCAAGGAACCGCCGTCCATGGTCGAACAGGTCGTCGGCAGCGGGATGTTCAAGTCGCTGGCCCGCTCGGTCGGCACGCAGATCGGACGGGAGATCACGCGCTCGCTGTTCGGGACGGCCCGGCGGAGGCGGTAGCGGCTCCGCCGGGCCCGCGGGTCAGCGCTCCCGTTTCGCCGGGGACCGCTCGGGCTGGGGTTTCTTCACGGCCGGTACGGCGGGTACGGCGGCCGGTTTCGGCTCGCTGCGGACGGCCTCGGCGCGCAGCAGGGCGCGCAGGATCGCGTACGGGTCTGTGGGCATGGCTGAAGTTCCTTGCGTCGTACTGAGGGACCTGGCTCGCGTGGGGGAGCGGGTCTGTCAGCAGCGCAGGACCACCGTGCGCAGGACGTCCGGGACGTGCGGGGGGACGGCGGCGGAGCGGGCCTTGGGGCGGTACGGCGCCGGGGCCGGCCGGGGTGCCGGGCAGTGCGGTACGTCCGGTCGCCGGGCGACCGTGCGGACCAGGGGCGGCAGGGCCGCCTCCACGGCGTCGTACTCGACGCTCTCGACCGCCACCGGGGCCGGCGCGGCCGTGGCCGTCTCCCCCGGCACGAGGAGGACGAGGAGCAGCATGAGCACCCGCAGCCAGGCGCGGCTGTGCGGGTGACGGCGTGCGGTGCTCATGCTGGGGGTGTCCCCGGGGAAACGCCGGATACGTGACGTCACCCGCGATATACGCCCAGTTGGCGTACGCCTTGTTACACCGTGCGCGGCACTTCCTGGGCGCGCCCCTTGATCCGGATCGCGGTCATGATCTCGACCACGCCGACCGCGACCAGCCAGATGCCGCCGACCAGGGTGAGGACGGCGACGGACTCGAAGGGGGAGTCGATCAGGACGATGCCGGCGACGAAGGTGAGGATCCCGAGGAAGACCTGCCAGCCGCGGGCGGGCATGTGCTGGTCGGACGCGGCGGCCAGGGTCTGGGTGATCCCGCGGATGAGCCAGCCGATGCCGATCCACAGGGCGAGCAGCAGGATCGACTGCATCGGGCCGCGGAAGCAGAACAGGCCCAGCAGGATCGACAGGGCGCCGCTGATGAAGGCCAGCACGCGCAACGAGGTCGTCTTGTGGGTGCCGAAGGCGGCGGCGAGCTGGAAGATGCCGCTGATCACGAGGTAGAGGCCGAACAGGACGCCGGCCGCGAGCAGCGAGGCGCCCGGCCAGACCAGCACCAGGACACCGAGGATCAGGGACGCGATGCCGGTGACCAGGACGGCCTGCCAGGCGGCGCGGGAGAGGGCGTGCAGGGGCCCTTCGAAGGGCGGTTCGGGTTCGGTCCGGCCCGGCGCGTGGGCGGCGGCCGCATGGACCTTGCGGTCGTCGTACTCCGGGCCTCGGGAGGAAGCGCTCGGCTCAGTCATGTTCCATGCTTGGACCGTCCGGCCCCACCGCGCCACCCCTGGGACCCACTCGGCTGACGCGGGTGCGGAAGCCTGCCGGAGGGCTGCTCGACCGACCGCCCGCCGGCAACCGGACGGGCCGCTCGCCGGCCGGCCGCCGGGCCACTGTGCGGGCCGCCTGTCGGCCGCTCGACAGGGTTCGCTCGTCGGCCGATCGACGGGCGAGGAGCGGCGGCTACTTCCCGGCGGCCTTCGCCGCCTTCGCCGCCGCCTTCATCTCCTGCTTGTGCGCCCGTACCTTGGCCAGCGATTCCGGGCCGGTGATGTCGGCGACCGAGCGGAAGGACTTCGTCTCGCCGTACGCGCCGGCCGCCTCCCGCCACCCCTTGGGCCGTACGTCCAGCTGCTTGCCGAGCAGTGCCAGGAAGATCTGTGCCTTCTGCTTGCCGAAGCCGGGCAGTTCCTCGAGGCGCCGCAGCAGTTCGGACCCGTCCGTGACGCCCTTCCAGACGAGCTCGGCGTTTCCGTCGTAGTGCTCGACGAGGTACTGGCACAGCTGCTGGATCCGCTTGGCCATGGAGCCCGGGTAGCGGTGCACGGCCGGCTTCTCGGAGAGCAGCGCGGCGAAGGCCTCCGGGTCCTGCGCGGCGATCTCGTGCGCGTCCAGGTCGGCGGCGCCGAGCCGGTCCGCGATCGTGCGCGGCCCCTTGAACGCCCACTCCATCGGAACCTGCTGGTCCAGCAGCATCCCGGTCAGCGCGGCGAGCGGGGAACGGCCGAGGAGCGCGTCGGCCTCGGGGTCCTGGGCGAGGTGCAGGGTGACGTCCATGCCCCGATTTTCGCCCGTGCGCCGTCAGCTCGCGCGCCAGTACCCGAGCGCGTGCGTCCGCTCCTTCGGCACGCCCAGCTCTTTGCGCACGTAGGCGGAGAGCGCGCGGGTGGTCCGTGTGTCGCAGGCGATCCAGACGTACGGCGAGTCGCCGGCCGCCAGCGCCTTCGGCAGATCGGCACGCACCTGCTCGACCAACTCGCCCCGGGACAGCCGCCGCACCTCGTGCCGGTCGGGGTCGGTGCGGAAGGGCAGGTCGTCCGCGCCGCCCTCGAACCACACGGTCGCCGGGACCGAACCGAACGCGCCGAGCAGGGAGTTGATCGCGGGCAGCGAGGCCGGGTCGCCGATCGCGAGGACGTGGGTGGGCGTGGGCGCCGGCTCCTCGAAGCCGGTGCCCTGGACGGTCGCGTCGATGGTGTCGCCGGCCTTCGCGGCCCGGGCCCAGTCGCTGGCGGCGCCCTCGTGCAGGGCGAACTCCAGGGCGAAGGTGCCGGTCTCCGGGTCCGGGTCGACCAGGGTGTACGCCCGCTGGTGCGGCTTGCCCGCGTTGGTGAACCACAGCCGGACCCACATGGTCGGGTGGACGCCGGTCGCGGCGAGCAGGCCGCCGTCGGTGAGGCGCAGCCGGCGGTACTCGGGCGTGACGTCCTCGGCGCCGGTCACCGTCAGCGTGAAGTCCTTCGCCCGCATCAGCCGAAGGACCGTGCCCTCCCAGCCCCGCCCCTGCGCCATGCCGTCTCCACCCTTCACGTACGATTTCTCCTCGGCTTACTTAGGTGAGGCTAACCTAAAGAACAGTGAGGACACAGGGTGGGGACCGAGATCTACCGAGACGCATGGGGCATCCCCCACCTGCGCGCCGACACCGCCCTCGACCTGGCCCGGGCCCAGGGCCGCACGACGGCCCACGACCGGGCCTGGCAACTGGAGGTCGAACGCCACCGGGCCGAAGGCACCTCGGCGTCCTTCCTGGGCCCGGAGGCGGTGCCCTGGGACGTCTTCACCCGCCGCACCCGCCTGACGGACACGGCGAAGCGCTGCTTCACGTCCCTGGAGGAACGCGACCCGGAGACGGCGGAGTGGGTACGGGCGTACGTGACCGGGGTCAACGAGGGACTGGCGGCCGGCGGCACGTCCACCACCCCCGAGTTCGCCCGTGCCGGTCTCTCTCCCGGTCGCTGGGAGCCCTGGACGCCGCTCGCTGTCTGGCTCGCCACGCACATCCTGTTCGCCGGGTTCCCGGCCAAGCTCTGGCGGGAGGAGGCGGTGCGGGAGTTGGGCGAGGAGGCGGTCGGGCTGTTCGCCACCGACGGTCCCGGTACCTCCGGGAGCAACGGCTGGCTGGTGAGCGGGGCGCGGACGACGACCGGTCACGCGGTGATCGCCGGTGACCCCCACCGCTTCATCGAGGACCCCGGCGTCTACCAGCAGATCCACCTCTCCTGCCCGGAGTTCGACGTCGTCGGCTTCGCCGTCCCCGGCATCCCGGGCATCGCCCACTTCGGGCACACCGGCACGGTCGCCTGGGCCATCACCAACGCCATGGCCGACTACCAGGACCTCTACCGCGAACGCCTCCGCCGCACCGGCGCCGGCATCGAGGCCCTCGGCCCCGACGGCCACTGGCACCGGGCATCCCGGCACACGGAGACGGTGGAGGTGGCCGGCGAGCCCCCGATCGAGATCGAGGTGATCGAGACGGACCGGGGACCGGTGATCGCGGGCGGCCCGGAGGGCCTGGACGGCGGAGTACTGGACGACGAGGGGGAGGTGCCGCCTGGCGTGTCCGGACCCGGGGTCGACTCCCGGGGAGCGGGCGGCCCCCTGGCCCTCGCCCTCCGCTACCCACCCCGCGTCACCTCCGACCTCGGCTTCAGCGCTCTGCTCCCCCTCCTCCGGGCCCGTCGTGTCGCCGACGTCGACCGGGCCGTCGACCTGTGGGCCGAGCCCGTGAACGTCGTGCAGGCCGCCGACACCGACGGCGGCACCCTGCACCGGGTCGCCGGTCGGGCGCCGCTGCGGGCCGAGGTCAATCGGGTGCGGCTCGTCAACGCCTGGGAGCCCGGGCACGAGTGGCACGGGTGGCATGAGATGCCCCGGGCCGGGCTCAGCGGCGGTATCGCGGTGATGGCCAACCAGCGTGGCCCGGCCACCCCGCTCGGCGTCGAGTTCGCCGCACCCCACCGGGCCGACCGGATCACCGACCTGCTGGGGGAGAAGGACCAGTGGGCGCCCGGGGACATGGCGAGGATCCACATGGACACCCATCTCGGTTCCGCGGGGCCCCTGTTGGACCGCCTCGCCACCCTCACCGACCTGTCTCCCGAGGCCGTCGCCCTCCGCGACCGTCTGCTGCGCTGGGACCGCCGTATGGACGCGGCCGACGCCGACGCGGGGGCCTACGCGGCGGTGCGCGGCGCGGTCGTACGGCGGCTCGCGCGGCAGCAGGCGTTCGCCGGGCTCGCCGTGCCGCCCGCCTACCCCGACGTCTTCCAGCCCTGGCTCGCCCTGCTCCCCCGGATCGCCTTCGCGCTCGAACACCTGCTGCGGGCCGAGGAGTTGTACGGCATCGACCGGGCGGCGGTCGTGCGGGAGGCGCTGGAGGAGGTCGCCGGCACGCACGCCGACGTGCCCTGGGGCGGTACCCACCGCCTCGCTCCCTGGCGGGCGCTCCCGCAAGTCCCGTACGACGAACCCGGGTTGTCCGGCGATCACGACTGCGTGCTGTGCACCTCGGCCGTGCCCGGGCTGACCGACCTGAGCGCGCGCGGGCCGGCCGCCCGGTACGTGTGGGATCTGGCGCGGCGCGAGGACAGCCGGTGGGTGGTGCCGTTCGGGGCCTCGGGGGTGCCCGGTTCGGCCCATCACCGGGACCAACTCCCCTTGTGGCTCAAGGGAGATCTCGTCCCGGTCGTCACCGACTTCGACCAACTCACCCAAGAGACCACCGAGGAAATCCTCAAGGAGACCGATGTCTGATCCCGACCCCTACCGCTCCCGCCCCGCCGTCCACGAGCAGGACGTCGACGGGTTCGGCACCGTCCGTCTGCTGCCCCTCGACCCGCCCGTCGACGCGGAGGTGCTGCACGCCTGGGTGGCCGAGGAACGCGCCGCCTTCTGGGGCATGAACGGGCTCACCCGCGATCAAGTCGCCGAGATCTACGCGCACATGGCCGGTCTCGACACCCATCACGCCTTCCTGGTCCTCAAGGACGCCGAACCGGTCGCGCTGCTGCAGACCTACGAGCCCGAGGCCGACCGGGTGAGCGAGTGCTACGAGGTCGGGCCCGGTGACATCGGCGTCCACCTGCTGCTCGCCCCCGCAGGGGAGCGCGGCGCACGGAGCGGCTGGACGGCGGCGCTGCTGGGGGCCGTATCGACGTATGTGCTGCACACGCTCGACCGGTCGCGGGTCGTCGTCGATCCGGACGTGCGCAACGAGAAGGCGATCGCGCGGTTCCTGCGGCACGGGTTCGAGGCGGGTCCGGTGGTCGTGCTGCCCGAGATCGATCTGCCGGACGTGTATCTGCCGGAGAAGAAGGCCCGGCTGGCGTTTCTCTCGCGGGCGGTAGCCTTCCCCGGATGACTCCCGAGGACCTCGTCGCCCACTACGGACTGGAACCGATTCCGCGCGAGGGCGGCCTGTTCAGACAGACCTGGGCGGGCCCGGAGCGCGCGGACGGCCGGCCGGCGGGCACCGCGATCGTCGCGCTGCTGATGGCGGACGACTTCTCCGCCCTGCACCGCCTGCCCACCGACGAGATCTGGCACTTCTACGGCGGCGACCCGCTGGAACTCCTCCTCCTCGCCCCGGACGGGACCTCCCGCACGGCGGTCCTCGGCCCGGACGTGCTCGGCGGCCACCACCCCCAACTCACCATTCCGGCCGGGACCTGGATGGGCGGGCGGGTCGTCGCGGGCGGCGCGTGGTCGTTCTTCGGCTGCACGATGGCGCCCGGGTTCACCTACGAGGGGTACGAGCACGGGGACGCGGCCGATCTCACGGCGCGGTATCCCGACCGGGCCGACCGGATCGCGGGACTGTGCCGTCCATGAACTTGCTGGAAGGACAGACCGCCCTGGTCACCGGCGCGGGCGGCGGCATCGGCCGGGGCATCGCGCTGCGCTTCGCCGAGGAGGGCGCTGCGGTCGCCGTGCACTGCCGTACGGCGGTGGACGCGGCCGGTGAAGTGGCCGCGCGCATCCGGGACCTCGGCGGCCGATCTGTCGTCCTGCGCGCCGACCTCACCGACGCGGACGCGTGCGCGCGGCTGGTCGGCGAGGCGGCCGAGTGGGGCGGCGGCCGGCTGACGGCACTGGTCAACAACGCGGGCGTACAGCCCGTGTGGGCGCTGCCGGGCATGACGGCGGACGAGTGGCGGGCGGTCGTCGACGCCAACCTGTCGAGCGTGTTCGCGTGCACGCAGGCCGCCGCGGAGATCATGCGGGGACAGGAGGGCGGGGGCTCGGTGACGCACATCGCGTCGATCGAGGCCCGGCAGCCGGCACCCCTGCACGCGCACTACAGCGCCTCCAAGGCGGCCGTCGTCATGCACGCGCGTGCCGCCGCCCTCGAGTACGGCCCGTACGGTGTCCGGGTCAACACGGTCTCGCCCGGCCTGATCGACCGGGAGGGGCTGACGGAGTCCTGGCCGGAAGGGGTGCGCAGATGGCTGGACGCGGCACCGACGGGACGCCTGGGCCGCCCCGAGGACATCGGCGACGCCTGCGTCTTCCTCGCCTCCCGCCTCGCCTCCTGGATCACGGGCCACGACCTGGTGGTGGACGGCGGGGTGTCGACGCGACCCACCTGGTGAGCGTTCGTCGGCTCCCCTGCGTACCTATCGGGACGGTGGCAGGTCCCAAGACGGAGTGTGGCGTGGGGTGTGACGGTGGACGCAGTGGACGGCAAGGGCGTCGAGGACTCTTCGGGCACCGGAGAGTTCAAGGGCTGGTGCTGCTGGGCTCCCTGCTGGTCCTGCTCGTCCTCGGCGGGGCGGGGCCCGCGTCGGCCCATGCCGCACTCAAAGGCACCGACCCCGCCGACGGAAGCGTCCTCAAGTCCGCACCCGGCAGCATCACCCTGACCTTCACGGAGTCCGTCGGTCTGCTCGACGACTCCTTCCGCGTCCTGGATCCCGACAACCGGCGGGTGAAGATCGGCGAGGCCGGGCACGGGCCCGGCGGCTCCGACACGGCCCGGGTGACGCTGCCCAAGGGGCTCGCCCAGGGCACGTACGTCGTGGCGTGGCGGGTCGTGTCGGCGGACAGCCACCCGGTGTCGGGCGCGCTGACCTTCTCCGTCGGCAAGGCGTCCCCGACGGCGGCGGTGGCGGACGCGGGACCGGTCGAGGACCCGGCGACCGGCAGCCTGTACAACATCGGCCGCTACCTCGGCTACCTCGCCGCCGCCCTCCTCATCGGCACCGCCGCGTTCATCGTGCTGTGCCGCCCGTCGGACCGGACGCCGTTGCGCCGGCCGCTGGTGGTGGGGTGGTGGACTCTGGTGGGTTCCACGGTCGCCCTGCTGGTCCTGCGCGCTCCGTACGAGGCGGGTACCGGCCCGGGGACCGCCTTCGACTCCGAGGCCCTCAGCCGCACCTTCACGGGCCGTCCTGGGCTCGCTCTGCTGGCCCGCCTGGTGCTGCTCGCGCCGGCCGCCGTCCTCGCCGTACGGCTGCGCGGGCGTGAGACCTTCTCGCGCCCGGCGCTCGCCGCCGGTACCGCACTCGCCGTAGGCCTGGCGCTCACCTGGGCCGCCGCCGAGCACGCGTCGGCCGGTATCCAGGTGCCGGTGGCGATGGCGTCCTCGGTGCTGCACCTGCTGGCGATGGCCCTGTGGCTGGGCGGACTCACCGCCCTGCTGCTGTCCCTGTACCGCGCCTCCTCGCTGCCCGCGGCCACCGTCGCCCGTTTCTCCCGGCTCGCCTTCCTCTCGGTGACCGTCCTGGTCGTCACCGGCGTCTACCAGTCCTGGCGCGGCCTCGGCTCCTGGAGCGCCTTCACGGAGACGACGTACGGCCGCCTCCTGGTCGCCAAGCTCTTCGCGATCGTCCTGCTGCTCATGGCGGCCGGCGTCTCGCGGCGCTGGACGTCGGCCATGACGACGGCCGACGCGGATGTCGAGACGGCCGCGGAGACGGTCGTACGAGAGGGCGTACGGGAGAAGGTTCCGCAGCCCGTGGGCGGGCCGGCGCTGCCGTCGCCGGGGGAGCCCGACGGGCCGGCGGAGCCGATCGCGTCCGACGCGCACCGGCGTGGGCTGCGGCGGTCCGTGCTGGCCGAGGTCGGTGTCGGTGTGGTGGTGCTGGTGATCACGACGATCCTCACCGGCACGCTGCCGGGCCGGGCCGCGGAGGAGGCCGCGGCGCAGCCCGCGACCGGCGCCGGGCTGCCCGCCGCGTCCGTCACGACCATCCCCTTCGACGTGGGCACCCCCAACGGCAGGGGCAAGGTGCAGATCACCCTCGACCCGGGCCGGGTCGGCGACAACACCGTGCAGGCCGTGGTGTTCGGCCCCGACGGCGGCCTCTCCACCATTCCCGAACTGCGCCTGTCCCTCACCCTGCCCGCCCAGAAGATCGGTCCGCTCGACGCCCGTCTCACCAACCGCGGCGGGTACTGGGGCAGTGACAACCTCACCGTCCCCATCGCCGGGACCTGGGAGATGAAGATCACGGTCCGGGTCTCCGAACTCGACCAGGTAAGTGCGACCAAATCGGTACGCATCATCGGTTAGCGCCATTTCGGCGGCCAACTCACCCGCTGTTGTTCGAGGGTTCGGACGAAACGATCATCGTTGTGTCGGTCACGTTTCCACAAATGTGGACGTGACCCCTTGACCCATGACCTGGCATGGGGCTGTTATTACCGCCACGATGTTCGGTCGAGTTGGTTTCTGGTCGGTTTCGACTTTTTTTCGACGCGGCAGTATCTCCGAGACCGAACCCAGCCCTCAGGAGCCGTTGATGCGTGACCTCTCCCCCTCGGGTCTCTCCCTCACTGGTCCAAGTCGCCGTGGTGTGTTGCGCGGTGTCGGTGGCGCCGCGCTCCTCGCGGGCGCCGGCATACCCCTGCTGTCAGCCTGCGGCGACAGCGGATCCTCCTCCGACCCGAAGACGGTCAGCGTCGGCTCGAACCAGTCCGACGCCGTGCCGAAGAAGGCCTACGGAGCTCTCTACACCGCCTTCACCAAGCAGTCCGGCCTCACCGTCAAGGTGAACACCAAGGACCACAACACCTTCCAGGAGCAGATCAACTCGTATCTGCAGGGCACGCCGGACGACGTGTTCAACTGGTTCGCGGGCTACCGCATGCAGTTCTTCGCGCAGAAGGGCCTGGCCTCCCCGGTCGACGACGTGTGGGAGAAGATCGGGGCCAACTTCCCCGACGCGATGAAGAAGCTCAGCAAGGGCGCGGACGGCAAGTACTACTTCGTGCCGCTGAACACGTACCCCTGGGCGATCTTCTACCGCAAGAGCCTCTTCGCGGACAAGGGCTACACCGTCCCCACCACGTGGGACGAACTGGTCGCCCTGTGCAAGCAGATGAAGAAGGACGGCCTGGTCCCGATCGCCTTCGGCGACAAGGACGCCTGGCCGGCCATGGGCACCTTCGACCAGATCAACTTCCGTCTCAACGGCTACGACTTCCACGTCGAGCTGATGGGCGGCAAGGCGTCCTGGACCGACGCCAAGGTCAAGGCCGTCTTCGACCACTGGGCCGAGCTGCTCCCCTACCACCAGGACGGCTTCATGGGCCGCACCTGGCAGGACGCGGCGCAGGGTCTGGTGGCCAAGAAGTCCGGCATGTACCTCCTCGGCTCCTTCGTGGCCCAGCAGTTCACCAACAAGGCCGACCTCGACGACCTCGACTTCTTCGCCTTCCCGGAGATCAACTCCGCGTACGGCCAGGACACCGTCGAGGCGCCCACCGACGGATTCATGGTCAGCAAGTCCCCGAAGAACCACGACGGTGTCGTGAAGCTGCTGGAGTACCTCGGCACCCCGGCCGCCGAGGAGCTCTACCTCAAGGGCGACCCGAGCGTCGTGGCGGCCTCCAACAAGGCCAGCACCGCGGCGTACACGCCCCTGCAGAAGAAGGCGTACGAGATGATCGGCGCCGCCAAGAGCCTCACCCAGTTCATGGACCGCGACTCCCGCCCGGACTTCACCTCCACGGTGATGCAGCCCGGTCTGCAGAAGTTCCTGCAGAACCCCAAGGGAATCGACAGCCTGCTCTCGTCCATCGAGCGCCAGAAGAAGACAATCTTCGCGTCCGAGTGAGCTGCTGAATGACAATCGAGACCCCCACGAAGTCCCAGGAGGCGGCCGCCGTGCCGCCTCCTGGGCGCGCGTCCGAGAAGAAGCGGGTACCGCGGGGCCACAAGCGCCTGCTGACCCGCCGCGACCGGATCACGCTCGCCTTCATGGCGGGCGTGCCGACGATCCTGCACGTCCTCCTGGTCTGGGTGACCGCCCTGGCCTCCATCCTCCTCGCCTTCACCAGCTGGGACGGCATCGGCTTCGACTCGATCAAATGGGTCGGCCTTGACAACTTCCAGCAACTCTTCACCGACAACCCGCAGTTCTGGCCGGCCGTCGAGCACAACGTCATCTGGTTCGTCGTGCTGATCCTGATCCCGACGCCGTTCGGCCTGCTCCTGGCCGTGCAGTTGGACAAGAAGATCCGGTTCAGCCGGGTCTACCAGACGGCGTTCTTCCTGCCCGTCGTCATCTCGCTGGCGTGCATCGGCTTCGTCTGGCAGCTGATCTACAACCCGGACACGGGCCTGATCAACAGCCTCATCGGCGCCAACAAGCCGGGCCACTACATCGACTGGATCGGCGACCCGGACCTCAACCTGTGGGCCGTCCTGGTCGCCGCGTCCTGGCGGCACACCGGCTACATGATGATCCTGTACCTGGCCGGCCTCAAGAGCGTCGACCCGTCGCTGCGGGAGGCCTCGGCGATCGACGGCGCGAACGAGTGGCAGACGTTCAAGAGCGTCATCTTCCCGACCCTGCGCCCGACCAACACGGTCGTCCTGGTCGTCACCATCATCGAGGCGCTCCGCGCATTCGACCTGGTCTTCGTCTTCAACAAGGGCGCACAGGGAACCGAGTTGCTGTCGATCCTGGTGACCAACAACATCATCGGTGAGTCCAGCCGGATCGGTTACGGCTCGGCGATCGCGGTGGTGCTGCTGTTCATCTCCCTGATCGTGATCATTCCCTATCTGATCGCGACCTTCCGGAAGGAGCGGCGCGCATGAGCACCGTGAGCGCGGCGCCCAAGCAGCGCACCCCGATCCGTCCGGCCCGCGTCCTGCTGCACGTCTTCCTGGCCGGCACGGCGCTGGCGTGGGTCGCCCCCCTGCTGTGGGCGATCTTCTCGGCGCTGCGTCCGTACAGCGAGACCAGCGACCGCGGCTATGTGTCCTGGCCGCACACGCTGAACTTCGACAACTTCAAGAACGCGTTCGAACAGTCGGACATGACCCACTACTTCGTGAACACGTTGATCATCGCGGTCCCGGCCGTGCTGATCACGCTGCTCCTGTCGTCGATGGTCGCGTTCTACGTCAGCCGTTTCGACTTCCGGGTCAACCTGGCGCTGCTGCTGGTCTTCACAGCGGGCAACCTGCTGCCGCAGCAGGTCATCATCACCCCGCTGTACCGGATGTACCTGCTGACGAACCTCCCGGGCATCACCGAGAGCGGCAAGCTGTACGACTCGGCGCTCGGTCTGGTGCTCATCCATGTGGCGTTCCAGTCCGGGTTCTGCGCCTTCGTGCTGTCGAACTACATGCGGTCGCTGCCGCACGAGCTGACCGAGGCCGCGCTGGTGGACGGCGCCTCGGTGTGGCGGCTGTACTGGCAGATCACCCTGCCGCTGTGCAAGCCGGCCATGGCGGCCCTGGGCACCCTGCTGTCGATCTGGATCTACAACGACTTCTTCTGGGCGTTGGTCCTGATCTCGACCGGTGAGAACATGCCGATCACCTCGGCGCTGAACAACCTCTCCGGGCAGTTCTTCACCGACCCGAACCTGATCGCCGCCGGTTCGCTGCTCACCGCGATCCCGACGCTGGTCGTGTACTTCGTGCTCCAGAAGCAGTTCGTCAGCGGTCTGACCCTGGGCTCGGCCAAGGGCTGAGCCGGTCTCCTCCCTCGCCTCCCTCCTTCTGGACCGGTCAACACCCTGGTCCACGAGGAGGGTTGGCGATTCCGGAGCCCCGGCGGCGAACACCTAGAGCCGCAGCAGCCGTTGGATGAGCTCCCGGTACTGCCGTAGCGCGAGGTGGAGTTCGGCGGTCTGGGTCTCGGGGTCCTGCCCCTGCCAGCTCTCGCGCAGCGCCTGCCGCTGCCCGGAGAGGACGGCCATCACCTGGGCGGCGGCTTCGTCGAAGGCACCCTCGGCCTCCTCCAGCGACTCGTGCGGGGCATCGGGGAACGTGTTGAGGGCCCGGCCCAGCCGCGTCACGATCTTCTCCCGCTCTCCCGGCGGGAACAGCGGTTCGGGGCCGGAGGTACGGCGTCCCGATACACCGCGGGGCTGGTCAGAGGGCTGTTGGGCGCGTGTCTGGTCGTACATCGTCGAGTACCGCTTTCCTGTCGGTGGGGCCCGCGCCGACGCGAAGCCGCTGTCGGGCGGACGCGGTTCTTACACGGGCGGGAGTACGGTGGAGGGGATCAGGGTTTTTCGTATGCCGGAACTCGGACCGGCTCGGGACCCTCGTCCCGGAGCCTGAACGAGTCCGCCGGAGCGATTCCTCCGTACCAGGGCCTGTCCGGCGGATCAGCCCGGCTGCGAAGTGCTGTGCTTCTCGGCGGCCCGCGACGCCGGGCTGATCCGCCGGACAGGCCCTGTGCCACCCGTCCTCACAGGGGCTGCCCGTGACCCCGGCCGCGCCATACGCATCCAGGCCGAGGAGCCACGCATGCCGCTCAGTTCGCTCACCCCCACGACGGTCGCACCGGAGGATCCGGTCCCGTCGCCCCAGGTCTACGACGGAACGTCCCCGTTCCCCGCGGACGACCCGACGCCCCCGCGCGACGGCGCCGCGCGGATCTACGTGACGATCACCGCGGTGATCGTCGTGCTGCCGTTCGTGGCGATCGGCCTCGCCGGCTGGTTGCTGTGGGGCAGGCTCATCCACCCCGTCGACATCGTCCTCGCGGCGGTCCTCTACACGATCACGTGCCTCGGCGTCACGGTCGGCTTCCACCGCGGTCTGACCCACGGCGGCTACCGGGCCGTCCGCCCGCTGCGCATAGCCCTCGCGATCGCCGGTTCGATGAGCTTCCAGGGCGATGTCATCGGCTGGGTCGCCACCCACCGCCGCCATCACGCCTTCACGGACCGCCCCGGCGACCCGCACTCCCCGTACCGCTACGGCACCCATCTGACCGGCCAGTTGCGCGGACTGCTGCACGCGCACGTCGGCTGGCTCTTCCGCAACGATCAGACACCGCCCGAGCGTTACGCCCCCGACCTGCTCTCCGACCGCGACATCCAGGCCGTCTCCCGCGCCTTCCCCCTCCTGTGCGTGGCCACGCTCGCGTTGCCGTTCGGGCTCGGCTGGGCGATCGGCGGCAGCTGGCTGTACGGCGTAACGGCCTTGCTGTGGGCGGGACTTGTCCGCATCGCGCTGCTCCACCACGTCACGTGGAGCGTCAACTCCCTCTGCCACATGATCGGCGAGCGCCCGTTCCGCACCAGGCGCCACGACCGCGCGACCAACCTGTGGCCGCTCGCCCTGCTCTCCTTCGGCGAGAGCTGGCACAACCTCCACCACGCCGACCCCACCAGCGCCCGGCACGGCGTCGACCGAGGCCAGATCGACCTCTCGGCCGAGGTCATCCGCCTCTTCGAGCGTCTCGGCTGGGTGCACGACGTGCGCTGGCCGGCTCCGGACCGAGTGGAAGCCCGCCGCACCTGACGCCAACCACCCTTCTCCGTACGGCAGTTGACATCCGCACTGCAGCTGACAGGAGCCTTCATGACCACCGCACTGGAGCCCCCGCTTCCCTCCCATCCTGTCCTGCGCCTGCGACTGGCCGCCCCCAGCGGCAATCCCCGCCCCATCGACGGAGCCTGGTGGCCCCGCTCCTACGACCTGCTCGCCGAACTCCCCAAGCTGCTCGCCGGGTTGCCGCGCAAGTGGGGCCACATCACCAGCGTCACCGTCAACGGCTCGACCTGGGCCGAGGTCCCCGACCAGATGCTCGTCGCCGGCCGCTCCGTACAACTCCACCGAAGCCTCGCCACGTCCGCCGCCCACACCATCGTCCTGCTCACCCCCGGCCGAGGCCGCTGGGACCTGCTGGTGGTACCTCCCGGGGCGACGGCGGAGGAGGCGGAGCTGCTGATGGAGGCCGCGGCGGCCGATCCCGGGTGAGCGGGTCGGGTGGTAGGGCGGTGCTCGGTGGTGTGCCGGTGCTCGGCGGTGTGGCGATGGTCGGTGGTGTGCCGGTGCTCGGTGGTGTGGCGATGGTCGGTGGTGTGCCGATGTTCGGTGGTGTGGCGGGCTCATGGGTGGCCGGACCCGCCCCGCGCGGCTGCCGCCGCCGCCCGACCGCGGCGGGCGACGCGTCCGCCGTGACGCGCGTCGAACCGGCAGTACAGACGCGTCCCGGCAACGACCATGATCAGCAGGGCACTTACGGCCAGGGCGGTGATCACGGCGGTCACATCCCCAGGGCGGGGTGCTGAATCCGCCCGTACGGGGAGTGTGAGTCGCGGCCGGGGACGTGACCGGTGATGTGACCGGGAACGGGAACGGGAAGAGCGACGGCGACGGCGACAGCGACGGCAGTTTGGCTCGCGGGATTCGAGTCGTCCGACCCTGCCTCCGGGGCGTCGACCTCCGGCCCTTCGCTGCCGCGGACCCCTTCCGCCGCCAGGAGCGCGCTCGCGGACAGTGCCGGACCACTACCAGGACCAGGACCGGTGTCCGGACCGGTGTCCGTACTCGCGGCGGCCATCAGACGGGCGGCCACGGACGCGTCGGTCTCCGGCGGAACCACCAGCAGGTCCCGGCGCCCGGCGGTGCCGGACAACAGCAGGATCTGGTTCGGGTCCAGCCGCTCCGAGGCGAACCAACCCACCTTCACCACACGGCCGTTGACGAAGATCCGCGGCGGCAGAATCTGCCAGTTGCGGCGGTTGACCGCGATCCGGGTGACCCGCCCCCACAGCGGATCCAACACATCGGCCAGCGCGGAGAGTTCACCCGCGAGGTCACGGGTACGGGGCCACCACGCACCGTCCAACCCGGTCGGTCCGCCGGTACGGCTCTGGGACTTCAGCGCGAGGCGGGCGATCGGGGCCCTGAACGGGACGGCCCGCAGCGGGGAACGAGGGCTGGACGCGGACATCGCGCAAACCTGTCTCCGGACCCCTGCGGAGGCGCAGTCGCCCGGTGTCGTGGCTCACCGGGAACGACACCGGCATCGGGGCCGGTGCGCGAAGTACTCCCGATGACCTCACGCTACTCCCCGAACTGCCGAGACGGACCGTTCTCGCAGGCGGTCTCACCTTGGCGGGGGTGGGGGTGGGGTGGGGGAATGGGCGCGGGTGTGGTCTTCCGTGCGCGTATCCGGGCGGGGGTCCGCCTGTGTGCGGGCTCCGGCTGCCGTCGGGGCCGAGACCTGGGCGGTCATCCCTGACCGCGCCCGATACGGCGGTCCGGCCCCGGAAACGGAAACCTTGCTCCGCGTCGGTGCGCACGCTTCGGGCTCTTGGCCGCGGGTGCCTTCCCGCTTGTGGGTGAGTGCTCAGAGACCAGCCCAAGAGGTCCGGGCCGTCTCTTCGTCTCTTCGGCTGTTCGGCGGCTTCGACCGGCCATTCCGCCGCCCATGGTCCTAGATCTGGCCTCGCCACCATGGCACGTCCAGGCTGTCAGCCGGAATGACCTTGGCCCTTGCCAGGATCCTTCGATCGAGGGCTCGCACGAGGGCGCGCAACTCCCGCGCGCTCTTCTTGGGCATCGCGTGAAGCACGACTTCGAGGTGCTCACGGAAGCCGGCGCCGTAGCACCCGCACTCGGGGATCGAGCAGTCAGGACCTGTAAGCGGGTCAAAGAGGTGTCTGAGAGGCCCGTGGGCAAGGGCCTGCCAGTGCCAGAACGCCTCTTCCGTGGCTTCGGGCCAGAAGCGGGTCCGCTCCAGCCGACGCAGGTCGGCTGTGCAAGATCCTGAAAGGCGATCAATGGGCGGGTAGCGTCGCCGCCAGAGGCGAACAGGGAGGTCGCCCCGCAGGACTGACGGGCGCCTACGCGGCATTGCCCCTTAGGTTGTCGGTCATGGGGGCAACGTACAGAGTCATGCGTCGAGTGGCCACCGCGTATTCGGCGGCCGAAGATCGGGACCGGCACGAACAACTGCCGGGGTCCGGTGGGGACTACTCAGGACGCCGATCGTGCGCCACGCAGTGAAGCGCCCCGTTCAGAGATCCTTGGCACCCGGGTAGTGGTGGCGAAGTTCGCTGAGCACGCGCTCGTCGACAGCCCTGACATCCCACAAGGAGCTGTCGAACTCGGTCAGGACAACCACCAGTTGGTCCTCGGCGAACCCACGTGCATCAGCATCGATCAACTGAAGGAAGGGGGTCGTCAACGACAACAGCGTCAACGTGTCTATACCCTCGTCGGCAGACAACCTCTCCATCTCGACACAGCGAGGATCGACGATCTCGTCGAATTCGACGCGCCACGTCAGTTCCAGGCCGAAGCTGCCGAGGCGAACCAGCAGCTCGGCCAGGGTCACGTAGTGCTTTCCGTGCCAGGCAGGAAACGTGATCCCCTTCACCCCCGCCTCTGCTTCGGCTGTATCGCGCGACATGCGACGACCCCCCCTAGCGCTCAACGCCGGCGTGGGCGAAGAGGAGTTCGGCTGACTCGTTGCCGTGGCCGAGGATCCGTCGAACACGGTGGCCGCTGCCGAGGAGGCCACGGGCGCGGTGCGGGAGCGGTGGGTCTGGGAACTCGCTCAGGTCGAGGAACCCTTCATGCCCGACGTCCTCAACGGTATGGACGTAGACCTGTATGACGCCTTCGCGGGCGGCGTTGTTGTACCAGCCGTCCGCGTTCTCTCATGATTGGCCCTCCTCGGTGTGGCTCCGGTGGAGCGCACGGACGAAGGCAGCCAGGTCTTCTCTGCTGTCGACGTGATCAGGAGAAGTGGCCATGAGCGGCACCCTACTTGGCACGTCTGCGGTAGGTCTGAGCCTGGCAAGTACCGCCTAGGAGTTCGGTCTGCACCCGCCCCCAGTAACCGTCGACGACTGGTCCGACGGTCGCCCGGGGACGCTGCCGTATTCCGCCGTCCGACCCCGTTGACGTCAGCCGTGGATGTCAGAGGTTTCTGGCATCCTGCGCCGGTGAGAATGCCATCGGCCGCCTTCTGGTCGCAGTTAGCCACCCTGAATGGCGAAGCCACGCAGGCGAGTTGCCGACGCCTGGCCGAGGATCTGAGCCGCCTTTACGTAGCTGCTGTCTATGCCGGACCAGGCATACGAACTCGCCACCGGGAAGGAGGTGAGGTGGACCACCGCTTGACGGAGATCCCGTAGGTCGGTCCTTCTGGCGCCGGGCGTTCACCGGGTTCCTGGGCGGCTGGCTGCTGGAACGGAACCCTTTCTGGGTCTCGCCTGAACGGCCGTGAACAGGGCTGAATGAGACGGGAACTGAGACGCTCGCGCGAGCCGGACTGTTTGCTATCTGCCGTGTCGAGGAGGAGCCATGGCTCTGGGCCGCAAGGGATCTCGGCGCATCGTCGTCGGAGATACGGCCTACCGCATTCCGCCGGTTTCACACCCTCGCCCTGAGCACGACTTCGAGACCTGAGTGGGGGGTGCTGGCTCGATACCCTTCGGCTACCTGGGGTTAGGGGCGTCCTGGACGTCAGCTGACCGCCGAGTTGATGCCCGGTGTTTCCTTTGATCCCTCCGGTCGGTCTGCGGCCTTCCTGGTGATGGGCTGTCATGGATTTGGTACCGCCGGCTCCACGCAGCTCCTTCGCGACCCCGCCCTTGCACGGCAGCTTGCCGCAGAGGTCGAACAGCGGGACTTTGCGGCGATCGCAGAAATACTCGTACAAGGCCACGAGTACGGCACGCGCATCATCGAGTCCTTCCCGCAAGGCGGGTTGCAGACCGTCGAGTCAGGCGCCATGGAGTTGGGCCCCAGCGGGCCGCGTCATTGAGCGCAGAGCCACCCGCGCTCTCCCCCATCAACCTCATTGAGGACGCGGTTGTCCTTCGGGAGCCAGGGGCGCGCCCGGCCCACCACGGAGGCTCATCGCGGCGACCGCGGCGCCATCACGGCCCTACGAGCCGCCGGACGCGTCCTGGGCGAAGCGGTCGCCTACGCGACGAGCCGACTCCGACGATTTCTTGGAGCGGCGAGGGACTGGAAGCGGAGCATCAGCCCGCGCGCCAGTCCCCAACCCTCTACTCAGACGTCATAGCCTTCGGCCCGCAGTGCTGCGACAACCACACCACGCCCCCTGGATGCGCCCAACCCCTGCTGATGTCACGGCCAGGTGATCGAGGGACTGTCGAGGCTCAGAATGACACCGCCCGAGCTGTTGAAGGCCCTGAACTTCGTGTACGCCGACAGCCTCGTGAACTTCGAGGCATCGGCGAACACGTCGGGGGACAAGGTCTCGCTACACGACCTGGCGCTGGTGGACCGGACCAGCGCACCCGTTGCGGCGTCCACGAGATAGACGCGGTAGCTGGCGCACGACGAAGGATGGGCGTCGACGAAACTCCAACCGTCGAACGTCGTGCCCGTGCCGAGATAGATGCAGGGCGTCACATTCCAACCGCCCGACGTGTAGGGAGTCCGGCATTGCGCCTCCTCCGTGGCCGGTCCCATCTGTCCGTGCTGGGTGCTACCTGAGGTGGGATATGCGGTCGCGGTCTGCGCGCCGGCGGCGGGAGCACCCAGCAAGGCGCCCGCGGTCAGCACGACGGAACCGACGGCGGCAGCGAGATGAGTCTTCATACGACCTCCAGAATGCGATGAGCCGGTTGCGGCTCCACATCCTGGGCAGGTCGGCCACCTGCGGCCCACCTCTTAAGCCACGGCTTAAAGGGACGGGACGGCAGGCGCATCGCCTCACGGTTCCGTCAGGACACCGGTCTGCAGCAATGCCAGCCCGAGGGGGGTGATGAGGTGCAGCACGGACCCGCCTCGACGGCTGGTGGTGATGAGGTCCGTGTTCCGCAGCACGGTCGCGTGCTGACTCGCCGCCGCGGCCGTGACGTTGAGGCGGCGGGCCAACTCGCTCGTCGTGCAGCCTTCTGCTGTCACATACAGGGCGGCGGCTCGCGTGCGCCCGAGCAGAGACTCCAGGTTCCGCACGACGGAGCCGTCCGCTTCTGTGGGGTCGGTGCCGGTCAGCGGCCGACGGAGAGCCGGCACGGTCAGTCGGGGTGGCTGGGCGGTATCGAGCGGGTCCCACAGGAAGCTCACCGGGTGCTTCGAGAAGACCGTGGGCGTGATGAGCAGTCCTCTTCCCCGCAGACGTACGTCAACTCGGCGCGGGTAGGGAGCTTCGAGCACCGGCGGACGCCAGCGGATCAGTGGTGCGCAGATCGAACGCAGCAGCAGATCGATGCCTCCCTCCAGCATCAGGTTCGCGAAACGGGTGGACAGCGCTACCAGTTCGGACCGCCCTCGATGCCAGTACGGCTCCACGGTCAGCCGGTGGCAGGCGCGCACGGCCTCGGCGAGCTCCCGCCGCGCGTCACGGTCGCCCTCGGCCACGCGTTTGGCCCATGGCAGGTGTACGGGGTGGAAGTGGAGATCCTCGAATTCGCGTCGCAGCCGGGACACCGGGGCGCGCAGCAGGTTGTCCACGGCGTGGTCCACAGAGGGCACATCGCCCATCAGGGCCAGCAGATCAAGCCCGGGACCTCGCATCGGAACCAGGGACGTCAGGGGGCGCGTGTCGGCCCCCATCCGGCCCGCGACAGCCGACCGCCACGTGCGGAAGTGCGGAAGGTGCCGGTTCTCTCGCAGGAGTTCCAGGCTGTAGTAGACCTCCGCCGCCACGCCGATCGTCGCGGCCACCCGTGTCCGGGCAAGGTCTTCCGCCGTGAAGTGAATGCGTAATACCAACCGGCCCCCCTGCCACCGAAGTAGAGCGCGTGAGCGCACCCCCAGCATGCCCCAATCCGCCGCGCCCGATCCGGTTTCAGGCGTAGGCCGCGCCCGCTCGCCGACTGCGCATACGCGCCCGCAGACCGGTTCGTGGAGCGGATCGGGTCTGCCCCGACATGACCTGGATCATCGCTGACAGCCCGGTCTTCTTCGGCGGTTTCGTCGCCGGGCCCGACTGCGGCTCGGACAACACTCTGTGGGCGGGCGCACCGGTACCCCGCGGTTCGAGGTGGAGAACGGGAACCGGTTCTTCGGCCGGCACCCTGAAGTGCCGCTCATCGACGAGGTGGCGCACGAGGAAGAGGAGCCGTTCTCAACAGTCGTTGTCACTCCGCCCGTACGAGGATGGACCCTGGTCATCGGGCCCTACTTCGGCCTGCGCTATCCCCAGCAGACAGCGCACATCACCGACCTGTGCCGAGAGCTGAGCATCCGCTTCGGTAAAGCCCAACTCTTCTTCCGCAGCGAGCAGAACGACGGAGAAGCATGGCTGATCGCCGAAGGGGGACGGATCATCCGGCGTTGGATCAGTGAGTACCCGTCCCTCGCCCTGGGCGATCCGTTCGGTATCGAACGGCGACTCCTCGACGCCTACGGCATCACGGGCAAGCCCGAGGATCTCGACCCCGACAGCGACCTGGCCGGCGACTGGGCGGCGACCTGGGGGACTGCTGGGCAACGACAGTCGCTGAGGAGTCCAGCATCGACCCCACCACGGTCGTCGATACGGGCTCAACCCGCGTCATGCTGACAGCAGTTGCTCCGCGCATCGGGTAGGCACACTGCCATCCACCCACCACCCCACCGTCAAGTACACGGCTCCGGAGGCCCCTTGGCACCTCTGACCTGCGGGATGCTGACCTCGGCGTCTGCTGGGTGCGGCCTCCCGGCAGTCGCAGTTTCCCGTGAGTCCTCGCCCGATCCCGATCCCGATCCCGATCCGACGCGGTCGTGGCACAAGCCGTTCCTCTTCGATACGAGATGAGATGAGCGAGACCGTGCCCCGCCCTACGCGATGAGGTCGAGCCAATAGCGGTACACCGAGGCGAAGGGTTCGACGCCATCACCATCGCGACGGCCCGCCTCCATCAACCACAAACACGTCTGCCGGGCCTTGCCGATCACGCTGTCGGGATAGCCGTAGCGCTTTTGGTGTTCGGCGAACTCGTCCTCGTCCTCGATACGGGCTTCGCCGCCATGAGGCCGCACGACATCGAGATCAAGGTCCACTGTGCGCAGGACGGTCCCGTCCGCGTTCCACTCAGGCACCGTGCACACGTCGCAGTACATCTCAGGGCCCGGCTCCACACAGAACGTAGCGGTCCACCACTCACCGCGCGGCACCACCATCACGTACGCGAACCGGCTGGTCCAGCCCCCCGTGGCCGAACTGACGGGGACACCCCGCGCCGTGCCCAACCACACGCCGTGCTCGTCCTCACCCAGCCGGGTAGCAGTCCACAGCGCGCTCAGACTCCCGTCGTACTTCCGGATATCGACCAGCACGGAAGCGCTGTCTGTGATCACGTCAAGCACCCTACCCAGCGTGCGGCGGAGCAACTCTGGTCCTCTGAGACGGACAACGACGAAGGGCCCCGCTGCAAGCAGCGGAGCCCTTCGACATCGTGCCCGGTGAGGCACTGGCGGAGGATACGAGATTCGAACTCGTGAGGGGTTGCCCCCAACACGCTTTCCAAGCGTGCGCCCTAGGCCTCTAGGCGAATCCTCCGCCGGGAACATTACATGACCGAGAGGAGTGCTCGCGAACTCGTTCCCGGCCCCTGACGTCGGGTACTGTGTGCGGAGCCCCTCACGCGGCGCTATCTGACTGAACTCCCCCAGGGCCGGAAGGCAGCAAGGGTAGGTTGGCTCTGGCGGGTGCGTGGGGGGCGCTTGTGTTCCCGGGGCTCGACTGCGGCTCTCGGCCCGACTGCGGCTCGCGGCTCGCGTCCCGGTTGTGGCTTGCGGCTCGTGGTCCGGTTATGGCTCGCGGCTCGGGTGGTGCTCGGGCCGGGCGGGGCTGGTTGTCAGTGGGCGCCTATAACCTCGTACGCGTGTCGTCTCTCGCGCTGTACCGCCGTTATCGCCCGGAGTCGTTCGCCGAGGTCATCGGGCAGGAGCATGTAACCGACCCGCTGCAGCAGGCGCTGCGGAACAACCGGGTCAATCACGCGTACCTGTTCAGCGGGCCGCGCGGCTGCGGCAAGACGACCAGCGCGCGCATCCTCGCGCGGTGTCTGAACTGCGAGCAGGGGCCCACACCGACGCCCTGCGGCGAGTGCCAGTCGTGCCAGGACCTCGCGCGCAACGGGCCCGGTTCCATCGACGTCATCGAGATCGACGCCGCCTCCCACGGTGGCGTGGACGACGCCCGTGAGCTGCGCGAGAAGGCCTTCTTCGGCCCCGCCGGCAGCCGGTACAAGATCTACATCATCGACGAGGCCCACATGGTCACGTCCGCCGGTTTCAACGCGCTCCTGAAGGTCGTCGAGGAGCCACCGGAGCACCTCAAGTTCATCTTCGCCACCACCGAGCCCGAGAAGGTCATCGGGACCATCCGGTCGCGTACCCATCACTACCCCTTCCGGCTCGTCCCGCCGGGCACCCTGCGCGACTACCTCGGCGAGGTGTGCGGCAAGGAGGACATTCCCGTCGAGGACGGAGTTCTGCCGCTCGTCGTGCGGGCGGGACAGGGCTCCGTGCGTGACTCCATGTCCGTCATGGACCAGCTGCTCGCCGGGGCCAAGGAGGAGGGCGTGACGTATGCCATGGCCACCTCCCTCCTCGGGTACACCGACGGCTCGCTCCTCGACTCCGTCGTCGAGTCCTTCGCGACCGGCGACGGCGCCGCCGCCTTCGAGGTCGTCGACCACGTCATCGAGGGCGGCAACGACCCGCGCCGTTTCGTCGCCGATCTGCTGGAGCGCCTGCGCGACCTGGTGATCCTCGCCGCCGTGCCGGACGCGGCCGAGAAGGGCCTCATCGACGCCCCCGCCGACGTCATCGAGCGCATGCAGGCCCAGGCCGGCACCTTCGGCGCTGCCGAACTCAGCCGCGCCGCCGACCTCGTCAACACGGGGCTGACCGAGATGCGCGGCGCCAACTCTCCTCGCCTCCAGCTGGAACTGATCTGCGCGCGCGTGATGCTTCCCGCCGCATACGGCGACGAGAGTTCCGTCATGGCCCGACTGGACCGGCTGGAGCGGGGCGTCAACTTCTCCGCAGGTGGTGCCGCCAGTGCCATGCCTGCGATGGGGTACGTGCCGGGTCCCGACGCGCACGTCGGTGCGCCCATGGCCGGTGCCGGGGGAGCACCCATGTCCGGGGGCGCGCCCATTCCGCCGGGTGGCGGCGCCGCGGCTGCCCGCGCGGCGGTACGAGGACCTGGTGCGCAGGGCGGGCAAGGGGCGCAAGGGGTGCAAGGGGTACCGGGCGGAGGCGACCCGATCGCCACCGGCACGGCACCCGCCACGCCCGCACCCGCACCCGCACCAACTCCTGCTCCCGCACCGACCTCCACCCCCGAGCCCACCGCCCCTGCGGCCCCGTTCGTCGACCAGCAGCCCCAGTCGCACCCCCAGCCACACCCTCAATCCCAGCCCCAACCTCAGTCGCCGCCTCCCTCGCAGCCCCAGTCTCCCGCCCCCGCCCCCGGCGCCTGGCCCACCACCGCCACCGCCGGTGGCGGCCGACGCCCCGGCGGCTGGCCCACGCCGACCCAGGCGGGCGCCGGACAGCCCCCGACCGGGCCGAGCGCACCGGCACAGGCGCAGCCGCCGGCACCGACCTCCGCCCCCACCCCGCACCACCAGCCCGCAGCCCCAGCCGCCGCCTCCTACGCTCCCCCGACCGGCGGCCTCGACCCCCGCATGCTCTGGCCGAACATCCTGGAAGCGGTCAAGAACCGGCGCCGTTTCACCTGGATCCTGCTCAGCCAGAACGCCCAGGTCGCCGGCTTCGACGGCACGACCCTCCAACTGGGCTTCGTCAACGCGGGTGCGCGGGACAACTTCGTCAGCAGCGGCAGCGAGGACGTGTTGAAGCAGGCGCTGGCGGAGCAGTTCAGCGTGCAGTGGAAGGTCGAGGCGATCGTCGATCCGTCCGGCGGCTCGGCCCCCTTGCCGCCCACCGCTCCTCCCGGCCCCTCCGGTTACAACGGCGCCGGCGGTACGGGTGGCACAGGCGGCGGAGGATACGGGGCGGGTACGTCCCCCACCGCACAGCGCCCCGCGTCCCCGGCGCCCTCGTCCACCTCGACGCCCCCCGCGCCCTCCTCGTCGACAAGCCAGTCGACTCAGGCCTCACCCCCCCGGCAGCCCGCCCCGGAACCACCCCCGCCCCCCGTCTCCCCGGAGGACGACACCCCGGAGGACGACGACCCCGACCTCGTCGACTCGGCCCTCTCCGGTCACGAACTGATCGTGCGGGAGCTGGGCGCGACGGTGATGGAGGAGTTCACGAACGAGTAGCGGCCGCCTCCTCGATGCCGGTCCGCATCTGTGTTTTCAGCCCGTCCGGCGTTTGAGGACGAGGCCGTTCAGGCCGAAGCGGGGGCGTGGGGGCGGCAGCCCCCACAACGGACGCCCGCATCAGCACCCCGCACAACCCAGTTAGGCTGACCCCCGTGAAGGTCCTCGTCATCGGCAGCGGTGCCCGCGAACACGCCCTGTGCCGTTCTCTGTCCCTCGATCCCGACGTCACCGCGCTGCACTGCGCCCCTGGCAACGCCGGCATCGCCGAGGTCGCCGAGCTGCACCAGGTCGACGCGCTCGACGGCACGGCCGTAGCGGCGCTGGCCAAGGCGCTGGAGGCCGACCTCGTGGTGGTCGGCCCGGAGGCTCCGCTGGTCGCCGGGGTCGCCGACGCCGTGCGCGAGGTGGGCATCCCGGTCTTCGGCCCCTCCGGGGAGGCCGCACAGATCGAGGGTTCCAAGGCTTTCGCGAAGGACGTCATGGCGGGAGCCGAGGTCCCCACCGCGCGCTCGTACGTCTGTACGACGCCCGCGGAGGTCGACGTGGCCCTCGACGCGTTCGGCGCCCCGTACGTCGTCAAGGACGACGGGCTCGCCGCCGGCAAGGGCGTCGTCGTCACCGACGACATCGAGGCGGCCAGGGCGCACGCGAACTCCTGCGAGCGGGTCGTCATCGAGGAGTTCCTGGACGGTCCCGAGGTCTCCCTCTTCGCCATCACCGACGGCCGGACGGTCCTCCCGCTCCAGCCGGCCCAGGACTTCAAGCGCGCCCTGGACGGCGACGAGGGCCCCAACACCGGCGGCATGGGCGCGTACTCCCCCCTCCCGTGGGCGGACCCCAAGCTGGTCGACGAGATCCTGCAGACCGTGCTCCAGCCGACGGTCGACGAGATGCGCCGCCGCGGCACGCCCTTCTCGGGCCTGCTGTACGCCGGTCTCGCGATCACTTCGCGCGGGGTACGGGTCATCGAGTTCAACGCCCGCTTCGGCGACCCGGAGACCCAGGTCGTCCTGGCCCGCCTGAAGACCCCGCTGGCCGGCGTCCTGCTCGCCGCCGCGAACGGCACGCTCGCCGACCTGCCGCCCCTGCGCTGGAGCGACTCCGCCGCGGTCACCGTGGTCGTGGCCTCGCACAACTACCCCGGCACCCCGCGCACCGGCGACCCGATCACCGGCCTCGACGAGGTGGCCGCCGAGGATGCCCCGCACGCGTACGTGCTGCACGCCGGCACCCGGCACGACGGTGACGCCGTCGTCAGCGCCGGTGGCCGCGTCCTGTCCGTCACGGCAGCCGGCAAGGACCTCACCGAGGCCCGCGACCGCGCCTACCGAGCGGTCTCCC
This sequence comes from Streptomyces sp. NPDC088794, assembly GCF_044750545.1. Taxonomy (NCBI): domain Bacteria; kingdom Bacillati; phylum Actinomycetota; class Actinomycetes; order Kitasatosporales; family Streptomycetaceae; genus Streptomyces; species Streptomyces sp. NPDC088794. The sequence continues at coordinate 55,649 of NZ_JBIVKB010000007.1, read as the reverse complement.
GCATCCGCCTGGACGGCTCCCAGCACCGCACGGACATCGCGGCGAAGGCGGCGGGCGCGGACGCCTGACCCCTGACCGGTCGGGCGAGGACGCCTGACCCCTGACCGGTCGGCACGGACGTCTGACCGGCGACTCGGCCGGACCCGGACCCGGTACTGGCCCACCCCACCCCACTGGCCCGCCCCCATTGGCGCGCCCCCCACTGGCCCGCCCCCATCGGCCCGCCCCCGCTCACCCGCACCCACCCGGGTTCACCCACCCCTCGGATGAACCCCCCAGGCCCCGGATCCGTCTTCGGATGCGGGGCCCAGCGCCGTGTGCCCACCTCTCAGAACCCTGCAGAACGGCCGCCCGTCTCTTAGAACTTGGGTCAGTAATCGGGGCCTGATCATCGCTGTCCGTCATCCACCTCTCCCCAAAGCCATTCCATCGAGTGACCGCTGCCCTATCCGGCTGACGGGGGCCGGGGCCCCAACTAGGGTGCGGCGCAAGCGTTCGGGCACTTGGCCCACCGGCATTGCGATGTCAGTGGCGGGTGCCACAGTGGGGGAGTGAGCAACGCCAGGACAGCGACGCTGTCAGGACAGCCAGGGAGGGGGTGAGGACCGACCGTGACCGGTACCGGTACGGGTATGGGTGTCGAGGTGGGCGCGCAGGCCGCGCGCTCCCGGGCCCTCGCTGTGCTGCGCATCCGCAGCCGCGCACTTGCCGTGGCCCTGCTGCCCGCGGCTGTCGCCGTGGTGCTGCTGGCCGGCGGTTCCACGGGCCACTTGGTGGGCTCGTTCTGGCACGCCGCCCGGTGGGTCGTGACGCCCGTCGCGGTGGTCGTCCTGCTCGCCGCCGGCGCCATCGGCCTGGTCGTCGCCCGAGCCCGTCCCGCGGTCACTCCGACGGTCGCGATCGCCGAGGAGTCGGCCCCGGACCTGTACCGGATGGTGCGCGACCTGGCCGACCGCCTGGACGTCCCGGCCCCGTCCGCGATAGCGCTCACCCCGGACTGCGACAGCTGGCTGGAGGACCGTACCCACCCGGCCCACGGCCCGCCCCCGGCGGAGGACCGCGACGAGATAGCGGGCGCCGGCGCCCCGCACCGCCGCAGCACCGCCGCGCCCGTCCTCGTGATCGGCTCCCCGTTCCTGTGGTGGATGCGCGTCGGCGAACTGCGCGCGGTTCTCGCCCCGGTGGTCGCCGGTACGGGACCGTCGGCGCAGCCGGACATAGCCGCGGCCCGCCGTTTCGTGCGGGGTCTGGACGCCGCTGTCGCCGTCGCCTCGACGGCCGGCCGCTGTCCGCTGACCCGTGTGGTGTGTGCGGGCGTGGGCTGGGTGGCGAGGCTGCTGCTGCGCAGTTGCCGGGAGCACGCGGCCCTGATGGAGCGGGGCGTCGCGGCTGCCGCCGCCGAGCGTGCACAGGCTGTGGACTACGGTCTGCGGATCGTCGCGCAGGAACAGGTGGGGCTGGCGTACGCGGGTTGGGACCGTCTCCTGACCCGGGTCGCGCTTCCCGCCTGGCGGATGGGCCGCTGGCCGTCCCGGCTGGACGCGGGCGTGGTCGCCGCGCTCACGGAGCTGTCCCGCCGCGACCGCCTGGCCGAGGGCTTCGCGTCCCGGCTCGGCGAGCGCCCCGCCTGTGACCTGCTCGAAGAGCCCGGCGCGATCGACGAGGCCACCTCCCTGCTCGCCGCCCGCCTCTTCCACGGCGGCCCCGCCGAACCGAGCCCCGACTGGTCCCCAGTGGACTGGCAGGAGTACCCGGACGAGGTCGTCGACCGCAAATGGCGCACCGACGCGGCCCGCCTCCACCGCGTCCTGGACACGATGGGCGCGACCCGCTCCACCACCCGGACGCCCCCGTCTCCCAACGCCCCGACCCTGGCCCGAATCCTGGACCACCTGTCGACTCCGTCGGTTCAGCAGCCCCTGCCGGACCCGGCATCACCCCTGAGGTACGACACCTCAGACCTCGACAGCACGCCTGACGCCCCGACCGGAAGCGATGTCACACCCGAGGCCCCGAGCCCCGCCTCGACGGTCACCAACAGCGAGAGCCCGGCCTCCCCAACAGCCGAGTCCGCCGACGACAAGAGGCCAGTCACGCCGTCTGCCGAAGGCACCCCCCTCCGGCCGATCGCCGAAGGCACCCCCCTCCGGCCGATCGCCGAAGGCACCCCTGCTCCACTCCTGCCGATCGCCGAAGGCGCCGCCGCTCCTCTCCCGCCGATTGCCGAAGACACCGCAGCTCCCTTCTCACCCATCGCCGAAGGCGCCGCTGGCCCCCCTCCCAACCCCCAAGCCGCCGACGGCGATTCAGCCCCACAGGGGCCGCCCGCACCCGACGACGAAATCTGCACGGGTGGTGCGGGTGGGAACGAAAAAGCCGACGGCGAAGCCGAGGCGGACGAGCCGCCGATCAACGAACGCGCCGCCACCCTCGCCGCAGCCCTCACCACCGAGCTGGCCCGAGAGGGCACCCGCACCACCGCCGCCGCCAACCCCGCCCGCCCCGACAACCCCCTCTGGGACGACGCCACCTTCCCCCTCTTCCCGCTCCAACCCCCGCGCACAGCCCGGGAGTTGCTCACCGACCACGTCACCGCGATGGTCTGCTGCGCCGCCATGGACACCGCAGGCGCCACCCCGGGCCTGGACTGGCTGGACGGCCCCACCCTCCTGGTCAACGGCGAACGCGCCACCGACCTGACCCCCCGAGTCCTCAGCCTCGTGGAAGAAGGCGACCCGGCCCCGCTGTACGCCTGGCTGATCACATCCGGCATACGCCCCGAGAAGCCGGTCAGACTCGTGTGAAGCCGGCCCCGGCCACCACCCCGGACCTGCGCCCCCAGCCCTCCCCGTCACCCGCCAAACCAGGCGGAGCCCCCCGTTCCACTTTCGGCCAATTCGCAACGAGGTGTGACCGCATGGGTGCGTAATGTGATGTGCTGGGACCGATCGCGCACATGGCAACCGCATACGCCACCCAACGGCCACCCAGGGCCACCCACAGCGGCCGACATCGGCCACCCACGGCGGAGCAGACGCGCGAGGGAGGGGACCGACCATGGCACCGGAGCAGATCCGTCGCTGGGAGTCCGGCGCCCTGGCGCACGCCGTCAGCGACCCCTTCGGCCAGGGCCCCGTCCCCTGGCTGCGCGGTGCCGAGACGTACTTCGACGACACCGGACAGGTGGTCCCCTGGTACGTCGACCCGTCCGTGGAGCCGGACCACGCCGCCCCCGACGGCATCCCAAGGGTCCCCGCTCCCCGAACGACCGCCCCCCGGACCACCGCATCCCCGCGAACCGCCGGAGGCCCCCGCTCGGCCGACGACGTCCGCCGCCAGATCAAGGGCTTCATCTCCACCGGCGCCGTCGCCCCCGGCGAGGCCGTCGACTTCCACGTCACGGTCGACCCGCCCCAGGAGTTCGGCGTCGACATCTACCGCATCGGCCACTACGGCGGTGACGGCGCCGCGAAGATCACCACCAGCCCCCGCCTCTCGGGCATCGTCCAGCCCCCGCCGCTGACCGCGGACCGTACGGTCTCCTGCCACCACTGGTGGCTGTCCTGGCGGCTGCAGATCCCGAGCTACTGGAGCATCGGCGCGTACGTCGCCGTCCTCACCACCGCCGACGGCTACCGCTCGCACATCCCCTTCACCGTCCGCGACGACCACCCCGCCGACCTGCTCCTCCTCCTGCCCGACGTGACGTGGCAGGCGTACAACCTTTATCCGGAGGACGGCCGCACGGGCGCGAGTCTCTACCACGCGTGGGACGACGACGGCCGGCTGCTCGGCGAGTCCGACGCCGCCACGACCGTCTCCTTCGACCGCCCGTACGCGGGCGCCGGACTCCCCCTCCACGTCGGCCACGCCTACGACTTCATCCGCTGGGCCGAGCGCTACGGCTACGACCTCGCCTACGCCGACGCCCGCGACCTGCACGCCGGCGAGGTGGACCCCACCCGGTACCGCGGCCTGGTCTTCCCGGGCCACGACGAGTACTGGTCGGCCAACATGCGCCGCACGGTGGAGACGGCCCGCGAACACGGCACGTCTCTCGTCTTCCTCTCCGCCAACACCATGTACTGGCAAGTGGAGTTGGGCCCGTCCCCGTCCGGCGTACCCGACCGGCTGCTCACCTGCCGCAAGCGCCGGGGCCCTGGCCGGCCCGTCCTGTGGCGTGAAGTCGACCGCCCCGAACAGCAGTTGGTCGGCATCCAGTACGCGGGCCGGGTTCCCGAGCCGCACCCTCTGATCGTCCGCAACGCCGACCACTGGCTGTGGGACGCGACCGGCGCGCACGAGGGCGACGAGATCGACGGCCTGGTCGCCGGCGAGGCCGACCGCTACTTCCCGCGCACCCCGCTCCCCGAGCACGACAACCGCATCCTGCTCGCCCACTCCCCGTACGCCGACGCCCAAGGCGCCCTCCGCCACCAGGAGACGTCCCTCTACCGAGCCCCCTCCGGCGCCCTCGTCTTCGCGTCCGGGACGTTCGCGTGGACCCCGTCCCTGGACCGCCCCGGCCATGTGGACACCCGGATCCAGCGCGCCACCGCGAACCTCCTGGACCGCATCTGCAAGCGCGACTGACCCGGCGGCAGACTCCTCCCGCCGACCCCCGTCCTGAAGCCGCTCGCGCATACGGGACAATCAAGCCAGTTGGACAGATCCACTGGAGGAACCCGTGTCCGGATTCGTAGAAAAGCCCGAGCCGCTCCAGGTTCCGGGCCTGACGCACCTCCACACCGGCAAGGTGCGGGAGCTGTACCAGAACGAGGCGGGCGAGCTCGTGATGGTCGCCAGCGACCGTATGTCCGCGTTCGACTGGGTGCTGCCGACCGAGATCCCCGACAAGGGCCGCGTCCTCACCCAGCTCTCGATCTGGTGGTTCGACCAGCTCGCCGACCTGATCCCCAACCACGTCCTCGGCACCGACCTCCCGCCCGGCGCCCCCGCCGAGTGGGCGGGCCGCACCCTCATCTGCAAGTCCCTCCAGATGGTCCCGGTCGAGTGCGTGGCCCGCGGCTACCTCACCGGCTCCGGCCTGCTGGAGTACAACGCCTCCCGCACGGTCTGCGGCCTCGCCCTCCCCGAGGGCCTGGTCGACGGCAGCGAACTCCCCGCCCCGATCTTCACCCCGGCCACCAAGGCCGCCGTGGGCGAGCACGACGAGAACGTGTCGTACGAGGAGGTCGCCCGCCAGGTCGGCGCCGACACCGCCGCGCAGCTGCGCCAGGCGACCCTCGCGATCTACTCCCGCGCCCGTGACATCGCCCGCGAGCGGGGCATCATCCTCGCGGACACCAAGTTCGAGTTCGGCTTCGAGGGCGAGACCCTGGTCGTCGGGGACGAGGTCCTCACCCCGGACTCCTCCCGCTTCTGGCCGACCGAGGAGTGGCAGCCGGGCCGCGCGCAGCCGTCGTACGACAAGCAGTTCGTGCGCGACTGGCTGACCGGCCCGGAGTCGGGCTGGGACCGAAAGAGCGAGCAGCCCCCGCCGCCGCTGCCGCAGCAGGTCGTGGACGCGACCCGGTCGAAGTACATCGAGGCGTACGAGCGCCTCACCGGCCTGAGCTGGAGCTAGCCCTCGGCTCGGCGCGCTCGGCGCACGAAAAAGCCCCGGTCCGGTGGACCGGGGCTTTTCTCCCGAGCGGACGACCAGGTTCGAACTGGCGACCTCAACCTTGGCAAGGTTGCGCTCTACCAACTGAGCTACGTCCGCGTCGCGCCGTGGCGACTGTGCCGTGGCGCGAGAGCAACTATACCCAACCTCGCTCCCGTGCGAGACGCACTGCCGAGTGCCGGTTCTCCGCCCCGAGTTTCGAGACGGCCGACGACAGGTAGTTCCGTACGGTCCCCTGGGACAGCGCGGCCCGTTCGGCGATCTCCGCGACGGGCGCCCCGTCGGCGGCGAGTTCCAGTACCTCGGCCTCGCGGGCGGTCAGCGGTGAGTCCCCGGAGGCGATGGCGTCGGCGGCCAACTCGGGGTCGACGTAACGGTTTCCGGCGTGCACCGTGCGGATGATCTCCGCGAGCCGCTGCGCGCTCACCGTCTTCGGGACGAACCCGCGCACACCCGCCGCGAGCGCCCGTTTCAGATGCCCGGGCCGGCCGTGGCTGGTGACGATCAGGACCTGGCAGCCGGGCAGTTCGGTCCGCAGGGATGTGGCGACCTTCACACCGTCCGCGCCGGGCATCTGGAGATCCAGGACGGCCACGTCCGGCCGGTGCGCCCGTGCCATCGCCAGCGCCTCGGGCCCGCTCGCGGCCTCGGCGACGATCACCAGGTCGTCCTCCAGCGAGAGCAGCGCGGCGAGCGCGCCCCGGATCAGATGCTCGTCGTCGGCGAGCAGCAGCCGTACCGGAGTCATGCCCATGGGCGTCACGCGGTGACCTCGCTCACGTTCAGGGGCACTTCGGCCACCACCCGGAACACATCCCCTTCGGCCGGCCCCGCCGCCAGTGTCCCGCCCACCGCGGCCAGCCGCTCGCGCAGCCCGGTCAGTCCCGACCCGATGCCCCCGTCAGTGACCGTTCGCCCGGCGGACCTCCCGCCGTCAGCCGGTCCCGAACCGCTTCCGCCATCGGCCTCCGGTCCCGAGCCTCTCCTCCCACCAGCCCCCGGCCCCGAAGCGCCTCTCCCGTCAACTGCCGTTCCCGCCCCGCTCCTTCCGACGACGGCCCTGTTCGACCCTCCGCCCCCGCCGGCGGCTTTCGCACCGTCGTTCTCCACCGTGAGCACCACCCGCCCCTCCGCCACCCGCAGCAGCACCTCGCACCGTCGGGCGTCCCCGTGGCGCAGCACATTGGTCGTCGCCTCGCGGACCACCCACGCGAGCACCGACTGCACCTCACCCGGCAGTCCGCCCGCCTCCCCGGTCACCTCGCAGGTGATTCCGGCCGCGCTCAACACGCCCTGCGCACCGGCGAGTTCGATGTCCAGGTCGGCCTCCCGATATCCCCGTACGACCGCCCGTACCTCCCGTTGCGACTCCTGCGCGATCCGCTGCACCTCGGTCATCTGGTCCACGGCCTCGGGCCGGCCGCGCCGGGCGAGCTGCACGGCGAGTTCGCTCTTCAGCGCGATCACCGCGAGGTTGCGCCCCATCACGTCGTGGATATCCCGCCCGAACCGCAGCCGTTCCTCGGCGACGGCGAGCCGGGCGCGGGTCTCGCGGGCCGCGTCGAGTTCGTAGACGGCGTTCATCAGCCAGACGGAGAAGACGGCGGTGAAGGCGAGGAACCCGGCGCCGAGGAGCACGCCCAGCGCGGTGACCAGGGCGCCGGGCGCGGGGACGCCCAGCGGCAGCGAGAGGAGACCCGCGCCGACCGCGAAGCCGCCCACGATCAGGCAGACGCGCCGCCGGTCCGCCACACCGAGCGCGATCACCCCGGCGCCGGCGATCAGCATGATCGCGAAGATCGCGCTGCCCGTGCCCTCGGCGCCGTCGCCGTCCGGGCCCAGGTCCGCGATCAGCATGGCCGCGACCGCGGTCACCGCGCTGAGGGCGGCCAGCGCCCACAGCAGGCGCACGGGCTGCGGGTTCCGTCCCCGGGTCCAGTCCAGCGCCCGGGACACCGTCACCGTGCACAGCGCGGCATGTGCCGTGACCAGGCCCAGCACCACCGCGCCGAGCCCGACCCCCAGCGTGCCGAAGGCCGGCAGTCCGACCGCCACGAACTCGCTCACCCCGATGGTGTGGAACGACCACCGGGTGTACGTCTCGACCTTCGCCGGCGTGCTCTTGCGCCGCCACCAGCCGCCCGTCCGTCCGACCACCGTCGGGCCCGTCACCGTGCCGCCCATCTCCACGTGCCCCCGTAGGTCACCGCCGCGGTTCCCACCGGAACCACCGCCGTACAGCAAACACCGCGAGCACGGTCCAGGCCAGCGCGGTCGCCGCCGTGCCCAGCGCCTCGTACCCGCTCAGTTCACCGGTGAAGCCGCCGCGGACCAGCCGGATCACGGGGGAGAGCGGCAGATACGCGCACACCGCCCCCACGCGGTCCGGCAGGGCCTCCAGGGGGATCGCGATGCCCGAGCCGAGCATGGAGAGGAACAGCAGCGGCAAGGCGGTGACCTGCGCGCTCTCCACGGTCCGTGTGTAGATCGCGGTGAGCGCGGCCAGCGCCGCGCACAGCACCAGGCCGAGCAGCAGCCCCAGAACGGTGAGATACGGCGCCCGGGGCGCCCCCGTGTCGAAGAGCACCACGCAGGCGACGACGAGGACGAGGGACTGGGCGAGGCCGAGGCACACGGCCGGCAGTCCGGTGCCGACGAGGATCTCGGCGTCACCGACCTCGCCGGTGCGCAGCCGCTTGAGGACGAGCTCCTCGCGGCGGGCCACATAGGCGCTGACCAGGGACGAGTAGACGGCGAACAGGAGGGAGAAGCCGACGGCGGCCGTCAGCAGCACCGTGCCGACGCTCAGTCCCTCGGCCTTGAGGTCCATCTGGTCGAGCGTGGGCCGCACGCTGAACGGCAGCGCGAGCGGCACCAGCAGCGCCGTGACCACCGCACTGCGGTTGCGGCCGAGCAGCGTCAGCTCGGCCCGCGCCAGCGCCCGCAACCGCTGCCCGACGGGAGCGAGATCGAGGGCATTCATGCCGCGACGTCCGGTGGCGCTCGGGCCGTCACTTTCCAGGGCACTCATGCCGCCACCTCTTCCTTTTCCTTCTCGCGCGCGATCCCCAGGAACGCCTCCTCCAGCGAGGCCGACCGCACATCGAGGTTCCGCAACTCGACCCCCGCCCGCTCGGCCCACATCAGCAGCCCGGTGGCCGCCCGCTGCAGTTCCCTCGTCCGCAGCCGTACGACCCTGCCGTCCACCTCGTGACCGGTCACCCCGAGCCCGGCCAGCGGTGGCAGGTCGCCCAGGAAGTAGCCGTCCGGCAGCCGGAAGGAGATCCGGGAGGGCTGGGCGGCGGTCACCTCGGCCGGCGTCCCGGCCACCGCGATACGCCCCTCGCGCATGATCGCGAGCCGGTCGGCGAGATCCTCGGCCTCCTCCAGGTAGTGCGTGGTGAGCAGCACGGTCGTGCCGCCGTCGCTCAGCGAGCGCACCAGCTCCCAGGTGTCCCGCCGCCCTTCGGCGTCCAGACCGGTCGTCGGCTCGTCGAGGAACAGCACCTCGGGCCGCCCGAGCACCGCGAGCGCGAGGTCGAGGCGGCGCCGTTCACCGCCGGACAGCTGCTTCACCCGTACGTCGGCCCGCCGGTGGAGGCCGACCAGTTCCAGCGCCTCCTCCGGTGGCCGGGGCCGGCTCACGCATCCCGCCCACATCCGGGCGGTCTCGGTGACGGTCAGCTCGGACGGGAAGCCGCCCTCCTGGAGCATCACCCCGGTGAAGGGCCGTACGGCGGACCGCTCCTCGTAGGGGTCGTGCCCGAGCACCCGCACCCGTCCCGCGGCCGGCTTGGCGAGCCCCTCCAGCACCTCGACCGTCGACGTCTTGCCGGCGCCGTTGGTCCCGAGCAGCGCGAAGACCTCACCCCGGTCCACATGGAAGGAGACCCCGCGTACGGCCTCGAACCCGCCCCCGTAGACACGTCGTAGGTCAGTGACCTCAATCACGTGTTCGTGTTCGTTGTTGTCCATGCCTCCAGCGTTCCGGCGATCCGGAGGCGGGAGCAGTGCGCGCTGTCATCGCCGCGCATGACAAATGTCAGTAGGGCCGCGGCCGGTGATCCGCCGGAGACACGACGAAGGCCCCGGTCATTGACCGGGGCCTTCGTGAAGTGAGCGGACGACCAGGTTCGAACTGGCGACCTCAACCTTGGCAAGGTTGCGCTCTACCAACTGAGCTACGTCCGCACTGCCTCCGACCGGCTCCCACCGATCGGCGCGGGCATCAGCTTACCTGATCCACCGGAGTGAATCCGATCCGCCGAAGTGGATCTGAAGCGATGCAGAGCGGGTGACAGGAATTGCACACTGCGCCTTCCCCCTGGAAGGGGGATGTTCTGCTACTGAACTACACCCGCGTGTACCTCGGGGGTTCGGCCTTTCGGCCTCGCCCCTCGGCGTGCTCCGAACTCTAGCTGACCATCAGGGGTGCAGCGCAAGTCGGGTCTCCCGAGGGGCGGATGACCCGTCGTCGGGCGCGGCGGCTCACTGTGCCGCGCTGAACGCCTCGTAGACCTTCTTGGGGATCCGGCCGCGCGCGGGCACGTCCATCTTGTTCGCCTGGGCCCAGGCGCGGACGGCCGCCGGGTCGGGGGCCACCTCCGTCTGCCGGTACGCCTTGCCCGACTTCGAGCGCTTGCGGCCGGCGTCCACGTAGGGCGCGAGCGCCTTACGCAGTTTCTTGGCATTGGATTCATTCAGGTCGATCTCGTACGACTTGCCATCCAGTCCGAAGGCGATCGTTTCCGCCGCTTCCGAGCCGTCGATGTCGTCAAAGAGAGTGACCACGACCTTCTGCGCCACGAATATCGGTCCCTTCGTACGGCACGTTGCCAATTCATTTGTACAGTGCTCAGCAATGCAATGTGAAGCTTGACTAAATCCTCCCGCGCGTCCTGAGCGCAATAGGTATCGGGTGTCGATCTGGGATCTTTCCTGGATCTTTTCGTGAACGGGCGTCGGCGCGCCGGGCCGTGACGGCCATCACGTAGCTTCCTCCAACGCTACCCGCGTAGAAATTTTGTGCGGGTAGTCTGAAGCCACCTGTCGAAGACCCGCAGGAACCTGCTCAGCACCACAACACCGGGAGTGCCAGTGGCACGCGTCGTAGTCGACGTCATGCTCAAGCCGGAGATCCTCGACCCCCAGGGCCAGGCGGTCCAGCGTGCCCTGCCGCGCCTGGGTTTCGAAGACATCTCCGATGTACGTCAGGGAAAGCGATTCGAACTGGAAGTTGACGGACCGGTCGACGAGGCCGTGCTCGCCCGCATCCATGATCTTGCGGAATCCTTCCTCGCCAACACGGTGATCGAGGACTTCACGGTCAAGGTCGAAGAAGTGGCGGAGGCCGCGAAGTGACCGCTCGTATTGGCGTCGTCACTTTCCCGGGAAGTCTCGACGACCGCGACACCCAGCGCGCGATCCGCCTCGCGGGTGCCGAACCGGTCGCTCTCTGGCACAAGGACAAGGACCTTCACCAGGTCGACGCGGTTGTCCTTCCCGGCGGTTTCTCCTACGGCGACTATCTGCGCGCCGGAGCCATCTCCCGGTTCTCGCCGGTGATGGAGACGGTCATCGAGCAGGCGAAGTCGGGACTCCCGGTCCTGGGCATCTGCAACGGTTTCCAGATCCTCACCGAGGCCCACCTCCTCCCGGGCGCGATGCTCGGCAACAACCACCTCCACTTCATCTGCCGCGACCAGAAGCTGCGGGTGGAGAACGCGGGCACGGCCTGGACCAGCGACTACGCGTCCGGCCAGGAGATCCACATCCCGCTGAAGAACATGGACGGCCGGTACGTCGCCGACGAGCGCACGCTGGACGAGCTGGAGGCGGAGGGGCGGGTCGTCTTCCGCTACCTCGACTTCAATCCCAACGGTTCGCTCCGCGACATCGCCGGCATCACGAACGCTGCCGGGAACGTCGTAGGCCTCATGCCGCACCCGGAGCACGCCGTCGAGCCGCTCATCGGCTCCGGCCGCACCGACGGCCTGCCCTTCTTCACCTCGATCCTCAAGAAGCTGGTCAACGCATGAGCAGGACGCCTCTGGACACGGTCGAGCACGCGGCCGAGACCCCCGACGTCGAGCTGCCCTGGGCCGAACTCGGCCTGAAGAAGGACGAGTACGAGCGGGTCGTGGAGATCCTCGGCCGCCGGCCCACCGGTGCCGAGCTCGCCATGTACTCCGTCATGTGGTCCGAGCACTGCTCGTACAAGTCCTCCAAGGTCCACCTCCGCCAGTTCGGCGAGAAGGCGCCCCAGTCGGACGCCCTGCTCGTCGGCATCGGCGAGAACGCCGGTGTCGTCGACGTCGGCCAGGGCTACGCGGTCACCTTCAAGGTCGAGTCGCACAACCACCCCTCGTACGTCGAGCCCTACCAGGGCGCGGCCACGGGCGTCGGCGGCATCGTGCGCGACATCATCGCGATGGGCGCGCGGCCGGTGGCGGTCGTGGACCCCCTGCGCTTCGGTGCGGCCGACCACCCCGACACCAAGCGTGTGCTGCCCGGTGTCGTCGCCGGCATCGGCGGCTACGGCAACTGCCTCGGTCTGCCCAACATCGGCGGCGAGGTCGTCTTCGACGCCTGCTACCAGGGCAACCCGCTGGTCAACGCCGGTGCCATCGGCGTGATGCGGCACGAGGACATCCACCTCGCGAAGGCGTCCGGCGCGGGCAACAAGGTCATCCTGTACGGGGCCCGGACCGGCGGCGACGGTATCGGCGGCGCCTCGATCCTCGCGTCCGAGACCTTCGACGACGCGAAGCCCTCGAAGCGCCCCGCCGTCCAGGTGGGCGACCCCTTCCAGGAGAAGCTCCTCATCGAGTGCACCCTGGAGGCCTTCAAGGAGAAGCTGGTCGTCGGCATCCAGGACCTCGGCGCGGCCGGACTGTCGTGCGCCACAAGCGAGTTGGCGTCCAACGGCTCCGGCGGCATGACGGTCACCCTGGACGACGTACCGTTGCGCGACTCCACGCTCTCGCCCGAGGAGATCCTCATGAGCGAGTCGCAGGAACGGATGTGCGCGGTCGTCGAGCCGGCGAAGGTCGAGCGCTTCCTGGAGATCTGCGAGAAGTGGGACGTCATCGCCACGGTCATCGGTGAGGTGACCGACGGCGACCGCCTGGAGATCTTCTGGCACGGCGGCAAGATCGTCGACGTCGACCCGCGGACCGTGGCCCACGACGGCCCGGTCTACGAGCGCCCGTACGCCCGTCCGGAGTGGCAGGACGCGCTCCAGGCGGACGACGCCAACAAGCTTGCCCGGCCCGCGACTTCGGAGGAACTGAAGTCCCAGGTCCTGGCCCTGGTGTCGTCCCCGAACCAGGCCTCCAAGAAGTGGATCACCTCTCAGTACGACCACTTCGTGCAGGGCAACACGGTGCTGGCGCAGCCCGAGGACTCGGGCATGATCCGCATCGACGAGGAGACCGGGCTCGGGGTCGCCATCGCGACGGACGGCAACGGCCGGTACGCGAAGCTGGACCCGTACACGGGTGCGCAGTTGGCGCTGTCCGAGGCGTACCGGAACGTGGCGACGACCGGCGCGAAGCCGCTCGCCGTCTCCGACTGCCTGAACTTCGGTTCGCCCGAGGACCCGGCGGTGATGTGGCAGTTCGCGGAGGCGATCCGTGGACTGGCCGACGCCTGCCAGCAGTTGGGCACGCCGGTCACGGGCGGCAACGTCTCCCTCTACAACCAGACGGGCGAGGCGGCCATCCACCCGACGCCGGTCGTCGCGGTGCTGGGCGTCATCGACGACGTGGCGCGGCGCACGCCGGTCGCCTTCCAGGAGGAAGGCCAGCTGCTCTACCTCCTCGGCGACACCTGTGAGGAGTTCGGCGGTTCGGCCTGGTCGCAGGTCGTCCACGACCACCTCGGCGGGCTGCCGCCGAAGGTCGACCTGGAGCGGGAGCGGCTGCTGGCCGAGATCCTGATCTCCGCGTCCCGCGACGGCATGATCGACTCCGCGCACGACCTGTCCGACGGCGGTCTGATCCAGGCGGTCGTGGAGTCGGCGCTGCTGGGCGAGAAGGGCGCGCGCCTGGTCGTCCCGGACGGGCTCGACGCGTTCACCTTCCTCTTCTCGGAGTCGGCCGGCCGCGCGGTCGTCGCGATCCCGCGCTCGGAGGAACTGCGCTTCAACGACATGTGCGGCGCGCGAGGGCTGCCGGTCACGCGCATCGGTGTCGTGGACGGCGACTCCGTGGAGGTCCAGGGCGAGTTCGCACTGTCCCTGGCAGAGCTGCGCGAGGCCCACGAGGCGACGATCCCGGCGCTGCTGGCATAACACCCGAGTACGGAGAAGGCGTTCGTGGGACGGTCACGGTGACCGTCCCACGAACGCTTCTTTGTTATGCGGTCTGTTCGTTCTGGGTGAAGAAGCCGATCAGGTCCTGTCCGATGGCTTCGTTGGTGGCCACCGCCGCGGTGGCGGCCGCGGCGCTACGGGGGAACAGCACATCCTCGTACGCGGTGAGCGCGGCCTCGATGTCGTCGGGGTGCGCGGCGATGGCCAGACCGAGTTCGGCGCCGTCCTGCATGGCCAGGTTGGCGCCTTCGCCGTCCGGCGGTGAGAGATGGGCGGCGTCGCCGACCAGGGTCGCGCCGGGCACTCGGTCCCAACGGTGGCCGATCGGCAGCGAGTTGAGGGGGCGCACGACCGGGGCGGTGTCGCTGTCGGTGATCAGGGCGGTGATCTCGGGGGCCCAGCCGTCGAACTCCGCGGCGATCCGGGCGGTGGCCGCGGCGGAGTCGGTGAAGTCGATGCCGGCGAACCACTCCTGCGGCTTGGCCAGCGTCACATAGGCGTGCAGCGTTTCGCCGCTCTCGCGGTGCGCCCCGATCCACTTCCCGCTCGCTCCCGTGTCCGGGGCGAGCACGAACAGCGACCCGCCGCCGACCGTCTTCGCGGCGGTCGGGTGCCTGGTCTCGCTGTCGAACAGATAGGTCTCGACGAACGACCGCCCGACATACTCGGGAGTGGCGTCGGACAGCAGCGGCCGGACCCGCGACCAGGCGCCGTCCGCGCCGACGAGCAGGCCGGTGACGACGATGCCGCCGTCGGCGAAGGTGACTTCGTGCCGGCCGTCGTCGAGGGTGCGGGTGCCGCTGACCTTGTGGCCCCAGCGGACGGTGCCGGCCGGGAGCGAGTCGAGCAGGATCTGCCGCAGCTCGCCGCGCTGCACCTCGGGGCGGCCCCCTGTGCCGTCGTCGGGCTCGTCCATCAGGAGGGTGCCGTCCCGGTCGAGGACGCGGGTCGCCTGGCGGCCCTCCAGGACGATGGCGCGGAACTCGTCCATCAAGTCCGCTGCCTGTAGAGCGAGTTGGCCGTTGTAGTCGTGGATGTCGAGCATCCCGCCCTGCAACCGGGCCATCGGTGAGTCCTCCGCCTCGTAGACCGTGGCCGGGATGCCGTTCACGTGCAGGACGCGGGCGAGGGTCAGTCCGCCGAGTCCGGCGCCGATGATCGTGACGTGCGTGGTCATGACGACTCCTTGTGTGCCTTGCGTGTGGCGGGCCTGCCGGACGGTCGCCCGGCGGGTACTCCGAAACGGTTCCAGCGCGCACCGACAGTCCGCCGACGCACGATCGACACGGCCGACAACCGTCCGACAGCCGACCGACACCGACGACAACCCGCCGGACACGGCCGACAATCGCCCGACCGCTGTTGCACGCGAGGCGAGGCGCTTGCATCATCCCTGGATGGACGACACCCCGATCACCTCGCCAACTGCCCTTCCCGCGTTGCGTGTTGCGGCCCAGGAGGCGGGCTTCACCATGTCGTGCGAGGAGCGGACCGGCAGTCTGCTGGCCGTGCTCGCGGCGGCCCGTCCCGGTGGCCGCGTTCTCGAACTCGGCACCGGCGTCGGCGAGGGCACCGCCTGGCTCCTGAGTGGGATGGACGGAGCCTCCCGACTGGTCACGGTCGAACTCGACGCCGGCGTCCAGGCGATCGCCCGTGAGCAATTGGGGTCCGATCCGAGAGCGACCTTCGTGACGGCGAACGCGGGGCAGTGGCTGGAGGAGTACGACGGGGAGCCCTTCGACCTCGTGTTCGCCGACACCTGGCCCGGCAAGTTCACCCACCTCGAACAGGCCTTGGACCTCGTGGCACCCGGCGGCACCTACCTGATCGACGACCTGCTCCCCCAGCCGGACTGGCCGGCGACCCACGAGGCCGCCGTGAAGCGCCTGTTGAGCGAACTGGAGGGACGTCCGGACTTCCGGTCCGTGCGCCTGGCCTGGTCAAGCGGCCTGGTCATGGCGGTGCGGGGTACGCCGGAGCGGACGTCCCTCTCCTGAAGATCCCCCCGTCGGAGTGGAGCCGGCGGGACCCGGACGCTTCGGCAGCCGCAACCCCATCACCACGCACAACCCCATCAGCACCGCCCCGCACAGGAAAACCGTGTCCGTCGCGTCGACGTACGACGCCACCCCCGCCACCCGCTCCGCGCCCGTCAGTGACGTGAGCGGGCCAGGGCCGTCGTACAGCCGGGTGATCACCGTGCCGAAGAGGGCCGCGCCCAACGCCGTGCCCAGCGTCTGGAAGAAGCGGATGGCGGTCGTGGCCACGCCCAGCTGGTGGCGGGGGGCCGCGTCCTGGACCAGTTGGATCAGCTGGCCGAGGAGGAGGCCGAAGCCCATGCCGACCAGGAGCAGATCCCCGCGCAGCAGCCAGAGGGACGTGTCCGTGCCGAGGGTGGACAGCGACAGGAACGCCACCGTGCCGATCGCCGAGCCGGCTGTCGCGAACGTCCGCTCCTGCCAGCCCCGTTCCGCGAGCTTGGCGGAGAGGACGCCGACCGCGGTCATGCCGAGGGCCATGGGGAGCAGATAGAGGCCGGCCGAGGAGCTGGTGAGGCCACGGGCCACCTGGAGATAGACCATGACGTAGTACATGGCGCCCACGATCGCCGCCCCCATCAGCCCCTGGATGGCGAAGCCCCACCGCAGCTCCGGTACCCGGAACAGGGACAGCGGGAGGATCGGCTCGGGCGCTGTCCTCTGACGCCGGAGGAAGAGCGCGAGCGCGGCCGCCGCGGCCAGGGCGAGCCCGACGATCTGCGGTGACGACCAGGCGTACTGCTTGCCGCCCCACTCGGTCACCAGCAGCAGGGCCGCGGAGAACGCGGCGGCCAGGGCCGCGCCCAGGAAGTCGATGCGGTGGCGGCGCGGCTGCCGGGGCAGTTTCAGGACCAGCGCGCCGAGGGCCAGCACGGCCAGGCCGAGCGGCAGGTTGACGTAGAAGATCCAGCGCCAGCTCGCGTGGTCCGCGAGCAGGCCGCCGATCCACGGGCCCACCGCCATTCCGCCGCCGGAGACGACCCCGCCCATGCCCGCGCCCTTGGCGTCCTTCTCGCCGGGGCCTCTCAGCTCGGCGATCACCACCATCGTGACGCTCATCAGGCCGCCGGCGCCGATGCCCTGCACGGCCCGCGCGGCGATCAACTGCCCTATGGACTGGGCCGCCCCGCACAGCGCGGAGCCGACCAGGAACACGCCCACGGCCGTCAGGAAGACGCGCTTGGCGCCGAGGGTGTCGCACAGCTTGCCGTACAGGGGGAGCACCGCGGCCGACGCCAACGCGAACGCGCTGACCAGCCACAGGATCTTGTCGATGCCGTGGTCGGGGTCCAGGTCGCGGACGATCGGCACGGTCGCCGCGGACACGATCTGCATGTCCAGGACGGCCAGGACGATCGTCACCAGACAGACGAGGAAGCCGATTCGGCGCTGGGTCTCGGTCATGTCTCCACGATGAGGCAGCGATGTGTACCGGGTCAATCTTTTTTCTGGGATTATTTTTCGTCCCGGCTCATAATTCGGCTTGGTACAGTGATGTCATGGCTGCTGAGGCGATGGGGCTGCGCGAGCGCAAGAAGATCCAGACCGAGCTGCGGATCTACCGCACCGCCGTGGAGCTGTTCCTGGAGAAGAGCTTCGACGCGGTCTCGGTGCAGGAGATCGCGGACGCGGCCGAGGTGTCGAAGATGACCGTCTTCAACTACTTCGGGACCAAGGAGGACCTGGTCTTCCGCCCGATCGAGGACCACTTCTCCGACTCCGCCCGCGCCGTGCGCGACCGCGCCCCCGGCGAGTCCGCGGTGGCCGCCGTGCGCCGGCAGTTCCTGGAGATGATCGAGACCCGCGACCCGTCGATAGGCCTCCACGTCGAGCCGTTCGGGCGCCGGATCCGCCGGCTCATCATGGAGACCCCGGTCCTGATGGAGCGCGCCTACCTCACCTCCGAGAAGGGCGCCCGCGAGCTGGCCGACCTGCTGCGGGACGAGACCGGCGACCCGGTCCTCGCCCTGATCGCCGCCGCCACCCTCACCGCCGCCCGCAACGCCCTCGTGGAGGACCACCACCGCCGCCTCGACGCCGGCGAATCCGTCGAGGAGGTCACCGCGGACGCCGCCGAACGTGCCGCCCGCGCCTTCGACCTGGTGGAGCACGGCCTGGGGGACTACGCCCGCAAAGCCCTCTGAGCCGCCCACAAGAGGCGGGACCGAAAACGCCGTGAGCCGTTCCGCCCCGACGATTAGGCTCACCGCCATGCCCACGGCCAAGAAGCGCGCGCGTACGTACGACCCCGTCAAGACCCGTACCGCGGTGCTCGCGCAGTTCGGGAACGTACGTCTGGCCGTGGCGACGCTCACGACCGAGCAGCTCGCGCTCCCCACCCGGCTCGGGGAATGGACCGTACGAGAGCTGGTCGCGCACATCGGGATGGCGGTCACCGCCGTCCACCGCTCCCTGGACCGGCCCGCCCCGCCCGCGCAGGACGCCGTGATCCTCGACTGGCCCTTCGCCACCGCGGCCAACTCCGCGGCCATCGCCGACTTCACGCGGACGCTCGCCGAGCAGCACCCCGACCTCGACGCCTACCTCGCCGACATCGAGCGGACCCTCACCGGGCACCTCGACACCCACCCCGGCACCCGGCTGCTCGAGACCAACGCCGGCGCCATGCCCCTCGCCGACTACCTGGTCACCCGTACCGTCGAACTGGTCGTCCACACCGACGACTTGAACGCCGCCGTGCCGGGCCTCGACATCCCGTACGACCGCCAGGCACTCGCTGCCTGCACCCGGCTCCTCGCCGACGCCCTCGCCGTGAAGGCCCCCGGCGCGACGACGGAGGTGCGGATCCCGCCGTACGCCGTCGTCCAGTGCGTCGAGGGCCCCCGGCACACCCGCGGCACCCCGCCGAACGTCGTCGAGACCGATCCGCTGACCTGGCTCAGGCTCGCGACCGGGCGCACGGGGTGGAAGGACGCCGTGGAAGAGGCGAAGGTCAGCGCGAGCGGCGAGCGGTCGGATCTGGGCGGACTGCTGCCGATCATGGGGTGAAGCGCCCAAGAGCGAGCCCGAAGTCATCCCGCAGGGAACCCGTCCCGCGTCCCTCCCGTCCCATCCCCATGGACAAACAGCGATTCACCCTCGCCGTCCTGACCATCCTCCCGCTCGTCGTGGCGTGCGGCAGCGAGAAGGCGACCGGCGGCAGCGGCTCGGTCGATGCCGAGCGGCCCGTCACCGGTGTGGACTGGCGGGTCCAGGACATCACCGCGGACGGCGCGACCAAGAAGGTGCAGGGCAAGCCGTACCTCGCCTTCGACGCCAAGAACGGCAAGGTCGGCGGCCGGCTCGGCTGCAACGCCGTCAACGCGACGGCCACCGTACGCGCCGGACACATCACGCTCGGCCGTCCGTCCACCACCCGAATGATGTGCGACGCCTCACTCATGGGCACCGAACGCTCGCTGCTGACCCTCTTCGACGGCCGGGTCGACTACCGAGTCGATCACGACACCCTCACGCTGACCAGCGAAAACGGCACAAGCGTCCGCGCCGTCGCCGCCGAGTGATCCACTACCGGCGAGTAACCCCAATTCGGACCAGTGGTCGATCTCGCCTACACTCGGTGCCGTGCCACGTGGTGACGGTCGACTCAGTCATGATCTGCTCCCCGGCGAGAAAGGACCCCAGGACGCTTGTGGCGTCTTCGGAGTCTGGGCTCCCGGTGAAGAGGTCGCCAAGCTCACTTACTTCGGGCTCTACGCCCTACAGCATCGAGGCCAGGAATCCGCGGGAATCGCGGTCAGCAACGGCTCACAGATCCTCGTCTTCAAGGACATGGGACTCGTCTCCCAGGTCTTCGACGAGACCTCGCTCGGTTCGCTCCAGGGTCATATCGCGGTCGGTCACGCCCGCTACTCGACCACCGGCGCCTCCGTGTGGGAGAACGCCCAGCCGACGTTCCGTGCCACCGCGCACGGCTCCATCGCGCTCGGCCACAACGGCAACCTGGTCAACACCGCGCAGCTCGCGGAGATGGTCGCCGACCTGCCCAAGCAGGAGGGCCGTACCCCGCGCGTCGCGGCGACCAACGACACCGACCTGCTGACGGCGCTGCTCGCCGCCCAGGCCGACGAGGACGGCAGGCCGCTGACCATCGAGGAGGCCGCCCACACGGTCCTCCCCAAGGTGCGCGGCGCCTTCTCCCTCGTCTTCATGGACGAGCACACTCTCTACGCCGCCCGCGACCCGCAGGGCATCCGCCCGCTGGTCCTGGGCCGCCTCGAGCGCGGCTGGGTCGTCGCCTCCGAGTCCGCCGCCCTCGACATCTGCGGCGCCGCCTACGTCCGCGAGATCGAGCCGGGCGAGTTCGTCGCCATCGACGAGAACGGCCTGCGCACCTCGCGATTCGCAGAAGCGAAGCCCAAGGGCTGCATCTTCGAGTACGTGTACCTGGCCCGCCCGGACACCGACATCGCCGGCCGCAACGTCTACCTCTCCCGCGTGGAGATGGGACGCAAGCTCGCGAAGGAAGCCCCGGTCGAGGCCGACCTGGTCATAGCGACACCGGAGTCCGGCACCCCCGCCGCCATCGGCTACGCGGAGGCGTCCGGCATCCCCTTCGGCGCGGGCCTCGTGAAGAACGCGTACGTCGGCCGTACGTTCATCCAGCCCTCGCAGACCATCCGGCAGCTCGGCATCCGCCTGAAGCTGAATCCGCTCAAGGAAGTCATCAAGGGCAAGCGCCTGGTCGTCGTCGACGACTCCATCGTGCGCGGCAACACCCAGCGCGCCCTGGTGCGCATGCTCCGCGAGGCCGGCGCGGCCGAGGTCCACATCCGGATCTCCTCCCCGCCCGTGAAGTGGCCCTGCTTCTTCGGCATCGACTTCGCCACGCGCGCGGAGCTGATCGCCAACGGCATGACCATCGACGAGATCGGCATCTCGCTCGGCGCCGACTCCCTGGCGTACATCTCCATCGACGGCATGATCGACGCGACCACCATCGCCAAGCCGAACCTCTGCCGCGCCTGCTTCGACGGCGAGTACCCGATGGAGCTCCCGGACCCCGAGCTGCTCGGCAAGCAGCTCCTGGAGACCGAGCTGGCGGCCGGTCCGGCCGCCACGGCCGCGGCCGACGCGATCCGTCGCCCGTAAGCCTCGTAGAAACCAACCCGAAAGATCCCAGGCAATGTCTGAGACCCCCCTTTCCACCGGTGCTTCCTACGCGGCTGCCGGCGTCGACATCGATGCGGGCGACCGCGCCGTGGAACTCATGAAGGAGTGGGTGAAGAAGACCCAGCGCCCCGAGGTCCTCGGCGGCCTCGGCGGCTTCGCCGGCCTCTTCGACGCCTCCGCCCTGAAGAGGTACGAGCGTCCCCTGCTGGCCTCGGCGACCGACGGCGTCGGCACCAAGGTCGACATCGCCCGGCAGCTGGGCGTCTACGACACCATCGGCCACGACCTGGTCGCGATGGTCATGGACGACATCGTGGTGTGCGGCGCCGAGCCGCTGTTCATGACCGACTACATCTGCGTCGGCAAGGTCCACCCCGAGCGTGTCGCCGCCATCGTCAAGGGCATCGCGGAGGGCTGCGTGCTGGCCGGCTGCGCCCTGGTCGGCGGCGAGACGGCCGAACACCCCGGACTGCTCGGCGAGGACGACTTCGACGTCGCGGGCGCCGGTACGGGCGTGGTGGAGGCCGACCGGCTGCTGGGCCCCGATCGCATCCGTACGGGTGACGCGGTCATCGCCATGGCGTCCTCCGGTCTTCACTCGAACGGGTACTCGCTGGTCCGGCACGTCCTGCTGAACCAGGCCGGCCTGTCCCTGGACGCGCGGATCGACGAGCTCGGCCGCACGCTCGGCGAGGAGCTCCTGGAGCCCACCAAGATCTACTCGCTGGACTGCCTGGCGCTGACGAGCACCGCCGACGTGCACGCCTTCTCGCACGTCACCGGCGGCGGCCTCGCCGCGAACCTCGCCCGTGTCGTCCCCGACGGTCTGCACGCGATCGTGGACCGCGCGACCTGGACCCCGGACCCGATCTTCGACCTGGTCGGCAGGACCGGTCAGGTCGAGCGCCTGGAGCTGGAGAAGACCCTCAACATGGGCGTGGGCATGATCGCCATCGTCCCCGAGGAGTCCACGGACGTGGCCCTGGCGACCCTGGCGGACCGCGGCGTCGAGGCGTGGGCGGCCGGCGAGATCACCGACCGCGGCGACCACGGCACGGGCGCGGCGCTCATCGGCGACTACGCGAGCTGAACCGCGCCCCTACCCGGGTCGAACCGCACCAAGCAGCGCAAAACCCGGTCCGGCGGGGGTAACCGCATGGACCGGGTCAAGCAACGCTGGGTCGTCAAGCGCCGCGGCGTTGAGACGTAGGGCCGGACTCGTCGTCCTCGTCCTCGTCGTCGTTATAGAGATCCGCGTACTGCGAGTACGGGTCGTCGTCTTCCTCGTCCTCGTCCTCGAACGGCTCGCCATTCGGCGGCTGGTTCGAAGTCGAAGCGCCCAGCTCGTTGGCCAGACGCGACAGGTCAGTCCCGCCGCTGTTGTACTTCAGCTGGCGGGCGACCTTCGTCTGCTTGGCCTTGGCCCGGCCGCGCCCCATGGCTCGACCCCCTCGGTGACGGGGCTCGACGGCCCCAGAGTCTTGACACGCGTTCATGATCTGGAACGGGCTCTCCGTGGAGAGACCGGTCCGTAGGGCTTCCACGGTACCTGAGCCCGCGCCCATACGGTACGTCGCCCGCACGACGGGCCCGGGTCCACCCCCTGCGAGGCGCCCCGTCCCCGCTGGTCAACCGCGATTTTAACCACTTCTTCGCGGGCGACCCGCCGACGGACGTGAGAGTTCTCTCTAACTGCCCGCCGACGGGTACCGGCCAAACCTCAGCGGGCCCTTTTCAGCGCCGCCTCGTGCATCCGCTGCTCGGCGATCCGGTCGGCCGCGGCGGCCGGCGGAATACCGTCTTCCTTCGCACGCGCGAATATAGCCAGCGTGGTGTCGAAGATCTTCGCGGCCTTCGCCTTGCACCGCTCGAAGTCGAACCCGTGCAGTTCGTCGGCGACCTGGATCACCCCGCCCGCGTTCACCACGTAGTCCGGCGCGTAGAGGATCCCGCGGTCGGCGAGGTCCTTCTCGACGCCCGGGTGCTCCAGCTGGTTGTTGGCGGCGCCGCACACGATCGAGGCGGTCAGCACCGGCACGGAGTCGTCGCTGAGGGCCCCGCCGAGCGCGCAGGGCGCGTAGACGTCCAGCCCCTCCACCCGGATCAGCGCCTCGGTGTCGGCGACCGCGCTGACACCGGCCGGGTGCGCGTCGAGGATCCGGCGTACGGCCTCCTCGCGCACGTCCGTGACGACGACCTCGGCGCCCTCTTCCAGCAGGTGCGCCACGAGGTGGTGGCCGACCTTGCCGACGCCCGCGACGCCGACCTTGCGGCCGCGCAGCGAGGGGTCGCCCCAGAGGTGCTGGGCGCTGGCCCGCATGCCCTGGTAGACGCCGAAAGCGGTCAGCACCGAGGAGTCGCCGGCGCCGCCGTTCTCGGGTGAACGCCCCGTCGTCCAGCGGCACTCGCGGGCGACGACGTCCATGTCGGCGACATACGTACCGACATCGCACGCGGTGACGTACCGGCCGCCCAGCGAGGCCACCATCCGCCCGTAGGCGAGCAGCAGGTCCTCGGTCTTGTCGCGGTCCGGGTCGCCGATGATCACGGCCTTGCCGCCGCCGTGGTCGAGACCGGCCATGGCGTTCTTGTACGACATCCCGCGGGCGAGGTTCAGCGCGTCGGCGACGGCTTCCTGCTCGCTCGCGTAGGGGTAGAAGCGCGTACCGCCGAGCGCGGGGCCCAAAGCGGTGCTGTGAATGGCGATCACGGCCTTGAGGCCGGAGGCGCGGTCCTGGCAGAGCACGACCTGCTCGTGACCGCCCTGGTCCGTGTGGAACAGGGTGTGCAGTGCGTCAGCAGGTGCGCCGGTTACGTCGGTCACTGTAGTGACTCCTGGGTAAGTAGCGGCGGTTGGAGACCAGCTCCCATGGGTGGCGGGGGCTGTGAGACGACATTAGGGCCTGTCTTTCGGATCAGTCCGGCGTCGCGGGGTCTGGCACGCACATCTGCGGCGTTGTCGTCGGTTGTCGACGCTCCGCGTCGCCGCCCTCCTCCGCCTTGCAGCTGCACGCACCAGACCCCGCTCGGGTCGGCCAAGAGGCACCGAGCCTCACAGCCGACCTGATCCGAAAGACAGACCCTAGGGCCTTGGGGTGTCCGGCCACCGCGCAGTGCTCAGGATCACGTACTCATGTGATGCGTCCGTGCGACGATTTGGATAGTTTTCCCGCCCGTTTGTGAGCGGGTTCCGCAGGTTTTCCCGTTGGTGGGCGGGGGATGGAGCAGGCGTGCCCAAGGTGTCCTCGGTGATCGTCCCGTATGCGACGTATCTGCGCGTGTACGAACCGCTGGCCGCCTTCCCGGAGCCGGAGCGCACCCACTGGGCGCGCTACGCCCGCCGGCCCGACCGTCCCTCCTACCAGGACGAGCTGCGCCGCTCCCTGGCCGACCTGCTGCCCACCCCGCCCATCCCGGTGCCGGTGCACGAGAGCGGCGACGCCTTCGTGCTCGACGCCGACGGCGTGGTCTGCGTCTGCCCCTGGCGCACCCGGCTGCGCGGCTGGCAGGCCCTCCAGGAGTTGGCCGGGGAACTGCCGGCGCCGGTCCTGGAGGCGGTCCTGCCCGAGGTCGTACGACGCCAGGCGACCCAGGACTACGAGCGCTGGCTGCTGCGCAACCCCGACGCCCGCCCGTGGATCCGCATGGCGACCTGGCAGGTGCCGCTGCACTGGTTCGTGCTCGTCTCCGACGAGGAGCGGCGCTTCGACAAGGGTTCCGGCGAGATCCCGCCCGCGCTGCGCTACCGCACGCCGATGGTGCAGGCCCGCCGGCGCGTGGCCCGGGCCCTGCGGACGCTGCGGGACACCCTCGACGAGGGGCCGCTGATGGACGGTCTGCTGGATGTCGGGCGCTGGTTGGAGGAGTTCCATCCGCGCTCGCTGGTGGAGCTGGACTACGGCGGGCTCGTGCACACGCTGCCGCCCGGCGAGCTGGAGGACGACCACTCGGCGGCGGACGTCGCCGAGGGCATCGAGGCCCTGCGGCACGGCGACGGGGCGGCCGCGGGGGCGGCGTACGCGCGCCTCGTGGACCGCTGGCGGTCGGTCAGGGATCGGCGCTCGGCGAACTGACGTTTGACGAATCGCCCGTTTTGGGGTTTCGTCCTGACACCGGCTCGTGCATTCGTGCGAGTCGCCCTTGCCTTCTGATGCCGCGTCCACATGGGACGTAGGTCCCGATCCGGGCTTATGTGTCAACAACGCGTCAACAAGGGGCAAGCGTGACGGACCGCACGTACGCGGCCCTTGCGTCCCTTACCCCTCCTCATGCCAAAATAGGACAAGGAGTCCGGGGAGGACTCCGCTCGCATTGCACGCTTTGGGGGGTCTGATGACTCCTGATCGCCCTGTGACTGATCGTCACAGTGGCGTGACTGTCCGCTATGGCATGGTCCATCGGCTTCCGTCGCTGATGGATACCTGGAGGGGCAATTCCATCGGTTTGGCCTACGTGGTTGGACAGATGGTGTAGTTGTAGTGCCGAGGACAAGCCGTTCGTCCTATAACCGACTCGACTCGCGTCCGCCATTTCGGGCAACGCGGGTCAAGGTGCAGAATTTAGAGGAAAGAACCGAGAAGGTTCGGTTCTCCCGAGGAGGCCGCTCATGACCGCTCGCACCCCTGATGCCGAGCCGCTGCTGACCCCGGCTGAGGTCGCCACGATGTTCCGTGTTGACCCCAAGACGGTCACGCGGTGGGCGAAGGCCGGCAAGCTCACGTCGATCCGTACGCTCGGCGGGCACCGCCGCTACCGCGAGGCGGAGGTCCGTGCTCTGCTCGCGGGCATCCCGCAGCAGCGCAGCGAGGCCTGAACAACTGGATAACCGGGCAAACCGGCAGGTCCCCCAACTTGTCGATACGTCCGATCACTAGCTCCAAACGACGCGGGTTCTGCCCCAACAGAGCCCACGCCCAAGCCCCTCCGGGCTTTCCCATTACGTGACAAGGGTGCGTCGTCGATCGCGCTGGACTCCGCCGGGTCCAGCGCGATCTTTTTTGTGCGCGTGCGGTGGATGAGGTGGGTGGGGCCGGTGGGGCTGTGAGCGACCTTGTCGGAGTCTGAGAAGGGACCCTGACGGGAGGCTGACGGAGACCCCGGGCGCTGGTGCAATTGCACATATAAAATTGACCAGTTGTAGGAGAGGGGTAAATTCCTCGGTTTCAGAAACTCATGCAGTGACACCCGTCACATGCCAGAGTCCTTGTTACCCCGCCTACGCGTGCGCTAAAGGAGCGTCACGCACTGGCGGGACTCTCGTCCTCGACGGCCTCATCGGTCACCGCGCCGGTCGGTGGCGCGGAGTCCAACTCCTGCCACAGCAGGCGATGGCAGATCGGACAGTGACGCATCAGATGCCGGTAGGACGTGGCGGCCGCCAGGTGCGCACGGAGCAACGCCCGCGTCTCATGCCTGACCGAAGCCGCCATACGCCACCTCCAGGGGCCGCACGGGCCGCACGGGAATGTGCCCTGGTTTCTGGGTACCGAGCGAATGTGACGCCGTCAAGACGGCATGAGGCGATGAGGGACTCTTGAGGGGTCTGAACCGGAAGTGGCGCCCCAACGGACACCGGAACGCGTAAGAGCCCGGATCCGAAGACCCGGGCTCTTACTTACTGCGGTCCTGACGGGATTTGCTGTGTCTGATTGCGGCTCCGCCGCGGGCGCGGCCTCCACCTTGACAGGCCGGCGAGCGGCTTTGAGGCGCGGCATGAAGAGGGGCCCGCACTCTTGTCGAGTGCGGGCCCCTCCTCTACTGCGGTCCTGACGGGATTTGAACCCGCGGCCTCCACCTTGACAGGGTGGCGAGCACTCCAAGCTGCTCCACAGGACCTTGTTTCGCAGTGCGATTGGTGCGTTGCGCTGCGAGAAGAGACTGTACAGGAGGGTTGGGGCGCTGGTCGAACTCACCCACCGTGCAGGGGTGATTACGGGACCGCCGCGTCGATCGCCTTCACGATCCGCTTGTCCGAGACGGGGTACGCCGTGCCCAGCGCGTGGGCGAAATAGCTGACCCGCAGCTCCTCGATCATCCAGCGGATGTCCAGCACGGAGGACGGGATCGGCCGGCCCTGGGGCAGTTGCTCCAGCAGCCACGCGTACTCGTCCTGCATCTCGTGGACCTTCTCCATCCGGGACGTGTCCCGCTGGACGCCCGTCGGCATCTGCTGAAGGCGCCGGTCGGCCGCGGTCAGGTAGCGCAGCAGGTCCGGCAGGCGTCGCAGCCCCGCGGCCGTCACGAAACCCGGCCTCACAAGGGCGTCCAACTGCCCTCGTACGTCCTGGAGGTTGGGCAGCAGGGTCGGACTGTTCGTGCCCTTCAGTCGGCGCTCACAGGACTGCCAGGCGGTGAGCACCTGCCGTACCTGCTCCACCGCCCGCACGGTCGTGTCGACGATCTCCGCCCGCACCTTGTCGAACAGCTTCCGGTACGACTCCTCGTCCCACGCGGGACCCCCGAAGTCACCGATCAGCCGGTCCGCCGCCGCCATCGCGCAGTCGTCGAACAGGCCCTGGATCGACCCGTGCGGATTCGACGACAGCGCCAGCTTCTGGACGTTGGTCAGCTTCTCCGACGCGAACTTCGCCGGATTGACCGGGATGTTGCGCAGGATCAGCCTCCGCGTGCCCTTCCACATCGCCTCCGCCTGCTCCGCCTCCGTGTCGAAGAGGCGTACGGAGACCGTGTCGCCGTCGTCCACCAGCGCCGGATACGCCTTCACCGGCTGCCCGGCCCGACGCGTCTCGAAAACCCGGCTCAGCGTGCCGATCGTCCAGTCCGTGAGGCCCTTGCGCTCCAGCGACGGGCCGCCCTCGCGCTCGGCGGTGGCCGCGGCGGCCTGCGAGAGCGCCTGGCGCGCCTTCGGCTTCAGCCGCAGCCGCAGCGCCTCCAGGTCCTTGTCCTCGGCCAGATTGCGCCGCCGCTCGTCCACGATCCGGAACGTGATGCGCAGATGGTCCGGCACCTTCGACCAGTCGAAGTCGTCGGCGGTGAACGGGACTCCGACCATCCGCTTCAACTCGCGCGCCATCGTCACCGTGAGCGGCTCCTGCAAAGGAACCGCCGTGTCCAGGAAACGCTTCGCGAAGTTCGGCGCCGGCACGTAGTTGCGGCGGATCGGCTTGGGGAGGGAACGGATCAACTCCGTCACCACTTCCTCCCGCAGGCCCGGGATCTGCCAGTCGAAGCCCTCGTCCGTGACCTGGTTGAGCACCTGCAACGGCACATGGACCGTCACACCGTCCGCGTCCGCACCCGGCTCGAACTGGTACGTCACCCGGAACTTCAACTGCCCCTGCCGCCACGAGTCCGGATAGTCGTCCTTCGTGACCGCCTGGGCCGACTCCCGGATGAGCATCTCCCGCTCGAAGTCCAGGAACTCCGGCTGCTCCTCCCGCTTCCGCTTCCACCACGAGTCGAAGTGCGCCCCGGACACGACGTGTTCGGGCACCCGCTCGTCGTAGAAGTCGTACAGCGTCTCGTCGTCGACCACGATGTCCCGGCGCCGCGCCCGGTGCTCCAACTCCTCGACCTCGCTGAGGAGTCGGCGGTTGTCGGCGAAGAACTTGTGGTGTGTGCGCCAGTCGCCCTCCACCAGCGCGTTCCGGATGAACAGCTCACGGCTGACCTCCGGATCGATCCGGCCGTAGTTCACCTTCCGCTGCGCGACGATCGGTACGCCGTACAGCGTGACCTTCTCGAAGGCCAGCACGGCCGCCTGGTCCTTCTCCCAGTGCGGTTCGCTGTACGTCCGCTTGAGCAGGTGCTCGGCGAGCGGCTCGACCCACTCGGGCTCGATCTTCGCGTTGACGCGGGCCCACAGCCGCGAGGTCTCCACCAGCTCCGCCGACATGACGAACTTGGGCTGCTTCTTGAACAGCGCCGAACCCGGGAAGATCGCGAACTTGGCGCTGCGCGCGCCCAGATACTCGTTCTTGTTGCCGTCCTTCACGTCCTTCATGCCGACGTGCGAGAGCAACCCGGCCAGCAGCGAGACATGGACGCGCTGCTCGGGCGCGTCCTCCTCGTTCAGCTGGATCCCCATCTGCTTGGCCACCGTGCGCAGTTGGGTGTAGATGTCCTGCCACTCACGGATCCGCAGGAAGTTCAGGTACTCCTGCTTGCACATGCGACGGAACGACGACGAACCCCGCTCACGCTGCTGCTCGCGGATGTACCGCCACAGATTCAGATACGCGAGGAAGTCACTGCTCTCGTCCTTGAACCGGGCGTGCTGCTGATCGGCCTGCGTCTGCTTCTCGGCAGGGCGCTCGCGCGGGTCCTGGATGGACAGCGCGGCGGCTATGACCATGACCTCCCGCGCACAGCCGTTCCGGTCGGCCTCCAGCACCATCCGGGCCAGGCGCGGGTCCACCGGCAGCTGGGCCAGCTTGCGGCCGGTCTCCGTGAGCCGCTTGCGCGGGTCCTTCTGCGCCGGGTCGAGCGCGTTCAGCTCCTGCAACAGCTGTACGCCGTCACGGATGTTGCGGTGGTCCGGCGGGTCGATGAACGGGAACTTCTCGATCTCGCCGAGGCCGGCCGCGGTCATCTGGAGAATGACGGAGGCGAGGTTCGTACGAAGGATCTCCGCGTCCGTGAACTCCGGCCGCGAGAGGAAGTCCTCCTCGGTGAAGAGCCGGATGCAGATGCCGTCGGAGGTACGCCCGCAACGGCCCTTGCGCTGATTGGCACTTGCCTGCGAGATCGCCTCGATCGGCAGCCGCTGGACCTTCGTGCGATGGCTGTAGCGGCTGATGCGGGCGAAGCCCGGGTCGATCACGTACTTGATGCCGGGGACCGTCAGCGAGGTCTCCGCGACGTTCGTAGCCAGAACGATCCTGCGCCCGCTGTGCTGCTGGAACACCCGATGCTGCTCGGCGTGCGAGAGCCGGGCGTACAGCGGAAGCACTTCCGTGAAGCGGTACTTCTTCTTCTCCAGCGCGTCCGCGGTGTCGCGGATCTCCCGTTCCCCGGAGAGGAAGACGAGGATGTCCCCCTTGCCCTCGGCCATCAACTCCTCGACTGCGTCCGTGATCGCGGTGATCTGGTCCCGGTCGGAGTCCTCGGAGTCCTCCTCCAACAGCGGCCGGTACCGCACCTCCACCGGATACGTCCGCCCGCTGACCTCGACGATCGGGGCGTCCCCGAAATGCCGGGAGAACCGCTCGGGGTCGATGGTCGCGGACGTGATCACGACCTTCAGATCGGGCCGCTGGGGCAGCAACTGCGCCAGATAGCCGAGCAGGAAGTCGATGTTCAGCGACCGCTCGTGGGCCTCGTCGATGATGATCGTGTCGTAGGCGCGCAGCTCACGGTCGGTCTGGATCTCGGCGAGCAGGATGCCGTCCGTCATCAGCTTCACGAAGGTCGAGTCCGGACTCACCTGGTCGGTGAACCGCACCTTCCAGCCGACGGCCTCACCGAGCGGGGTGTCCAGCTCCTCCGCGACCCGCTCGGCCACCGTGCGGGCGGCGATCCGCCGGGGCTGGGTGTGCCCGATCATGCCCCGGACACCGCGCCCGAGCTCCAGACAGATCTTCGGGATCTGCGTGGTCTTCCCGGACCCCGTCTCACCGGCCACGATCACGACCTGGTGATCACGGATGGCCGCCGCGATCTCGTCCTTCTTCTGGCTGACCGGCAACTGCTCCGGATACGAGACCGCGGGCACCCGCGCCCGCCGCACCCCCATCCGCTCTTCGGCCCGGCCGACCTCCGTCTCGATCTCGGCGAGGACGGCAGCCCGAGCCTCGGGCTTACGGATCTTGCGCGCACCTTCGAGCCTGCGCCCGAGCCGATGCGCATCGCGCAACGACAGCTCGGTCAGGCGGGGGGCGAGGGCGCCGAGGGCGGGGGCAGGGTGCGTAGACATACGGGATCCAGGATCTCATCCCGGAGAAATCCGTGGCGAATGATTTGCCGCGCGGTGCCCCGACCCGTACCGGTTCCTGAACCGGTTCTAGGAAGTGCGCTGCTCAGGAGGCCCAGGCGTGACGGTCGGCGTGGCTTCCGGGGCGGATGCGGGCGTGGCCGCCGCCGGCGCCGGCTGTTTGCGCGCGTCACCGTCCCCCATGGCGAAGGACTGGGCTGTGTTGGAGACGGCCTTGATCCCCAGATAGGCCGTGGTCATGCTGCTGACCGCGGTGAACGCGGACGTCAGTACGCCCACCATCACCGCCTTGTCCCCGTCCAGCCGCCACACCCCGAACAGCGCCACCCCGGCGATCGCGAGATTGCTGAACACCACGGCCATCAACCCGAACCGAGCCCGGTCCCGCTCCAGCGCAAGAGCCCCGGCGGTCCCGGCCATATCCCGCTTCATCGTCGTCTGCCCCACCCGCATCAGCCGGTGCCCTCGGTCACCGATCAGCCCAGAAGGTAGCGCCGGGCGGGGGTGCTGCCAAGCCGGACGCGCACGACGAAGACCCCGTCCATCTGGACGGGGTCTTCGGGAGGTGGCTGGGGCCGGGATCGAACCGGCGACCTATCGCTTTTCAGGCGATCGCTCGTACCAACTGAGCTACCCAGCCACGAGGTTCCTCGAAAAGAAACCTCAGCGGTCCTGACGGGATTTGAACCCGCGGCCTCCACCTTGACAGGGTGGCGAGCACTCCAAACTGCTCCACAGGACCATGCTGTTGCGTACGACAGTCTCGCACACGGTGTCGCGTGTTCCCAACGGGATTGAATTCTCGTGGGGAGGGACGCTGCGACCTTCGATTCGCACTGGCCGGCGGCCGATGTCGCTGGAAAAGCGTATCAGACCACGGGGTGTGCCCCGGCCCATGTGAGCAGGGGTCCGGACCCCTCGGAGGTGGTGGGCCGGGCGGCTGTCACCGGCCCACCTGGTGGCTGCTCCGGGGTCAGCCGATGGTCACGTCGTCGATGTAGCCGCGGTAGCCGCCCGTGGCGCCCGAGCGGTCGTAGCCGACGAGGATCTTGCTGATCGAGGTTCCCTTCTTGATCGAGCCCAGGTTCACGGTGACGTGGTTCCACCGGTCGAGTGCGAGCCGGCCGCAGTGGGCGCTCGGATGGAGGCCGTCGGCCGCGTCCCGCAGGTTGCTGCCGTCGGTGAAGATCAGGTCGACGGCGACGCAGGTGCTGTCGTCCGAGCCGGCGGGCACCCAGGGGGTGGTGGCGTCGGACTGCGGGAAGATCCAGTAGCTGAGGGTCGTGTCGTCGTCGACCGTGAGCGGTGCGCCGTTGAAGCCGTAGACCTGCATGTACGCGTGGTCGTAGGGGCCGCCGTTGGCGTGGCCCGAGTACATGAGTGAGGCGTCGCCCGTGTGGGCCTGTTCGCCGGTGCGTACGGCTGCCTGGGGGCCGGTGAGGCCGCAACACAGCCCCGTGATGCCGTAGTTGCCGTCGCCGTTGGTGTCGACGTTGTCGACGGTGTCGGTCCAGGTGGGCTGGGGCTGGCCGGTCTCGAAGCCCGTGGTGAGGGAAGCGGTCGTCGCGGTTTTCGACGGCTGGGAGAGTTCGTACCGGATGGTGGACAGGCTGGTGCCCGCCGGTGCGAAGTCGATCGTTTCGCCGACCGTCGTGTGCAGCTTGATCCTGGTACCCGTGAGGGTGCCCTTGTGGACGCCGTTCGCGTAGTACTCCACGCGCTTGCCGGGCCAGGGGTTGGTGAGGGTGAGGTCGCTGCCGGAGCGGCTGGTGGTCCGTACGTATTCGACCGTGTTGTTCCGGATGCTGCTGGAGACCTCGAAGTTGCCGTAGGCGAGCAGGCCGCCGAACTTGGCGTTGGAGTCGGTGGGCCAGTTCGGGAAGACCTTGATGTCCTTCTGGAAGGACTGGAGGAGCATTTCGTTGAGGCCCGAGGTGGTGACGTTGAGGTTCTCGACGCCGCCGCCGTAGTGGTGCACGGCCATGTTCGGGTAGGAGTGCTTGGTGGCTTCGGAGTGCAGCTCCTCCATCAGGGTGCTGGGGTTGTAGCCGACGATCGCCGCCGCCGCGTAGAGGGTGGCGGGCGCGTTGTCGCTGTGCCAGTTGTTGAGTTGCTCGACGGTGTTGCGGGCGGTCCGCAGCAGGTCGGGGGAGTCATTCAGGCCGACCTGGAGGCCCGGGTAGACGGCCTGGATGGCCACGTCGTTGCCGTCGGTGACCCAGCCGGAGCCCTCGGAGGTCTGGCGGAAGACGGTCTGGCCGTTCCTCGTCATCGTGGGCAGCGGCGCGAGGTGGCTGTCGATGTGCTGCCAGGTGGGGATGAGCTGGGCGTTGATGTGCAGGTCGTTGCTCATGTCGATCAGGCCCTGGAACAGCAGGTGCACCAGGCCGAGGGACAGGATGCTGTTGGTCTGCGGATACGCGTTGCCCTCCTGCGGCGCGTCGTTCTCGATGGTGTACGTGCCCGTGGCCGCGTCCCAGGTCAGGTAGTTCTCCCAGAACAGGCCGACCTGCCGGAGATAGGGGAGGACCTTGCGGGCGTAGGAGGCGCTGCGGGTGTACTCGTACTTCATGACCATGTCGCCGGCGAAGTTCACGGCGTCGGACTTCTGGTTGTAGAGGTCGTCGGCGGCGCTGGTGCCGTTGGGGGAGATGCCCACCGGGTAGAGCACGCCCTGGTAGCCGGCCGCGGCGGCCTTCGCCTTGCCTCTGGGCATCCAGTCCAGGATCGGGTCGTCGTAATTGCCCATCTGGGCCACATGGTTGGTGGACAGGGTCGGGTAGAACGCCGCTTCGTAGTTGTAGTTGGCGTGGTAGTCGCCGTACCAGTTCATCGGCCCGGTGATCCAGTTGCCCCA
This sequence comes from Streptomyces sp. NPDC088794, assembly GCF_044750545.1. Taxonomy (NCBI): domain Bacteria; kingdom Bacillati; phylum Actinomycetota; class Actinomycetes; order Kitasatosporales; family Streptomycetaceae; genus Streptomyces; species Streptomyces sp. NPDC088794. The sequence goes on along the minus strand of NZ_JBIVKB010000007.1, from coordinate 21,788 downwards.
CAGGCCCGGGGCGTACTTCCCGGCGCGCGAGACCGAGCCGAGGAGGTAGAGGGAGCCGTACCAGCTCTTCTCCACGGCCTGGTCGGGGATCTGCACGAACGACCGCGACCAGTACGCGCGCCACCAGGACTCGTGGGCCGCGTACAGCTGGGCCAGCGATCCGTCGGTGACCGCGGCCGCCGCCGCGTGGGCCACGGATTCGTAGCGGGGGGTGTCGTGGCTGCTCCGGACGGCGGTTGCGAGGGTGTACGTCACGCCGGGCCGCAGGGTCAGGCTGATGCGGTTGCCCGACGGTCTCGCGGTGGTGCCGCGCACGCTTGTCGCGATACGGGCATGGGGGTTGCCCGGAGCGTCGGTGGTGCCGGCCTGTACGTCCGCGTCAAGTACGCCGTTCCTGCTGGAGGTCGGCGGGGTCTTGCCCTGGCCGTCCTGCACGGTGACGGTCGCGTCCTGCGGGCGCGAGCCGGACAGGCGCAGGGTGGTGACGAAGAGGTTGTCGGTGGCGGAGACCCAACTCCTCGACGATAGCGTCTGGTTGCCGAGCCTGTAGGTGCCCTCGACCTGTGCCTGGGCGATGTTCTGTACGACGTGGTGGTCGGCGCCGGCCAGGCCCGGGACGGCGAGCACGATGCGGCCGAGCGGTTCGATGCCGTTGGTGGCGGTGGAGAAGAAGTCGTTCTTGCCGAGGTAGAAGGTCTGGTCGTCGATGGAGCCGCCGACCGCGACGCCGACGTCGCCGTTGCCCATCAGCGGGGCGTCGACGGTCTCGCCGTTGGCCAGGACGGTGGGCGGGGAGTCCCACTCGCCCTTGAACCGCGCGACGGTGCGCAGGGCTTGGGCCGCTGTGGGGTTGCCGGTGGTCTGCGGGGATGTCGGTGGTGGGGATGCCGCGGCGGGCGTGCCGCCTTGGAGGGTTGTCAGGCCCAGGGCCACCAGGGCGGAGGCCAGCAGGGTGCTGATGCGGCGCCGGTGACGAAGTGAGGATGCCACTGGGGTGCGACCTTTCTTCTCGTTTCTCATCCGGTCCCCTCTCCTTCGCCCGGTCGGCCGCCGAGCCTCGTGAGCGTGCCGACGCCCTCGACGGTCAGGGCGGCGGGCAGAGTGGTGGAAGGGCCGTTCCTGAACGTCGGGTTGATGTCGAACAGGGCCGAGAGCACCGCCTCGGCTCCGGCCGCGCCCGCGATGTTGTCCCGGGTGGCGGTGCCGCGTTCGGCCACGCGGGCCCGGTGCTGCCCGTCCGGAGCGGTGACGATCTCCATGGCCTGGCCCCACAGCCCGCCAGAGGCGGCGTCGGACAGGCCACGCAGGAGAGCGGTCGCCCGGTCGCGGTGGCCGAGGCGGGCCAGACCGTGGGCGGTGACTCCGGGCCAGGCGGCGAACGCGCCGGCCGCGCCGTGGTCGGGGCGGTCGGAGGCGGCGGCGATCGGGTCGTCGGGACTGAGCGCCCGCATCCAACTCCCCACCAGCAGACGGTCGGTGACGAAGTCGGCCATCTCCCGACGCGTCCCGTCCGGGAGTTCGCGGTGGAGGGCCGCTGCGACCAGACCGAAGTCCAGGCAGTGGCCGATCGTGTCGGTCCCGTCCGAGCGGAGGACGCGCCAGCGGCCCGACCCGGCGTACAAGTCCAGGAGTGCGGCAGCCAGTTGGTCTGCTTCGGCCTCGGTCCGCTCGGCCTCCTCCGCGCGGCCGAGGCGTCGGTACAGGCCGGCCAGTGAGCGCGTCGAGGAGACGTAGGCACCGTTGAAGGAGGCGACGACTCCGGTGTACGTGGGCACGCACTCCAGCAACTGCCATGGATCGGGGCCGAAGTCGGCGAGTACGCCGCCGGTGGCCGGGGTACGGCGGTAGCGCCAGCCCAGGCCGAGCCGCTCCAGGTGGGCGAGGACCGTCGTTCCGTCGGTCGGTCCGCCGGGTGTCTCTTCGAGGAACGCGAAGTCGCCCGTGACGCAGACGTAGTGCTCGATGAGCCGGAACAGGGCGTAGTCGGTGGAGCTGTAGGCGTTGCCCAGGGGCCCGCCGCTGAGGTTCTCGACGCCGAAGGAGTCGCGGTAGGGACCGGCCAGGACCCGGAGCAGCCAGGAGCGCAGTCCGGCCGGTTCCAGCAGGGCGTAGAGGCGGCTCCACTCGCAGTGGTCCCAGAAGTAGGTGGTGGTCGGGCCGAGTCGGGGGCCGCCGGTGAGGAACACCGGCTCGTCGGGGCGGATGCGGGTGCTGCGCATGTACAGCGTCTGGAGGGCGCCCATGTAGTAGGTGCGCGCGAGTCCCGCGTCCTCAGTGGTGAAGGTCGGCAGATGGCCGGAGAAGTCCGGGTTGCCCGGCGTGAACATGCTGGCCCACAGTCGCCGCCAGCCGTCCTCCCCGGCCCGCGTCGTCGCCTCGAAGTCCTCGGCGGCGGCGCGGGCTCGGGCCGAGACGGCGTCGAGATCGGTGCCGTATGCGCAGGCGATCCCGATGGTCACGCTCCCGCCGGGTTCGATCCGGCAGATCCACCTCGCCCGCGCCCCGGCGCCCTCGGCCCGCAGCTCGCCGGGTGGTCCGGCGAAGGCGTGGACGGCGTGCGCCGGTGATCGGGAGTCCGCGGAGGTGACCGTGCCGTCTTCGATGCGGGACATCCAGCGGCGCGACTCGGTCCAGTGCCGGGTGCGGGCGATCTCCGAGCCCGCGAGACGGAGTACGACGTGGTCGGCTTCGACGTCCACGCGGACGTGCTGCCAGTCTCCGATGGGGAGTTGGGCGTCGGTGGCCTCCCGCTCTCCCGTGATGCCGAGCCACAGCCGGCCGTCGTCGACGCCGATGTGGAGCGAGTCGGGGTGGTTGCCGTGGGTGAGGACCGTCCCGGACTGACCTGCCGTGTCGAGTCGTAGCTCGAAGTCGATCGTCAGGCCGGGGGAGAGGGCGAAGGTGTCCAGGCCTGTCTCGCCGTCGGGTGTCAGCGTGATCGGCTCGGCGGCGGCGGCCCGCAGGATCGCCTCGCCGTCGGCTCCCGTCACGCGGAGCCCACGCACCGCCCCGGACACCCCCGCCCGCGTCTCCGGCGCCTTGTCGTGGCTGACGTGGGCCGGGAGCGCGTCGTCCAGGAGCATCGGGCCGTGGTCCTCGTCGCGCTGGATGCCGGGGACGCGGGGTTTGCCGAGGCGGAGCCGACGAGGTGCGGGCGAGAGCAGGTAGTGCGGTTCGCCGCCGCCCGTCGTGGCCCGGATGCGCTCAAGTGCCATGAAGTCGTGGTGCATTCCGTGGTTCCACGGGCCGTCGTAGAGCCAGCCGTAGCCGACCTCGGAGTGGGCGACCATCGCGAAGAGGTCCTGGGTCAGTTCGACCGTCCGTACCTCGGCGCTGTCGTTGGTGACCTCGATCCGCCACAGGAGCAGGTCCCGGTTCAGGGCCATGCGCGTGTCGGTGGTAACCGACAGGCCGTCCTCGCGGCGGTGTTCGCGCACCACACCCCACGGCTTCCACAAGTACCGCTGTGCGGCCGGGACTTGGCCGTCCACGCGCAGCTCGCCGGTGTGATAGCCGAAGGTGAACGGCGGGGCGGCCAGCCAGGACAGGGAGGTCAGGTCGTGGTTGACGTGGGCCTGGCCCTGCTGGTTGCGCAGGGAGGGCAGGTGGGCGATCTCGTCCGCGTCGACCCAGTGCCCGGCGACGTCGGCCAGGTCCGGGACGCCTGTCCTGCCGATGCCCACGGACTGCACGTCGGTCTTCGTGGTCACTTGGTCGCTCCCGAGGTCAGTCCGGCGATGAACTGCTTCTGCAGCGCGAGGTATCCGGCGACGGGGATGACGGCCGCCAGCAGCATCACGCCGAACAACTGGGCGTAGTCCGTGGAGAACTGACCGACCGACAGATACAGCCCCGTGGTGATCGTCTGGCCGTGCAGCGGGCCGAGGATGAACTGCGGATTCATGAAGTCGTTCCAGATCCATAGCGAGAGGAAGATCGTGACGGTCGCGGTGGCCGGGCGCAGCAGCGGCATGACGATCGTCCACCAGACCCGCAGGCGCCCGGCGCCGTCCACGGTCGCGGCCTCGATGATCTCGCCGGGGATCGACCGCAGGAAGCCGGAGTAGACGAACACCGCGAACGACAGATAGCCGCCGCCGACGTTGGCCAGGACCAGGCCCGGATAGGTGTGGTCCAGGTGCAGGAAGGTCAGGATGCGGATGGTGGGCAGCAGGATCACCGCGGGCGGGATCATCAGGCCGGCGGCGAAGGCCGCGAGGACGATCCGGCGCAGGCGCGCCGAGCGGCCGGACAGCCAGAAGCTGAGGGCCGCGCCCAGCGGGATGATCAGCAGTACCGAAGCGACCACGGTGACCGCGGAGTTGGTCAGGCCGATCTGGACGATCCGGTCGGGCCGGGAGAGGGCGTCCGTCAGGTTGTGCGTGGTCGGCGGGGCCGGGGGTGCCGCCGGGTCGCGGACGATCTGGTCCTGCGTCTTGAAGGCGTTGACGATCGTGAGATAGACGGGGCTGACGAAGGCCAGCGTGAGCAGGGCGGCCACCAGGAGGTGGCCCCGCGTGGCCCAGGGGCGGCGGCTCGCGCGCGGCGCGGGGACGGCCGGTGGTGGTGCGGTTCGCCTCCGTGCCATGGGCCGTTGCGAGGTCGACGTGCTCACAGGTCCACCTCCCGGCGGCGCAGCAGGGCGGTCACGGACAGCGCGATGGCGATCGAGACGACGAGGAGCAGCATCGCGACGGCCGAGGCGTAGCCGTAGCGGTCGTCCGTGAAGGCGAGCTGGATGATGTAAAGGGCGGTGGACTGGGTGGAGTTGGCCGGGCCGCCGGAGGTGAGGACCGCGATGATGTCGTAGAGCTTGAGCATCGTGATCAGCGAGATGGTGACGCTGATGGTGGTGCCCGGGGCCACCATCGGGAACGTGATCCGGCGGAACCGCTGCCAGCGGCCGGCGCCGTCGACCATCGCGGCCTGGTACAGCTCGACGGGGATCGACTGGAGCGCGGCGAGGTGGACGACGGTGGTGAAGCCCGTCAGTACCCAGGCCGCGACGATCCCCACGGACAGGACGGCCAGGTGCGGACTGCCCAGCCAGGTGACCGGCTTGTCGATGACGCTCAGGGAGACCAGGACGTTGTTGAGGATGCCGTCCTGGGCCAGGATGTAGCGCCAGACGAAGCCGACGATGACACCGGAGAGCACCTGCGGCAGAAAGGCGACCGTACGCATCATCCGGAAGCTCAGCGAGGTCCGGTTGAGCAGCATCGCGAACCCGATGCCGGCGGCGTTGGCGACGATCGTCACCGCGCCGGCCAGCAGGAGCGTGAAGCCGAGGCTGTCGGCCAGCGCGCTGTCGTGCGCCATCTCCCGGTAGTTGGCCAGGCCCACGAAGTCGGCGCGCGCCAGCAGCGGGTTCTCGTTGGTGAGGCTCTTCCAGGCGCTCATGATCACGGGTACGACGATGAAGAGGGCGTACAGGCCGAGCGCGACGACCGCGATCGTGCCCAGGGCGGGATCGCCTCGGCGTCGGCGGACGCGGTGGATCATGGTCGGGGAGGTCATGGCCGCGTCCTTACTTGGTCGCCGAGTCCCAGGCCGCGTCCAGCTTGGCCAGTTGTCCGTCGATGTCGTCGGAGGAGAACAGCGCCTGACTGGCCGCGTAGAAGGCGTTGTTGAGCCCTGAGGGCATGGAGTCGTCGTTGGTCGCCCAGCCGAAGGAGGAGACCTTCGTGTTCTGTCGGGTGACGTAGGAGTAGGAGTCCTTGAAGACCTTGGTGACGTTCACGCCGTAGTCGTCCAGGGTCTTGCCCTTGAGCATGGGGAACGCGCCGTCGCCCTCGATCAGGGCCTTGTAGTTGGCGGGGTCCAGGGACCAGGCCTGCGCGAACGCGGTCGCCTTGGCGGGGTCCTTCGTCCTGGCGCTGACGGCCATGGAGCCGCCCACCGAGAACGGCACCACGAGCGAGCCGTCCTCGGTCGGGGTGAGGAAGGCGCCGAAGTCGTCGGCGTGGTCCTTGGGCACCGCACCGAGGAACCAGCTGTCCATCATGTACATCGCGGCCTTGCCGGACGTGAAGTTCGTGATGGAGTCGGCGTACTTGACGCCCAGGGCGCCGTCCTCGAAGTAGCCGTTCCTCACCATCGTCCGGTACTTGCCCACCGCCGCCTTGACGTCGGGATCGGTGAACTTGACCTTGCCCGCGTAGCGTTCCTTCAGCCAGTTCGGGTTCTTGCCCAGCACGTCGGCGGAGAGGATGCCGACCAGGGGCATCGAGGCCGAGAACGGATCGCCGCCGCCCAGTTCGACCGGCGTGACCCCGGCGGCCTTGAGCTTGGCGCACACGGCCATGAACTCCGCCCAGGTCTTGGGCGGTTGGGTGATGTGGGCCTTGGCGAAGAGCTTCTTGTTGTAGAAGACCTCGGGGATGATCTGCGAGTTCGTCGGCGGGATGTAGACCTTGCCCCGGTAGGCATTGCCCTCGGGCAGCAGGAAGTTGGCGTCCACCCACTTCTGGTCGTACGGCTTCAGCAGCCCGGCCGTCGCGAACGTCGACGGGGTGATCGACTGGAGCAGGTCCGGGAACTGCCCGGAGGCCTGCAACTGCTTGGCGTACGCGTCCCGGTCCGTGCTCGGGGCGACGATCTTCTTCACCGTGACGCCCGGGACCTTCTTCTCGGCGCCCGCGATCGAGGTGTTCCAGAACGACGCGGTCAGGCTCGGGGTCTCGAAGGTGAGATAGGTCAGGGTGCTGCCACCCTTCGTGCCCCCGGTCGACGCGGCGGAGCAACCGGTGAGGGCGAGCGCCGCGGCGAGGCAGACAACGGTCGGACGTTTGCGCCTCATGGAAGTCTCCTGACGGGACGATGCGGCCCGAGGGACGGGGCGGACCGGAGAGGATCGACGCCACGGCATCCTTCGAGATAACGTTATCGCGAGGATAGGAGCGCGTTGCGGGAATGTGTCAAGGGCCGGTCTGATATCGGTCCGATGTTTCGAGGGATCCGGAGTTCAGGGATCCGAGAAGGAGCTGCCGGATGACGCAAGCACGGCGAGAGAGCGGGGGACGGCCCAGGCGCCCGACGATGGTCGACGTCGCGCGCGCGGCCGGCGTGGCCCTGCGCACCGTCTCCCGGGTGGTCAACAACGACCCCACGGTGGGGCCGGAGTACGTCACCAAGGTCGAGGCCGCGATCGCCGCGCTGAACTACCGCCCGGACGACCGCGCCCGCCAACTGCGCACCGGCGTCACCGGCACGATCGGCGCCGCCGTGCGCAGGATCGCCGAGGTCAACCCCGAACTGGCCGCCATCGAACGGACCGCCCGGGACGCGGGGTTGACCCTCTTCGCCGCGTCCACGGACTTCGACGAGACCAGGGAGCACGACATCCTGATCTCCATGTGCCGGCAGCGCCTGGACGGCATCATCGTCGAGCCGTTCGGCGAGAACCACGCCTATCTGCAGCCGGAGTTGGACGCGGGCGTCCCGCTGGTGGCCATGGACCGCCCGATGAGCGGGGTCTCCGTGGACTGCGTGATGTCCGACAACGCCTCCGGCATCGGCATGGCCTTCCACCACCTCCACCAGCACGGCCACCGCCGGATCGCCTACGTCGGCGACAGCGAGCGCGTCTTCTCCGGCCGGGAGCGCGCCGCCGCCTTCCGCGCGGCCCTGCGCGCCCACGGCGAGGCGGTCGAGGGTCTGGTGCACCCGGGCGAGATCACCCCCGAACGGGTGGCCGCCGCCCTCGACACCGCACTGCACGGCCCGGACCCGGCGACCGCCCTGGTCACCGGCAACATGGACACCACCCTCGCGGTCCTACGGCACCTGGGCCCCAAGGAAGCCTCGCGCCTGGCCCTCGTCGGCTTCGACGAGGTGCCCCTGGCCGACCTCCTGCAACCGGCCCTCACCGTCGTCGCCCAGCAGACCGCCGAGATCGGCCGCACCGCCGTGGAACTCCTCCGCGCCCGCATCGCCGACCCCGGCCGCCCGGTCCAGTCCGTGATCGTCCCGGTCACCTTGACGGTCCGCGGCTCGGGGGAGGTGCGCGGCTGAGGGGCAGGGCGCGGGTGCACCGGCCCGGGCGTGGGGATCGTACGCGATAACGTTATTCGAAACGGGTCGATGAGCGACCCCGAGGTGTGAGGCTCACTGCCTACGGCAGCCGTCGCGAGGCCGGCAGGAGCGTCGCCGTCAGCGTGGCGGCCAGCCACTCCTCGTACGTCTCGGTCGACCAGCCCCGTCCGGCCGTCAGCTGGTTGTACAGCTGTGGCCCCGCCAGGGCCCAGAGCGCGTCCGCCACGCGGGCCGGATCGGCGTCCGGACCCAGCGCGCCGGTCTCGTCGAGGTGGGTGACGAACGCGGTGACGCCGATGAGCCGTTCCCGCTCGGCCGTCTCCAGGACCTCCCCGACGTCCGGTCCGGCCTGTGTGAGCAGTGCGAACAGCTCGGCGACGCGTTCATGGATGCCGCGCACGAACGCGGCGTAGAGCCGGAGCTTGGCGTGCGGTTCGTCGGTCCGCAGGATCGCGCGGGTCTGGGGGCGGTCCCCCATGGGCACCGGGTCGTCGTCGCCGGCCAGCGTGATGTCCCAGAGGGCCTTGAGCATGCCCGGCTTGCCGCCGAACGTCTTGTAGACCGTCTCCGCGGAGACGCCCGCCCGTTCGGCCACGGCGCGCACGGTCATGGCGTGGTAGCCGTCCCGGAAGAGCAGCTCGCCGCAGGCCGCCAGGACCGCGGCCCGGTTGCGGCGCGCGGCCTCCTGCCGGCGCTCGGAGTTGTAGGTCCGGCGTGGCGTCTCGCCTGCCATCGAGGGACTCCCCCAATCTGTTACAGTCCACTGTATTGAATGCACCGAAGCGCATCGAATTGCTTCGACCGTATCGAACGAACTTCGGTTGCCGGAGGCACGTATGTCCCGTCCCGCGCCCACACTGGTGGCACCCGGCGTCCATCGCCTGGGCGATCACGCCGTCAACTTCTACCTGGTCGAGCACCCCGACGGCCTGGTCCTGATCGACGCGGGACTGCCCGCCCATCTGGACCAGCTGCGCGGACTGCTGACCGACCTCGGCCGCTCCCTCGCCGACGTCCGTGCCGTCCTCCTGACCCACGGCCACCTCGACCACACCGGTCTGGCGCACCCCCTCAAGGAGGCCGGCGCCGACGTCTGGATCCATGACCGGGACGCCGTCATCCTGCGCGACGGCCCGCGCAGCGCGATGCGCCATGCCAAGCCCGAGCGGTCGATGGTCCCCTACCTGCTGCGCAGGCCCGCCGCGCTCGCGGTCCCCCTGCAAATGGCCCGCGCGGGCGCCTTCACCGCGCCCGCCGTGCAAGGCGCGCGGGTCTTCCACGCCGACCAGGTGCTGGACGACGTCCCCGGCGCCCCGCAGGCCGTCGTGCTGCCCGGCCACACGCTCGGCAGCGCCGCCTACCTCTTCGCCGACCGCGGGCTGGTCTTCACCGGCGACGCGCTGGTCACCGCGGACGGACTCGTCGGCCGTACCGGACCCACGATCGTGAGCCGCTGCTTCACCCAGGACAGCCGGGCCGCGCTCGCCGCGCTCGACCGCCTCGACGAACTGCCGGCGGACGTGTTGCTGCCCGGCCACGGCGAGCCCTTCACCGACGGCATCCGCGCCGCCACCCGGCAGGCCCGCGAGTTCGGCGTCCACTGACCTCTGTCGCACTATCTCGGACTACCAACTCTCAAGGAAACGGCATGAGTTACTACACTCCGCGCGTCGTGCACGTCCCCGCCGGGAAGGGCGTCGTCAAGTGGATGTCGGGCGATGTCTACGAGACCATGGCCACGGCCGAGTCCACCGACGGCTCCGTGGGCTTCACGGTCTGCTGGGTGCCTCCGGGCAACGGCCCGGTGGCGCATGTGCACAAGAGCGCCGACGAATCCTTCTACCTGATATCGGGCTCGCTGGAGTTCCTGAACGGCGACCGGCTCTTCGAGGCGAACGCCGGTGACTTCGTCTTCGTGCCGAGGGGCACCCGGCACCGGTTCCGGAACAACACCGACGAGCAGGCGCACATGGTGTCCTTCTTCACCCCCGGCGGCGGCGAGGGGCTGTGGCTGGAGGGCGGGGACGATCCCGTGCCCGGCGGGAAGCCCGAGTTCTGGCCGCCGGAGCGCGGTATGGCGCTGGGCCCGCTGCTGGGCCGGACGGAGATCGACATGGAGATCCTGCCGGAGCAGACGGACCTCGGCGGCCCGGCGGACGAGGCCTGAGTCCGAGTGCCGCACCTGAGCCCGAGTACTGCACCTGAGCGCGACAAAGGCGATCGGCCCGAGGATTCCTCGGGCCGATCGCCTTTGTCGTTCAGCTGAAAGCCAGTACCCCCAACGGGATTCGAACCCGTGCTACCGCCTTGAAAGGGCGGCGTCCTAGGCCGCTAGACGATGAGGGCTCTCGGCTCGCCTGGGCGTCTCGCGACGCGTCAGGGGACGTGAGGAGCATATGGGATCCCGGGAGGGATCGCCAAAACCGTTTACGGGGCGGAGGACCCCGAGGAGGGCGGGGTGGGGACGGAAGGGGCCGGTGACGACGGGACCGCGCCCGGCTTGTTGTCGGCCGGGAGGTGCCGGGAGACCTCGGCCGTCGTCTCGCCCAGCCCGCCGAGCTTGATCGCGTCCCAGGCCTGGAGGCGCCGGGTGTCCCGGTCGAAGTAGAGGATCGAGGCCTCGATGGGGGCCGGGTACTTGTGTTCGAGGGCGCGCAGGCCGCTCCCGCCCGTCGAGCCCTCCATGCGCAGCCGGGTGCCGTACTTGAGGATCTCGTCGCCCTCGTGGTGCAGGTGCCCGCACAGGACCAGCGGCACCTCGCCGTCCGTCTCGCGGGCCGCCGAGGGTTCGTGGGCGACGGCGATGTCGACCGGGGTGCCGGCCACCTTCTGGTCGTGCAGGGCCGCGGCGAGGCGGGCGCCCGCGAGCTCCTCGGAGGCGTCGGCGCCCTCCGCGTTCGAGCGGTCGGGGGTGAACTGCGGGTCGCCGATGCCGGCGAAGCGCAGACCGGCGACGGTCTCGGCGCGACCGTCGTCGAGAACGTGGACGTTCTTCATGCGCTCCAGGTAGCGCTGGGTGGCCTGGGAGTCGTGGTTGCCGCGGACCCAGACGTAGGGCGCGCCGAGGTCGGCGATGGGGTCGAGGAAGCCGTTCTCGGCGGCGGTGCCGTGGTCCATGGTGTCGCCGGAGTCGACGATGACGTTCACCTTGTACTGCTCCACGAGCGAGGCGATGATCTTCCAGCTCGCCGGGTTCAGATGGATGTCGGAGACGTGCAGGACGCGGATGCTCGTCGGGTCCGGCTGGTAGGCCGGAAGCGTGGACGTGACGTCGTAGAGCTTGGTCACGTTCGTCACCAGGCGCGCCAACTCCTTCTGGTAGACGTCGAATTCGGTGACGATGTTGCGCGCGTTGCCGACCAGGGAGGGCGCCGAGGAGAGCAGCCCGGAGTACTTCGGCTCCAGGATGGATTCGGAGTTCCAGGTCGCGAACGCCGAGACGCCGCTGGCCAGCAGGAGGGCGAGGGCGGTGGTGCCGGCGGCGAGGGCGCGGCGGGGGCGGCGGTAGACGGCGAGGCCGAGGGCGGTGGCGCCGGAGACGACGGCGACGGCGGAGCGCACAGCGAGGTCGAGGGTGCCGTGCCCGACATCCTTGGCGACCTCGTCCTGGAGCCCGGAGAGGCGCTCGGGATGGTCGACGAGGGCCTGCGCGCGGACCGGGTCGAGCTGGTCGACGTTGACGTCGAGGCGGACGGGCGCCTGATGGCTGTCGAGCTGGAGGGCGCCGAGCGGGGAGATGTTGATCTTCGTGCCGCCGGTGAGGGAGGGACGCAGGGTCATCGTGGTGTTCATGGGGCCGACGGGGACGCGCACGTTGCCCACGACGAGCAGTCCCAGCCACGCGCCGAGCACCACGACGACGACCAGTCCGAGGGCGCGGAGCCACGGGCTGGTCTGGGTGACGAGAGCGGTGGTGGGCTGGGGGCGGTGTGCGCGCCGGCGGCGGGCGAGGGTGCGCGGAACCCTTCGTAGCCGGTGCAGGGCGGACAGTACGGCGGCGGGGACGCGGACCATTGGTCCCGTATGCCCAAGTCCGCCGTCGGATATGCGGGTGGGTCCATGTCTCTCGTACGGGCGTCCGGTGGCCGACAATGGGTGTGTGCTGGAGATGACGCGCGAGGAGTTCGAGGAACTGGTCGCCGAGTCGCTGGACCGGATCCCGCCGGAGCTGACACGGCTGATGGACAACGTGGCGGTGTTCGTCGAGGACGAGCCGCCGGCGAACGACCCCGAGCTGCTCGGGCTCTACGAGGGGACGCCGCTGACGGATCGCGGGGAGTGGTACGCCGGTGTCCTGCCGGACCGGATCACGATCTACCGCGGGCCGACGCTCAGGATGTGCGAGACGCGGGAGGAGGTCGTGGCGGAGACCGAGGTGACGGTGGTGCACGAGATCGCCCACCACTTCGGGATCGACGACGCGCGGTTGCACGCTCTGGGGTACGGGTGAGCGCGGTGCGTGTCCTCTTGTGGGCGGCGGGAGTTGGGGAGGTTGACTCCCTTTCCCCGCTCGGAGGTGGCTGCCCGTGCGCGCCTTGTACGTACCCGTTCGTCTCGCGGTCACGGTCGTCGCCGTAGCCGCTGTGGCCGGCTGTATGAGCGTGGGGGACGACGGTGAGGGCGGGGGCGCGAAGCCGTCACACTCGGCCGGCCGGCACGGCGGTGAGGCCCCGGACGGGGGCACCGGGCTGGCGGGCGGCGGTTCCGGGATCGGGGCGGCCGGGGACGCCAAGCACGGCGGCAGGAAGGGCCACGGGAAGCCGGGCGAGTCGGCGAGTCCGTCCGCGTCGCCGTCGGCCGACGCGAGCGCGTCCGCTCCGGTGAAGGGCAAGCCGGGCCGGACCGAGAAGCCGGGGGACCCGGCGCCGACCAAGGCGCCGCCCACGCCCACCCAGTCCGAGGAGCCCCCGCCCCCGCCCGCCTCGCCCGAGCCGCCCGCCTCGCCGGAGCCCCCGCCGTCCGCCGAGCCCTCCTCGTCGGCGCACCCCGAGGCGGGACCGCAGTTGGCGGACCGCGAGCCGGCCCCCACGGCGGGTACACCGGCGTAGACCTGCGGCCCCGGCGGATGTGAGCTACGTCAAGTCAGGCTGACTTCGTTTGCCGTCGGGGGTGCAAGGTGCGTATGGTGGTAGATCGTTTGATCCCATTGCCCGGCGCCACTGCAGAGCGCGCCGTGTGGCGCGTACTCTCCCTTGCCGTGGCGGACCGCATTGAGGCGGTCGATAGCGAATCACGGAGTTGACGGGCGCGTGCCGACGGATACTCCGGAAGGTTTCGCATTCGCATGTCCATTTCCAGTACTGATCACGTCGTCATGCCCGAGAACGAGGGCGACGAGACGACCGTAGACACCGCCGTGGAGGCGCCCGAGGTGACCTTCGCGTCCCTCGGCCTCCCCGAGGGTGTCGTGCGCAAGCTCGCGCAGAACGGCGTGACGGTCCCCTTCCCGATCCAGGCGGCGACCATCCCGGACGCCCTGGCCGGCAAGGACATCCTCGGCCGTGGCCGCACCGGCTCCGGCAAGACCCTCTCCTTCGGTCTGCCGACCCTGGCCCAGCTGTCCGGCGGCCGCACCGAGAAGCACAAGCCGCGCGCCGTCATCCTCACCCCGACCCGTGAGCTCGCGATGCAGGTCGCGGACGCCCTCCAGCCCTACGGCGACGTGCTCGGCCTCAAGATGAAGGTCGTCTGCGGCGGTACGTCGATGGGCAACCAGATCTACGCCTTGGAGCGCGGCGTCGACGTCCTCGTCGCCACCCCGGGCCGCCTGCGCGACATCATCAACCGCGGTGCCTGCTCCCTGGAGAACGTCCAGATCGCGGTCATCGACGAGGCCGACCAGATGTCCGACCTGGGCTTCCTGCCCGAGGTCACCGAGCTGCTCGACCAGGTCCCGGCCGGCGGCCAGCGCATGCTGTTCTCGGCCACGATGGAGAACGAGATCTCCACGCTGGTCAAGCGCTACCTGACCGACGAGGTCACGCACGAGGTCGACAGCGCGCAGGGCAACGTCACGACGATGTCCCACCACATCCTCATCGTGAAGCCCAAGGACAAGGCGCCGGTCACCGCCGCGATCGCCTCCCGCAAGGGCCGCACGATCATCTTCGTCCGCACCCAGCTGGGCGCCGACCGCATCGCCGAGCAGCTGCGCGAGTCCGGCGTGAAGGCCGACGCGCTGCACGGCGGCATGACGCAGGGCGCCCGTACGCGGACGCTGGCGGACTTCAAGGACGGTTACGTCAACGCGCTCGTCGCGACCGACGTCGCCGCCCGCGGTATCCACGTCGACGGCATCGACCTGGTCCTGAACGTGGACCCGGCCGGCGACCACAAGGACTACCTGCACCGTGCGGGCCGTACCGCTCGCGCGGGCCGCACCGGCACCGTCGTATCGCTGTCCCTGCCGCACCAGCGGCGCCAGATCTTCCGGCAGATGGAGGACGCGGGCGTCGACGCCGGCCGTCACATCATCAACTCCGGTACGGCCTTCGAGCCCGAGGTCGCCGAGATCACCGGTGCCCGTTCGATGACCGAGGTCCAGGCCCAGTCGGCGGGCGACGCCGCGCAGCAGGCCGAGCGTGAGGTCGCCCAGCTCACCAAGGAGCTGGAGCGGGCCACGCGCCGCGCGTCCGAGCTGCGCGAGGAGTCCGACCGCCTGATCGCCCGCGCCGCCCGTGAGCGGGGCGACGACCCGGAGACCGCGGTGGCCGAGGCCGCTGCCGCCGTCGTGGAGGCCGCGGCCGCGCAGGCCGTCGCCGAGGCGCCGGCCCGTGAGACGTCCTCCTCTTCGTATGAGCGTCCGCGTCAGCAGCGTGACGAGCGCGGCAACTACGAGCGCCGTGACCGCCGTGACGACCGCCCGTCGGGTGGCTTCCGCCGCGACGACCGCGGTGGCAACGACCGTGGTGGCCGTTCGTTCGAGCGTCGTGACGACCGTCCGTCCGGTGGCTTCCGCCGGGACAACGACCGTCGTGACGGCGGCCGTTCCTTCGAGCGCCGCGACGACCGCCCGTCGGGTGGCTTCCGCCGCGACGACCGCGGTGGCAACGACCGTGGCGGCTTCCGTCGCGACGACCGTCCCTCCGGCGGCTTCAACAGCGACCGTCGTGACGGCGACCGCGGTGGCCGTTCCTTCGAGCGTCGCGACGAGCGTCCCGCGGGTTCGGGCGGCTTCCGTCGGGACAACGACCGTCGTGACAACGACCGTGGCGGCTTCCGCCGCGACGACCGTCCCGCGACCGGTCACCGGGGCAGCGACCGTCCGTTCAACCGTGACCGCCAGGGCGACCGCCCCGGCTTCCGCGCCGGCGGCCACGACCGTCCGGGCCACCGCGGCACCACCGGCACGGGCACCGGCACCGGTTCCTTCGGCCGCCGCGACGACAAGCCGCGCTGGAAGCGCAACGGCTGAGATCGTGTGAACTGAGGACAGGGCCCGTACGACTTCGGTCGTACGGGCCCTGTCCTTTTGCGCTTCCGGCTTCCCGGTGAAGGCGCGGGTGAAGATCGCGCCGGGGTGGAGGGGCTGCAAGGGCCTTTTCTAGCCAAGTTGTGACGTGTGTCACGCCCCCGGCGGGGGAATTGCTGGGGGCATGACAGATGACGCCATAGCGAGTGGGCTGTCTGACGAAGAGCGACTGGCCCAGCTCGGCTACACGCAGGTTCTCGCCCGCCGCATGTCGGCGTTCTCCAACTACGCGGTGTCCTTCACGATCATCTCGGTCCTGTCGGGCTGCCTGACGCTCTACCTCTTCGGCATGAACACCGGCGGCCCCGCCGTGATCACCTGGGGCTGGGTCGCGGTGGGCCTGATGACCCTGTTCGTCGGCCTGTCGATGGCCGAGATCTGTTCGGCGTACCCGACCTCGGCGGGCCTGTACTTCTGGGCCCACCGACTCGCGCCACCCCGCACCGCGGCCGCCTGGGCATGGTTCACGGGCTGGTTCAACGTGCTGGGCCAGGTCGCGGTGACCGCCGGCATCGACTTCGGCGCCGCGTCCTTCCTGGGCGCGTACCTGAACCTTCAGTTCGACTTCGAGGTCACGCCGGGCCGGACGGTCCTGCTGTTCGCGGGCATCCTGATCCTCCACGGCCTCCTCAACACCTTCGGCGTCCGCATCGTCGCCCTGCTCAACGGCGTCAGCGTGTGGTGGCACGTGCTGGGCGTCGGCGTGATCGTCGGCGCGCTGGCCTTCGTACCGGACCACCACCAGTCCACGACCTTCGTCTTCACCGAGTTCGTGAACAACACGGGCTGGGGGAGCGGGGTGTACGTGGTCCTGATCGGCCTCCTCATGGCCCAGTACACCTTCACCGGCTACGACGCGTCGGCCCACATGACGGAGGAGACGCACGACGCGTCGACGGCGGGCCCGAAGGGGATCGTGCGCTCGATCTGGACGTCGTGGATAGCGGGATTCGTCCTGCTGCTGGGCTTCACGTACGCGATCCAGGACTACGACAAGGAGCGGGAGTCGGCGACGGGCGCCCCGCCGGCCCAGATCCTCCTGGACGCGCTGGGCGCGACGGCGGGCAAGCTCTTGCTCCTCGTGGTCATCGGCGCACAGCTGTTCTGCGGGATGGCCTCGGTGACGGCCAACAGCCGCATGATCTACGCCTTTTCACGCGACGGCGCGCTGCCGTTCTCGCGGGTCTGGCACACGGTGAGCCCGCGCACGCGGACGCCGGTCGCCGCGGTATGGCTGGCGGCGGGCGGAGCGCTGGTCCTCGGCCTGCCCTACCTCATCAACTACACGGCCTACGCGGCGGTGACGTCCGTCGCGGTCATCGGTCTCTACATCGCGTACGTCATCCCGACGCTGCTGCGGCTGGGCAAGGGCGACGACTTCCAGCGCGGGCCCTGGCACCTGGGCCGGTGGTCGCGGGCGATCGGGATCGTGTCGGTGGTGTGGGTGGCGGTGATCACCGTGCTGTTCATGCTGCCCCAGGTCTCACCGGTCACATGGGAGTCCTTCAACTACGCGCCGGTGGCCGTCCTGGTCGTCCTCGGCTTCGCGGCGACCTGGTGGCGAGCGTCGGCCCGGCACTGGTTCCTGAACCCGGAACACGCACGCACGAAGGCACGGGAGGCGGCACGGTCGGGCGCGCCGGAAAAGGTGGATCCGTAACGGACCGGATCTTTCGCCCCCTGTTCAGCCGCCCGGCGCGGCCGTGTCTCCGATACCCGATCGGAGACACGGCCGGGTCCGGCTATGCTCGGGGAGGCAACATCACCTGGGCCCTTAGCTCAATTGGCAGAGCAGTGGACTTTTAATCCATTGGTTGTGGGTTCGAGTCCCACAGGGCCTACCGAACGGATCAGCGGGGAAGACCTTGTTGACCAGCGGCGCGGCGCCCCGGTTGGACTTGATCGTCCGGGGCGCTTTCGCTTGGACACCGCCTTGGGATGCAACCACAAGCTATCCCCGCGCTATGCAAGGAAGCCCCTGTGCAGCCTGCCACGGCCGCGCTAGAGGCCTTCCGGCTAGGGCTTCGGGATCGCCCACTCTGTCGGAGTGCCACTCCCGGGCTGGTACACCAGACGCTCTGGCCGCTTGCTGCTGGGGACGGGGAACGTGACGAGACCACGGGCGCAGCGCCCGGAAGTCAAGGTCTTGTCCATCGGGTACTCCGGCTTGGGCATGTCACCGCCGGAGGAGCCGGTCACCTCGATGCTGGTGCCGTCTGAGTAGGACAGCGACCACGGGAACTGATCGACGGTGAACTCAGCGCCCTTAACGTTGCAGACCTTCACGTCGGCCGTGGCCCAGGTGTCCCCGCCCTGGAAGTCCTCCGGTGCCTGTGGTTGCGGCCCTCTGTAGGGCTGCTGGTAGCTCAAGGCCCGCACGGTGGCGTGAACGTCAGTCTCGGCGTCGATGATGGTCTTCGTGGCGCCCATGTTCAGTACTCCGTGGTCGGCGTCTCTGACAGCCTCAGAGCTCGGCGCGGTGGTCACAGTCTGTGTGACGGTGACGTGGACGGTTTTCGGTTCACGGTTGTTGCTGCAGGCGGTAGCAGCCGCGGTGAGTAGTAGGCCGACGGCCACGACGGTGGTGCGGGTGTGCATGATCCCCCTTGGGTTGTACGTACTGAATGGGCATCATGTGTCCCGTGTGCCCGCTGTGTGGGGTATGTGACTGTGTTGTGATCCTGTGACTGGGTGACGCAGCGAACTCCCGCGCTCTACCGTGGCGCCCTCATCTCGTACGCCTTGGGGGTGCGATGAAGGTCTTCTGGTTGCTGCTCGCTGTCCTGCTCACTTGCCTCACCAGCGGTGGGCTCATGAGCGCCGCGAAGAGCGCTGACGGCCCGTCCGTGATCGGTGATCTCGTGATCAGCACGCTGCTTGGCGCGGGCGCAGTGGGCAGCTGGAAGCGCGCCGGGACCTGAGGTGCTCCCTGTGGTGGTGCTCTAACCGCACAAGGGATACGGCTTTTCGGGTCTGACCTGCCCCTGGCGATGTGCAGCACAATTCTTGCTGTTCAACTGATGATCAGCAAGAACGTCCACAGCACCACTGCGGCCGATGGGAGGAAGTAGGTGATGAGGCGCAGGGCGATCGGTCTGCGGTTCCAGCTCGCGTGAGTTGCGGCGTACTCCGGCAGGCGTTGCTGGGCGCGGTATCGGACAACGCTGAAGTAGCGGAATTGTCGGTGGCAGACGTACAGCCAGGTGATGGCCATTACGAGGCCGAAGCCGGCGATGAGGCGTGTGGCTGTGACGTGCTTCTCGGAGGTGAGAAGAGTCATGTAGGCCACGGCGAAGAGGGACTGCCCGACCAGAAAGAGATTGCCCTGCTCGAAGGTGGTTTTGTGCTCGTGGAGCAGGTGCATCCCAGATGCGTGAGTCCTCAGCCAGGCGTTGGGCCTCTATGTCTTCCGCCATGGAGACGGTGTGCCCGGCGATAAGGCGGAGTTACCAATTCCATGGAGGGGACGTATCCGTGTCGACGGAAGGAGCTGCCCCGTCTCGGTGTTCCCCGAGCGAGGCTTCCCGATTCTTGGAGGCGGTCAGTCGGCGTCCGAGTCTGCCCCAGGTAATTGGTCCTTGCTGGGGCACCTTGTGTGGTCATGGTCCCACCAGATCGGATAGAAGGTGCAGTGGCAATACCGGTCTGTCCGGAGGGAGTTGCCGCTCTTGCTGATGCTGTCTGTGCTGCGAACTGGTCTTTAAGCGGGGCGTGTTGCATCGATGCGCGCGCATCTGTGCGCCCCTGCATGCACCCTCCAGGCGCCCCGCGCTCCCCTCCTAACGTCATGGAACAGCGAGGGCCGGAAAGGTCTGGCCCCGACGGGGAGCAGGGCGCGGCAGATGACCGCGCTGACCTGATGTCGGCAGGATCTGTCCGCCTTGGAGATGAGGGCAGTATGGAGTCCCGTCGCAGGATTCATGACAGCTTCGAACAGGCAGTGCAGGCCGCCGTGTCCACGTTTGGGGCGGAGGCCACGCCGAAGCTGAGAGGCAGTGGGTGGCAGGAAGACCAGCTGCGGGGACCGCTGGAGAACATGATCCGATCCATATGTCGCGGGCTCGGCTTGGACGTCACCCTCATTGGCGAGGTCCCGCTCGTTGATATGGGCGCCCGCCCTGACTATGCCGTTGAGGTCGGGGGCGCCCTCGTAGGTTACATCGAGCTCAAGAAACCGGGTACCCAGGCCGACCCATCCGTCTATACAGGCCGCAACGCCGAGCAGTGGGCAAAACTACGACTGCTCAACAACGTCCTGCTCTGCGACGGGAACGAGTTCTCCGTCCACCAGGAGGGTCAACGGGTCGGCGAAGTGGCCCACATGAAGGGCTCGGTCCTCACCTCCGGATCACGGCTTGCTCCCGCCGACGGGACACTCGCACGAGTGTTACGCGAATTCCTCATCTGGGAACCGCAGACACCACGTACCACAAGTCAACTCATCCGAGCGGTCGCCGGGCTCTGCCAACTTCTGTCGGAAGAGGTCGGAGAGGCGATCGCACAGGAGAAGAGCCGTAGACGTCCCCCGGCGTTCACGACACTCGCCAAAGACTGGCGACACCTGCTGTTCCCGGAAGCAACCGACGCCCAGTTCGTAGAGCAATACGGGCAGGCAGTGGTGTTCGCGCTGTTGCTCGCGAGGGTGGAGGAGATCGCTTTCGAGGGCGAGACCGTGCATGAGATCGCCACGAAGCTCGGCAAGAAGCACTCGTTGATGGGGCAGGCCCTGGATGTCTTGGCCGGCGACTCTGTTGCTGGACTGTCCACCACGCTGAACACACTGCTTCGTGTCATCGGCGCCGTCAGGTGGGACGTACTGGACGATGGGACCGGGGACGCCTACTTCCTGCTGTACGAGCACTTCCTCCAGATCTACGACCCGGACCTGCGGATACGCACAGGCTCGTACTACACACCGCGCGGCGTCGTTTCGGCCATGACGCGGCTCGTCGAGGACGTCCTGAAGCGGGAGGGTTTCCGTATCCCATCCGGCTTTGCTTCTCCGGATGTGGTTCTTGTCGACCCAGCCATGGGCACCGGCACCTTCCTCCTGTCGGCACTGGAGCTGGCCGCCGAGACCATCACAGAGGCAGAGGGCCCAGGTGCGGTGGGCCCACGTTTGCGAGAGATGGTGGGTCGTCGGCTGGTCGGTTTCGAGATGCAGGTCGGTCCGTTCGCTGTTGCGGAATTACGCATGCACGCCATGCTCAAGCAGTACGGGTCCGCGGCCCCCTCCCAGGGACTCAGGCTGTTGGTGGCTGATGCCCTGGACAGCCCGACAGCCGAGTTCAACTGGATCCCCCACACCTACCGGGCGCTCGCGGAATCCCGCCGCCAAGCCAACCAGGTCAAGCGGGACGAGCGCGTCATGGTCGTCATGGGCAACCCGCCTCACGACGCCGTGAAACGGGGCGCTGGCAAGTGGGTGGAACGAGGGGAGCCTGAGGCGGACATCCCGGCCCCGCTGGGGGCCTTCCGGCAACCTGGCAACGGCAGGTACGAGTCGAAGATCGCCAACCTCTACGTCTACTTCTGGCGCTGGGCCACCTGGAAGGTCTTCGACGCACACGACGACGTGCCATTCGGTGTGGTCGCGCTGATCACTCCGAAGGCATGGCTCAAGGGGCGGGCGTTCGCCGGAATGCGGCGCTATCTACGCGAAACCGCCGACGAAGGCTGGATCGTCGACCTGTCCCCGGAGGGCCACCGTGCGGATGTCGCGACCCGGATCTTCCCCGAGGTCGCCCAGGAATTGTGCATCGCGATCTTTGTGCGGTGGCGGGACAGCCCCAGGCCACGGACGGACCAGCAGACTGCAAAGGTAAGACACCTCAAGGTCGGCGGGCGCCGAGACGAGAAGATCGAACGCCTGACGACACTCAGGCTCGACGACCCCGAGTGGCGCGAGTGCGCCACGGGTGAGACGGATGCCTTTCTGCCACCCGGCAGCGACCTGTGGGAGTCCTGCCCGCAGCTGAGAGATCTGATGCCGTGGTCGTCTCGTGGCGTCACGCCTGGGCGCATGTGGGTCTACGCGCCGGACGAGGACACACTTCATAAACGGTGGCAGCGCTTACTCGCCGCGGATACCGAGAGACGCGCCGAGATGCTCGGACGCTCTGGTGAGCGAGCGCCTTCAGACAATGTCCCGCCCCTGCCAGGAGTTGAGTCTCACGGGCGGATACCGCTGAGAAATTGTCAAGAACTGTGGATGGGGTCTCATCCTGGCTGTCTGTAGCATCAGCGCGTGCCGGAGATATGGATCGGTCTCGATGTCGCTGCC
>NZ_JBIVKB010000006.1:0-437672 GCF_044750545.1 Streptomyces sp. NPDC088794 | reverse complement strand
AGCGCGTTCGTGCCGGTGGACGCCATGCCGGGCTGGTTCCGCTGGTTCGCCGAGTACCAGCCCTTCTCGCCCGCCATCGAGACCCTGCGCGGACTGCTCCTCGGGACCGAGATCGGCACCAAGAACGCGCTGCTGGCCGTCGGTTGGTGCCTGGCCATGACCGTCCTCGGCTACCTGTGGTCCAAGGCGAAGTTCAACCGCGAGCCCCGGCACTGAGCTCGTGCAGTGCGGCGGCCCGCAGCTCCTCCCGGTTCAGGGTGGCGTACGTCGACCTCGCGTCGTCGTAGGCCGCCCTGTCGGCGTTCTCGGCCGCCCGCCGGGACCGGGCCGAGGACAGGGTGGGGAACTCCCGTACCGCCGGCATCCGTTCCGCCAGCGCCACCAGCCGTACGGCCGTCGGGTCGCCCTCGGCCAGCCCGGCGAAGCCGAGCGCGGTCAACATCGTGCCGTGGACCTGGAGTTCAAGGGGGGAGCTGGTCTCCGAGGGATCAGAAGAGCCGGAGGAGCCGGACGAGCCGGAGGAAGCGGTCAGCATCGCGAGCAGCCGCTCCCGCAACTGCCCGGCCAGCGCGGCCACCGGCTCCGGTCGCCCCTGCTGCGCATGCGCGGCCACCGCGGCCGCCTGCACCTCCAGGGCCCACGGGTCCACGAACGGATCGCCGTCGCGCAGGGCGAGCACCGCGCTGTCCTCCCGGATCCGCTCCACCGCCCGGCGCCACAGCCCGAGCCCGACCTCGGTCAGCCCGCGGGCCAGCGCGATCTCCGCGCGGGCGGCCAGATCGGGGGCGTAGATCCGGACGGACTCCGGCTGCTGGTCCAGGGCCGCGAGCCCGAGCCAGTACTCCGCCTCGTCGATCTCCCCGCGTTGCAGACAGGCCAGGACCAGGCCCCAGCGGACGCCGATCGAGTCCGGCCAGCCGTCGAACTCCTCCAACGTGCGCAGCGCGGCCCGCAGATGGTCGTACGCCTCCGCGCCCCGCTCGGCCTGCATGCACAGTTCGCTGATCCGCCCGTGGCTGAGCAGCCGCATGGCGGGGTTGGCCAACTCGCCCAAGGTGTCGGGCATACGGCGGGCGCACTCCAGGGCGCGCTCGGTCTCGTGCTCGGCCTCCCAGACGTAACTGAGGACGCCCCAGGCCATGCCCGACAGCAGGGGCGCGTCGGACGCGCACAGTTCCTGGAGGCTCGCGTACTCGGGCGGGCGCATGTCCGGGGTGGCCCTGAGCACCACGGCCATCGCGCGTACGACCGTGTCCGGCGGGGCGGGCGGCAGCCGGCGCACGGTGGCGAGCTGCCGTACGGCGTGCGGGCCCAGGCCCATGAAGAGGGCGCCCGCGCACATGGTGGCGGCGGTGCGGGCGGTCTCCACGTCCTCGGGGCTGTCGGGCCCGGGGCGGAAGTGGGACAGCGGGCCGCCGGTCTCGGCGCACAGGGTGATGACCCGGCCGAAGCTGGAGTCGGTGACCCACAGGGAGGCCAGTACGGCGGTGAGGGCGGCGGTGGTGGGTCCGTCGGCGCGGGCCAGCGCGTGGCGCAGGGCCAGGACGAGGTTGTCTCGCTCGGCGCGGATGCGGTGCCAGGCGGGCAACGGGTCGGCGCGGAACAGGACATCGTGGTGGGCCCGCCCGAAGTCCCGTGCCCAGAGCAGGAACCGGTCGGTGACCACGTCGTCCTCGCCGGCCTCGGCGCGCCGGGCGGCGCTGAACTCCCGTAGCGTCTCCAGGAGATGGAAGCGGACGCCGGCGGGGCTGTCGCCCACCTTGAGCAGGGACTGGCCGGCCAGCTGCTCCAGCAGGAACAGCGCGTCGCCGCTCTCGCCGAGCACGTACTCGGCGGCCTCCTCGGAGAAGCCGCCGGGGAACACCGACAGCGCGCGCAGCGCGGCCCGGCCGTCGGGCTCCAGCAGGTTCCAGCTCCAGTCGACCACGGCCCGCAGGGTGCGGTGCCGCTCGGGCGCGTCCCGGGCGCCGCCGCGCAGCAGCGCGAAGCGGTCCTCCAGTCGGCGCGCGATGTCGGCCACGGACAGCACCCGTACGCGGGCCGCGGCGAGTTCGACGGCGAGCGGCAGGCCGTCCAGATGCCGGCAGATCTCGGCGACCCGCTCGGGGTCCAGCTCCACCCCGGGCCGCGCGGCCCGCGCCCGCTGCTCGAACAGCTCGACCGAGGTGGCCGGCGACAGCTCCGGCAGCGCGTACACGGACTCCGAACTCAGCCCGAGCGGCGCCCTGCTGGTGGCCAGGATCCGCAACTCCTTGGACCGCGACACGAGTTCCCGTACGAGGTCGGCGGCGCCGTCGACGACGTGCTCGCAGTTGTCCAGCACGAGCAGGGCGGGGCCGGTGCCCAGCGCGGCGACGATGCCGCTCACCATGTCCCCGCCCCCGGCGAACCGCCCGCCCTCACCGGCGCCGACGGCCGAGGCGACCTCGTCGGTCACGTCGGCGTCGGAGGTGACACCGGCCAACGGTACGAAGTGCACCACGGGTTGGGCCGCGGCCCGGCTCACCGCGTGCGAGAGCCGGGTCTTGCCCAGCCCGCCGGGTCCTACGACGGTGACCACCCGGGCGTCCCGCAGCAGCGCGCCGACGGCGGCGATGTCGGCGTCCCGGCCGAGCAGCGGGTTCGGCTCGTGCGGGACGTCGTGCCGGACGGGCGGCGCGTCCGCCTTGAGCAACTCCTGGTACACGGACCGCAGTCCGGGCCCGGGGTCGGCGCCCAGCTCCTCGCGCAGCCCGCGCCGATACGTGTCGTACCGCCCGAGCGCCGCGGCCCGTCCGACGGTCACCGCCTCGCAGCGCAGCAACTCGGCGAGGACCTCCTCGTCCCGGGGCACCTCCAGCGCCAACTCGCCGAGCGGGCCCGCCGCTTCCTCCCGCCGCTCCAGCCGCGCCAGGGCGAGCGCCCGGGACCGCACCAGCGCACGGAAGGTCCGCATCCGGGCGACGCGCAGCGCGATCACCGGATCGTGCAGATCCTCACCGGCCCCGGCGCCCACGCTCCCGTCCCACAGCGCCAGCCCCGCCTCGGCCTGCGCCAACGCCCCCGCGTGGTCCCCGTTCCGCGCCCGCTCGGCACTGCCCGCCTCGAACAGCAGCAGCGCGGAACTGTCGATCCGCGCGGCCTCAAGCCCGAGCCGGTACCCGGTGGGCGTACTCAGAACGACATCGGCCCCCAACTGCCCCCGCACCCGGGACACCAGCACCTGCACGGCCTTCCCCGGCCGCTCCGGCACCCCGTCGTCGCCCCACAGCCCCTCCGCCAGCCGCCCCGTGCTGCACCCGCCCCGCGGGTCCTCCGCCAGCAACGCCAACAGCCCGCGCAGCCGGGGCGCGGTGATCTCCCGGCCGCGGAAGGCGACACGGGACAGCAGGGCCAGGTCGGTGGTCATGCGTGCAGGTTATCCACAGGGCGAAGCCCCGGCACCGGCGTGCTGCCGAGACCGGGGCCGGCCCATCACCTCGGCTCGTCACTTCAGCCCTTCATCTCGAAGGTGGCCGCCGCCGGGACGTACAGCGTGTTTCCGTCCTTGGCCGTGAGCAGCGCGGAGACGTTCCAGGTGCCCTGCGCGGCCTCGGCCGCCTCCTTCTCGGTGACCTTGAAGGTGTAGGTGCAGCGGGACGTCTCGTCCGAGGTGCGCACGCAGGTGGCGGTGTCCACGAACCGCAGGTCCCCCTCGGTCGGGGCCAGCTCCGAACTCGCGGGCCAGGCAACGACGTTGAGGCCGCGGATGCCGGAGTCGTCGCTGACGTCGGCGGTGTAGGTGAACGTGCCGGCGCGGGCGCCGGTCGGGGGGACGTAGCGGGCGGAGCCGTTGGTCAGGGTCGGGTCGGTGGCCGAGGAGGCCATGGCGATACCGCCGGCGGTGATGGCGCCGACGGCGGCGACGGCGAGGAGCGAGGAGACGAGAGCGCGCTTGGACATGGGAGATCCCCCTGTGTGGTGGTGTGGGTGAGGTGGAAGCGCTGGTCCGGCGCTTCCTCGATGTGATCGAGCCTAGGTCCGGGGACCCGGCGCGGTCCTCGGGCGGAAGGACGATCGCCGCGTGGAACCGGAGGTAGAGAGAGCCCTTCGGCCGTCCACCCAGGGACGGCCGGGACCGCTCGCGGCCCGCGTCTGCAACCCAGGTAAGAGACGCGAATCCCCCTTCAGCCCGAGCCGGGCCCCGCACCCCCGCCCATAGCCTTGAACCGTCATGAATCGAACCGATGACCGGTTGCTCCCGGTCCTGCTGATCTGCGCCCAGGCCGCCGTGTGGCCCGGAGCCGCGCTCGCACAGGGGACCGTCCCGGACGGCTCCGCCCTGCTGGTGGCCGCCCTGGTCGCCGGCCCGGTGACGGCCGCGCTCGCGCTGCGCCGCACCTACCCGGTGGTCGCCCTCATGGTGATCGCCGTCGCCTGCGCGCTCGGCGCCGGACCACTGCCCACCGGCGGTACGGCGGTCCTGGGCACGGCGGGGGTCGCGCTGGCCCTCTTCACGGTGGCCACCGAGCGGGACACCTTCACCGCCGTGCTGTGCGTCGCGACCCTCGCCGCCTGGCAACTCGCCCAGAACATCACCCTGAACGGCCTCAGCGACCGCGACGGCCTCGACCTCGTCCTGACGGCGGTGCTGTACGCCGCCGCGTGCGGCACGGGCCTGTTCGTACGACGCCTGCGGCACGCGCGACAGGCCGCCGAACACCTGCTGAAGCGGGCCGAGACCGAGCGGCACCGGCTCCCGGCGGTCGAACGACGCCGGATGGAAAGGGAGTTGCACGACGTCAGCGCCCACCATCTGACCGCTGTGGTGGTCACGGTGGGCGCGGCCTCCGGACTGCGCGAGCGACGCCCCGAACTGGCCGACGAGGCGCTGGAGTTCGCGGTCGAGACGGGCCGCGAGGTCACCCGGGCGCTGGGCTCCGTACGGGCCCCGGCCCCCTCACGTGAGGAACTCCCCTCCCCGGAGGAGCGGTTGAAGGCCCTGGTGGCCGGCTTCCGCCGCCTCGACCAGCCCGTCGACTTCGAGATCGACCCCCTCCCCGACGGCGCCGTCGCGGACGCGGCCTACGGCATCGTCCGCGAGGCCCTCACCAACGTGGCCCGGCACGCCCCGGGAGCCCGCACGACCGTGCTGTGCCACTACGGCGACACCCGCACCGACGTCGTCGTCACCAGCGCACCCCCGCCGACCGGCGTCGTGGCGCACGGCGCGGGCCTCGGCGGCGGCCGCGGCACCGGCTTCCTGCGCTCCCGAGCCCGTGAGGCGGGCGGCACCCTGACCACCGGCCCGACGGCGGAGGGCGGTTGGGAGGTACGGGCGACCCTGCCCGGCCGCACCGCGGCCCCGGTGGAGGAGGCGGTCCCGCCGAGTTACCGAGCGGCGCAGCTGGTCGCCGCGTTCGGCCTCTTCGCCCAGCCCCTGCTCGGGGTGGTCGTGATCCGCGACGGATCGGCGTCCGCCGGCTCGCAGGTATCGGCGGGTGTGCTGTTCGCCCTGCTGGCAGCGGCCCAGGCGGTGGCATTGCTGTGGCTACGCAGGGCTCCGGGGTGGGCGCGGGGCGCACTGCTGGGCTTGGCGCTGCTCTGGCCGATGGCGATGACGGTGGGCGACTACAGCGGCCCAGTCCTGCTGCCCCCAACGCTGAGCACCTTGGCAACATGCGTGGCGCTGGCCGACCTGAAGGGGCGCGGGGAACTGCGCGACCAGCCCCCACAGGCGCGCACATACCGACTGCCTCAAGTCCCCCTCTCTTTCTTTCCCATCGCAGCCGTGGCGGTACATGCCACCGCTGTCACCACCGCCGTACTCCACCGCGGAACACCCCTCCCCACCTGGGTGGTAGCCATGGCAGCAACTGCAGGCACCGCCTTGGTGGTCGGCGCGGCCCACTACGGCGGAGCCGTGCGTCGGAAGCACGACAGGACAACTCGGGCAACGCAGACCCAACACCTCGCCACGTGGACGGAGGCCGCCGTAAGAGACGCCTGGGCGGAACGCCAACGCATCGCCGCCGGCCTGGAAACCACCGTCCTGGCCCGCACCGCCGACATGATCGCCGAGGCACACGCGGGCCGCCTCGACGCGACAGCGACCCGCGCCCGCGAGGCACTCGCCGCGATGCGCGCCCTGCTGGACACCGTCAGGGACGGCGAGACCGGCGGAGCCGACCTGCGTCCGCAGCCCACCCTCCAGGCCCTCGACCTGCTCGCCCAGCAGTGCCGGGCCACCGGCCGTGACATCGAGATCCGGCTCACAGACCGGGTGCCGGACCGCCTGCCCACCGAGGTCGACCTCGCCGCCTACCACGCCGCCGAGACCCTGCTGGCGACCGGCGACGACGAGCCGGCCGTCCTCGAACTCGACGCGGCCGACGGTACGTTGACGCTCACGGCCACCGGGGTCCCGGGCGCCGCCGGCGCCGCCGTACGGGAACGGCTGACGGCCCGGATCGCGCCGCTCGGCGGCACACTGACCGCCGGCCCGCCGGGCACGGTCGGTCTGCGGCTGCCGCTCGCGCCGGCCGTCGAGGAGGGGGAGCGATGAGTCTCAAGGTGCTGGTCGTCGACGACCAGGGCATCGTCCGGGCGGGCTTCGCCGCGGTGATCGACGCGGAGGACGACATGACGGTCGTCGGCGAGGCCGCCGACGGTGTCGCCGCGGTCCGGCTCGCCGAGCAACTGGCCCCCGACGTCGTCGTCATGGACGTACGCATGCCCGAACTGGACGGTATCGCCGCCACCCGGATCATCACCGGGCGCGAGAACGCGCCCCGCGTCCTGGTGTTGACCACCTTCGACCTCGACGCGTACGTCTTCGACGCGCTGCGCGCCGGGGCCTCCGGGTTCCTCCTCAAGGACGTGCACGCCTCCGAACTCCTGCACGGCATCCGAGTGGTGGCGACCGGCGAGAGCGTCCTCGCCCCGTCCGCGACCCGTCGCCTCATCGGCCACTACGCGTCGGGGCCGGTGACCGGCGCGCGGTCCGGCAGCGGTCCGCGTGAGCTGGAGACCCTCACCGGCAGTCAGCGCAACGTCCTCGCCCTGCTCGCGACCGGCCTCAACAACTCGGAGATCGCCGAGCAACTCGGCATCACCGTGGGCACGGTGAAGTCGCACGTGAACGCGCTGCTGCGCAAGCTCGGCCTGCGCGACCGCGTCCAGGCGACGATCCTCGCCTACGACCTCGGCCTCACCCGCCCGAACCCACCCGGCCCTCACCTCTGACGGCCCTGAGCTCAAGGAGACCCCTGTGACCGGCACCGGTACCGGCCGATCCGGCCTGCCCTCGTCCCGTTCCCCTTCCCCGCCCCCGTCCCTGCTCCGACGGCTGCGCCACTACCTCACCGACTTCGTCGCCCTCGGCTACCTGGCCGTCTGTGCCGGCCTGCTCGGGTGGCTGCTGTTCCTGTTCCTCGACCCCGACGCGGACATCGGCTTCGCGCCCGTCGTCCCGGCATTCGCCACCGCCCCGGCCAGCTTCGTGTGGTTCCTCCTGCCCGACAGCACCGTCCTGCTCTTCGTCGCCCTCGCGTTCGGCGCCCTGGTCAACGCCACCGTCATCGGCTGGTGTTCGCGCACGCTGCGCCGTCGCTGAATTTCCCCGTGCCCTGTAATAACCCGGCCGCCCCACCCATTCCTCGGTGACAGAGCCGACACGAAGGGACGGCGCGTGACTGAAGCCCAACGCTTCCGGGACGTCTACGAGGAGTGTTATCCGCGCGTGCTCGCCTATGCCACGAGCCAGGTGGGACGGCAGGTCGGGGAGGACATCACCAGCGAGACCTTCACCGTGGCGTGGAGACGGATGCGGGATCTGCCGCAGCCGGCGCTGCCGTGGCTGCTCGGCGTGGCCCGCAATCTGGTGCGGGAACTGCGCCGCCGGGACAGCCACCAGTACGCCCTGGCGGCGCGGGAGGCACAGCGCGTCGGCAGCGGCGGCGCCGAGGCGGCGGACGTGGCGACGGGCGTGATCGACCGGCAGGCCGCGTTGCAGGCCCTGGCGAGTCTGTCCGAGGCCGACCGCGAACTGCTGACGCTGATCGCCTGGCACGGACTGAGCCCCAAGGACGCCGCGCGTGTCCTGGGCTGCGCCACCGCCACCCTGACCGTCCGGCTGCACCGGGCCCGCCGTCGGCTGGAGCGGGCGATGGACGCCCTGCCCGTTCCGCCCGCCCCGGCGGCCCGCCGCACCGACCCCGAAGGAGTACTCGCATGAGGAACACGAAGGAACGCTCCGCGCGGCGGCGCGACGTCATGAAGGCGCTCGCGGACGCCCGCCCCGACGAGCTGGACCCGGTGCTGCTGGCCGGCTCCCGGCGCCAGCGCGAGGACCTGGCCCGCATCACGGCCGAGGCACGCGAGGAGACCGCGGGGCCGCACCCCCTGGCCTGGCTGCGCCCCCGGCTGCTGCCGCTCGGTGCGGTCGCGACCGTCGCCGCGTCGGCGATCGTGGTCGCCGGCCTCGTACAGACGCAGTCGGACGGAACGGCGGGCACCCGCGCGGACAGCCGGACCCCGGCCGCGAGTGCCACGGCGGTGAACGGCCGTATGGAGCTGCTCGGCGTGGCGAAGGCGGCGGCGAGCCCGGCCGCCGAGGGCACGTACTGGCAGGTGACGACAGAGACGGCGAATGTCGACGTCGTGGGGGAGAAGGGGCGGCGCTACACCCTGCTCAGCACGTCGCACGGCGAGTGGTCGGTCGGGGTCCGTCCGGGGACCGAGAGCCTGATGGTGTCCGGCCTCGACTCCGTGACCGGGCCGCGCACGCCGGCGGACAAGAAGGCCTGGGCGGCGGCGGGTTCACCCCGTCGGGTGGAGGGGCCGGCGAGTACTGACGGGCGGATGCGGCTCGGTCACACCGTCGGGTCCGGCACTCCGACCGTCCTGCACACCAATGCCGACGACAAGATCTACGCGCTCGGGCCGGAGAACATCTCCTACCGTGACCTGCGTCAACTCCCGACGGACGCCGACAAGTTGAGCGGTGAACTGGAGCGGTTGTACGAACAGGAGGGGGGCGCCGGGACCAGTGCGGGGCGCACCGCCTGGATGCTGCGCCACACCGCCGACCTCATCACCATGCCGGTCGCGCCGGCGACCCGGGCCGCCGCGTACCGCGTGCTGGCGGAGCTGCCGGGTATCGGGGTGCAGCCCGCCGCCACCGACCCGCTGGGCCGCAAGGGGATGGCCGTCACCCTGCCCGTCGACTCGGCGACCGTACTGGGCGGGGTCGAGCAGCGCCTGGTGGTGAATCCGTCCACCGGCGCGTTGCTCTCCGAGGAGACCGTCCTGACCGCTCCCTCGGCCATCGCCCGCGAGGCGGGACTGACCGCCGGTACGACGGTGAATTACGAGGCGACCACGCGGATGGGGTGGTCGGAGCGGCAGATCACGGTGCCGGAGAACGCGAAGTACTGAAGAGCCTCGGGGTCAGCCGGCCCTGCGTCGGGAGGAGCCGTTGCCCCGGTTGTTGTTGCCCCGGCCCGAACCCGTGCCCCTGCTCGTGGCGATCGCGACGGGTACGACAGGTACGTCGACGTCGTCGTCGAGCAGGGCGGTCTCGTCCTCTTCGAAGTCCGATGCGAAGTCCGGAGCCTGGAAGGGGTTGGTCACCGGAGTGGGCGAGCCCGCGACGGCACGGTCGTGCGCCCCCTCGGGGGCGGAGAACAGCGAGGTTTCGATGAGAGTGCTTCCAATCGTTACAGGGAGATGAGCAGGCCGGCCGTGCCCGACCGGGCACGGCGGTCCTACAGCTTGCTCATCTTGGAGTACGGACTGAGGATCCGGTGCTGAACGGATCCGAAGTCCACCAGCGTCGCGATTCCTTCTTCGACGCCGATCACCCGGCCAAGGCCGTACATGTCGTGTGTGACCCGGTCGCCCACGGCGAAATGCTTGGGAGCTGCCGTGACCGGGGCCTTGAAGGGGCTGGTAGGCAAATAGCGCTTCGGTGCAGCTGGCTTTGTCATTGTCACCAGTATGCGCCCGCGGGCACCTCTTCGGTGCGGTCGGCGGACTTCGTTGCGGCGCTGGAATGTATGACGGACCGTGTTCGCGGGAACGCGTGCGCGGTACTCACGGTCACGTCTGCACCGCCCTTCGCAGGTTGTGTCTACACAGAGTGACGAGAACGTCCAGGATCGGCTGTGCGGGTTCTGCGCTCGTCCCAGTGAAGTTCTGTGAACAGGATCACTGCTGTGTGCACGCTGAGTACACTCCGTGACCGTCGGCGGGGCCACGCGGGCGGGTGGGGCGGGCGAGGAGTGGGGCAGTGCTGGTGACGCCAGAGGCGGGCGATCGGGTCGCCGGCCGGTATCTGTTGCAGGAGACCATCGGCAGCGGCGGCATGGGAGTCGTGTGGCGGGCCTGGGACGAGCGGCTCCAGCGTCGGGTCGCGGTCAAGTGCGCGCGCCTGGACGACGACCGGGCCACCCGGCGGCTGATGGGCGAGGCGCGCAACGCGGGCCGGCTGCACCACCCGAACATCGTGGGCGTCTTCGACTACATAGACGAGGGCGTCACCTGCTGGATCGTGATGGAGTACGTCCCCTCGCGCAGCCTCGCCCAGATCATGGCCGAGCGCGGTCCGCTGCCGCCCGAGGAGGCCGGTTCGATCGGCTGCCAGATCGCGGACGCGCTGGTGAAGTCGCACAACGAGGGCGTGGTGCACGGCGATGTCACGCCGGAGAACATCCTCGTCACCGACGAAGGCGTCGCGCGGCTCACGGACTTCGGGATCTCCCGCGCCCTGTGGAGCGAGGTCACGCACAGCGGCACGCACGGCATGACGGGCGGTGTGCGCGGCAAACCCCGGTATCTGGCCCCCGAGTTGGCCAAGGGGCTGCCCATGGGGGAGAAGGCCGACGTGTTCTCCCTGGGCGCCTCCCTGTTCGCGGCGGTCGAGGGCCGGTCCCCGTACGGGGAGGCCGAGCACCTCATGACGTATCTGGCCCGGGCCGTGGAGGGCCATATCGAACCCGCGCGCCGGGCGGGCCCGTTGACCGAACCGCTCGCCGCGCTGCTGACGGTGGACCCCCGCCACCGCCCCGACGCGGCCGGCGCCCGCAAGCTCCTGACGCAGGCGACCCCACCGCCCCCGCACCTCCAGGCGCAGCTGCACGACCACTCCACCCGCACCCTGGACCTCTCGGCATTGACCCTGCACCTGCCGCGTCTGGTACGTCGTCGGCGGCGCCCCCTGGCGATCGGCGCGGGCGCCCTGGTCACCGCCGGGGCGATCACGGCCGGGCTCGTCCTGTTCGGCCCCTGGGACTCCCACGGCGGGGGCGACCGGGCCGCCGGTGCCGACGCGAAACCCTCGGCGTCCGCGGCGACTTCGGCCGCGGGACGCGCGGGCACCATCGGCGACGACCGCACGGCGGACCCCTGCGCGCTGCTCGACGCGGCCTCCCTGAGCCGGTTCGGGACCACCGAACTCGACCCGGACTACGGCGAGATCGACCGCTGTGACGTCCTGGTGGAGAACAGCAGCGGTGACGACACCGCCGACCTCCAGGTCAACCTCGACGCCGACCGGGACGAGTACGACGGGGTCCAGGCCACCAGGGTCGTCGACGGTCTCACGGTCGTGACCCTCAAGCGGGACGGCGACGTGTGCGAACGGGCCGTGCAGACCGCCGACAGCCGGCAGATCCGGATCATCGGCAAGCGGCTCGCGTCCTCGTCCCCGGACCCGTGCGCCCTCGCGGACGCGGCGACCGACCGCGTGGTGGGCATCCTGGCCGACAGCCCGGTCCCGCGCCGCCCGTCACCTCCGGCGGCCGACTCGCTGGCCCGGGTGGACGCCTGCGCCCTGCTCGACGCCACCGCCCTCGAGCGCCTGCCCGGTGTCGAGGCGGACAACGACGACCGCGGCTTCGGCGGCTGGGACTGCGACTGGTCCAGCGACGACGGCGAGCGCGAGGTGCAGATCCAGTACAGCCGCGACAACTCCCTGACGGACGACGGGAAGCCGGTGGACGTCGCCGGCACGAGGAGCTACTACGTGGCCGACGAGGCCGAGGACGACAGCTGCACCGTACGGACCCCGCACCGCACGTACACGGACTCCGTCGGCGACGAGACGATCGAGCTGTTCCAGCTGACGGTGTACGCGCCGGAGCCGAGCGGGCAATTGTGCGACACCGCGGTGGAGTTGGCGGGCGTGGTCGTGCGGAACATCGCGAAGCGGCTGCCGGAGTGATGACCGCGCATCCGTCGGCTCCGGGCGGCCGTTCGCTCCCCGCGAGCCACGGCAGTCTCGCCCGGGGTGCGTCCGCGCCGCTGCCGGGCACCGTCTTCGCGCTCGCGCTGACCGGCGGGATGACGCTGGGCCCCGGGGAAGGGCGTGAGGTCCTGTTCGGGCGCAACCGGCCCGAGGTGCACGTCTGTCTCGGCGAGGACGACCCCCAGGTGAGCCGCCACCAGGGCACGCTGACCCATCGCGGCGGCCGCTGGTGGGTGAGCAACGCGGGGCGGCTGCCGATCCGGTGCGCCGGTGCCCGGCTGCTGTTCCGGGACGAGGAGCCGCTGCCGCTGGACCTCGGCTACACCCCGCTGTTCGTCGGCGGTTCACGCGGACGGGAGCACCTGCTGGAGGTCTACGTCACCGGCCCCGAGGGCGAACGGCCCCAGCCGCGGCACGGGGACGTCACCCGCCCGCCCCGGATCTGGGTCCTCACCGAGCAGGAGAAGCTCGCCCTGGTCGTCCTCGGCCGGCGCTACCTGCTGCACGAGCCGCGACCGCAGCCGCTGACCTGGCGTCAGACCGCCGCCGAACTCGCCGAGTTGCAGCCGGGCGCGGGCTGGACGGACAAGCGCGTCGAGCACCTGGTCAACGGCGTCCGCACCCGCCTGTCCCGGGACGGGGTGCCCTGGCTGACCCGCGAGGAACTCGGCGAACCGGTCGGCAACGCGCTCAACGACCACCTGATCCGGGCCCTGTTGACGTCGACGACGCTGGTCCCGCTGGACCTGGCACTGATCGACGCGGCCTGAGTCCGCCGCCGACCCCGACCCGGGTGTCGATCTTCTGTAACAGATACCGGCGGTTCACCTCGACCGTGCAACAGCGCCCGGCGCCGGTGAACCGCCTTGCCGCGTACGGCATTTCACAGGGTGAGCTGCACGACGACCCCACGCCGAAAGGGCACCCCGACATGTCTCTCCGCCGCACTCGCACCCGCTCCCGTACCCTCGCCGCCGTCGGTCTGCTGGCCGCCGCCGGTCTGTTCCTCACGGCGTGCGACTCCGGCTCCCCCGCCGCCGAGTCCAGCCCGAGTGCCGTCTCCAGCTCGTCCGGCTCCGCCGAGGACCCGTCCTCCAGCCCCACCGAAGACCCCTCCGCAGGCTCCTCCTCGGTCCCTTCCTCCGCCCCTACCGCCTCCCCGTCCGCCACCTCCGCCCCCTCCGGCGGCACGGGCGCCAGCTCCGACAACCGCGTCGACGGCACGGTCACCGGCAGGCTGACCTTCCTGGCGCCGGGGAAGCTGGAGGTGGACGGGCGTCCCTTCTACGTGGCCACGGACACGGAGATCCGGGGCGGCGACATCTGCGGCGACCCCGAGAGCCAGTCGGCGGAGAAGTGCACCGCCGACGAACTGGACGCGGTCGCCAAGGACGGCAACCTGACCGTCGAGGTCACCATCGAGAAGGGGATCGCCGGGCGGGTCACCCAGGTGTAGCTCGCCCAGGTGCGGCTCACCCAGTGGCAGCTCACCCAGGTACGGCTCACCGGGGTGTCGGGCGACCGGCCGTGGCCACGCGCCCCAACAGGCCGGCGACGGCCTCCGGTTCGGTGATCATCAGGTCGTGGCCGGTGTCGATGTCCCAGAGGCGGCCGGCCGCGCGGGCCGGTTCCAGGTCGGCCGGGGCGCGGAAGGGCAGGGTCTCCGTGCACACGATCTGGGTCTGCGGGAGGGCGCGCAGACGTGCCTCGTGCGTCAGGCGCAGGGGCTGGGCGAAGCACTTCCAGGGGTGCGGGGTGATCTTCGGCGCCAGCCAGGCGATGTCGTCCGGATCGGTCAGGCCGAAGTGCGGCATGGGGCCCTCGCCGGGGAAGTTGACGAGCTCCACGCCGTCGACGGTCCGGGCCGAGGCGCGCGAGGCCGCCATCGGCTCGGGCGCGAGGTCGGCGAGCGACTGGCCGTTCGCCGGGGTGGCGGCGTCCAGGTAGACGAGGTGGCCGACGCGGTTCAGGGCGCGGTCGGCGACGCCGGTGACGACCATTCCGCCGTAGCTGTGGCCCACCAGGATCACCTCGCGCAGGTCCTCGTAGCGCAGGACCTGGACGACGTCCGTGATGTGGGTGTCGAGGTCGATGCCGGGGCCGAGCAGATGCGCCCGCTCGCCGAGGCCGGTCAGGGTCGGGGCGTACACGTCGTGCCCCGCCGAGCGCAGGAGCCGGGCGACGCGCTGGTAGCACCACCCGCCGTGTCCGCCGCCGTGCACGAGAACGTACGTGGCCATGAGGAGCCTCCCGTCCGACGCACCGTGTCCGACGCATGTCGGTTATCCGTCAGATGTGGGAGAGAATAGTGTTGTCCCATGCCGGCGCAACCCCTGGACCGACGTGTTCTCCGTTCCCGAGCCGCCCTCGAAGCCGCCCTGCGCGACCTGGTCGCCGAGCGTGATCTGAACCAGATCTCGGTCGCCGACCTCACCAAGCGCGCGGGCGTCAACCGCTCGACCTTCTACGAGCACTACACGGACGTCCACGACCTGGCCGTGGCCGCCTGCACCTCGACGTACGAGCAGCTGGTGGCCGTGGCGCCGATTCCGCACGGCACGCTCGGGCCCGACGGGCGGCCGTTGGCCAACCCCATGCCCGGCCTGTTCGCCCATGTCGCCGCGCACGCGCCCCTCTACCGGGCGCTCCTGTGCGACGAGGGCAGCGCCCGGATGATCAACCACCTGCTCCACCGCATCGCGCTCGCGGCCCGCAGCAGCCTGGCCCCGGCCGAGGAGGGTCCCCGCGACGGGACGTCCGCCGTCGGGACCCCGTCCGCCGAGACGCCCCACGACCCGGTCGCCGCCTTCCTCGCGGGTGCCGTCCTGGGCACGGTCATCGACTGGCTGCGGCGGGACTGCCCCGGCACGCCCGAGGAGATCGGCGCCGCGATCTGGCCGTATGCCCTGGCCTGCGCCGAAGCAACACCAGGAATCCGTCGGGCGGGACCGGATCAGCCGGGAACGTCAGGATCGTAAGGGTGTCGGATCCACTCGGAGCCACCGAGCGGATAGATGTACGCCGGCCGCCCCACGTGCCCGCTCGTCCGGAAGGGGTTGCCCTTGTCGTCGACGCGGACCACACCGCTCCGGTCGCCGCTGGACCACTCCAGCTCCAGGTACCAACTCACGTTGTACGTCCGCGCGTCGGCGAAGACGTAGAAGACCTCGGGGTCCGACTCGCTCACCTTGTACGGGAAGTCGCGCTGCCCGGCCCTGGGCGCGAGCGCGGGCCGCCCGGCGTCGAGGTTCACCCCGAACGCCGTCGTGCGCACACCGCCGCCGCACCCGTCGCCCATCGCGAAGTCGTTCCAGGCGAGCGGGGCGCTCTTGTCCACCACCCGCACATGCAGCGCCTCCAGGACGACCGTTGCCTTCCCGGTGCCCTGCACGGTCAGCGCGAGCATCTGCTCCCCGGCGGCGATCCCGCCGAGCGCCTTGACCCAGCCGCGCGCGTCCGGCTCGGACGGCGGCGGAGGCACCTGGTCGGCCTTCTGGTCGACCAGGTAGTGCTGGCTGCACTGGTCCTCCCACTTGTACGGGTTGACCGAGACGGTCGGCGCGGTGGCCCCGTCCTCGGTGCCGCCGCCCACCGCCCCGCCGCTGCGGGAGGCCGAGACGGAAGCGGTGGGATCGCCGCTGCGGGAGGCGGTCGGCGAGGGCGACGTGCTCTTCGCGCCGGTCGGCTTCGTGGTTCCGGGACGGTCGGTCGCGGACTCGGAGGCGGCGGCGGCCCCCACCGGCTGCTTCCCGCTCCGGTCGTCCTTGCCGCCGTCGGGCACGAGGTTCACCACGAGCGCGGCCGCGACGACGGCGGCGACCACGGCGGCACCGGCGAGGACGACGGTACGGCGACGGCGGGCGGGAGGACGGTGAACCTCCGGGGTGACGCGCTGGACGTCGGGAACGTCTGCGGGAGCTTCCTCGCCGGGACCTTCCTCAGCCGGAGCTTCCTCAGCGGGAGCGTCCTGCGCGGCGGGAGCCGTCTCGCTCGGCTTCTGCCCCCGGCGGGCGTCCGCGAGGATCCACTGCCGGTGCAGTTCCACCAGTTCCTCGGGGGTCGCCCTGCACAGCCGGGCGAGCCGCTCCACGGGTGCGTAGTCGGTCGGTACGGCGTCCCCGTTGACGTACCGATGCAGCGTGGACGCGCTCATGTGCAGCCGTTTCCCGAGCACTCCGTAACTGAGCCCGGATCGCTCCTTCAACCGGCCGAGCAGCGCCGGGAAGTCGTCCCCCGTCACCGTTCCTCCCTCTCTCCACGTTCCGGCCCGTCATTCCAGGCGGAGGCTGTTCCTGCAGGTCAGAGTGTTCCAGGCGTTCCAGCGTTCCGGATCTCCCGGCGGCCCTGGCGGCCGGGACGGATCACGCCACAAGCTCTGGTCATCCAAGCACGCCGCTCCCGGCACCCGGTCGAGCGGCCTGCGCCACAGACCCGTACCGCACACAGGGGATCACATGTCCACTCGTACCGACCGCACCCGTCTGCTCGCCGCCGCCGCGATCGCGGTGGCCACCCTGACCCTGACGGCCTGCAACGACGGCACGGGCACCAAGGACGAGGGCGCGGCCGAAGTGTCCACGTCCACCTCCACGCCGGCGGCATCCGACGCGTCCCCGTCCAGGGCGAGCGGCGGAACGTCCTCGGGAGCGGGCAAGGCCGACCCGGCCGCGAAGGACTCGACGGGCGGTACGACGGGTTCGAACGGCACGTCCGGCACGTCCGGTACCTCGGGCTCGTCGGGGTCCACCGGCGCCAAGAACTCGACCGGCGGCGGCTCGGACGACTCGGGCGCCCGGCTCAAGCCCTGCTCCCCCTCCGCCACGCGGACGACGGCCACGGTGGTCTCCCGCCCGCTGAACCACCTGCTGCTCAGCGTCACCAACACCGGTTCGAAGAACTGCGACCTCGTCTACTACGCGGCCGTCCAGTTCCAGGACGCCCAGTCCGTCCCGCCGGTCATCAAGGACTCCCAGCCGCAGGCCGTGGTCACGCTGGCCCCCGGCGAGTCCGGCTACGCGAGCGTCCTGCTGTCGGCGGCGGACGGCAGCGGCTCCAACGGCTACACGGCCAAGTCCCTGGCGGTGTACTTCAACACGGACGCGACCGCCGCCGCCCACCCGTCGCTGCCCTCGAAGGGCGTCTACATCGACGACTCGATCAAGGTCACGTACTGGCAGGCGGACATGGCGGACGCCCTGAACTGGTGACTACGGCGGCTGCCGGTGACCCCCACCGGGTCACCGGCAGTTCGTGCACGCCGTGGACGCTCCGCGGTTCCAGGCGTCACGCGGAGCCGATCGCGGCGAAGAACCGTTCCAGGCGCGGTTCCCCGGAGTTGTCGAAGACCTCCTCGGGCGGCCCCTGGACCAGAACGCGGCCCTGGTCCATGAAGACCACCCAGTCCGCGACCTCGCGGGCGAAGCGCATCTCGTGCGTGACGACGACCATCGTCGTGCCGTCGACGGCGAGTTCACCCATCACCGACAGGACCTCGCCCACGAGTTCGGGGTCCAGGGCGGAGGTCGGCTCGTCGAAGAGGAGCACGCTGGGGTCCATCGCCAACGCGCGGGCGATGGCCACCCGTTGCTGCTGGCCGCCCGACAACTGGTGCGGGTACTTGTGCGCGTGGGCGTCCATGCCGACCTTGCG
Organism: Streptomyces sp. NPDC088794; assembly: GCF_044750545.1. Taxonomy (NCBI): domain Bacteria; kingdom Bacillati; phylum Actinomycetota; class Actinomycetes; order Kitasatosporales; family Streptomycetaceae; genus Streptomyces; species Streptomyces sp. NPDC088794. Next base: position 419,818 of record NZ_JBIVKB010000006.1, on the reverse strand, counting down.
GAGCAGGTCCCGCGCCCGGTCCTCGGCGGCCGCCCGGCCGGCGTGGAGCCGCTGCTGGAGCGGGGCGAGGGTGACGTTCTGGAGCGCGGTCCGGTGCGGGAAGAGGTTGAACCGCTGGAAGACCATGCCCACCCGGCGGCGCTGCGCGGCGAGTTCGCGGTCCCGGCCGCCCATCGGCCGCCCGTCGATCTCCACGCTGCCGTGGTCGGGCTGTTCGAGGTGGTTGAGGGTGCGGACGAGGGTGGTCTTGCCGGAGCCGGAGGGACCGATGACGGCCACCACCTCGCCGCGGTGCACATCGAGGTCCACCCCGTTCAGGACGGACACCGCGCCGAAGGACTTGCGCAGACCCCGGGCGCGTACGACCGCCTCGCCCTCGTGCGGGGTGCGGGGGCGGGGCCGGGTCGGCGCGGCAGGCACCTCACGCTCCGGGATGCCGGCGACCGTCGCTTTCGTACGGCGCTTACGCACGTCCAGGCGGCGTTCGAGTAGGGCGCGGAGCCGGTCGAAGAGGGTGACGAGCAGGACGTAGTAGACCGCTACGGCCAGCAGGGTCTCCAGGACCAGGAAGTTCTGGGTGTAGAGGCGCTGGCCGACCAGGAGGAGTTCGGCCAGGGAGATGGAGCTGACCAGGGAGGTCAGCTTGAGGATGCTGATGAACTCGTTGCCCAGCGCGGGGAGGGCGACGCGGAAGGCCTGCGGCACGACGACATGGCGCTGGACTCCCGCGTACGGGATGCCGAGCGCCTGTGCCGCCTCACCCTGGTCCTTGCCCACGGCGAGCAGGCCGCCGCGGTGGATCTCGGCGATGTACGCGGTCTCGCTGAGCACGAGCGCGACCAGGCCGGCGGCGAAGGGGCTGGAAAGCAGGGGCCTCAAGTCGGGGAAGAGCTGCGGGGAGTTGTAGACGAAGATCAGCAGGACCAGCAGCGGCAGACTGCGGAAGAACCAGACGTACGCGCCGGCGAGCAGCCGCAGCGGGCGCAGCCGGGACTGCTGGGCGAGGGCCACGAGCAGGCCGAGGGCGGTGGAGATCACCCAGGCGGAGACGGCGAGTTCGACGACGAGCAGCGCCGCCCGCCACAGGTCGGCATCGGCGAACAGGCCGATGGCGTAGTTCCAGTCGAAGCTGCCCATCGTCCGTCAACTCCCTTCGGCCTGGCCGAGGTTGTACTTCTTCAGCAGCTCGGCGTAGGTGCCGTCCTGCTTGAGCTTGTCGAGCGCGGTGGTGAGGGTCTTCTTCAGGGCGGTGTCGCCGCGCTTGACCGCGAGGCCCGACTGGACGGGATAGATCAGGGACGTGGAGGAGATGGTGAGCCGGCCGCTCGTCCTGTCGGCGGCCGCCTTGGCCACGGCACCGTCGGTGACCTGGGCGTCGACCTGGCCGGACAGCAGCGCCTGGGTGCCCTCGGGATCGGTGCCGAACTCCCTTACGTCGACGGCCTTTTCGCCCTTGCCCTTGCACTCGGTGCCGGCCTCGCCGCGCAGCTTCTCGACGATCTGACCGCCCTTGATCACCGCGACGGACTTCCCGCACAGGTCGGTGACCACGGTCGGCCGGTAGCCGCCCGAGGACCGCACCACGATGGAGTTGCCGGTGGTGAAGTAGGGGACGAAGTCGACCTGCTTCTTGCGCGCGTCGGTGATGTAGAGGTCGGACGCGATCACGTCGAAGTGGCCGGTGCCGAGCCCGGCGATCAGCTGCTCGAACCGCGTGTCGACGAACGTCGACTTCAGCCCCGCCGCCTTCGCCAGGGCGCGTGAGATGTCCGGGTCGAAGCCCGCCGGGGTCTTGCCGTCGAGGTAGGCGTACGGCGGATAGGTCAGGTCCGATCCCACGGTCAGGGTGCCGGCGGTCTTCGTGCCCGAGCTGTCCGAGGAGGAACCGCTGGAACAGCCGCACAGGGCGAGGAGCAAGCCGGCGGTGAGGGAGCGGAGGAGGGTCACGCGCATGAGGAGGCCTCTCGACCGGGGAACTGAAACTGTTGAACAATCTGGCTGCTGATGATGGTGACGCCTTGGTGTTTCAGTCAAGTAAAAGGTCGGAATTTCCCTGGAAGCAGGACAGGTGGCCTGTGCGCATGGCTGCTCATAGCCCCTGTTTTGTTCAACAGATCGTGCGCTAGGGTGGGGGCATGTCGACTCTGAACGGCGCGGCGGCGGCCGCCGGACGGCCCGTCCTGGTGACCGACGTGCTGCGCGAACGCATCGTCGAGGGCGAGCTCCTGCCCGGCACCCCGCTGCGCGACGTCGCGCTCTCCGCCGAGCTCGGGGTGTCCCGCAACACCCTGCGGGAGGCCCTGCGCACCCTGCACGACGAGGGCCTGGTGGTGCAGCAACTGCACAAGGGCACCGCGGTGAAGACCCTGTCCGCCGAGGACGTGACGGACATCTACGTGGCCCGCCGCACGCTCGAGCTCAGCGCCGTCGACGCGAGCCCGCTCGCCCCGGAGCCGCTGCTCGACGCGATGGAGGCCAAGGTCGCCGCCGCCGAACTCGCCGTCGACGTCGAGGCCTGGGACAAGGTCGGCACCGCGTCCCTGCGCTTCCACCAGTCACTGGTCGCCCTGCTGGGCAGCGCCCGCCTCGACGGCTTCTTCCGGGTGACGATCGCCCAACTCCGCCTGGCCTTCGCGGTGATGGCGGACCAGGGCGCGTTCCAGGCGCCGTGGGTGGCCCGCGACCGCGAGATCTGCGACCTGATCCGCGGCGGCCGGCGCATGGACGCCACGGCCGCGCTGCGGCTCTATCTCGACGACTCCGAGCGGACGGTGCTGGACGCCGTACGCGCCAACTCCCGTACGGCCAACGGCCGTACGACCACGGCAGCGAAAGGCAAGCGATGACCTCCCGCACGGAATCCGCGACGACCGTGGCACCTACGGCGTCCAAGGCCGCGGCCGCCTACCAGGCCACCCAAGGCGGCGCCCTCGACGTCGACCGCGCCTTCTACGACCGTTTCGCCGGGGTGCGCCACGAGCTCGTGGACTCCTTCGAGATCCCGATCCGCTCCGGCCGCGCCTGGACCGTCCCGCAGGGCCATCTGTGCCGGATCGTCACCGTCGAGGGCCCACAGGTCGGCGACCTGAACGTGTGGAACCTGCACGACCCGCGCGAGCGCATGTGGGCCGCCCGCACCCGCCAGTTGCAGCGCGCGCACCTCTCCACCTACGACCGCGTCTGGTCCACTCTCCCCTTCCTGCGGCCCCTGCTCACGGTCACCGCCGACACGCTCGCGGAGTACGGCGTGGACGGCGACGGCGGGCGCGTGCACGACCTGTTGGGCACCCGCTGCGACCCGTACGTCAACCGGATGCTCACCGGCGAGGACTTCGACTTCCACTGTCACTCGAACCTGGTCCGGGCCGTACTGCCGTACGGACTCACCGAGTTCGACGTGCACGACGTGCTCAACGTCTTCCAGTGCACGGGCCTCAACGACGACGACCAGTACTTCATGAAGGACTGTCCGGCCCGCGTCGGCGACCACTTCGAGTTCTTCGCGGAGACCGACCTGCTGTGCGCCCTGTCCACCTGCCCCGGCGGCGACCTGTCCGTCCCGCTGTGGGGCCCGGACGCCCGTGACCCGCTGGACGTCTGCCACCCCCTCGGCATCGAGGTCCTCCGCCCCGACGCCGCCCTGCTGGACGGTTGGGTCCCGCCCGTCAGGGCCGCCTATCGCAACCTTCACGGTATGCGGCGGCCCGAATTCGCCGAAGGCGGCTGACGCGAGGACGAACCGGGTGGGCCGGACCGCCCGCCGGGCCCGCCTCCGTGGTGCAGAGGCGGGCCCGAAGCGGTGTCAAGGGAGTGGGCGCCGGCGTCAGACCTCCGTCGTGTCCTTCACGTACGGCGTCGTAGCGGGGGCGGGTCCGGTGGAGGGCGCGTGTTCCGGGCCGCCCTCGCTGAGGCCGAAGCGGTTGTGGAAGCGGCGGAGGAAGCCGGGGGCGTACCAGGCCGAGCGGCCCAGGAGGCGCATCGCGGCGGGGACCAGGACACCGCGGACGGCGAGGGCGTCGATGAGGACGGCCAGGCCGCTGCCCAGGCCGAACATCTGCATGAAGCTGATCTTGGCGGTGCCGAAGGCGAAGAAGCTCACCGCGAGCAGGAAGGCCGCCGCGCTGACGATGCGTCCGGTGTGGCCGAGGCCGTCGGCGACGGCGGTCTCGTTGTCGGCGCCCTGGTCGTGCAGTTCCTTGATCCGGCTGGTGACGAACACCTCGTAGTCCATGGACAGTCCGAAGGCGATGCAGAACATCAGGACCGTCATCGACATCTCCATCGGCTGGGCCGTGAAGCCGAGCAGGGAGGAGAGGTTGCCGTCCTGGAAGATCCAGGTCATCACGCCGAGGGTGGCGGCCAGGCTGACGCCGTTGAGGAGCAGGGCGCGCAGTGGCTGCACGACGCTGCCGGTGAAGAGGAAGAGCAGGACGAAGGTGGTCAGGGCGATCAGGGCGATGGCGATCGGGAGCCGGCCGCCGATGGAGTCCTTGGAGTCGACCAGTACGGCGTCGGTGCCGCCCACCAGGGGGTGGGTGCCGGCGGGCGGGGCGAGGGCCCGCACCTGCTCGACCAGGTTCTGGGCCGCGTCCGACTTCGGGGTGAGGGAGCTGACCACGCTGAGGCGCTGCGCGTCGGGCCGGCCGAGGGCGGGGTTCGCGGGGCCGGCCGCCGCGGACTGTCCGCCGGCGTAGGTTCCGGTGCTGGTCTCGACGCGGACGACGCCCTCGAGGCCGGACAGTTCGGTTGCGTACGACTCCAGCGGGGCCTTGCTCACGGGCTGGTCGATGACGATGTTGAGGGCCGAGGCCTCGCTGCCGTCGAAGTTCTCCCGCAGTGCCGTGGAGACCTGGCGGCTCGCGGTGTCCTCGGGCAGGACGCGCTCGTCCGGGGTGCCGAAGGTGATGCCGAGGAGCGGGCTCGCGGCGACCAGCAGGACGGCGAGGACGGGGAGCGCGGTGAGCGCGGGCCGCCGCATGACGGTGCGGGCGAGGCGGCCCCACAGCGGCGCCCGGGAGTCGGACCGGCCGGTCTGCGCGGTCCGTGCGGACTTCGCCCACGGCAGCCGGCCGCTGTTGACCCGGTGGCCCAGGACGTACAGCAGGGACGGCATCACGAACAGGGTGCTGAGGGCGGCGATGGCGACGACCCCGACCCCGGCGAAGCCGAACGAGCGCAGGAAGTACTGGGGGAAGACCAGGAGCGCGGCGAGTGCGGCCGCGACGGTCGCCGCGGAGAACGCGACGGTCCGGCCGGCGGTGGCCACCGTGCGCCGTACCGCGTCCTCGACGCTCGTGCCCGTCGCGAGCTGCTCACGGAACCGGCTGACCATCAGTAGCGCGTAGTCGATGCCGAGGCCCAGGCCGAGGGCGGTGGTCAGGTTGGTCGCGGTGTCGGCGACGCTGGTGACGCTGCCGAGCAGGAAGAGCTGGGCGAAGGAGCCGACCACGGCGATGATCGCGATGGCCAGCGGCAGCAGCGCGGCGACCACACTGCCGAAGACGAACAGCAGCAGTACGAGGGTCAGCGGGATGGCGATGGACTCGGCCAGTACGAGGTCGTCGACGACCTGCTCGGACAGTTCGCTGTTCACGGCGGCGCCGCCACCGGCCTCGATCGTGAGCGTGCCCCGGTCGGCGTCGCCGGTGTAGGCGTCGAGGATCTTCGTCGCGTTCTCCTTGCGCTCCGTCTCCGTGCCGGTCACATGGGCCAGCACCATCGCCTCGCGGCCGTCCCGGGAGAGCAGGGCGGGGCTGTCGGTGTCCCAGTAGGAGACGACGTTGGTGAGCGTCTTCTCCTTCTTGAGGTCGGCCACCAGGCTCCGGCCGCCGCGGGTGGCGTCGGGGGCGTCGACGCGGCCCTCGTCGGCCCGGACCAGCAGGACCAGGTTGGTCTCCCCGCCGAACTTGTCGTCGATGACCTTCGCGGCCTTGGTGGACTGCGAGGCGGGGTCGTCGAAGCCGCCGCCGAGCAGCTTGCCGAAGGCGCCGGCACCCAGCACGCCCATGAGAGCCACGGCCACGACGGCGACGACGAGGACCAGTCGGGACCGGCGTATCGCCAGGTCGGCCAAGCGTTCAAACACGGCGTTCTCCTCGATAGTTATTCGCTCTCGGGTTCGTTAGAAGTTGTAACGCATCGACGGAGGGAGTGTCAATAACCTTCGTGATAGCCTCTAACGAAACAATGCGGGGACGAGGGAGGGCAGGTCGCATGGCCGGAGCAGGGACGACGACACCGCGTGAGCGCTACCGCGCCCAGGTGCGGGCGGAGGTCAAGGAGCGGGCCTGGCAGCAGATCGCCACGGCGGGCGCCTCGGCGCTCTCCCTCAACGCGATCGCCAAGCACATGGGCATGACCGGACCCGCCCTGTACCGGTACTTCGCCAACCGCGACGAGCTGATCACCGAGCTGGTCAGGGACGCCTACCGGAGCCTCGCCGACGGAGTGGGCCAGGCGCGGGCCGCGGGCGCGGACGCGGTGGGACTCGGGCACGCGCTGCGGGAGTGGGCGCTGGCCGATCCGCAGCGGTACTTCCTCGTCTACGGGACTCCCGTGCCCGGGTATCACGCGCCCGACGACATCACCGCGATCGCCGCGGAGATCATGGGGCATCTGCTGGACGCGCTCAACTCGCCCGAGGCACCGGCGACTTCGCCGGACGCTCCGCTCGACGCCCACCTCGCCGACCACCGCGACTGGGCCGGCGACCACCCCGCCCCGCCCGCCGTGCTCCACCGGGCCCTGACCTTCTGGACCCGCCTGCACGGCATCCTGTCCCTGGAGCTGGCCGGCCACTTCACCGGCATGGGCTTCGACCCCGCGCTGTTCTACGAGGCCGAACTGACCGAATTGCTGCGGCGCTGAGCCGAGTCGCGGCGGCGCTGAAAGGAAACGGCCGCCGCCGGACAGGACGGTTCGTGGAATCCATGACGGAAGAGGAAGCGCGCCGGAAGCAGCGAGCGCGCTTCGAAGGACTGGCGCACGTGGTGGCGGCACCGCTGCACCGCTATCTGCTGCGGCGGGCGCGCCCCGACCTGGTCGACGACATCCTCGCGGAGACGATGCTGGTGCTGTGGCGTCGTATCGACGACGTCCCCGGCGCCGGGACGGATTCCGTGCCCGAGCCCGATGACGTACTGCCGTGGTGCTACGGCGTGGCACGGGGATGTCTGTCCAACGCCCGCCGTGCGGACGGGCGTCGGCTCCGGCTGATGGAGCGGCTGATCCGGACGCAGGAGGCGCGGCCGCCGGCCGGGGACACCGATCACAGCGACCTGCACGCCGCGCTCGACACCCTCGCGGCGCTGGACCGCGAGGTGCTTCAGCTGTGGGCGTGGGAGGGGCTCGCGCCGCGGCAGATCGCGGACGTCACGGGGATGACGTCCAACGCGGTCAGCATCCGGCTGCACCGGGCGAAGAAGAAACTCGCCGCGCAGTTGGGGCGAAAGGATACGGATCGGTCCGGACACAGGACAGGTGAAGGAAGGAGCAGTCAGTGAACGACGACGAACTGCTGGCCCGGATGAAGGCCGCGGACCCGGCGCTGACATCCCAGGCTCCGCTGCCCGACATCACCCGTCTTGTGGAGACCACTGTGAACACCGACACCGACACCGCGCTCAGCTCGGCGACGAACACCTCCGGCGACAGCGCCGGCACCACCACTCACCCCGTGCGGACCCGTGCGGGACGGGGACGCCGTCAGCTCCTCGGGCTCGCGGCCGCCGGTCTGCTCCTGCTCGGCGGCGGCATCACCGGAGGAATCATGGCGAACAGCGGAAACGGCGGCGGCAACGGCAACGTCCCCGGTCACTCGGCCAAGACCGCCCCAGGTCTGACGCTCAGCGCCGCGCCGGGCGGCATCACCGGCAAGTGCGTGGAACCCACGCCCGACCTCCTGCGCACGTACCCGACCCTCTTCATCGGAACGGTCACCTCCGTCAAGGGCGCCACGGTCACCTTCCGCGCCGACCACTGGCTCAAGGGCGGTGACGCGGAGACGGTCGTCCTCGACAACGGCCCGCAGGACGTGGAGCACCTGACGTTCTCGAAGGGCGAGCGGTACGTCGTGGCCGCCAAGGACGGCGTGGTCCCGATGTGCGGCGCGAACTGGGCCTCGCCCGAGACCGTCACCGAGTTCCGCCAGGCGTTCGGGAAGTAGTTCCGGCAGGCGTTCGGCAACGGTAAGGCTTACCGGACTTCCACCGCGGGTGCGGCTTTGAGGTGTGCCCCCAAAGGCCCCGGCGTAGTGTGTTCGAGGTACATCCGGACCGCGCCTCAAGGCGTCAATTCGTCGGTCCCGCGTGCCCCGCGCACCCCCGAGCAGCCCGGGGCACGAACGGGCGAGCGGAGGATCAGGTATGGGTACAGTCACCACCGACGACGGCACCACCATCTTCTACAAGGACTGGGGTCCACGCGACGCCCAGCCGGTCGTCTTCCATCACGGATGGCCACTGAGCGCCGACGACTGGGACAACCAGATGTTGTTCTTCCTGGCGCACGGCTATCGGGTCGTCGCCCACGACCGCCGCGGGCACGGGCGGTCGAGCCAGACCGCCACCGGCCACGACATGGACACCTACGCCGCCGACGTGATCGCCCTCGCGGCCGCGCTCGACCTGCGGGACGCGTGTCACATCGGCCACTCCACCGGCGGCGGCGAGGTCGCGCGCTACGTCGCCCGCGCCGAACCCGGCCGGGTCGCGAAGGCGGTACTGGTGGGCGCCGTACCGCCGGTCATGATCAAGTCGGAGTCCAACCCGGGCGGCCTGCCCCTGGAGGTCTTCGACGGCTTCCGCGAGGGAGTCGCCGGCAACCGTTCACAGTTCTTCATCGACGTACCCTCGGGCCCGTTCTACGGCTTCAACCGGCCCGGCGCGAACGTCTCGCAGGGGCTGATCGACAACTGGTGGCGGCAGGGCATGATGGGCGCCGCCAACGCGCACTACGAATGCGTCAAGGCGTTCTCCGAGACCGACTTCACCCAGGACCTCCAGCAGATCGACGTCCCGGTCCTGGTCGCCCACGGAACCGACGACCAGGTCGTCCCGTACGAGGACTCCGCGCCGCTGACGGTCGCGCTCCTGAAGAACGGCACGCTCAAGAGCTACGAGGGTTACCCGCACGGGATGCTGTCCACGCACCCGGAGGTTCTCAACCCCGACATCCTGGCGTTCCTGAAGTCCTGACAGCGGCAGTCCTGAGCAGTAGTCCGGGCGGCGCCTTCTCCGTGTGACGGAGGGGGCGCCGCCTCCGGCCCGAGCGGCTCGGCACTACCAGCGTCACCGCACGGGAGCCCACCGCCTCGGGTCAGCCCCGCGCGCTCGCGGTCATCGTCTCGATACCCCCGCTGAGGAAGGTCATCGCCGCACTGATCGCCTGGTCGCGGGCGGGGCCCTCGGACTGGGCGAAGATCTCGGTGACCAGGGCGGCGGCCGCGGCGGCCGCGAGGCGGGGGCCGATCCCGTCCGGGGACTGACCGGTGTCCTCGGCGATCATGCGGGCGCCTTCCTCGATGGCCGCCGTCATCCGCGCGGTGCGCACCGCCCGCAGTTCCGGGTTGACCTCGAACATGCGCCGTTCGAGCTCGTCGGTCCCGTCGTGGCAGGCCATCTCCTCGCGCAGCCAGCCCTCCAGGGCGTGCACGACGGTCTCACCGGAGGCCCGCGTGCGCAGTGTGTCGGTCAGATGCAGCGCCGTGGCGTCGAAGGACGCGAAGGCGATGTCCTGCTTGGAGCGGAAGTACAGGGTCACCGTGCGCGGGGACACCTCGGCCGCCCCGGCGATCTCCGCGATCGTCGTGTCGTCGTAGCCCTGCGCGGCGAACAGCTCGAAGGCCGCCTGGACGATCGCGGCCCGTCGTCTGGCCTTGCCGCGTTCCCGCAGGCCGTCCCCCGTCGCAACCCTGTCCATGGGGCCCAGCATACCCGGCGGACCGCATTTTTACTTCCCATGGTAAACATGCATTACGCTGTAAAAATCGTGCTGGACCGACGGGATCGACTGCTGCCGAACCCCGGAACGAAAGAGACCTGCCGTGGCGAAACGCTTGTACGCGCTGGGACGTTGGGCGGCGCGCCGCCGGGGCCGGGTGCTCGCGGTGTGGGTGCTGCTCCTCGCCGTGGCCGCCGGTCTGGGCACCACCCTCGGCGGAAAGGTGACGACCGAGTTCTCGGTGCCGGGGGTCGAGTCCCAGCAGGCCCAGGACCTGCTGAAGGCGAAGTTCCCGCAGGCGGCCGGCGGCACGGCCCGGGTCGTGTTCGCCGCACCCGAGGGTGCGAAACTCGGCGACGCGAAGGAGCGCCGGGCCATCGCCGCGACCCTCAAGGAGGTCGCCGCGGTGCCCGGGGTCATCAACGTCACCGACCCCGCCACGACCGGAGCCGTGTCCCGGGACGGCACCGTCGGCTACGCCGACGCCCTGTTCGGCAAGCCCGCGAACAGCGTGCCCCAGTCCGCCAAGGACCGGCTCGACGACGCCCTCGACCCGGCCAGGAAGGCCGGCCTGGACGTCGAACTGGGCGGCACCGTGTCCACCCCGCCGGCCGAGGTCGGCGGCCCCGCCGAGGTGGTCGGCGTGGTCGTGGCCTTCGTGGTGCTCGCGCTCGCGCTCAGCTCGCTCGTGGCGGCCGGACTGCCCCTGGTGACCGCCCTCGTAGGCGTCGGGGTCGGCGTGATGACCGTCCAGTTCCTGTCCCGGTACATCCAGATGACGAGCACCGCGACCGTCCTCGCGCTGATGATCGGCCTGGCCGTCGGCATCGACTACGCCCTGTTCATCGTCTCCCGCCACCGCGAACAGCTCGCCGATCCCGAGCAGGACGTGTCCGACTCGATCGGCCGCGCCACCGGGACCGCGGGCAGCGCCGTGACCTTCGCGGGCGTCACGGTCATCATCGCGCTGGCCGCGCTCGCCACGACCGGCATCCCCTTCCTCACCGTGATGGGCCTGGCCGCCGCCGGGACCGTACTCCTCGCGGTCCTGGTCGCCCTGACCCTCGTACCGGCTCTGCTGGGCTTCCTCGGCGAGCGCCTGCGGCCCAAGAGCGCCGACAAGGGAGCCGACAAGGGAGCCGACAAGGGCGGCGACAAGAGCGTCGACAAGAGCAACTCCCGTGCGCGCAAGCCCGGTTCCTGGGGTCTGGCCTGGGGCCGTCTCATGACGCGCTTCCCCGTTCCGGTCCTGGTCGTGAGCGTCCTCGGTCTGCTCGCCCTCGCCCTGCCCGCCACCGGACTGCGCCTCGGACTGCCCAGCAACGAGACCCAGCCCACCGCCAGCACCCAGCACAAGAGCTACGAACTCCTCACCAAGGGCTTCGGTCCCGGCTTCAACGCGACCCTCGTGGTCGTCGTGGACGGCACGCACGTACCGGCCGGGCAGCGCGAGACGGTCGTCAAGAAGGTCGCCGACACCGTCGGCAAGGACCCGGGCATCGCGACCGTGGCCCCGCCCAACGCCACCCCGGACGGCGCGATCACCGTGTTCGGCGTCGTGCCGAGGACCGGCCCCGACGACCGGCGGACCACCGACCTGGTGCACCGGCTGCGCGACGACGCCGTGACCCCGGTGACCGACGCGGGCGGCACGGCCTACGTCGCCGGCGCGACCGCCGCCGGCATCGACGTGTCGGCGAAGCTGGCCTCCGCGCTGCCGCTGTTCGTCACGATCATCGTGGTGCTCGCGCTGCTCCTGCTGATGCTGGCCTTCCGCTCGATCCTGGTGCCCCTCAAGGCCGTTCTCGGCTTCCTGCTGTCCATCGCGGCCAGCGTCGGCGCGGTCGTGTGGGTCTTCCAGGACGGCCACCTCACCGGACTGTTCCAGGTCGCGGCGGCGGCCCCGATCGCGTGCTTCGTGCCGGTCCTGCTGATCGGCGTCCTGTTCGGCCTCGCGATGGACTACGAGGTGTTCCTGGTCAGCCGGATGCGGGAGCACTTCCACCACCACCGGGACGCGCGGGCCGCGGTCGAGCACGGCGTGGAGCGCAGCGGCCGGGTCGTCACCGCGGCGGCGCTCATCATGGCGGCCGTCTTCGGCGGCTTCATCTTCAACCACGACCCGACCGTCAAGACGATCGGCTTCGCGCTGACCATCGGCGTCCTCATCGACGCCTTCGTGGTCCGCCTCACGATCGTCCCCGCGGTGCTGAGCCTGCTCGGCCGCCACGCGTGGGCCCTGCCCAAGTGGCTGGACCGCGCCGTCCCGAACGTCGACATCGAGGGCGACTCCCTGCCCCCGCGCACCACGACCGGGCAGGCGGCGGAGCGGACGGCGGCTCCGGCCGACCCCGAGCCCGTGGGGGCCGACAAGAACTGATCAATAACTGATCAAGAACTGATCAGGCGGTACGGGCGTCCGAGCCGGAGTCACTCCTCCGGCTCGGACGCCCTTTGCAGGTCCGCCCGCCCCTCGGCCGCCCGGATGAAGCGGGTCATGCCGAACTGGCTCGTACCGGGGGCGTCCTGGGAGGTCACACCGGCGGACTCGGGGGAGCGGGGCTCGGCCGGCAGGACGTAGGGCCGGCGCAGCACCTCGTCGAGGATGATCACCGTCTCCGTCGCGCGGACCGCGGGAATGGTGGAGAGCCGGTCGGTGACCAGGCGGTGGACGGCGGTGACGTCGGCCACCCGGATCTGGATCATGGCGTCGTGCTGGCCGGTGGTGACGGCGCAGTACTCCACCTCCGGCATCTGGGCCAGCGCGGTGCGGAACTGTTTCCACAGCTCCTGGCGGACCGTGACGAAGATCAGCGCGCAGATCTCCAGACCGACCCGGGTGTGGTCGACGCGGGCGCTGAAGCCGTTGATCACGCCGTCGGCGCGGAGGGCTTCGAGGCGGGTGTAGGCGTTCGCGCGGGAGACGCCGACACGCTCCGCGAGGGCGGCGACGGAAATACGTCCCTGGGAACGCAGGACGTCGAGGATCTTGAAATGCACCGAATCCAGGGCAAGACCGATGCCGATCCGTCCAGATCGGCGTTCGCCCGAGGTCTCCGGGGTCGACAGATCTTCCATGTTCGCGCCTCTCCGTCACATTTCGTCTCGCGCTGGTCCCGTCGGCCGAGAGTCCTGGTTATTTTCGGCCCACCCTAACGGCGAATCGTCCAGACCCTTCCCGGCGTCCGCCCGTACCCGCCAGGCCTTCTTCCGCTCCGCCCCGGCTCGACCCCCGCTCCGCCCCTCGCGCAACCCTCGCTCCGCCCTGCTCACGGAGGCACGCATGCCCAGACTCAGTGCCGGGTCCTACCCGGCGGCACTCTCCCTCGTCGCGGTCGCGGCGCTCGCCCTGAGCGCATGCTCCGGCGGTTCGAGTGCCTCCGGCTCGTCCGCCGGCAAGACCCTGGTCGTCGACACGTCGTTCAACCTGAAGACCGCCGACCCGGGCCGTGAGTTCGAGCCGACCGGCCAGATCGTGGACAAGGCGCTCTACGAGACGCTGCTGACCTTCAAGGGCGGCGACGTCACCAAGCCGGTGCCGGGCCTGGCGTCCTCGTACGAACTGTCCACCGACGGCAAGACGCTCACCCTGCACCTGCGGACGGGCGCGAAGTTCGCGGACGGCAGTGCGGTCACCGCCGACGACGTGGTCTTCTCGCTGAACCGGGTGATCGCGCTCAAGGGCAACCCGTCCTTCCTGCTCGACGGCGTCACCGTCAGCAAGACCGACGCCTCCACCGTCACCCTGGTGTCGAAGAAGGCGAACCCGGCGCTGCCCTTCATCCTCCCCAACCCCGCGCTCGGCATCCTCAGCGAGAAGACGGTCCAGGCCCACGGCGGAAGCGCGACCTCGGCGGACGCGGCGGAGAAGTACCTCAACACCAAGTCGGCCGGCTCCGGCCCGTACACGCTCACCTCGTTCAACACGAACACGCAGGTCGTCCTGGAGAAGAACCCCAAGTACACCGGCTCGGACAAGCCGACCTACGACAAGATCGTCCTCCGCAACGTCCAGGCGCCCACCCAGAAGCTGAACGTGCAGCGCGGCGACAGCCAGATCGCCCTCGACCTCACCTCCGACCAGGTCAGCGGGCTGACCGGCGGACTCACGGTGGACAGCGGCGCGTCCTCCGACGTGATCTTCCTGCTGCTCAACCAGAACACCAAGGTCAGCAGTACGACGGCCAACGCGAAGTTCGCCGAGGCGGTGCGCAAGGGCATCGACTACAAGAGCCTGCTCTCGCTCGCCGGCAAGGGGTCCGTCCAGTCCGCCGGGATCATCCCGTCGACGTTCCTCGGCGCGCTGCCCGCCTCGCAGGCCGCCGGCCGGGACCTGGCCGGCGCGCAGGCGGCCCTCAAGGCGAGCGGCATCAGCAAGCCGTCCGTGACCCTCGGCTACGCCAGCGACCTGACCGTCGACGGCCTCTCCCTCCAGACCCTCGCCGAACGGGTCCAGGCCCAGCTGAAGGAGGTCGGCATCACCGTCACGCTGGCCCCCGCGCCGACCACCACGGAACTCGACAACTACCGCAACGCCAAGGAGCAGGTGGGCCTCTGGTACTGGGGCCCGGACTACCCGGACCCCAGCGACTACCTCGCCTTCCTGCCCGGCAACCTGGTGGGCCTGCGCGCGGGCTGGAAGGCCGGCGCCGACCCCACCCTCACCGCGCTCGGCGACAAGGCCGCGACCACGATCGGCGACGACGCCCGCAAGGCGCTGTACGAGCAGATCCAGACCCGGCTGAACGCCTCCGGGCCCTTCATCCCGCTGATGCAGCCGAGCCGCAACACCGTCTCCGCCGCGTCCGTCACCGGCGTCGCCTACAACCCCGTATGGACGATCGATGTCGCCGCGCTGGGCGCCAAGTAAGGGAGCGGGCGGGAAAGTCGCGGGTGGCGCCGGTGGCGTGGAAGGCGGTGACGGCGACCGTCTTCCCGACGACCGCCCTCCCGTCGGCCGGCCGGTCGCCCGCCGTCGGCTCCTCGCCCGCCACCCCCTCGCCCGTTTCCTGCTCCGCCGCACCGCCACCGCCGTCCTGCTCGCCCTCGGCGTGACCCTGGTGACGTTCGTCCTCACCAACCTCGTCCCCGGCGACCCGGCGGCGGCCAACCTGGGGCAGCGGGCGATCGGCGACCCGGCGATCGTCGCCCAGTGGCGGCACGCGAACGGCCTCGACAAGCCGCTGCCCGTCCAGTACGTCACCTACCTCGGCAACCTGCTCCAGGGCGACCTCGGCGAGTCCCAGCAGAGTCACCAGCCGGTCCTCGACGACCTGTCGACGGCCGTCCCCGCCACCCTGGAACTCGCCGGGGCCGCGATCGTGGTCTCGCTGGTCGTGGGCGTGGCGTTCGGTGTCGTCGCGGCCCTGCGCCGGGACCGCTTCACCGACCAACTCCTGCGGGTGGTCAGCCTGTTGGGGGTGTCGGTGCCGACCTTCTGGCTGGCGCTGCTCGCCTTCTACGTCTTCTTCTACCGGCTCGGCTGGGCCCCGGGCAGCGGCCGCCTCGACCCCGGCATGACCGCCCCGCCGCACGTCACCGGCCTCTACACGGTCGACGCCGTACTCGCCGGACAGTGGCCGGTGTTCTGGAGCGCGGTGGGCCATCTCGCCCTGCCCGCCCTGGTGTTGACGGCGTACACCGTCGGCCTGCTCACCCGCTTCACCCGCTCCGCCGTCCTGGAGGTGCTCAACCAGGACTACGTGCGCGCGGCCCGCGCCAAGGGCCTGCCCGGCCGCACGGTTCTCTTCCAGTACGTGCTCCGGGCGGCCCTCGTGCCGGTCATCACGGTCGCCGGACTGGCCTTCGGGGCGCTGCTGTCGGGCACGGTCCTGGTGGAGTCGATCTTCGCCTGGCCGGGCCTGGGCGCCTACGCCTACCGCAGCGCGACCACCCTCGACCTGCCCGCCGTGATGGGCGTGGGCCTGGTCGTCGGCCTGGTGTACCTGACCGTCAACCTCGCCGTGGACGTGTTGTACGGCGTGATCGACCCGAGGGTGAGGGTGCAGTGAAACGCAGTCCTGAAAGGGGAGCGAAGTTCTCCCTGCTCCGGCGGCTGCCACCCGCCTGGCGCCGGCCGCTCGCCGTCACCGGCGGTCTGGTCGCCGTGGTCTGGCTGGTCATCGTGGTCGCCGCCCCGCTGCTCGCCCCGCACGACCCCCTCGCGCAGAACCTGCCCCGGCTGGCGTCCCCCGGCTCCGGACACTGGTTCGGCACCGACGAGTTGGGCCGGGACGTGCTGAGCCGGGTGCTGTACGGGGCCCGGGTCTCCATCCCGCTCGCCCTGCTGCTGGTGGCCATGTCGCTGCTGGTCGGCGGGGTGTTGGGAGCCTGCGCCGGGTTCTTCGGGCGGTGGGTGGACGAGACCGTGATGCGGATCGCGGACCTCGTGTTCGCCTTCCCCACCGTCATCCTCGCGATGGTGGTCGCCGCCGCGCTCGGCGCCAGCCTCCAGAACGCGGTGCTGGCCGTCCTGGTGGTGTCCTGGCCGTCGTACGCACGCGTCACCCGGGGCCTGGTCATGGGTCTCAGGAACCGTGAATTCGTGCTCAGTGGACGGCTGTTGGGCTTCTCCGCCTGGCGGTCCCTGCGCGTCGACATCCTGCCCAACGTGCTCGGCCCGTTGCTCGTCCTGGCCACCCTCGACATCGGCACGGCGACGCTGCTGCTGTCCGGGCTGTCCTTCCTCGGGCTCGGCGCCAAGCCGCCGACGGCCGAGTGGGGCGCGATGGTGGCGGACGGCACCCAGCAGTTCGACAAGTGGTGGATCGGGGTCTTCCCGGGCCTGGCCATCCTCACCGTCGTCCTCGCCTTCAACTTCCTGGGCGACACGCTCCGGGACGCCCTCGACCCCGGCACCGCCCGCACGATCGGCGCGGAGAAGGAGCGGGTCGCATGACCGACGGCAACGTGCTGGAGATCAGCGGCCTCACCCTCGACCTGGGCGGCCGACGCATCCTCGGCGGCGTCGACCTCGCGCTGCGGCCGGGGCGCGTGCACGGGCTCGCGGGGGAGAGCGGCTCGGGCAAGACCATGACCGGTCTCGCCGCGCTCGGTCTGCTGCCGCCCGGCTCGCGCACCGGCGGCCGGATCGAGCTGGAGGGCACCGACCTGCTCACCCTTCCGCCCCGCCAACTCGCCGCCCTGCGCGGGCGATCGGTGAGCATGGTGTTCCAGGACCCGTCCACCAGCCTGCACCCCATGCTCGGCATCGGACACCAGCTCACCGACCATCTGCGCCACCACCTCAAGCTGGACCGCAAGGCCGCGAAGGAGCGGGCCGCCGACCTGCTCACGCAGGTCCGTATCCCCAACCCCCTTGAAGCGCTGGGGCGTTACCCCCACCAGTTCTCCGGCGGCATGCGCCAGCGCATCGCCATCGCCATCGCGCTGGCCTGCGAGCCGAAGGTGCTGATCGCCGACGAGCCGACCACCGCCCTCGACGTGACCGTGCAGGCCGGTGTGCTGCGGCTGCTGCGCGGCCTCTGCGACGACCTCGGCCTCGCCGTCCTGCTGGTCACCCACGACCTGGGCGTGATGTCCGCGATCGCCGACGAGGTGAGCGTGATGCGCCACGGCCTGGTCGTGGAGACGGGTGCGCGCGGCCAGGTCCTCACCGAGCCGCGGCACGAGTACACCCGTACGCTCCTGGACGCGCTCCCCGGAAGGAGCACCGCATGACCCCCGACCCCACGGCCCCTCTCCTCTCCGTCGACGACCTCGTCGTCCAGTACCACCGGCCGGGCGCACCGCCCACCCGCGCCGTCGCCGGGGTCAGCCTCCAGGTGCGGGCCGGTGAAGTCGTCGGCCTGGTGGGCGAGTCGGGCTGCGGGAAGTCGACGCTGGCCCGCGCGGTCTGCGGGCTCGTCCCACCGGCGGAGGGGCGGATCGTCTACGACGGCACGCCGGTACGCCCGTTGCGGGTGCGCCGGCGCGAACCGGCCCTGACCGGTGTCCAGATGGTCTTCCAGGACCCGTACGGCTCCCTCAACCCCCGGCGCCGGGTGGGCGCGCAGCTCTCCGACGGCATCCGCACGGTGGCAGGGCGGGGCGAGGCGGCCGAAGGCGCCACCCCGGAGGACCTGTTGGAGCGGGTGGGGCTGTCGGCGGACGCCGCCGGGCGCTATCCGCAGGAGTTCTCCGGCGGCCAGCGCCAGCGCATCGCCATCGCCCGCGCGCTCGCCGCCCGCCCCCGGCTGCTGGTCGGCGACGAGCCGATCTCCGCGCTCGACGCCTCCGCGCAGCTCCAAGTGGCCACGCTGATGCGGTCGTTGGCCGTCGAGTCGGGCGCCGGGCTGCTGTTCATCAGCCACGACCTGTCCGTCGTCCGGCTGATCGCCGACCGGATCGCCGTGATGTACCTCGGGCGGATCGTGGAGACCGGCCCCACCGCCGAGGTCTGGGCCGCACCACGGCACCCCTACACGCAGGCCCTGCTGGCCGCCGTACCCAAGCCCGACGGGGCGGGCGTGCTGCCCGCCGAACTCCCCGGCGACGTGCCCGACCCGGCCGAACCGCCCACCGGCTGCCGCTTCCACCCCCGCTGCCCGCAGGCCTTCGACGGCTGCGACCGGGAGGAACCGCAGCTGATCGCCGGGGGCGTGGCGTGCCGGCTGTACGCGGCCTGACCCGGTCCGGACCGAACGGTCCGGCCGCACGGACACCTTTCACGATCCCTCACGACCTCTCACGATCTCTCACGACCCTCACGGAGGACCGATGCCTGACGACGGACAGCTCGCCGACCTGTATCCGGCCGATCGCCTCCACAGCGCCCGGGAGGCCACGGCCCGGGCCGGTCTGGACGCCCTGCTGATCTCGCCCGGCGCCGACCTGCGCTACCTGACCGGCTACGACGCCCTGCCGCTGGAGCGGCTGACCTGCCTGGTGCTGCCGGCCGACGGCGACCCCTTCCTCCTCGTCCCGGCCCTGGAGGAACCCGCCGCGCAGGCGTCCCCGGCCGCGGACCTGGGCATCGAGATCACCGGCTGGCAGGAGACCGAGGACCCCTACGCCCTGGTCGCGGCCCGGCTGCCCGCCCGCACGGCCCGGATCGGCGTCGACAACCACATGTGGGCGGAGAAGACCCTCGCCTTCCGTGCCGTACTGCCGGGCGCCGAGCAGGAGTTGGCCGGACGAGTGCTCAACGGGCTGCGGATGCGCAAGACCTCGCAGGAGGAGGCCGCCCTGCGCCGGGCCGGGGCCGCCATCGACCGGGTGCACGCCCGCATGGGCGAGTGGCTGCGGGCCGGACGCACCGAACGCGAGGTCGGCCGGGACATCGGGGACGCGATGCTCGACGAGGGGCACGTCCGGGTCGACTTCGTCATCGTCGGCTCCGGCCCCAACAGCGCCAGCCCGCACCACGAGGTCTCCGACCGCGTGATCAGGGCCGGGGACCCCGTGGTGGTCGACATCGGCGGTACGACCAAGGACGGTTACTGCTCCGACTCCACCCGGGTGTACGCGGTGGGCGAGCCGCCCGCCGAGTTCCGCCGCCTCTACGACGTGCTGCTCAGCGCCCAGCGCGCCCAGACCGACGCCGTCCGGCCGGGCATCAGCGCGAGTCAACTCGACGCCGTGGGGCGGGACATCATCACCGACGCCGGGCACGGGCCGCACTTCGTCCACCGCACCGGACACGGCATCGGCCTCGACACCCACGAGGAGCCCTACATCGTGACCGGCAACCCGCTCCCGCTGGCGCCGGGCATGGCCTTCTCCGTCGAACCCGGCATCTATCTGCCCGGCCGGTACGGGGCACGGATCGAGGACATCGTGATCTGCACGGAGGACGGCGGCGAGCGCCTCAACCGCACACCCCGGGACCTGGTCGTCCTCCCCTGACCCGAGCCCCACCCGCGTCCCGTCGCTCACCGCCCGCACCCACGCAAGGACCCCGCCATGCCCGCTTCTCCGTCCCGTTCCGCCACCCCCGCACCCGGCGGTGGTGCCCGCCCGGGTGGCGCGCCCGCCGATCTGGCCGAGGTGTGGGCGGTGATCACCGGCATGTACGAGGGCTACACCGCGGGCGACCGCGAGCGCATCGACTCCTACCTCGACCCCGAGGCCACCGTCTGGGACTCGGCGACCCCCGAACTCCTCTGCGGCAAGGGCGAGTTGGACCGCGTCCGGGACGGCCGTCCGACAGCCGACGGCGCACCCGCCGAGACCGGCCTCACGGCGTACGGCCAAGTCGTCGACGTCTTCGGTGACCTGGCCGTGGCCCGCTACTGGCTGCGGGTCCACTACCGTGCGGCCCCACCGGACCTGGCCCGCAACACGGCGATACTCCGGCGGGCCGACTCCGGCGGGCAGTGGCTCGTGGTCCACCTGCACGAGGACGTCCAGAGCACGCCGTAGAACAGCTACTTCTTCGTGGCGCCGCACAGTTCCGTGTCGATCAGCGCGTTCTGCGCCAGCTCCGTGGACAGGTCGGGCGCGCCGTCGCCGGTCGCCTCCAGGACGACGGTGTGGCGGCCGTCGGCGGTGACTCCGTCGCGGGTGGTGTAGCCCATGAGGTCGCCGGCGTGGCTGTAGTAGACGCCGCCGCAGGTCAGCGGGATCTCCATCAGGCCCAGGCCGTAGCGGGCGCCGGGCCAGACGGGGTCGAGGGAGGCGGCCCGTACCGTCGTCTTCATCTCGGCGAGCTGGGCCGGGCGCAGCAGCCTGCCGCCCAGGAGCGCCGAGAAGAAGCGGGTCAGGTCGCCGGTCGTGCTGATCATGGCGCCGGCCGCTCCGGCGGCCGTCGGGTTGAGGTCGGTGACGTCGATGGTGGGCCCGCTGTCGCCGAAGTCGGAGTAGCCGTGCAGGTGTCGGCCGGGGATGCGGGCGGCGGTGTCGGGGGCCGAGGTGTCGCGCAGGCCCAGCGGACGGATGACGCGCCGGGTCACCTCCTGCTGCCAGGTGTGCCCGGTGGCCTTCTGGATGATCATCCCGGCGACGATGTAGTTGGTGTTCGAGTACTCCCACTGGGTGCCGGGCGCGAAGTCCGGCGCGTGCCGCATCGCGATCCCGACCAACTGGCGCGGGGTCCAGGTGGTGTAACGGTCAGCCTCGAAACCGTCGACGCTCGCGATCTCGGGGAAGTCGGCGGTGTAGTTGAACAGCCCGCTGGTGTGGTTGAGCAACTGCCTTACGGTGATGGCGTTTCCGTCGTTGCCGTTGCCGTCCACCAGGCCGGGCAGCCAGTGTTCGACGGTGTCGTCCAGCGACACCCGCCCCTCGCCGACCAGTTGCAGCAGCACCGTGGAGACGAAGGTCTTGGTGGAGCTGGCGATCCGGAACCGGTCCGTGGCGCGTGCCGCTCGCCCCGTGGCGGTGTCGGACACCCCGGCGGTGGCGTACCGCCGTCCGTCCGGACCCGTCGACTGGGCCAGGACGGCCACGGTCCCCGTCTTCTGGATGGCGTCCACGCTCCGCTGGAGGGTGGAGCGGCGGGACTCCGTGGCGTTCGTGGCGCTCGCCGCGGGCGTCACGAGACCGAGCCCGAGGGCGGCCAGCGCGGCTGCGGCGGTGAGGTGACGGATCGTCATCATGGGCTGTCTCCCGGGGAGTTGGCGATCGGGTGCACCGGGCCTCCGGTGTGCTCACCAACCTAGGAAGCAGCCGCACGGTGATCGATCCAGCTTGCGGGCCGGTCCGTCGTACAGCCTGCTGTACCGCCGCGACCCCGCCCGCCGGCCGGATCAAACCTGAACCCGTGTGGTACGGCCGAACGCCGGTCCGATCGAGTGGACTCCAAGGGGCGCGCACGGCGGGAGGGCCTCGCGGCGGACTCCGGATGGTGGCGTGACACCCTCAGCCCCGATCGGAAGAAGCACCCCCACATGCGACGTACTCCCTCCCGCCGCCTGTTCGCAGCTGTGCTGCTGGTGGCGTCCGTACTGACCCCGATGACGGCGGTCTCCGCCACCGCCGCCACCCCCACGGCTACCGTTGACCCTGTGGCTGCGGACCGGCACGACCATGACGAGTGCCCGTCGGGCGGCCTCGGCCATGACCTGACCGCCCGGCTGGACAAGGCCGTCGCGGACGTCCGCCGACAGGCCGGCATCCCCGGCGTCACCGTCGGCCTGTGGATGCCGGGCAAGGGGTGCTACGTCCGCTCGACCGGCGTCGCCGACAAGGCCACCGGCGCGCCGATGAGCCCCGACATGTACCTGCGGATCGGCAGTGAGACCAAGACCTTCACGGTCACCGCGCTGCTCCAGCTCGTCGACGACGGGCGGATCCGCCTCGACGACCCGATCGACCGCTACGTCCACGGCGTGCCGAACGGCCGCCGCATCACCCTGCGCCACCTGGCCGAGATGCGCAGCGGACTGTTCCCGTACAGCTCCGACCCCGACTTCGTGCACGACCTGCTGAGCGACCCGACCCGTTCGTTCACCCCGGACGAGCTGCTCGCGTACGGCTTCAAGCACCGCAACACCTCCGCGCCGGGCAAGGTGTTCGTCTACAACAACAGCAACCTGGTGCTGCTCGGCCTGGTGATCGAGAAGGTCACGGGACACCACGTCGCCGACGTCATCGACCGGCGGGTGCTGCGCCCGGCCGACCTCGACCACACGCTGTTCCCCGACGGCCCGAACGTCCGTGAGTTCCCCGAGCCGCATCCCCGCGGCTACACCAACCAGACGCTGAGCGGCGAGGTCGTCGACTCCACGGACTGGAACCCGAGTTGGGCCTGGTCGGCCGGCGCGATGATCTCGAACCTGCACGACCTGCACCGCTGGGCGAAGATCGTCGCCACCGGCACGCTGCTCAGCCCGGAGACCCAGAAGCAGCGCCTGAAGACCCTGCCGACCGGATTCCCCGGGCTCGGCTACGGCCTCGGCATCTTCGACAGCGGCGGCTGGATCGGGCACAACGGCTCCATCCCGGGCTACGAGAGCGTGACCGTCTATCTCCCCTCGCGGAAGGCGACGTTGGTCGTCCTGCTCAACACCGACATCACCTCCGGCGGCCAGGAGCCGTCCTCCCTGGTCGCCCGCGCGGTCACCGAGATCGTCACCCCGGACAACGTCTACGACCGCCCGGTGCCCACGAGTTGACGGGTCGCGCCGCCTACCGCCTCGGTCCCGCCAGGGCGTAGGCGGTCGTGCCGCCCGCCAGGAGGAGCAGGGCCGTCCAGCCGGCCGCCGGGGTGCCGGGCGGCAGCAGCAGCCAGGACGTCACCCGCGTCGGCGTACTCGTGGCGGGCGGGGCGACGAACGACAGGGAGAGCCAGGCGAACGGCGGCGTCCACGCGTACCGGCCGCCCGACAGCGCCGCGCCCAGGGCGGCCAGTCCGGTCAGGCCCGCGCTGTCCCGGACGACGAACCCGGCACCGGCCAGGGGCGCGCCCATCGCCTGCACCGCCAGCAGCACCGCGGCGACGACCGTCCCGGCGAGCAGTACGTGCGCCGCTCTGCGCGGCACCCAGCGGATCGCGGCCGTCCGGTCCAGCGCGAGGTCCTGTCCACCGAGCCCGATCGAGGCGGCCATCGTGCCCATGGCGAGCACGAGCACGGGCAGCCGCGGATCACCGGGCGCCCGGCCGCCGTCCGGGGCGAGCGCCCAGATCACCACCGTGCCGGTCACCACGGCGGCGAGCGACGCGGGGACCTGACGCGAGCGGGCGTACAGCGTCAGCCATCTCAACGGCGGCCATCTGGACGGGAGCCGTGCCGATGCCGGCCGTCTCGCGGGAGCGCGCCTCACCGGGCCGTGCCGCCGGACAGCACCTCGAACGGGTCGCCCTCGCAGGACAGCGCGGTCGCGCGCATCGCGTTGATCCGCGCGAGCTGCTCGGACCACGGCAGCGCCTTGAGCTTCTTCCACACCGGGCGCGTCTCGGCCTCGACCTCGCGACGCATGCTCGCCGACGTGCCGGGCAGCGGCCTCAGCTCCCCGAGGATCCAGGCCACCGCGACGGTCTGCGCGTAGTCGGCGCTCCCGAAGCCGCTCCAGCCGACGGGGGTGCAGTCCGGCGCCAGCCCCTTGGCGAGCAGGGCCCGGGTCAGCTCCTCGCCCTTCGCGTCGGCGACGACGGCGTCGTCGAAGCCGAAGAGCACGGTCGTACGGGACCACCGTGGCGTCGACCCGTACGGCAGTACGGCGGTGTTCTCGCGGACCGCGACCGGCGCCCGGTCACCCAGCGCGCCGTGCAGCAGGCGCAGCGCCTCCTTGCCGGGAGCCGCCAGGCCGGCCAGCCGGTCCTGGTGCGCCCTGGCCACGCACACCGGGCCGTCGCACACCGACTCGGCGGCGGCCCTGTCGACGACGTACATCCGGCGTGGGTCGGAGGGCAGGACGAGCAGGGCGAGCACCGCGCCCGCGACGACGGGTGTCAGGGCGAGCAGCCGGGTGCGCGGGGTCGCGGCGACCAGCAGCGCGAAGCCGGTCACGGCCATGCCGAGGAGCCAGATCGTCTGGCCGACGTGCACGGGGGTGGAGACCGTGACGAGGACGTTGTGCACCTCCTCGACCTCCGGTGAGAGGAGGGAGACGCGTTTCGGCTGCGTGCTGTCGAACCCCGTCGCCGGATCGATCGTGCTCGTCCGGCCCAGGGACATGTGCATGAGGGCGGTGAACACGAAGGCACCGACGGCCAGCAGGGGCGGGGTGAGCGCGGAGGGCAGGGCCCGTCCGGCGCCCATGCCCAACAGGGCCCCCGCGACGAGGAAGAGCGCGCCGATCAGGGAGATCGGCAGCCAGCCGAAGTGCAAGTAGTCGGTGTGGGCGGGCACTTGGACGCCGCCCACGAGGACGAGGAGCGCGAAGGCCGAGGTCAGCGTGATCGCCGTGGCGCCCGCCGGCACGGCCGCGCGATGCCGGGCGGGGCGCGGTGTGCTGGTCAGCAGCTCGATCATCTTCGAGCGGTGGTCGCGCAGACCCTGGAGGGCGCCGAACCCCACGGCGAGCGGCCACAGGTAGAACAGCAGGCTGCGGGTCCACATCGCCAGAGACGTCCACTGGGCCGTCCACGCGGTGGTGCCGTTCCACCACGAGGCGTTGCCCAGCAGGTACAGGAACGCGAGCGCGCTCGTCAGGACCACGCCGCCGGCCCATGGGGCGACGGAACGTCTCAACTCGGTACGCAGGACACGGAAGTCGACGTCGAGGCGCGGGACACGGGCGTTCACCAGGAACCCCTCTCCCGCTCGGGGTTCTGGAGCAGCGCCGAGTAGCCGCGCTCCAGCGGGCTGTCGCCCACGTGCTCGGGACCGCCCGCGGCGGCCAGTTCGTCCGGGGTGCCCTGGAAGACCAGCCGGCCCTCGGCGAAGAGCACCACGTCGGTGCAGGCGGCGGCGACGTCCTCGACGAGGTGGGTCGAGACGACCACGCAGGTGTCCGCGCCCAGCTCCTGCAACAGCTCGCGGAAACGCAGCCGTTGGGCCGGGTCCAGGCCGGCCGTCGGTTCGTCGAGGAGCAGGATCGCCGGATCGTTGACGATGGCCTGGGCGATGCCGACCCTGCGCACCATGCCGCCGGACAGCGCCTTCATCCGCTCGTCGGCGCGGTCCGCGAGGCCCACCCGCTCCACGGCACGCTGCACCGCCCCGGGGATGTCGGCCTTCGGCACCTCCTTCAGCCACGCCATGTACTCGACGAACTCGCGCACGGTGAACCGCTTGTAGTAGCCGAACTCCTGCGGCAGATAGCCGATCCGGCGACGCACGGCCCGGTGTTCGCCCATGCCGCCGGCGGACTCGCCGAGCAGTTCGAGGGTGCCCTCGGCGGGGCGCAGCACGGTGGCCAGCGCCCTGATGAGGGTGGTCTTGCCGGCCCCGTTGGGCCCGAGGACACCGTGCACACCGGTGCCGAGCGACAGGTCGAGCCCGTCGACGGCCATCCGCTTCCGGCCGACCCTGACCTTCAGTCCGGTGGCCCGGATCTGCCAGGCGTAGGGCGTCGGCGCGATGTCGGCCGCGCTCACCGCGGGCATCATGGGGCGCTCCTTTCACTTGTCTTCGTGGTGGGTTGTCCGACGGGTGTCTCGGTCGTCATCGATGCGCCCCCAGCACGGAGTACGCACCCCTGCGGGCGATCACGACACCCACGCCGAGCGTGAGGACCAGCCCCCACACCGGCAGACCGCCCGTCTGCAGCGCGAAGGTCGCCCGGCTCGCGGCCACGGTCGGTGTCACGACGACGGCGGCCCATACGACCACCACCGCGACGGCGGCCCGGGTCACCCCGACGACACCGCCGAGCGCCAGGGTCGTCGAGGTGAAGGCCAGACAGGGCAGCAGCCACTGCGCGGCCGTCACGCCCGGCACCCCCGTCGCCCAGCCGGCGACCAGCAGCGCCGGCACGACCACGGCGAGCACGGAGGCCGTACGCCGCAGCACGAGATGGAGCCCGGCCCTGGGCACCGACGCCGTCAACTCGTAGGCGGGATCGAGCCCTTGCGACCAGGAGGCCGCGACGCCGAGCACCGGCAGGATCGGGGCGAGCAGCAGCACCAGCGACACATCGCGGGGTCCGGAGCCGAGGCCGAAACCGCCGCCGACCACGTCGAGCAGGAGCGCGAGCAGGGTGACGCTCACGACCATGGCCAGCCACGGCACCATCGTGGGCGTCAGCCAACTCGACAGCCGTACCGACCGATACCGGCGGCGCGGTACCGGGGTGGTGGCGGCGAGCCGGGGTTCGAGGCCGGACCAGACGGTGCCGACGAGCGCGGCCACGGCGGGCGCGTGCGCGGTGACGGCCGCCGAGAGCCGGTCCCGGCAGACCCGGCACGCCTCCAAGTGGGCTTCCACGGCCCATACTTCGTCGGCGGCGAGGTCCGTGCCGCCGCGTGCGTAACCGTCGATGATCCGCGTCGACGCGTGTTCCCCGTCCATGTCAGCGCCCTCCGCCCTCATGTCAGCGCCCTCCGCATCGCGATCCGGGCCCGGCGCGCACGGGTCTTGACCGTGCCTTCGGGCAGCCCGAGCAGGACGGAGGTCTCCCGGACGGAGAGCCCGTCGAGGACCATGGCCTGTAGTACCTGCCGCAACTCCGGCGCGAGGCGGCGCAGCGCGTCACCGACGTCTCCGCCGACGGTCGCCGCGAGCGCCTCCTCCTCGGCGGCGGGCGCCGCGTCGGCGGGAGCGGCGGCCAGGGGCGGCTCGGCGTGGTGGGCCCTGCGCCGGAAGGCGTCGACGAGCCGGCGTGCGGCGATCGTCCACAGCCAGCCGACGGCCGTCCCGCCCACCGAGGCGCCCGCGAACGCGCCGGCCGCGCGCCACACCGCCAGATACGTCTCCTGCATCACCTCGGCGACGATCTGCTCGTCGCCGCAGCGCCGGCGCAGCCGCACCGCGAGCCACGGCGCGGTACGCCGGTACAGCTCCTCGAACGCCGCGCGGTCACCCTTGGCGACCAGCCGGACGAGACGTTCCTCGTCCGGCTCGCCGGGTGCCTTCCTGACTGATCTCACACCGGCTAGACGCGGGACGCGGTCCGCGGGTTTTCCCTACGAAGTGAGCCCCGTCACACGGTTGGCGTGGACGGGGCCGGAGACGAGAGCGGGGCCTGGGCCGGGGCGGGGCCGGGTCTCAGCACACCGGGAAGCCGAACTCGTATCCCTGCTGCTTGAGTTGGGGCAGGATCCGGCGCAGGGCCTCGACGGTCTGGGAGCGGTCCCCGCCGGCGTCGTGGAAGAGCAGGGTCGGACCGTTCGGCAACTCCCGCTGCACGGTGGCGACGATGGCGTCCGTGCCGGGCTGCTCGAAGTCCTTGGTGTCCACGTTCCAGCCCAGCGGGCGCATGCCGTGGGAGGCGGCGAGCTTGCGGCTGTAGGGGGTGAAGGCCCCGCCGGGCGCCCGGTAGTACATCGGCCGGACGCCCCCGGACGCCTCGGTGATCATGCGCTCGGCGTCGAGGATCTGCTGCGACTGGTAGGCCTGGGACTTCTTGTCCATCGTGGTGTCGTGCGACACCGAGTGGTCGCACAGGCGATGCCCGGCGGCGACGACCTGCTTCACGAGGTCGGGGTGGGCCTGCGCCTGCGTCCCCACCATGCAGAACGTCGCCTTGACCCCGAACTCCTTCAGTACGTCGAGGACTTGAGGGGTCCACTCGGGGTCGGGGCCGTCGTCGATGGTGATGTTGACGCCGCGCGTCCCCTTGTCCGAGGCGTGCGCGATGGTCACGGCGACGCGCTCGACGTGGCCGCCCGCCGCCGAAGGCGCCGACGCGGCGGCCTTCGGCGACGGGGCACCGGCCTGCGCGGTCCAGGTCGAGGCGCCGGCGGCGAGCAGCGCCACCCCGAGCGCCGCGCCGAACACCTTGCCGTACCACCCGTGCCCGCCGCCGTGCCGCGCCATGTCCGCCCCGCTCTCCCGCAGTTCCTCGCCGAATCCCTGGTCACCCAACGACCAACTGGCAGGACGAGAAGCGGCGGCGAAGGGATGCGTCCGTTACCGATCAAGGACAAATCCGGGGTGATTCACGGACGATCGGCGGGCGGCGAGCGGTGGGTACCGGACGTTCGTCAGGTGGTGAAGCGGTGGGTACCGGAACCGACCCGGTAGACCGCGCAGCCCTCCTCCTGCCGCAGGAACGTCCCGTGCGTGTGTCCGACCGCCGCCGGGCCGGACGCGGGCACCCACACCTCCGCGGTCGTGTTGGGCGGCACCTCGCAGGTCAGGGTGAAACGGCCGCCCTTCAGGCGCCACCGCGTGGCGACCGGGCCGTAGAGCGAGGTGAACTCGGCGCGGGCGGAGGTGACGTCCTTGCCCGGGCGGGGCCGGACGACGATCTCGCGGTAGCCGGGCCCGCCCGTCGAGATACCGGCGATGTTCGTGTACATCCATTCCCCCACCGAGCCGTAGGCGTAGTGGTTGAAGGAGTTCATGCCCGCGTCCTGGAAGCTGCCGTCGGGCCGGATGGAGTCCCAGCGTTCCCACATCGTGGTGGAGCCCCGGTCAATCGGATATCCCCAGCTGGGGAAGGTGCGTTGCAGCAGGAGGCGGTAGGCGACGTCGGTGTGACCCGTGTCGGTGAGGACGGGCAGCAGTCGGGGAGTGCCGAGGAAACCGGTCGACAGGTGCCAGTCCTTGGCCTCGATCAGCGCCACCAGCCGGTCCGCCGCGGGCCCCCGCGCCGCGTCCGGCAGCAGGTCCATCGACAGCGCCAGGACGTACGCCGTCTGCGTATCGCCCTTGATCCGGCCGTCGGCGGCGACGTAGGCGTTCTGGAAGGCCGTCCGGATGCGCCCGAACAGACCGCGGTACAGGCCCGCGTCCGCGTCCTCGCCGAGCTCCCCGGCCATCCGGGCGGCGAGGTCGGCGCTGTGCGCGAAGTACGCGGTGGCGACGACGTCCTTCGGCGTCTCGTCCTCGACGTTCAGCCAGTCGCCGTATCCCTGTGCCGGGCGCAGCAGTTGAGCGCTGTTGCGCTCCAGGTACGTCAGCCAGGTCTTGACCGACGGCCACGCGTCCCGCAGGACCTGCTTGTCGCCGTACGCCTGGTAGAGGGCCCAGGGGACGGTGACGCCCGCGTCGCCCCAGCCCGCGGTGCCGCTGCCGAGCGCGCCGACCACCGGCGCCACGTCCGTGAACGCGCCCTCCGAGGTCCGTGAATCCCGCAGATCGACAAGCCACTTGGACAGGAAACGGGCCGATTCCATCGTGTAGGCGGCCGTGGGCGCGAAGACGTTGATGTCTCCCGTCCAGCCGAGCCGCTCGTCGCGCGCGGGCGTGTCGGTCGGCACGGACAGGAAGTTGCCGCGCTGTCCCCAAGTGATGTTGTGGTGCAGCTGGTTGAGCATCGGTACGTCGGTCTCGAAGTCCAGCGTGAAGGGGGCGGACGTGTGCATGACCCGCCCGGTGACGGCCTTCGCGGTCGGCGTGCCCGGGAATCCGGTCACCTCGACGTAGCGGAACCCGTGGAAGGTGAACCGGGGTTCGTAGACCTCCTCCTTCCCGCCGCCCTTGAGGGTGTACGTGTCGGTGGCCGCCGCGGTCCGCAGGTTCGCGGTGTAGATCGTGCCGTCGGGGTTGAGCACCTCGGCGTGTCTGAGCCGGACGGTCCCGCCCGCGGCGCCGGACACCCGCAGCCGCACCGAGCCGACCATGTTCTGGCCGAGGTCGAACACGTGGACGCCGGGCCTGGGTTGGGTGATCGCCTTCGGCGTCAGCTCCTGCTCGACCCGTACCGGGGCGTCCACCTGCGCGACGATCAGGCCGGGCCCGAAGGCACCGGCGCCGCCCCTGCCCCGTACGCCGAGCCAGCCCGTGTCGTCGAAGCCGGGCGCGGCCCAGCCGGGGGTCTCCTTGCGCGCGTCGTACGTCTCGCCGTTGAGCAGGTCGGCGGCGACGATCGGCCCGGCGGCGGCCCGCCAGTCGCCGCCCGAGGTGATGCGCTCCCTCGTCCCGTCCGCGTACTCCACCTCCAACTGCGCGAGCAGCGCCGGTACTTGGCCGTACTGCCCGGGCCCGAACATGCCCACGTTGCCCGCGTACCAGCCGGGTGCCAGATACGCCCCGATCGCGTTGGCGCCGGGCCGCAGCAACTCGGTGACGTCGTGCGCCTGGTACTGCACACGGGTGCGGTAGTCCGTCCAGCCGGGGGCGAGTTCGTCGCGGCCCACCCGGCTGCCGTTGAGGTGGGCCTCGTACAGACCGAGCGCCGTGGCGTACAGCCGCGCGCGTGCCACCTTCCGGCGCGGCAGCCGGAACTCGTGCCGCAGCTGGGTCACGGCGTACGACACCGGAACGACCCGTCCCCACGGTCCGGCGCCCCACGCGGCGGCCACTCTCGCCGCCGGCCAGCCCCCGTCGTCGAACCCCAAGTCCCGCCAGCCCGCCGGGGGTTCATGATCCGTGGCTTTCCAGGAGCCGTCGGTGAACATCTTCTGCTCACCGGTCGCGGTACGGACCACGAGGACGGCGACGAGCCCCGCCGGGCCTTCGGTCGCGTTGGTCGCGGCGACGGCGATAACGTTGTCGCCCGCCCGCACCCGGTCCAGTACGTCGACCACGGCCGGGCGTTTCCAGTCCTCGTTGTCCGTGTCGAGGTCGGTGTGGGCCACCTCGACCCCGTTGAGGGAGACGGCGTACACGTTGTCGACGGTGATCGCGAGCGTGGCCGACGTGATCCCGTCGGGGAGTCGGACGGTCCGCCGGAACCAGCGGGTGGCCGCCGGCACACTGCTCGTCGGATCGCCCTCGGGGAACCAGATCCACGAACCGCCCTCGAAGGACGGCGCGTCGACGAGGCCGGCCGGCGCGGAGATCCACTCGGCGGTCCACTCCCCGCCCGTCATGAGTCCGGTCTCCCACCACGAGGGCGCGCTCCAGCCGGAGACCCGGCCGTCGTCGTCCCACACGCGAACGGACCAGTGGTAGCGCGTCCTTGGCGCGAGCGCGGGACCTCCGTAGGACACGAGGACGGACTCGCCGGACATGACCTTCCCGCTGTCCCAGACGTCCGGCCGGGACAGGCGCGACGCGGTGGTGGCGACCCGGACCTGATAGGCGCTCTGCCGCACGTCCACCCTGTCGGACACCAACGGCCAGCTCAGTCTGGGCCGTTGGGCGTCGAGGCCCAGCGGGTGCCGGACGTACTCCACGGTCGGCGCGGCGACGCGCAGCCCGCCGGCTGTCCGCGCCTGACCCTGCCCGGCTGCCGGCGCGGCCACCGCCGGTACGCCCTCGGCGGTCACCGCCGCGACCGTGGCGACGGCACCCGCGAGGATGCTCCTCCTGCTGATCACTACGACTCCTCACTCGCACGCACTGCTGGAATGGACGACTCGATGAATCGATTCATATGTGAGAGGCGTGGGTAACGTAGAGCCGCGTGGGGTCGGGGTCAATCGTCGTGGCGTTGTTTTCTTGACGTGGATGGTTCGTGATGCGTCGGTGCCGGGGCGGTCCGCGAGTCGAGGCCGATCGGATTGAACGGTTTCAATCAACGCGACGGACCTTAGAGTGAGCTGATCGACTCCTGTGACGGATGTGCCGGGAGTCGGTTCTCAAGGGGACTCAAGGGGAAGGCACAGGGGGCAGTTGATGGCGGGCTATGTGGGTGGGCTGCTGCGAAGACCGGTCGCGGCGGGAGTGAGCGGGGCGTTGGTGACGGCCTCGGTGCTGCTCGCGCCCTTGGCGAGTGCCGCGGACCGCGGGCCGGCCACGGTGGGTGTGGTCTCCGCGGCGCCGGGATCGGCCCAACGCGGGTCGCTGAGTGCCGAGTTGGGTGACGGCGGCCGGGTCGAACTCGTCGACGGACGGGACCTCCGGGTCACGACGGACCCGGAAGGCGCCGGGGGCCGTCCGGCCCGCTACACGGTCGCCGCCACGAACGGCACGGTCTCCATGCGGCCGACCGGTAAGTCCGCGGCGGACCGCAGGGCGGCGACGCTGCCGCTGACGGCGACGGGCACGCGTGTGGGTGTGGGTGCGGGTGCTGGTGCTCGTGCGGGTGCGGCCACGAGTACAGCCGCCGCGCGTGGCGGTCTCGGTACGGCGAGCGCCGCCGCATCGACGTACACGGTGAAGCTGAGCATCACGCACGCCGACGTCCGGTCCAAGATGTTCTACGTCTGGGACCGCAGGACGTGGGCGTCGTACGCCGTCAACATCGGTACCTCGGGCGGCACTTCGAGCGTGAAGCTGCCTCCGGGCGACTACTTCTCGGTGGCGTTGCACGACGACTGGATGGAGCCGAGCTACCTGCTCACCCGTACCTTCACCGTCGGTTCGGCCGCCACCACGGTCACCTTCGACCAGCGTGCGGCCAAGGAGACCGCGATCCGTACCGACGACACCACCGCCGGCCGGGACTCCTCCGCCGTGTGGATCAGCGTCCCGGGCGGCGACCTGGCGGGCTTCGCCGGCGCGGGGCCCGACAAGGTGTACGTCACCCCGTTCTCGGTGCCCGGTGTCTCGCTGCGGCTGCACGAGGTGCTCGCCAAGAAGGGCGCCTCCGCGAGCGCCCCGAGCCCCTACCGCTACGACCTCACGCACAGCTTCACCGGCATGGTGCCCGCGTCGCCCGTCAAGACGGTCCGTACCGCCGCCCTGGCGAAGACCGTCACGAAGATCAACGCCCCGGGCACCCGCACCACCGCGTACCTGCAGAGCGTCCCGTCCTTCGGCGAGTGGACGGGCGTGTTCATCGGGGACTCGGTGCCGGCCGCCGGTTCGGTCACCGAGTACACCACCCCGGACATCACCTACAGCCGCCTGCTCAACTACGGCACCGGCGAGCTGAATCTGAACCTCCCCGACCGCACCCTGCCCGCCGGGGCCAGCCCGGGCGAGGTCCTGGGCGCGGCCCCGCTCCAGCCGGTGCGCGGCCAATCCATCGGCTCACAGCGGTACTTCGGGAAGATCTCGCTGTACGAGGGAAGCGCCTTCGGCGACACCGAGGGCAACACGGGCCTCGACCTCCGCGCGACCTACGCCTACAGGCTGACGTCCGACGGCGTCACCTACGCCCAGGCCTCGGGCCTCGACAGCTCCCAGGGCGTGACGTCGTCGAGCCTGCCGTCGCTGGAGAAGACGTACACCCTCGACCAGACCGTCCACCGCCGCGTCCCGTACGCCCGGTTGTCGACGGACGTGCACAACGAGTGGACGTTCCGCTCGGGTTACGCGGAGGGCAGGGAACTCCCGCTGATCGACGCCCCGTTGAAGGTCTCGGGGCTGGACAGCCTGGGGCGCGCGGCGGCCGGGACGGTCCGGATCGACGCGAGCGCGCGCACCCGCAACACGTCGTCGGAAGCGGCGAACACGAGGATCACGGGCCTCGCGTACTCCACGGACGACGGCACGCACTGGACCGACCTGCCCGTCGGGACCGACGGCTCCGCCACCCTGGACGTACCGGCCACGGCCTCCTACGTCACGCTGCGCGTCACCGCGGCCGACGACAAGGGCGGCAGCCTCGTCCGCACCATCGTGCGGGCGTTCGGGGGCCCGGCCCCGCAGAGCGACGAGACGGTGGGCGCGACGCGCATCTCGAACGTCGTGGTGAACGGCGGAAAGCCGGTGGAACTGACCGACGAGCCGCTTCAGGAGTTCACCGCGAAGTTCACCGCGACGGATCCGTCCGGGATCGCGAGCGGCGACCTCTACCTCTACCGGGGCTCGTACACCACGCCCGACGCCGTCCTCTACGGCACCTGGCCGGCGACCTGCACCAAGGTGAACGCCACCACGTCCACCTGCGCGGCACAGCTGGCCTACATCCAGCCGCGCTGGACCCTCGGCCGCAACTCCCTCGCCGGCGCCTGGAAGGTCGCCGCCTGGACCGAGTCCGCGGACGGCACGGGACACACCGACCTGCACGCCGCCAAGTCGGCCTCGGTGGTGCGCGATGCGACGGTGACGGTGAACGCGTCCCCCGAGCCGGTCACCAAGGGCAAGACCCTCACGATCACCGGCAAGCTCACCCGCGCGGACTGGGAGACCCTCGGCGGCTACCACGGCTACGCCGCCCAGAAGGTGAAACTCCAGTTCAGAAAGAAGGGCACCTCCACGTACACGACGGTGAAGACGATCACCACGAGCAGCACAGGAGCCCTGAAAACCACGGCGAAGGCCACGACGGACGGCTACTGGAGATACGCCTTCACAGCCACCCCCACGACGGCAACGGCCACGTCGGGCGGCGACTTGGTGGACGTGCGCTGACCTGATCGCACCTCGCCGGGCCCTGGATCGCTCCGGGGCCCGGCAGTCGAGCAGCGAAGGACGGCGGCCGTGGGCGCGCCTCTTCCTCACACCCGTGGCTGCCGACTGGCGACCCGGTAGATCAGGTACGTGATTCCGAGGATGAAGTCCACGGCCACCCACAGCCCGATGATCAGGCCCACGCCGATGGTGGTGCCGACGTCGTTCGCGTCGTTGCACAGCTGCAGTCGTGCGCCGGTCCTCCCCTGACATGACTCAGGTGTGCCGTGGCCGCTCGCGGCTCCGGCGATCACCCAGATCAGGAACAGGATCTGGACGGCCAGGAAGACCCAGAAGAAGACGCGATGTCGCTTGCGGCGGAGGGGTGTTGCTGCCTCGCTCTGGTACGGGGATTGGCCAGGTGGGATGCCCTGAGGCTGTGCCGGCCAGGGGTGTGACGGTGACGCTTGCGCCTCGGGATTCCGTGGGCCCCAGGTCTGTGCTGGGGCGGTCCTGGGATGCCGAGCGTGATGCAACTTGCTCATGATCCGGCCCTTCTGGGCGTTACTCATTCCATCGTCCGCCTCGGGGGTCGCATGTGCTCGCCGAGACACCGGGCTCGAACATTTGTCCGTTGAGCTGCACGCGCCGAGTGCCGCCCGACCGCCTCCAGGGCGAACAGCGCACCGACCGCGGCGACGAAACCGCACGTCCGCCAGGCCACCACCCCGGGCCCGTCGTCCAGACCGGCCGCCGCGGAGTACAGCTCACCCGCCAGTACGACGCCATCCTGATCTGGCTCTCCACCGCACTGTGGCGCACGACCCCGGCCGCGGAACACACCACGTCCCCGAACCGGGTGCCGGCCTGAGCCGAACCTCTGCTCTCGCGCACCTTCGAGCGACGCGACTGCGGCCAACTCGCACTCTCAGCCTGGGAAGCCCAGCCCAGCCCAGGACATCCAAGGACATCCAAGGCTCGCCGCTGGAGCTCCACCCGGGACTCCACCCATGGGTCCAGGTGCGGAAAGCCTTGTCCCAGCAGGCTTGAGGGCATGACAACGACCGACTGGATCATCGACATCGCCCTCGTCCTCGTCGTCTTCCGGCAGCTGCGGGAAGACCGGCTCGACCTCAAGACCTTCCTGATCCCGCTGGGCATCGTGGCCTTCGTGGCGCACAGCTACCTCGACTCGATCCCCACCGCGGGCAACGACCTGGTGCTGATCGGATCCCTGATGGGTACAGGCGCCGTCCTCGGTATCGCCGGCGGCGTCTACACCCGGATCCGCTCCGCCGGCGGTCACCTCCTGATCAAGGCGGGCGCGGTCTCGGCGATCCTGTGGGTGCTGGGCATGGGCGCCCGGATGGGCTTCCAGCTGTGGACCGAGCACGGCGGCGGTTCCGACGACGTCGCCCGGTTCAGCCTCGCCCACCACATCACCAGCGAACAGGCCTGGGTCGCGGCGTTCGTCCTGATGGCGCTCACCGAGGTGGTCACCCGGGTGGCCACGATCTACGTACGCAGCCGGATGGTCGACCGTACGCAGCCGGCCGTGACGGCAGTCCCCGCCGCGTCCTTCTCCGGCCGCACGGCCTGACCGCGGGCCACACCCCGACATCCGTCAGGGCCACGACGTCGCATCGGACGACGGGCCGCTGCGATGGTGGTGACGATGATCGCCGGAGTCCTTGTTCCGCCGCCGGCGGTACAGGCACCAGCACAGGCAGCATCGAACGTTGCGGCCGGAACGGCCGGATGGACACCGGAGATCTACCCGCTGTGCTCAGGCGAGTGGGCAAAGCGGGATGTGTCGAGTGCCCAGCGGCCCGATGAGCTGATCGCGCGCTGCTGGGCATCTGGCATTGCCTGCGTGGCGGTTGGTCAGGGCGACGGCAAGCACGGCATCTTCCACCTGTTCAAGTGCGATACGCGGTCGCTCTCGAACTTCGTGGACGCGCTCTCTGTTCGCAACAACCAGACCGGCGCAGCCCAAGTCCGTGTCGGACGCGCACCTGCACAAGGTGGCGAGTTGCGCTCGGAGATGGTGCCGGGTCGCGTACAGCAGAGTCTGGACGACACGAACTCGGCGTCGTACTTACAGGCCTGGATCAGTCGACGGCGATGTTGGTGAGGTCGATGGTGATGATGGGGTTGGGGAGGGGGTGCCCGTCGGCCACGGGCAGTACGTAACGGTGGGTTGGAAAGACGAGACCGGCGACGGTGCGGTGTGCCTCTGTTCGATGGGCAACGGGTCGGTCACCCATGACGTACGGATGGTAGTCGTGGCGGCGCAGCAGGCCTGAGGTGTCGTAGGAGAGGATCTGTTCGGTGCTGTGGGTGGCGATGTGCGGGGGGAAGACGGCTCGGAGTCGACGCCACTGCTCGCCGTCCGGCTGCCAGGGTGCGAGTTCCTCGGTCCGGACGTCCGGGTGCGCGAGAAGGTAGGGCGTGGTCAGGTAGTTCCACATCGCGTATCCGCCGAAGTAGAGGGCGTGCAACTCGTCCCAGGCGCTGGTGAGTTCCTGCCCCTGGTACGCCTCTCGCGGGGAGTGGCGTTCTAGGACGACCTTCCCCGTCGGATCCTCGATCGCCACCCGCCCGGGGGTGTAGACGCCGCGCAGCCCGGGGGTGGTGAAGTCGGTGAAGATCACGTGCTGCTGCTGCACGTCGACTACGAGGTGGGCCTTGCTGAAGATCCCCGCTTGGCCGCGCCGTGCCCACATCGGACCGCCGATGTCGGCCGTTGCGCGGATCGAGGCGGCCTGACTCCAGCGTCGGAGGCCGCCGTGCGCATCGAGCACGGTGTTCAAAAGGTCGTTCACTTGCTTGCTTCCTTGTCGGAGACACCGCGGTGGCGGTTGGCACCTGCGGTGCTTTCTATGTGGTCTGGATGAAATGCTGGAGGAGCGCGATCAGGGCGTCCGGTGCATCCTCCTGGCTGAAGTGGCCCGCGTTCGGCAACTTGATGACGGGGCGGTCCGGCCAGACGGCCTGAAAATCCGCGATCTGCCGGGAGGGCAGGATGGCGTGGTCCTTCATGCCGACAGTGAGCATCGCCGGCTTGGACCTGAGGTTCTCCAGCAGGGGGAAAAGCTCCTTCACATAGGGCGTGAAGCGCCTGAGCACCGCGTCGAGCATGAGTCCTGCCGAGCCGACGGTCTCGTCCTTCGTGGGGAAAGGAGCGCTGTAGGCCGCGAGCCAGTTCGCGTTCACGACTGCGGAGTTTTCGAAGCCGATGCCCTTCATCACGCTGAGGATGTTGACTCCGAGGTTCCCCAGGATCTCCTCCACCGTTCCGGCGTCGTGGTGGTCCTGCACGACCTGGAACCAGGGGCTTGTCTCAGTGGCCGGCGCCAGGCCGAACCCTGTCAGCGTGTTGACCAGGAAGACCCGCTTGATCCGGTCGGGGTGGAGCATGGTGTACGCGGATCCGATGAAGCCGCCCCAGTCCTGGATCACCAGTGTCACGTTCTCCAGATCGAGGTCATCGATGAGGTTCGCGAGGTTCTCGACGTGAGCCTTCGGGGCGTAGTCGCGGTCGCGGGGCGTTCCGCTCTTTCCGAAGCCCATGTGGTCGGGTACGACGACCCGGTGGGTCTCTGAGAGCGGCGGAATGAACTTCCGGTACAGATACCCCCAGGTCGGATCGCCGTGAAGGAGTACGACCGGGTCTCCGTGCCCCTCGTCGACGTAGTGCATCGGAAATCCGTTGCCCTCGAAATAGTGAGGGGCAAAGGGCCATGTTCCACCGAACGTTTCCTTTGCGTCGATCATGCTGACTCTCCTTGATAGTGGTCGCCGAATGCACGTGGGCGACATCGTTGAGTGCTGCGACGCGTGACGCATCCGCAGCGTCTGTCCGGGTCGAGTGCGGCCTGGCCCTCTGCGCGGACCACGGTCGTGGGACGGTGCCCCGATGGACTGCGCGGCTTCCGCATGTGGGTGAACACCCGCAGCGAAATTCCGTACACGGACTATAAGCTCCGTGCACGGACTAGTGCAAGGTCCGTGTACGGAGTATTCTCGGTGGCGGATGTCAGTGGGTCTACGAACTCCGAGGTGGGGCAGCATGACCGGCAACAACGCGCAGTCCGAGGCGGAGTCCTCCGCGCCAGGCCGTGACGGTCAGTTGACACACGGGGGCCCCAGGCGCGTCGACGGCAGCCGGGTGTTCTGTCACCCCGACAGCCCCGCGTACATCATCCGGCGGCTGTGGCAGCGGCGTACACAGCTGTGGCAGGACGTCGCGCCCGGTGATCTCACCTTCGCCCAGTTCATGGTTCTGGCCGTACTGAGCGAGCACGGCCGGATGGACCAGCGGACCCTGGGAACCCACACCTGGCTGGACAAGTCCACCGCCGGCCCTTTGATCAACCGTCTCCACGCGAACGGTCTGATCGACATTGCTCAAGACCCCGCCGACAGGCGTCGCAAAGTACTCGGCCTCACGGACGAAGGCCAGAAGGCGCTGACGGTCGCCGCGCCCTCTGCGGCCGTCGTCGAGGACATGTTGCTCGCGCCTCTGTCCTCTGCCCAACAGGCAGATTTCCTGGCCCTGGCCACGTGCATCCTCAACGCCGAGGAAGGGGACGGCTGATTCGCTCCGGTGAGCGGGGTTCCCGCGATGTGCTCGTACTCAGGCCTTCCGCAGCCAAGGGTGCCGTCGTACCAGGTCCCGTCCACCTGAGATCGGCTGAAGAGCTTGGGCTATCTGCTCGGCGTCCTCTGGCGAGTGCGCATCTTTGGTTGGCTCCTGCGGTGGCTCCGATCACCATGCGTTGATGAACGGTGCGTCGGGTGTGCGCTGCCGCCAGACCTCGTTGAGGCGTGCGAGCCGGTCCGCGGCGGCGATGCCGCGCAGGGACGCGACCTTGCCGTCGCTGACCACGAACGCCACGGCGCCCACGACCCGGCCGTCGACCACGGCGAGGACGGTCGGGGAGCCGTTGACCAGGGCGATATGCATCGCGGGCGAGCCTCCGGCCAGCCGCCGCTTCGCCGGCGTGGGTTTGAAGCCGGCCCGCACGTAGGAGGCGACCCGCTCGCGCGTCTCGTACTGCAACAGCCGCGTGCTCAGTCCGTAGCCGTCCGAGACAGCCGTCACATCGTCGGTGAGCAGTGCCACCAGCCGTTCGGTGCGCCCCGACGTGGCAGCGGCGAGGAATTCCTCGACGACCCGGCGCGCGGACGCGGGGTCGGCCTCGCCGCCGCGGCGGCGCTCGGTGGCGACGCGGATCCGGGCCCGGTGGACATGCTGCTGGCTCGCGGACTCGCTGATGTCGAGGATCCCGGCGATCTCGGCGTGGCTGTACGAGAAGGCCTCACGCAGGACGTAGACGGCCCGTTCGACCGGCGAGAGCCGCTCCATCAGGGTCAGGACGGCGAGGGACACCGATTCGCGCTGCTCGAAGGTATCGGCCGGACCGAGCATGGGATCGCCGTCAAGAAGCGGCTCGGGCAACCAGGTCCCGGCCGCTCGCTCGTGGCGCGCCTGCGCCGAGCGGAGCCGGTCGAGGCAGAGATGGGTGACGACCTTGGTCAGCCAGGCTTCCGGCACTTCGACCCGTTCGCGGTCTGCGGCCTGCCAGCGCAGGAACGTGTCCTGCACGGCGTCTTCGGCGTCGGCGGCCGAGCCGAGCAGACGGTACGCGAGCGAGGCCAGCCGGCCCCGGCTGGCCTCGAACCGATCGATGGCCGCGCTGTCCATGCGCAGCAGCCTATGCAGCGGCCCTTGCACCGGCCCTTGCACCGGCCCGGTCAGGCACGGTGGCCAGGCGGCGCTTGCGCTTCGGCATGCCGAAGGTCGGGTGGGCGATGCCCCACCCGGCCCCCTTGAGCACGCCCGACTTCAGCCGCGCGGCGGCCTTGCCGCCCAGGTACCAGGACTTCGACCGGACGTCCGTGTCCACCATCTGGAAGATCGCGTCCCGCCGCCCGAGGCTGATGTGGTTGCCGTAGTACTTCAGCCCGATGGTCGGCACGTCACGAGCGGTCAGGCGCGCGATGATCGCGGCGGTCGCCTGCATGTTGGTGAAGCCGGCCGAGGCGCAGGACATCGGCAGCGGCCGGCCGTTCTCGCCGATCGCGTAGGCGCAGTCACCAGCGGCGTAGACGTCCGGGTGCGACACCGAGCGCATGGTGCGGTCGACGACGATCTGGCCGGTCTCGGCGACCTCAAGGCCGCCGGCAGCCGCGATGGGGTGGACGGCGAACCCGGCCGACCACACGGTCACATCGGCCGCGATGGATGCACCGTCGGCGGCGATCGCCCGGGTCGGCTCGACGGCTTCGATGCCGGTGTGCTCGTGCACGGTGATGCCGAGCCGGTCGAAGGCATGGCGCAGGTGACGGCGGGCCTTCGGGGAGAGCCAGGCGCCCAGCTCGCCGCGGGCGGCGAGCGCGACCGAGAGGTCGGGCCGGGACTCGGCGAACTCGGTGGCGGTCTCGATGCCGGTCAGCCCCTCACCGACGACCAGCACGGCGGCGCCCGCACCCAGGCCGGCCAGGCGCTCGCGCAGACGCAGCGCCGAGGACCGGCCGGTCACATCGAAGGCGTACTCGGCCACGCCGGGGACGCCATGGTCGGCCACAGAGCTGCCGAGCGCGTAGAGGAGCGTGTCGTACACGAGCTCGCCCTCGCCGTCCTCGCCGGTCACGGCAACGGTCCTGCGCCCGGGGTCGACACCCGTGACGCGCGCCAGGCGCAGCCGCACCCCGGTGCCCTCGAACACGTCGGCGAGCTTGCGAAACGCGAGGTCCTGGCCGATCGCGAGCTGGTGGAGCCGCATCCGCTCAACGAAGTCGGGCACGGCGTTGACGACGGTGATCTCGATATCCGAGGGAGAGAGCCGCCGGGCCAGGTTCCCGGCGGCGAACGCCCCGGCGTATCCGGCACCGAGTACGACGATGCGGTGCTTCATGGCGATGCTCCTGTCTCGTTCGTGTGCCCTTCGAACGAGACGGCGCCCCGATTACTGACAGGAGCCAGGTGTGACGCGGGTCACCAACCCAGGACGAACGACTGGACCGCCACAGGCGTTTGGGCCTGTTTTGGGCAGCCGGAACGGGGCGATGGGGCGACCATCGAGTCGGTGTCACACCCTGACATCGTCCTGTACGGCCAAGTCGAGGTCGCTTCCTCGCACGCTCACGGTGAGGTGGCCCCGGCCTCGGTTGCTGGTGGAACTGCGACTCCATATGGAGCTCTTCGCGGGCAAGGGAGCCGACGGACTCGTGTTCTCGGCGGAAGGTGCTGCCGGGTTCGACGCGACCGTACGCAAGGGTCGCCAGGAAGCTGCGGCCGTGCCAGATGAAGACTCGGTTGATCCAGACGATCAACGTTCTGGCACGGATCTGGCACGCGACGAGTGATCGCTATGGACAGCAAAAAGGCCCCGGTCGATGACCTGGGCCTTGTCGTGAACCATGGAGCGGGTGACGAGAATCGAACTCGCACTCTCAGCTTGGGAAGCTGCGGTCTTCTGGGCGCTATTACCGTACTGACCTGCGGTGGAACTGGGCTCCGGCCCATGGCGGTCTGTGGTCAACTCCCCGTTGATCCCCGTGAGTCCCCGCAGGTTCTGGCACGCGAATGGCACGCCTGTTGTCCTCGTCGTCCCCGAACTGCCGGGCCCTGGACCTTGGACGTCTGAGCCTCAGCCGACGAACGTCAACCACGATGGTGGGTCGTCGAACGATCAGGCGCGCGTGTCAGAGCAACCACCACTGGGCCTCAGCCACGCTGCCCGATAACGTCCGTGAGAGCAAGCCGCACCGCCAGAGGCGGGATGGTGGGCCGTCGGGCGATGACTTCTTCGTCCCGAAGTAACTTGGGTGAGGACGGTGCCTTGGGCTGCTGTGCCCCTCAACTCGGTCCGAAAGGAAACGGCCGGTCAGAACGTTACAGATAGCGGGCTGGGTCAGCCCAGCCCACGGGTAGCCCATTGCCGCGGTATCAGCGCCCGTCCGACGGGGAATACCCGGTTATCATCCCCCCAACAGCGTTACCAGCGCACCTGTAATAGCACCCGAAATTGCACCACCTGCTGTAGCGAAAGAAATTAGGCGATTGTC
Organism: Streptomyces sp. NPDC088794; assembly: GCF_044750545.1. NCBI lineage: Bacteria > Bacillati > Actinomycetota > Actinomycetes > Kitasatosporales > Streptomycetaceae > Streptomyces > Streptomyces sp. NPDC088794. The sequence goes on along the minus strand of NZ_JBIVKB010000006.1, from coordinate 377,207 downwards.
CAGGCGTGATTCTACCTGGTTGCTGACACTCTCCAGTCGTGAAAGGTCGATAGACTCGATCACCTTTACTTCGTCCGAGTAGTCCATCTCAAAAATTGGCATAGAGGATCCCTCGGAGACTTCGTCTGAGAAATCGTTCTTGAGCTCGCTCCACCTACGCATCATGACTTCGATTCCAGTCATGCATACCCATGTCTGGGCAGAAAGGGATCGGACCTCTCTACGCCACCCACGGTTACCCCAGCGCATTTTGATCCGTTTGCGAATTGGGGCCGCAGATGCTTCAACGTGGGCAGAGTAGTGCGACAGCAGGTGGGAAGCTCGCCCCCATGCCTCAGCTTCTAGGTCGATGATCCGCCGCCCCAAATTCTTTTGTCGGGCGAAAATAAGTGACGTGCGCCCGAAAGTGTAGAAGAGATCAAAAAGAACGCCTTCTGGCTCATCACTTACGGGGGCTGTGATGTTTACTGTGGTCCGGTCTACGCTCTCGACCTTGCAGTCATTTGCGTCTTCCAATTGCCTCACGATGAGATCAGAGTGCATGAAGACATTCGTGCACGCGGGAGAGCACGCCTGATTGAACGCCCCAAGTCCGATTGCTTCGCAAGCTTGCTCAAGCACCTGCATCACAATTTGCCCACCCGACTGCGGGATGCTCGTCGCCTCGTGGCGCCAGAGCACCATAACGACGACGCCATCCCAGGCGATCCAATAAGTATCCGTCGGGATATCGTCCGCGTGATGATGTTTCGGTTGGTTCTTTATCGGCACCACGATCTTAAATAGAAGTGGGCGATCAAGCTGCACGGCCCGCAGAGCGTCGGAGCCGTGCATAACTGCATCCGAATTAGAGTTTTCAGAATTCGGATAGACAGCGAGATGGCTACAGAAATCTGTGTTCAACCTTGGCTGCTTGACCCACTGCACTCTCGGATCGTCCTGGAGGGCTCCTTTCAGATCGTTAGCGTATTCGTCGAATTCCTTCTTTTCTGGAGAGAGGAGGAAAATAGTTCCAATCCGGCAGAGGAAGGTGTCGCTATTTTCCGGCGCATTAGGATTCGTCATTGATTTACCCAACCCTTGTAAGTCAGAAGAGTGCAAGCACTGGGGAGATCATAGAGCGAGGTGACGTCTGGAGTTGGCTGTTTCTGGCGGGTAACTTGAGCGTGAGGTCGGTGTAGCGACTTTGGCCGGGAGCTGCTTTGGCGCGAGTGATCATGGCTCCGTAACCTTCCGGTGCATCGGGCAGTCTGTGGACCGGCCTGTTAAAGCACGACGTTGGGGCCATGATCACTCGCGCCAAAGCAGCTCCGTAAAGCCGCGGAGCTGACCGCCCCAGCAACGGCATGCCCCATCTTTGGCATCAGGCGACTGATTGCCATGAGCGCGGCCCGGGCGCCGGCCGGGCTGGAGCGGGGCGGAGACAGGAGCGCAGGCCCGGCCGGGGGTCGGGCCGCGCGCGGGGAGCGGAGCGAGCCGCCTTGAACCCGTAAGGAAGGTTGTTACTCAGGTGTCTGACGGGTGTTGTGAGCCCGGTGCGCTCTCTGGCTTCGAGGCTGCTGCCATGCTTCGGGATTCCGCGGCTGCTCGCTGAAGTGCCTGGGCTACCTGATCGGCGTCGTCCGGGGAGAGCTGCATTTCTTGGGTCCAGAGGATCGACAGCCTGATGTTGCCGGTCACTAGGTTCAGAGCAACGTCGGCTTCGGCACCGGTGCCAGTGGCGTCCTGCACGGCCAAGTCGAGGTCGCTTCTGAACACGCTCACGGTGAGGTGGCCCCGGCCTCGGTGCTGGTGAGATCCCAGAGGGGAGCCGCGTACCGCTCTGGCCTGGTCTCCATGAGTAGTGCTCGTAGAGCTTCTCGCTGGCTGCCGGGAAGGCTTAGTGCTTCTGTGAGGCGGCGAAACGTCGTGTGAGTGACTCCGCGGCTTCTGGCCTCGTCCTCGAAGGCGTCAAGCTGCGACAGCACGGTACCGGGATCGAACTCCTCCGCCGGCTGGTCCTTGAGCCACGTGGCCTTGTTGCGCTCGTAGTCGATTTCCGAGTAGCCGCAGACTTCCCGGCTACGTGCTTCGGCCTCGTCGAGGGTGGTCGTAGACAGGATGGCGCGAGCCAACTCGTTGCGGCTCAGGGCCTCGTCCAAGTCGACTTCATGGACCGTCGGGCCGTCGTCCGTGAGCGGGATGGGGAGTCCGGCGTCCCGTACTTCGCAGATGCCTCGCACTCCTCGTGCAGTTGCGGCGAGCATCCCGGTTGCCTCAGAAGGGTGCCATTCCAGCACCGAGCTGACTGGCTCCGCGTCCTTCGCTGTGAAGGTGTGGACGAGAGGCCCGAGCAAACCGCGCATCTTCTCGATGGGGAGTTCACCGTCCAGACCGGGGCCGGCGACCAGGAGTCGGATGGACGCGTTCACCTGGCAGCACGCGGCCAGCGTCAGCGCATCGGCCAGCGGGCTCTTCAGCGTCGGTTCGTCGCCTCGCGCGAGGATGTCGCCGCCCACGTCCAAGAGGTCGATCGACGTAGGCTCCAAGTGGCTCACCAGCTCTTCGAGTTGGCGAGTCATGCCCTCGGCGCCGTACTGCGGATCGATCAGCGCGAAGGTGTGCGGGAGCTCTGCCGCAAGCCGCGGGAGGGTGGATCCCGCTGGAGCGATCGGGCGGGCCTCGGCCGGCACCGACCACACCAACTGAGTGACGGGTGCGAGTCCCGTGAAGTCGGAGGGATTTCGAGGGCCTGGGACGGGGTCGACCAACAGGCGGTCCCACGCGTACGTGAGGATCACCGCCTGGTCCTCGTCGCCGTACAGGGCCGCGTCGAGCATTGCGGCGGCGACTGCGTCCCCTCCTCCACCTGCTGCGACGATCAACCGCGTCATGTGGGCAAGATTACGGGTTCGGCCCCTGGCCACTCACCCTATAGTGGCTAGAGGCCATAGCCACTTGGATGGGGAGGGTACACATGCCTCAGATCGAAGAGGCGCAGCCGAAGTATCTCCAGATCGCTCACTTCATCCGCGATCAGATCCTTCGGGGCGACTTGAGGCCGGGGGACGAGGTCCCCTCGGAGCGACAACTGGCGGCGAACTGGAAGGTGTCCAGGCCGACCGCCGCGCGGTCGTTGGAAGCGTTGAGTCATCAAGGGCTCGTGGAGAAGCGGCAGGGTTCGGGCACGTACGTGCGGAGCCTTGAAGTCAACCGGCGGGCACGGGAGTTGTACGGTCGGGCGCGGCAGACCGGGAAGATCTACACCTCTGGTGAGTACGCGGTGATCACTTCGACCGGTTGGCTGGAGGCACCCGATCACGTCGCTGAGGCGCTGGGTCTGGTGAAAGACCGTCGGGCAGTGCACCGCCGGCGCGTGACCAACAACCAGGACGGGCCCATCAACCTGTCCACTTCGTGGTTCGCGCCGGACGTCGGGGAGCGGGCGCCCAAGCTGCTGGAGCCGGAACGGATCCAGGAAGGCACCCTGATGTACGTCGAGAACATGACTGGACGGCAAGGGAGTTACGCCGAAGACCGCATGTGCGCTCGGCCGGCGACAGAGGAGGAGGCTGTGGATCTTCAACTGGAGCCCCAGTCTGCTGTTTTGATCGTGAATCACGTCGTGTTCGATCTCCAGGACAGGCCGTTGGAGTTCGCCGAGGCCACCTATCCGCCGCACCGCTGGGCGTTCGAGCAGGGATATCCGCTCACCTGATGGTTCGTCATTTCGGCGAACCACTTGCGTAGCGCGAGTGGCTAATGCCACTATCCAGTAAGTGGCTAAGGCCACTTACTGGAAGGGGGTACGGCGTGACGGGGCAGCGGCCGGAACAGGACGCGCACTTACCTTGCCGGGGGTGTCGTGGGCGAGGCTGGAAACGAGTCAGTTCACGCACCTCGCTGGCGCTGTCCATCGTCAACGACCGTACCCGTGCCGCATCGAGACGGCGCTGCCTCGACTGTGACGGCAGCGGCAAGGAGTGAGCACGGATGCGCTACACGATCGATCGCAATCCCTCTGAGGGCTCACCACGCCTTGGCGCGATGACCATGGAGCCGTTACCTGACTCGGTGGGGATCGCCCGACGCTGGTTTCGGAAGCTCATCGCCCCGTACAACCCCAACTGCTCGGTCGATGACTGCGTGTTGATGATCTCGGAGCTGGTGACCAACGCGATCATCTACGGCCGGTCGGAGGGCTCGTGGGTCGTCAAGGTTGAGTGGTTCCGCGAGGGAACATCCCTCCGGGTCGAGGTACACAACCCGGGGTTTCCCGCGAACGTGAGGATGCGGCGACCGGAGGCGGCTGACGCGCATGGGCGCGGACTGCTTCTCGTCGACTCCATCGCCGAGTCCTGGCATGCCGGGCCCAGCCGTTTCGGCGGGACGGTCGTTTCCTTCGTGATGGCCGATGCTTGGGCTGCCTGACTGGTCGCCCTGGTTCTCTTCTATAGGCACTGACGCTAATCTGGTTGACCAGTTGACTTGGCCAATCGTGACGGGCGGCGTTCATGGCGTATGAAGTGGAGGCGCCCAAGTACGTACGCCTCGCTCAGACGATGCAAAGCCGCATCGAGGACGGTACGTACCCGCCGGGCACTCGGGTTCCCAGTGAGAATCAGCTGGTCCAGGAGTTCGGGATGTCCCGCCCCACGGTGGTCCGGGCGCTTGAGCTGTTGAAGCGGGACGGATGGCTGGAGTCTCGGCAGGGGTACGGCACGATCGTGCGGGGACGACCGGCCGTCGTCGAGCAGAAGGACCGTCGAGGGCGCCAAGCGCTGGAGCGTGACGAGTCGCGGACTCCTGGGCGTCTGGTTGTAGTCGACCAAGTTCCGGTTCCGGCGCGCGTTGCCTCTGTGCTGGGGCTGCCCAAGCGGGCCGAAGTCCTCATGCGCCGGTTTCTCATCGAGGAGGACGGGGAGGCGGTCGAGCTCGTCTCGTCGTACTTCCCCGCCGGCCTCGTCGATGGCACGGAGCTGGCTAGCCCGAAACCGCTGGCCGTCGGCGCCCGGGAGCATCTTGAGGGCCGCAAGAAGGTGCGCTTCGACCACGTGACGGAACGTGTCTCGGCCCGCTTGCCTGACGCCGTTGAGTCTGAGCTTCTCGGCCTGTCCGATGGCGTCCCAGTCCTCAGCGTCCTGGTCATCGCGCGTGATGCGTCCGGCCAGGCGTTGCAGGTCTCTGACGTGCTGCTTCCTGCCGATGGGCAGGAGCTCGAAGACACCTACCGGCTCAACTGACAAGCCCGGTGCCTCATACTCGCGGCTGCCGAGTGGCAAGTCGGTAGATCAGGTACGTAACTCCGAGGACGAAGTCCGCGGCCACCCAGAATCCAACGATCAGGCCGACGCCGATCGTGGTGCCGAGATCGCTCGCGTCGTTGCAGAACTTCAGGTCATCGCCGGTCATCCCCTGGCACCCCTCCGGTGTGCCGCTGCCGCTGGCGGCTCCGGCGATCACCCAGATCAGGAACAGGATCTGGACGGCCAGGAAGACCCAGAAGAAGACGCGATGTCGCTTGCGGGGGAGGGGAGTTGTTGCCTGGCTCTGGTACGGGAATTGGCCAGGTGGGATGCCTTGGGGCTGTACCGGCCAGGACTGTGACGGCGACGCTGGCGCCTCGGGATTCCGCGGGCCCCAGGTCTGTACTGGGGCGGTCTTGGGATGCCGAACGTGATGCAACTTGCTCATGATCCGGCCCTTCTGGGCGTTACTCATTCCATCGTGCGCCTCGGTCCTCGCTTGCGCTCGCCGGGTGGCTGGAGGTCGCTAGTGAAGTCACTTGACAAGTCAACTTGGCAACTCTACTTTCGAACTTGCTAAGTCAACCTGTCGGGTGACGGGTTGTTGATCTCAGAAGGAGAAGTCTCTGTGCGTGTAATCCGAGTTGACGCCTCGACCGCCACGATCCTGCTCACCGAAGCGCCGGCACCGAAGGTGCGCGACCGGCAGACCGGTGAGATCGCCAAGGACGCCGTGAGCGGTGAGGCGCTGATGACCGTGGGCGTCGTCTACATCGACGAGGGCGACTCGTCGATCGTCCAAGTCACCATCCCTGAAAGCGGAGTGACGGAGGGCCTGACCGTTGGCGCGCCCGTGTCCCTGCCGGGCCTCATCGCCCGGCCGTGGGAGAGCGTGTTCAACGGCCAGCAGCGGCACGGCATCGCCTACCGCGCGACCGCGATCGCGCCGGGTGCCTTCCCGGTCTCGGCCGCTCAGGCGGGTTGATCGTCGTGACGAACCTGATCACCCTCGCCGAGGTGGGCGGGCCGCTCGCTGCGATAGGCGGGGCGGCTTACGCCCGGCACGCCAACCCGGCGGCGTATTGGTCCACGGTCGGGCTGCCGGTTTCAGTGGCCCGGCTGCTGGCCTCGTACTCCTCGACCATGGACGCCTGCGGTCTGACCGTCCAGCCGTCCCGGTTACGGATGCTGGCCGTCAAGGCCACCACTCGCCGGGAGATTCGTCCGGTACCGCCCCGCCGGGGGCTCATCCGGCCCACCACGACCGGCCTGCGCCTCCGGCTGCGGCTCGCGCCGGGCCAGGAACCCGCCGACGTCGCTGCCTCGGCCGAGCGCCTCCGCCATGCCTGGGGCGTGCACGCCGTGTACGTGAAGGACGTCAAGCCCGGTGTCGTCGAACTCCGGCTCATCGGCTTCGACGTCCTCAGCAAGGTCCGGATGCCTCGCCGGATAGAGGGCGGGCTACTCAAGGTGCCGGTCGCGCTTCGGGAGGACGCCACGGCGTTCTTACGGGACTACCGCGCCGTTCCGCATGAACTCGTCCTCGGCGCAACGCTGTCGGGCAAGTCCATGTACCTGCGGAACTTGATCGCTGGTCTCGCTCGACAGCCGGTCGCCCTGGTCGGCATCGACTGCAAGCGGGGCGTCGAGCTGGCGCCGTTCGCTTCGCGCTTCGCCGCGCTGGCGACCGACCCTGACGAGGCGGCCGAGCTACTGCCGGTCCTGGTCAAGGAAATGGAGGACCGCTACGACCTGATCAAGGCCCGGCAGGGGATCGCCTCCGGCACCCCCGACGAGGAGATCACCTCGGACATCTGGGGCTTACCCGAGGGTGAACGCCCTGTGCCCGTCGCCCTGTTCGTGGACGAGGTGGCCGAACTCTTCCTCGTCGCCACGCGCAAGGACGAGGAGCGGCGGGACGAGATGGTCACTCACCTCATCCGGCTCGCTCAACTTGGCCGCGCGGCCGGTATCTACCTGGAGGTCTGTGGGCAGCGCTTCGGCGCCGAGTTGGGCAAGGGCGCAACCATGTTGCGGGCCCAACTCACAGGCCGCGTCTGTCACCGCGTCAATGACGAAGCCTCCGCGAAGATGGCGCTCGGCGACATCGCACCCGAGGCGGTCTATGCCTCCTGCGCCATCGCCGCCGAGCTGCCGGGCCTGGCCGTGGCGGGCGACACCTCCGGCGGCTGGTCCCGCATCCGCACTCCTCACCTGTCCCTCGCCGACGCTGCGGCCACCTGCCGTGACGCGGCCCACGTCGCACCAGACGTACCGGCGCTCACGCCCTTCCGGCCGTATGTCCCGCCCGTGCTGGTCAGCAGCCCCGAGGCGGTGCCCACCGCACGCCTGGCCACTGAGACAGCGGGGGACTGAGTGATGGGCGCCCACCGCATTCGGCTGGACCCGGTCCTGGTCCAAGCGGCCATCGCCGCAGCGCTGTCCTTCGCCCATCTGCACGACCTCGCTGCGGCGGCCGGACAGGCGGGGTGGAAGGCGTGGGCCTACCCGATCAGCGTTGACCTGCTGCTCGTTGCCGCCTGGCGACGCCTGCGCTCCGGTGCGGCGAAAGCCCCGGGCTGGTGCTGGTTCACCGTTGCCCTGACGGCGTCGCTCGGGGCCAACATCGCGACAGCCGGCCTGCTCGACCTCGGAGCGGTCCCGGCCTGGCTGCGCATCCTCGTGGCGGGCTGGCCCGCCGTCGCCTTCCTCGGCGGAACACTCCTCGCCCACGGTGCCCCGGACCGCGACGAAGCGGCGGTGCCGAACCACGACGAGTCACCCGTGCCGCTACTCACGCCAACGGCCCGTGAGCTGCCCGTCGCTGAGTCACAGCCAGTCGCGCAGCCAACCGCCGCCCCTGTCCCACCTGCCCTCGTCGCCCTCGCCCGCAAGGTCGCCGACGACCACCGGACTCGGACCGGGACGGACATCGACACCCCGACCCTTCGCACCCGGCTCGGCGTGCCGCTTCCGCTCGCCGAAGCCATCGCCGCCCAACTCGCCTGATCCCGGAGGACTTTCCACCGTGCGTCCGACCACGCTCCGCGCGCTCAAGCGTGCCGCCGAGCTGACCCGACAGAACCGCCTCACCGAAGCCGTGCTGATCGCCGAACCGGTGATCCTCGCCGCCGACACCTACGAGGGCGACGAGATCTTGCGCTGGCTCGCCGACCACGTCACCGACTTCACCGGCGAGACCGACAAGGAGTTGCCCTGATGCCCGCCAACCGTCGCTTCCGCCGAGTCGTTCGCATCGGCCCCGTCCAGGTCGCCACGTACTTCGACGATCGCGGCCGAGAGAAGCACACCGCTGCCTGCACCGCTCCGCGCTGCGGCTTCTCCAACGACTACGACAGCCGCGCCGCCGCCGAACTCGCCGCCCGCACCCACCGCTGCCGAGTCCGCTGAGGAGATCCCGTGACCGTCACTTTCCCGCTCGTCTTCGTCCTGGGCGTCATCGCCTGGGCCGCGATCAAGTTCCTCGGCGTCCGCATGTGGGTCGCCGTCGTGATCGCCCTGTTCGGCTTCTGGCTCTCCCACACCTTCCTTGCCCCCGCCATCGAGTCCGGCACCCGCTCCGGGGTCGGCGTCGTCGACGGCACCAACCGCTGAGAGGAGCTCCGCCATGTTCCGCCCCAAGCTGCCCGACGTCCCGACTCCACCGTCGGCCCTCTCCCACCACCAACCGCACGTCCCGGCCCCCACCGCCGGCCGCTCGCTCAGCCCCTACGTGGTGCCGGTCGCCGCAGTCCTCGTCGGTGGGGTCGTCCTCACCGCGCTCCTGGCGGCCGTCGCCATCACGGCCGTGTCCGTGGCCATCGCCGCCGTGGTCCTGCGCTCGCTCCTCAACGACGCCAACAGGCGCTGACCGGCCCCGGGGCGGCAAACGCCGCCAAGCATCCCGCCGCCCCGGGGCCGTCCCTCCCAACCGCAGAAACAGCCGAAAGGAAGACCCATCATCACCCGGCAGACTCCGCCCCCGCTGGCGGAACTCTCCATGCTGGCCTCCCTGGGCACCATGCCCGAACTGGCCCAGCAACTCTCCGGACTGGGCGGATGCACCCGCCCCATACGCCTCGACGGCCACCGCACGGAGTACGCGGTCGACACAGCAACCGGCGAGATCGGCCGAGCCGTGCACCATCTCGACTCCGCCACTCTCCCCGCCGGCCAACTCCTCGTCCGCTGCAACAACCGCCGCGCCACCCGCTGTCAGGCCTGCGCCGAGACCTACCGTCGAGACACGTACCACCTGATCACTGCCGGACTGCGTGGCGGTAAAGGCACCTCGGACCAGGTCGCCAAACACCCGCGCGTCTTCGCCACCTTCACCGCCCCCGGCTTCGGCCCGGTCCACAACCGCCCGTCCAGCGGGCGCCCTTGCCGCTGCGGTACCCGGCACGCCGAGGACGACAGAGCGCTGAGCACGCCTCTGGACCCGGACACCTACGACTACGAAGCGGCCGTGCTCTGGAACGCCCATGCAGGGCTCCTCTGGCGGCGCTTCTCCATCTACCTCCGTCGGGAGGTAGCCAAGCGGGCCGGCCTCACGCAGCGCACCTTCCGCGAGCACGCGCGCATCTCGTTCGCGAAAGTCGCCGAGTACCAAAAGCGCGGCGCAGTCCACTTCCATGCGGTCATCCGCCTGGACGGCCCGGAAGGCGGCGACACCTCACCACCGGTCTGGGCGACGGCGGAGCTCCTGACGGACGCCATCGAGGCCGCAGCCACCGCCGCGCGCGTCAACGGCCCGGAGATTGACGGCAGGACGCACACCTTCGTCTTCGGTCGCCAACTCGACGTCCGTACGATCCGATCCGCCGACTTCGACAACGGCCAGGAACTCACCGAACGAGCGGTTGCCGCATACATCGCCAAGTACGCGACCAAAGGCGCCGAGACGGCGACCGGCACCCTCGACCGACCGATCAAGTTCCTCGCCGAGCTGGCCCAAGCGCGCATCACGGACCACGCCCGACGCATGATCCGCGTCGCCTGGACCCTCGGCGCACGCCCCGAACTCGCCGAACTCCGCCTTCGGGTCTGGGCCCACATGCTTGGGTTCCGCGGCCACTTCTCCACCAAGTCCCGCCGCTACTCCACCACCCTCGGCGCGCTTCGCGATGCCCGCGCCGAGTGGCGCCGCGCCCAAGTCGCTCCGGTCATCGACGTCGACCCGGACTCGACTCTCGTCCTCTCGCACTGGGTCTTCGCCGGGACGGGCCTCTCCCGCGGCGAAGCCTGGCTCGCCGCATCCCTTGAACCCGCTCCTGGAACGGAAGGAGAGCCGACCCCATGAACGAGCGCTACCTGTCTGTCGATCAGGTCGCCGAGTTACTCGGCACGAGTGCCCGCTTCCCCCGAAGGCTCGTCGAGGAGCGGCGCATTCGGTACGTCAAGGTCGGCCGGCACGTCCGCATCCCGGAGAGCGCGGTTGAGGCGTTCATTCGGTCCCGAACAGTCGAGCCGCTGAGGCGTCCTCGCCCGCGCTATGGGAGGGCTGCCTGATGGCCAATGACAAAGGCAGGCGACGTCGCTTCGGCGCGATCAGGCGCCTTCCGTCCGGCCGCTATCAGGCGCGCTATCCGGGGCCCGACGGAGTGATGCGACCGGCGCCGGAGACGTTCGAGACGATCGCCGACGCTGACGACTGGCTTGCGGAGAAGCAAACCGAGATCCGGCGTGGTGACTGGCGCGACCCGGATGCGGGGTCGGTCAACTTCAAGGTCTACGCGGAGAAGTGGGTGGAGGAACGAGAGCTGTCCGTCCTCAGTGAGGACCTGTATCACTACCTCTTGGACGATCACATCCTTCCCACCTTCGGTGAATCGGACCTCGACGAGATCACCGCGCCCCTGGTCCGTGAGTGGCGCGCGGAGCGTCTCCGTACGACCAAGGCGAAAACCACGATCGCGAAGGCGTACCGGCTCCTGAAAGGCATCCTGGAGACGGCTGTCGACGACGACCTGATCAAGCGCAATCCGTGCCGGATCAAGGGCGGCGGAAAGGAGAAGGCGGCTGAACGTCGTATCGCCACCGTCGCTCAGGTCGACGGCCTTGCCGACCAGCTCGGACCGCGCTGGCGCCTCATGGTCTACCTCGGTGCTTACGGTCCTCTCCGCCCCGAGGAGCTGGCGGGCCTCCGCCGCCGGGACATCGACGTCGAGGCTCTGAAGATCATGGTTCGGGTCGCCGAACCCGAGCGGACGAACGGTCGACGAGCTCCGGGCGATACCAAGTCCGAGGCAGGAACCCGGACCGTCTTCCTCCCGGAGTTCCTCCGCCCGGAATTGCGACTCCACATGGAGCTCTACGCGGGCAAGGGAGCTGACGGACTCGTGTTCGTCGGCGAGAAAGGGGCGGCTTTCCGGCGCAGCACCTTCGGTCGGAAGTGGCGCAAGGCTCGTACGGTCGTCGACGTGCCCGACGGCTTCCGCTTCTACGATCTTCGCCACACCGGACACACGCTGTCGACGCGTTCCGGCGCCACGCTGAAGGACACGATGGTGCGGGCCGGCCAGTCGTCGGAGAAGGCCGCGTTGATCTACCAGCACTCCGACGACGACCGACAGCAGGAAGTTGCTGCCGGGCTCGACGCGACCGTACGCAAGGCACGGCAGGAAGCTGCGGTCGTGCCAGATGAAGACTCCGTTGATCCAGACGATCAACGTTCTGGCACGGATCTGGCACGCGGCGACTGATCGTCGAGGACAGCAAAAAGGCCCGGGTCAATGACCTGGGCCTTTGTCATGGAGCGGGTGACGAGAATCGAACTCGCACTCTCAGCTTGGGAAGCTGATGTTCTACCACTAAACTACACCCGCGTAAGACGCCGGTTGAGCCGGTGTCGAATGCCCGCTCACTCTACCTCATGCCTGGCCCCCGGCGCTGAAGCCGTGGGGCCAGTTGGCGTTTCGGAGGGTGGACGCGCGTGCGGGCGGCCGGAGTTGGGGCGTACGGTGGAGACGTGGAAGAGGGTCCGGGCGGGACCGGAGTGCCGCCTGGTGAGTCGTCTCTTTGATCCCGTAATGTGGCTTTTCGTCGTCAGGTCAGCAGCAGCCAGACGCGGCTCTTGGGGAAGGGACTCATGGACTTGATGGAGCGCACCGTCGTCCGTTGTGCGGATGGGCACGTGTTCAGTACCGCTTCGTTCCCGATGCAGCAGGCCGAGCGACTCGGCCCCGGCCGGCTCGTGCGGTGTCCACGGTGTGCCCGGCTCCGAAGTGTGGTGCCGGTCAGCCTTGAGAAGCAGTAAGCGGCAGTAGGGAAGCGACAGAGAAGCAGGCGCGCGGGTCCGTCCGATTGTGGTCGGTCCGCGCGTCTTGCGTATCCTCGGGGCGTGCTTCTCTCAGACAAGGACATCCGGGCCGAGATCGACTCCGGGCGAGTACGGATCGATCCCTACGACGAATCCATGGTGCAGCCGTCCAGTGTCGACGTGCGCCTCGACCGCTACTTCCGGGTGTTCGAGAATCACCGCTACCCCCACATCGACCCGTCCATCGAACAGGCGGATCTGACGCGGCTGGTGGAGCCGGAGGGTGACGAGCCGTTCATCCTCCACCCCGGGGAGTTCGTGCTCGCCTCGACGTACGAGGTCATCAGCCTCCCCGACGATCTCGCCTCGCGCCTGGAGGGGAAGTCCTCCCTCGGCCGGCTCGGACTCGTCACGCACTCCACCGCCGGGTTCATCGACCCGGGCTTCTCCGGTCACGTGACCCTCGAACTCTCCAACCTCGCCACCCTCCCCATCAAGCTCTGGCCGGGCATGAAGATCGGCCAGCTGTGCATGTTCCAGCTCAGTTCGGCGGCGGAATTCCCCTACGGCAGTGAGCGGTACGGCTCTCGCTACCAGGGCCAGCGCGGCCCGACCGCCTCCCGCTCCTTCCTCAACTTCCACCGGACGCGGGTGTGAGCATGAGCGACATACGGGAGAACCTGACGTACGAGACGTTCGGCGTCGCCGTGCGCGAGCTCGCGCAGACCATCGCCGACGACGGGTACGAGCCCGACGTCGTCCTCAGCATCGCCCGCGGCGGCGTCTTCGTCGCCGGCGGGCTCGCCTACGCCCTGGACTGCAAGAACATCAGCCTCGTGAACGTCGAGTTCTACACGGGCGTAGGCACCACCCTCGAAATGCCGGTCATGCTCGCGCCCGTCCCCAACGTCATCGACTTCTCCGACAAGAAGGTCCTGATCACCGACGACGTCGCCGACACCGGCAAGACCCTCAAACTGGTCCGCGACTTCTGCCTCGACGCGGTCGCGGAGGTGCGCAGCGCGGTCATCTACGAGAAGTCGCAGTCGCTGGTGAAGTGCGAGTACGTGTGGAAGCGGACGGACGAGTGGATCAACTTTCCGTGGAGCGTTTTGCCTCCGGTCCATAGGTCGGGAGAGGCGCCGAAGGAGAACACGGAAGCGGTCTGACGCGTTTGCGCAGGCCGCTGAGAGAGCGTGCCGGCCCGTGGCGCCGAGGCGCAGATTCCTGAACGATCTCTGTTGTCAGTGGCCATGGCTAGGGTTTTGGTCGCGCGGTCGGCTTCCGAGGTGTCCAGCTCTGTAGAGCAGTTGCATCCCCGGTTCTGTCTGGGGGCGGCCCGGGAGCAACCCGGGACCTAACCGACGGTCGGGCTTCGTCGATGGCCAAGAGTGAGACCTGTCAGCGCCGACCGCGCACCAGTCGCCGTTGCCTGTCGACCGTAGGTGCACGCTTTCCAACTGTGCGGTCCTCGCTGAACGGCCGTGAACGGGGGGCGTGCCCCTACGGGCGCGACAGGTCGTGGGGCAGGTCGCAGGCGTCGTCGCGTATGTGCAGTCTGCGGAGGTCCTGGACCAGTGCGACGGGGTACGGATGCATCGCCCACTTGGCGAGATAGCCGGCCTCGCCGTGTTCCGTGAGCACCGTGTGGGCCGCGTCCAGAACAGCGTGGGCGAATGCCGGACGGGGATGGGTCGACTGCCAGATCACCGTGCCCTGGGAGTCCGGAAAGTCGGGGCTGACGGCGACGTCGGGGAACTTGTGGACAGTCACGTCGACCGTGTCATCTGTTGCGCGGAGCACCCAGCGAAGTTCCTGCGGCTCGGCGTCGAAGAAGAACCGGGCCGAGCGCTGTCGCCCGTACAACTCACCCGCTCCCGCCACAAGGTCCGCCAACGCGTCGGTGCAGTAGCCGGCGACCACCGATGCCGTCTGAGCGCCGTCGGACAGGTGGCATCTTGCCCAACCATGGCCTGTGAGTTCCCACTTCAGCTGAAAGGCACCGGCTGGGAGATTGAGGGCTCCCTTCCGCAGTCCCCGCGCCGCTATCCCAGCCACCCCCCGTCCCGCATGACGACCCTCCCCCGGAGTTCCGGCTCGCCGTGCCACGCGCGCACCGTCCTCGGGGCCACTCGTATGTACAGGAACGCGCCCTCTTCGGCCCGCGGATCCCACCCGAACTTGGCGGCGAACGCCTCCGCCGCGTCTGCGGGCACCTCCTGGTCCGGGAAGCACTCCGCCTCACCCTGGAGGAGCACCACGTCGGAGGTGTCCGGCAGGGCCAGGCGCACGCGCGGCTCTTCGTGGACGTTGCGTGCCGTCACAGACGTGGCGCCGGTGCACATCCACACGGCCCGCCCGTCCCACACGAACCACAGCGGCACCTGGTGCGGCCCGTGATCAGGGTGCGCCGTCGACACCCACACATCCCGCTCGGCAACGAGCCGCGCCATGGCATCGCGCACCCGCTCGGCCGTCCCGCGGCGGACGAATCCCGTGGTCTCCATGAGGATCGACCCTAGCCAGGCAGGCGTGCGGCGCGCCTGAGGCGCAGGACCTACTCCCATCGACCTCCCATCGACCGATGGAGCCCTCGGCTTCCGGTTCGGGAGGCCGACTTCGATGCCCACATCGGCCGGTCCCGCGGACGTCATCTTGGCGTGGCACCCTGCAAGGCGGGTATAGGCGTACTGTTCCGAGGTAATCGAACATTTGATCGAGCTGCGAGGGTCGCATGACGCACCGGAGTGCGGGGCCGTACATCCCGGATGATCCTGAGGACATGTCCGGACAGATTCGGGTGATCGTGCTTCCTCCGTCGCCGACGGGAGGTCGGCGGGTGCGTGTGGACGGCGAGATCCTCGGGTTGGCGCACAACGTGGTGGATCTCGCCGAGTTCCTGCGCCGGGCCGGCCTTGAGATCGATCCGGCGGAGGTCGCGCACGTGTCTTGGATCGACTGGCGTGGGGTAGGTCCCGAGCAGTGGGGGCCCGAGGCGGACGCCTGAGGGGTGAGGGGTGAGGGGGAGCAGATCGGAAAGGGCACCCGCTATCAGAAGGGGGCCCCGGCGATCAGATCACCGGGGCCCCCTCCACGTACCGCCAAAAATCAGAACGTGCCCAGCTTCACGATCGACAGCAGCGCGATCAGCTGGATCGCCGACGCGCCCAGGGCCTTCGGCCAGGGGAGGTCGTGGGAGCGGCCGACCATCATCGTCAGGAGGACACCCGCGGCCACCCACGTGGCCCAGCCGAGGAGTTGGACGAAGGTGGCGTCGCCGCCCAGGAACATCGCCACGACCAGGCGGGGCGCGTCCGTGAGGGACATGATCAGCATCGAGAGGCCGACCGTGGGCTGCCAGGCGCCGTCGCCGCCGAGCTGGCGGGCCAGGGTGTGGGTGACCACGCCCAGGACGAAGGACGACAGCACCATCGCGACGGCCGTGGTCAGGACGATCGGGATGGCGTTCGACAGCGTGGCGTTTATCGCGTCCTTCCGCGCACCGTCGAAGCCGAAGACCGCCAGCAGGCCGTAGAGGAACGTCACGATCAGGGCCGGGCCCCACATCGCGTAGTCGCGCATGCGGAGGAACGTCTGCTGGGGGGCCAGGAAGATGCCCCTCAGCAGGTCCTTCCAGTGCAGGCGCGGGCCGGTCGGGCCCGCCGGGGCGGCCGAGCCCGCGTGGTAGGTCCCGCCCTGGTTGTACGCGTCGTCCGGACCGCCCTGGTGGTACGGGGCCTCGCCGACCGAGAACGCCTGGGTGCTGCCCGGGTTGTTGGCCGCGTACGGGTCCGGGTTGCCCTGCGGTGCGTACGCGCCGCCACCGTCGCCGAAGTACTCCGGCTCACCGTGGTTGCCGTAACCGCCGTGTCCACCCGGCCCGCCGGGGCCACCGTTCGGCTGCGGCCACTGGCCGCCGCCCCCGTTGCCGTACTGCTGCTGCCCGGGGTGGGGCTGCGGCGCGGGCGGGTAGCCGTACGCCGGTCTCTGCGGCGCCTGCTGTCCGTACGGGGGGTTTTGCGGTCGCGTATGCGGAGCGCCGTTGTTTCTGCCGCCGCGTCCGATCCTGAATCCAGCCACGTTGTCGAACGTACCTGGTTCCGAAGGAACGCGTGTCGGGCCCGGCGCCCCGGGGCCGCCTTTGCTGCGGAGCTGTGACATCCCTTAGGGGGCCCGCGAGGGGCGCCCTAAGGGACGAGGAGAAAGACGGAAAGGTCCTCGGTCAGCCGCCCAGCGTCTTTCCGTACCCCGGGCTGCCCGTCGTCCCCACCCCCGTCGCCGACGGGCCGAAGTTCACCGCGCCCGAGGTCGTCGGGCCGGTGGTCGTGGCGCGCAGCGACCACACCGAGCCGTCGCCCGCGTTCTCGCCCGGCGCCGAGACGGTCAGCTCGCCGCGCTTGTCGCCGGAGTGGTCCGCGAGGGAGACGCGGGCACCGAAACGGTCGGACTTCTCGCTGCTGCCCGGGACGCCGGCCGTGTTCTGGGTGTACGCCTTGGCGCCCGTGGTCTTCAGGCCCGTCGCCGAGCCGTACAGGACCGTCACCGAGCCGCCCCCGGAGTTCTCGCCGGACGCGCCGATCGCGAGGTCGGCGTACCCGTCGCCGTTGATGTCGCCGAGCGAGACACTGGAGCCGAAGGCGTCACCGGTCTCGGAGGTGTCGGGGACGCCCGCGGTGTTCTGGGTGAGGGTGAGCGGGGCGCGGCCCGTGTTCACGCCGTCCGGACCGCCGTAACGGACGGTGACCTTGCCGCCCTTCGCGCCCGCCGGGTCGGCCGAGGTCTCGCGATGGTTGCCGACGGCGATGTCGTCGTAGCCGTCGCCGTCGATGTCGCCGACCGCGGAGACGTACCCGCTGGGCAGGGTGACCAGCCAGTCGGTGAAGTTGCCGATGCGGCCGTCCGCCAGCGTGGTGACCGCGTCGTCGGTGCCCTCCTCGCGCCCGTGCACCACCAGCCAGTCGTAACCGCTGCCGGTGACATCGCCGGCGGCGAGGTACTCGATGCCGTACGACTCCGAGTACGGGCGGGTGAGATACGAGAAGGAGGCGCCGTTGCCGCCGCCGAACGCGCCCGTCTTGGTGAAGGGGCCGGAGACGAAGTTGAGGCCGAAGAGGCCGGTCGAGCCGATCGCGATCTCGGGCATGCCGTCACCGGTGAAGTCACCGGCGGCCAGCGCCTTGCCGTAGCCGTCGTTCTCGCGCTCGTTGTGGTTGACGAGGTTGCGGGCGCCGCTCAGGCCGGACTTGGCGCCCCACACGATCAGCACCGAGCCGTCGTCGGTGTCCCCGTCGACGTCCTCGCCGGGCGCGCCGACCAGCAGGTCCGCGTAGCCGTCGCGGTTCAGGTCGGCGGAGGCGAGCGAGGAGCCGAAGGCGTCACCGGTCTCGGCGGCGCCGGGTACACCGGCCGTGTTCTGCGTGAGCAGCTTGTACGAGGCCGGCTTGAGCCCGCTCGAACCGCCGTAGACGACGGAGACCGCGCCCGCCCCCTTCTTGCCCCCGACGGTCGCGGCGGGCGCGCCGATCGCGAGGTCGGCCCTGCCGTCGCCGTTGAAGTCGTACGGCTTCGCGGGCGTCGCGGCTTGAGCTGCGGGGGCGGTGAGGGCGAGCGGGGTGAGGCCGGCTGCGAGCAGGACGGCCAGACGGCGGTAGGTCACTCGGCGGTACGTCACTGGCCGATCACCCAGCCGAAGGACGCGTCGCCCTTGAGGGAGACGTCACGGGCGCTGAGGAACTTGGCGCCGCTGGTGGTGAGGCCGGAGGCGGAGCCGCGCAGGACGGTGAGCGCGCCGTAGCCGTTCTCGCCGCCGGCCCCGACGACCAGGTCGGCCTTGCCGTTCTTGTCGAGGTCGACCAGGCGGACGGACTGCCCGAAGGCGTCGTAGTCCTCATCGGCGCCGGGCACGCCCGCGGTGTTCTGCGTGTACACCTTGGCGCCCGAGCCCTTGAGGCCGGTGGCCGAGCCGAACAGGACCGTCACCGAACCCGACTCCTCCGCCTTGCCGTTGTCCTCGCCGAAGGCGCCCACCGCGACGTCGGCGTACTTGTCGCCGTTGATGTCACCGACGCTCAGCGCCGAGCCGAAGAGGTCCGCGGTCTCGCCGGTGCCGGGCACGCCCGCCGAGTCCTGGTGGATCAGCGTCGGCTTCTGCGCCGGGTCGGGGCCGTTCGGGCCGCCGTACCAGACGCTGATCCGGCCGCCCTTGTGGCCGGACTTCTTGTCGCTGCGCGGGTCCTCGTGGTCGCCGAGGACGAGGTCGCCGTAGCCGTCGCCGTTGATGTCGCCGACCGCGCCTTGGTCGCCGTCGGCCAGCGGCAGGTCGGTCTGGGCGTAGTCCGAATCCGGGTGGGAGCCGGCGCCCTCGGGGTCGTAGCCGAAGTAGCCGATGACCCCGCCGAGGTCGCCGTCGGTGGCGTACGGGTACACGCGCTCGGCCGCGCCGTCGGCGTCCAGGTCGCCCGCGATCACGTTGTACGTCGAGCCGAGCTCGGAGACGTCGGTCAGGCTCGCGGGCTTGCCGGCGCGGGTGAACGGGCCCAGATAGAAGCCGGTGCGGCTCTGGCCGGTGATGGTGACGTCCGTCCTGCCGTCGCGGTTGAAGTCGCCGGTCGCGATGCCGGAGGAGTAGCCGCCCCACTCGGTCAGACCGCCCGGCGAGGGCAGCACCGAGCCGCCGGTCAGGCCGGACTTGCCGCCCCAGATGACGGTGGCGGTGCCGACGCCGTCGCGGGAGCCGATGCTCTCGTACTGGGCGCCGACGACGAGGTCCGCGTACCCGTCGGCGTTCAGGTCGCCGGCGGCGAGGCTGTTGCCGAAGCGGTCGCCCTGCTCGGCGGCGCCGGGGACGCCGGCCGAGTTCTGGGTGATGACCGTCTTCTTCGCCTTCGAGACGCCGGAGGCGGAGCCGTACAGGACGACGACCGCGCCCGCGTACGGGACGGAGCCGACGTCGGCGCTGTCCGCGCCGATGGCGACATCGCGGTAGCCGTCGCCGTTGAAGTCACCGGCCGGCCCGGAGGGCGCCGCGGTCGCGGCGCCGGGCAGGGCGGTGAGCAGGCCGGTGGTCAGCCCGACGGCCAGCAGAAGCGTGCGCTTGCGCAAGGAGGCGCTCCAGGGAGGAAAGGTGAGGAACTCCGGGGAGGTGCGGGGCCTGCGCGGGTGCTGCGCCGGGTCCAGCGATCAAGAGACCGGCGCGGACGGGTAAGGGTTGTACATGAGTTCGGTTAATTTTCGCCACGAGCCTCACGAGCCTCACGAGCCTCACCCGTCTTACGGCGTGAGGAACTCCGACGTCGAGAAGGTGACCGTCGGCCGCCCCGCGACCAACCCGTCCCCCTTCACTCCCGCGTAGACCGCCACCGTGTCCTTCGTCTCGCTCCGATACGTCCGCACCACCATGTCGGCCCGTCCGTCGCCGTCGAAGTCGGCCGCCGTGACGAGGCGGGTGGTGCCGTGGGCGGGCGGCTGGACGATGACCGTGCCGGCCGTGGTCAGGCCGGTCGTACGGCCCTTGAAGACCCGCAACCGCGAGCCGCTGGAGACGAGTTCGCTGAGGCCGTCGCCGTTGAAGTCGGCCGCGTCGAGCACGGAACCGGGGGAGGCGAGGGTGGCGCGGGTGGGGTCCGGCAGGTCGTAGCGCAGGGACGTTTCCCCCATCGCGCCGACCGCCGCGTCCAGCGCCTTGCCCTTGCCGAAGCGGCCGAGCGCCACGTCGATGCCCTCCGGCAGGACCACGCCGGTCTCGGCCGGGCCGTCCGGTCCACCGAGGACGACCGCGGACGTGCCGGCGCCTTGTGCGGTACGGACCATCAGGTCGTCGTACCCGTCGCGGTTCACGTCGGCGGCCGGACCGGTGGGCACCTCGCCCGGCGAGGGGAGGGGCGCGCCGGCCTTCTTGGGGGCGCCCTTGCGCGTGAACGGGCCCCGCAGATAGGTGAGTCGGCCGCCGGACGCGTGCAGGACCAGGTCCTTCGCGCCGTCCCCGTCGAAGTCGCCGCACACCGGCTGGTCGGCCCAGTCGTTGCCGAAGCGGGCGGCGGGCGGGACGACGAGCTGGACGGCGCGGGTGGTCAGGCCGCCGGGGGAGCCGAAGAGGAGTTGGAGCGGGACCGGCGGCTGCCCCTGGCCGTCGTAGGGCGGGTCGGTGGAGACCACGAGGTCGGTGAAGCCGTCGCCGTCCAGGTCGCAGCTCTCCTCCGCGTCGAAGACGGCGGGGAGTTGACCCTTGGTCGGCGCCGCCTGCTTCCTCGGACTGAGCAACTGGCGTGCGCCGGGCGTGAGTCCACGCGCGCCGCCGTAGACGATGCCGATCCCGGGGTCGTCGGCGTGCGCCTGATCCTTCACCAGGTCGTTGAGCACGAGGTCGCGGTGCCCGTCGCCGTTGAAGTCGTCCGGGGTTCTGCTGCCCTTGCCGTGCGGGATCGGGAGCTCGGCGGGCGCGTTGGCGATGGACACGGGGGTGTGGGAGGCGGAACCGGCGCCGGAGTTCGTGCCCGGGCCGCAGGAGGCGAGGAGGAGGGTGCCGCAGAGGGCCGCCGTACACACAACACCTCTATGGGCGCGCACCGTTCACCTCGTCAGCATCTTTGACAACGATCGATCAATGATGCACGTGTTCGAGGTGGAGCGACAGTCCTGGGCCCTTGCCGTGCGCGAGGGGGGCGGACAGTCCTCGCGCACGGCGGGTGGTCGGTGCTAGCTGCAGGTCCGGTAGTTGTAGCCCGCGATGCGGCCGGAACCGGTGCCGTCGAGGAAGTGGTAGTAGCCGTCGCTGTCGCGCGTGACGTCGATGATGAACTCGGTGCCGATGTACCGGGCCACGGTGCCGTCGAATCCGTTGGACGAGTTGCGCAGCCAGTTGCCGGCCGCGGTCCAGGTGTTCTGTCCGGCCGAACCGTCGCTGCCGACCTGGAACTTGGTCTGCCACCTCGCGGTCGCGGCCTTGGTGGTGGGCCCGAAGTCACCGTCGATGTCTGCGGCGGCGAGTTCGCCGTCGGCCCACAGGACCTTCTGCCACAGGCAGGTCGCGTTGGACGCGGTGTTGTGGCTGGTGGCCACGATGCCTTCGTTGTCCCAGTCGTCGGTGAAGACCCCGCCACCGTAGACGTAGGCCAGGCCGCTGTAGCTGCCGCTCGCGGACGCGGGTGTGGCGCTCAGGGCGAGGACCCCGGCGGTCAGGGCCCCGATGGTGCCGGCGGTCACCTTGGCTCTCTTCGAAAACACGCGAGTTCCTCCTGGTTCGAGCGATCGTTCAGGCAGCCGTTCAGGCGGTCGAACGCGGGATTCGGCCATTGCGCCTTCTTGGCCTGGCGGAACCTTGGCAGGGCCTCGTCAACGGCGACACACTCTTGCGCCTGGGCGCAAATGTGGAGTTCCTCGGGGGGAATCACGTGCTCCGTATCCACTTCACCGAGGTCGACCTCGCCCGGGTCCGCGTCGCGGCCGAGCCGGACCCGATGTGGGAAGTGCTCTCGACGCTCCACCGACTGCAGTCGCGCGGCGGCCGGTGGCAGTTCGCCGACTGGCGTCGGACGGTCCGTGCCGACCTGGACGCGGCCGGACTGGCCCGGCCCGTGCGCAAGGTGCTGTTCGCCCTCTATCCCCTCGGGCCCTACCAGCCCGACTTCCTCACCCCGCCCGAGTCCGAGGGCGGGATCACCGCGGCCCTCGACGGCATCC
The DNA here is from genome assembly GCF_044750545.1 of Streptomyces sp. NPDC088794. Taxonomy (NCBI): domain Bacteria; kingdom Bacillati; phylum Actinomycetota; class Actinomycetes; order Kitasatosporales; family Streptomycetaceae; genus Streptomyces; species Streptomyces sp. NPDC088794. Next base: position 355,043 of record NZ_JBIVKB010000006.1, on the reverse strand, counting down.
TCCGTATGCCCCGGCGGGACGTGCTCACCGAGTTACGGCAGCTCGACCGCGTCTCGCCCGTGCCGTCCTGGGCGCTGCGGCTGGATCAGGGGGCCGAGCGGCGGGAGTTCACCGAGCTGGTCCGCCGGTATCACGAGGTGGCCGTCGCGCCGTTCACGGAGCGGGTGGCCGGCGGGATCGTCGCGCACCGCGGCCTGCTCGCCCGCGCGTTGCTGACCCGCGGTGTCGAGGGGCTGCTGTCGAGCCTGGGGCCACGGTTCCGCTGGCGTCGGCCGGTGCTCGAAGTGGACTACCGCACGGACCGCGACCTCCATCTGCGCGGCCGCGGGATCAGGATCGTGCCGACGTACTTCTCGTGGGGGACGCCGGTCGCCTTGGCCGACGCCGATCTGCCGCCCGTGCTGTCGTACCCGCTGAACCATCCGACGGTTCCCGAGGAGGCGCTCCCCGCGGAGCGCGTGCCGCTGGCCGCGCTGCTCGGAGGCACGCGCGCGCGTGTCCTGCGGTGCGTCGCGGACGGTCTGACCACGGGAGAGCTCGCGCAGGTCGTGGGGGTCTCGCTGTCCGCCGCCAGCCGGCACGCCTCGGTGCTCCGTGACGCCGGCCTGACGACCAGCCGGCAGATCGGCCCGGCGGTCCTGCACACGCTGACCCCGCTCGGGGCGGCGCTGCTGCGGCAGGCGCTCGGCGGAGGGGCCGGCGAGTCCGGCGGGTCCGGCCGGGGGCCGGGCGGCGGGCCCGGGAACGGCGATGCCCCTCAGGCCCTGCCCGGGCGTGAGGGGCATCGAACGGAACAGCTGTGACCGGCAGCGCTACTGCACGTACGGCACGGGGTCCGGCTACTTCACCGGCTCCGGCTCCGGAGCGTCCGCCGTCTCCTCGTCGCCCGCCGGGTCGACCGGCGTCCTGACGGAGTCCAGCAGGAGCTGGGCCACGTCGACGACCTGGATGGACTCCTTCGCCGAGCCGTCGTTCTTCTTGCCGTTGACCGAGTCGGTCAGCATGACCAGGCAGAACGGGCAGGCCGTCGACACGATGTCGGGGTTGAGGGAAAGAGCCTCGTCGACGCGCTCGTTGTTGATGCGCTTGCCGATCCGCTCCTCCATCCACATCCGCGCACCACCGGCGCCGCAGCAGAAGCCGCGTTCCTTGTGGCGGTGCATCTCCTCGTTGCGCAGACCCGGGACGCTGGCGATGATCTCGCGCGGGGGCGTGTAGATCTTGTTGTGCCGGCCCAGGTAGCACGGGTCGTGGTAGGTGATGATGCCCTCGACCGGCGTGACCGGGATCAACTTGCCCTCGTCGACGAGGTGTTGCAGCAGCTGGGTGTGGTGGATGACCTCGTAGTCGCCGCCGAGCTGCGGGTACTCGTTGCCGATCGTGTTGAGGCAGTGCGGGCAGGTGGCGACGATCTTCTTCGCTGACCTGGGCTTCGCCGACTCGGCGACCACCTTGCCGTCGTCGTCCAGCTCCTCGCCGAACGCCATGTTCAGCGCCATGACGTTCTCCATGCCGAGCTCCTGGAACAGGGGCTCGTTGCCGAGCCGCCGTGCCGAGTCGCCCGTGCACTTCTCGTCGCCGCCCATGATCGCGAACTTCACGCCCGCGATGTGCAGGAGCTCCGCGAAGGCCTTCGTCGTCTTCTTGGCGCGGTCCTCCAGGGCGCCCGCGCAGCCGACCCAGTAGAGGTACTCGACCTCGGTGAGGTCCTCGATGTCCTGGCCGACGACCGGCACCTCGAAGTCGACCTCCTTGGTCCACTCCAGGCGCTGCTTCTTGGCGAGCCCCCAGGGGTTGCCCTTCTTCTCCAGGTTCTTGAGCATCGTCCCGGCCTCGGAGGGGAACGCGCTCTCGATCATCACCTGGTAGCGGCGCATGTCGACGATGTGGTCGACGTGCTCGATGTCGACCGGGCACTGCTCGACACAGGCGCCGCAGGTGGTGCAGGACCACAGGACGTCCGGGTCGATGACGCCGTTCTCCTCGGCGGTGCCGATGAGGGGACGCTCGGCCTCGGCGAGAGCCGCCGCGGGCACGCCCGCCAGCTGCTCCTCGGACGCCTTCTCCTCGCCCTCCATGGACTTGCCGCCACCCGCGAGCAGGTAGGGCGCCTTGGCGTGCGCGTGGTCGCGCAGGGACATGATCAGGAGCTTCGGGGAGAGCGGCTTGCCCGTGTTCCAGGCGGGGCACTGCGACTGGCAGCGCCCGCACTCGGTGCACGTGGAGAAGTCCAGCAGGCCCTTCCAGGAGAACTGCTCGACCTGCGACACACCGAAGACGTCGTCGTCACCCGGGTCGGTGAAGTCGATCGGCTCGCCGCCGGAGGTCATCGGGAGCAGGGCGCCCAGCGAGGTGCCGCCGTCCGCGTTCCGCTTGAACCAGATGTTCGGGAAGGCCAGGAAGCGGTGCCAGGCGACGCCCATGTCGGTCTTCAGGGCGACCGTGATCATCCAGATGAAGGAGGTCGCGATCTTCACGCCGGCGAAGAGGTAGGTGAGGTTCTGGAGCGTGGAGACGTCCAGGTGCTCGAGCGCCGAGATCACCGGGTACGAGATGAAGAAGGACGCCTCGTACGCGTCGACGTGGTGCTGGGCGCCCTCAAGGGCGTGCAGCATGAAGATGCAGACGCCGACGATGAGGATGACGGCCTCGACGAAGTACGCCTGGCCGAAGTTGGAGCCGGCGAAGCGGGACTTGCGGCCCGGCTTGTTCGGCTTGCTGAGCTGGCGGATCACGATCAGCGCGAGGATGCCGAGCACGGTCATCGTGCCGATGAACTCGACGAAGACGTTGTACGGCGCCCACTCGCCGATGACCGGCAGCAGCCAGTCGGCCTGGAAGAGCTGGCCGACGGCGTTGACGATCGTCAGCAGCAGCGAGAAGAAGCCCACCGCCACGAACCAGTGCGCGACACCGACGACGCCCCAGCGGTTCATCCGGGTGTGGCCGAGGAACTCCTTGGCCACGGTGACGGTGCGCTGCACCGGCTCGTCGGTGCGGGTGCCCGCGGGGACGTTCTGGCCGAGCCGCATGAAGGTGTAGATCTGCAGGACGGCGCGGGCGAACAGCGCCACACCGACCACGATCAGAACCAGCGACACGATGATCGCGGCGAGTTGCATTCAGGGCTCCTCGGGCCTGCGAGGGGGTCTCCGAGCGGGATCGGAGCACATTACTAAGCGGTAACTTATGGAGTCCGTCTGAGACTACCCCCATCTTCCATCGCACTGTAGCCAGCCGTGCAGTGATCTGAATCGCTGAGGGTTGCCTTAAGATCCGAACGTGTTATTCGTACCAAATTGGTACATTCGCGCCTACTTTAGATCCGTGCTCTACGGGATCGTCGCCGCCACCACCGCCCTGCTCCTCGCCGCCGTCCTCACCGCGCTGCTGCGGGTGCCCGCCCTGCGGCTGGGGATCCTCGACCGGCGGCGGCAGCGTCCGGTGCCGCTGTCCGGCGGGGCGGCGCTCGCGATCACCACCTGTCTGGTGGCCGCCGCCGGGGACTGGACGGGCGCGGCCCCTCTCGGCGCCGGTGTCGGCCGGCTGCTCGTCGCGGGCGCCGCCGTCGCCGCGCTCGGGCTCGTCGCCGACGTACGGCGGGTCAAGGCGCGCGTGCTGGTCGCCGGTACGGCGGTGGCGGCGGCCTGTGTGGTGCCGTACGCGGAGACCGGGGTGGCCGGCGGGGTGCTGGCGGTGGGGTGGATCGTGTTCGTCGCCGTCGGTTTCCGGGCGCTGGATCATGCCGACGCGGTCGCGGGGACCGTCGGGGTCGTCACCGCCTTCGGGGTGGGCGCCTGTGTCGCGGCCGAGGTGATGGACGGGCTCGCGGTGCTGCTGAGCGTGCTGGCCGCCGCGCTGACCGGGTTCCTGATGCACAACTGGCATCCCGCGCGCGTGGCGCTCGGTGCGAGCGGGTCGCTGTTCACCGGGTTCGTGCTGGCCGCCGCGGCCGTGATCGCCCGCACCGGGCACGGGTTCGCCTCCAGCGCGGGGGTGCTGTTCGCGCTCACCGCCGTGGCGAGCGCCGACGTCGTCCTCGTACTGATGTCGCGCAGATTTGCCGGACGGCCGTTGCTGCGGGGCGGGCCCGACCATCTCGCGCACCGGCTGCGGCGGCTCGGGCTGACCGCGCAGGGGGCCGCCGTGCTGCTCGGGCTCGGGGCGTTCTCCTCGGTGCTCGTCGGAGTGCTCGTGCATCTGGGATGGGTCGCGGAGTCCGGGGTGTTGTGGGTGGTGGCGGTGGCGCTGGTGGCCGTGTTCGCGCTGCTGCGGGTCTCTGTGTACGGTGCCAGACGGCCCGAGTCCGCGCAGGTCGGGGCCCGGTTGCGTGTAAGGAACGGATAAGAGTTGAGCCCCGGTGACTCAGGTCTGTTGACCGAGCGGCCGCCTTCATGCACACTTGAGCCTGTTCCACTCAAGTCAGCTGGAGGAAACCACCATGGCACGTGCGGTCGGCATCGACCTGGGCACGACTAACTCCGTCGTCAGCGTTCTGGAGGGCGGCGAGCCCACCGTCATCACCAACGCCGAGGGTGCCAGGACCACGCCGTCCGTCGTCGCCTTCGCGAAGAACGGCGAGGTGCTGGTCGGCGAGGTCGCCAAGCGTCAGGCGGTCACGAACGTCGACAGGACCATCCGCTCCGTGAAGCGCCACATGGGCACGGACTGGAAGATCGAGCTCGACGGGAAGCAGTTCAACCCGCAGCAGATGAGCGCCTTCATCCTGCAGAAGCTCAAGCGTGACGCCGAGTCCTACCTGGGCGAGAAGGTGACCGACGCGGTCATCACCGTCCCGGCGTACTTCAACGACTCCGAGCGCCAGGCGACCAAGGAGGCCGGCGAGATCGCGGGCCTGAACGTCCTGCGCATCGTCAACGAGCCCACCGCGGCGGCGCTCGCGTACGGCCTCGACAAGGACGACCAGACGATCCTCGTCTTCGACCTCGGTGGCGGCACCTTCGACGTGTCCCTCCTGGAGATCGGCGACGGCGTCGTCGAGGTGAAGGCCACCAACGGCGACAACCACCTCGGTGGTGACGACTGGGACCAGCGCGTCGTCGACTACCTGGTGAAGCAGTTCGCGTCCGGCCACGGTGTGGACCTGGGCAAGGACAAGATGGCCCTGCAGCGTCTGCGTGAGGCCGCCGAGAAGGCCAAGATCGAGCTGTCCAGCTCCACCGAGACCTCGATCAACCTGCCCTACATCACGGCGTCCGCCGAGGGCCCGCTGCACCTGGACGAGAAGCTCACCCGCGCCCAGTTCCAGCAGCTGACGGCCGACCTGCTGGAGCGCTGCAAGACGCCGTTCCACAACGTCATCAAGGACGCCGGCATCTCCATCAACGAGATCGACCACGTCGTCCTCGTCGGTGGCTCCACCCGTATGCCCGCCGTCGCCGAGATCGTCCGCGAGCTCACCGGCGGCAAGGACGCCAACAAGGGCGTCAACCCGGACGAGGTCGTCGCCATCGGCGCCGCCCTCCAGGCCGGTGTCCTCAAGGGTGAGGTCAAGGACGTCCTGCTCCTCGACGTGACCCCGCTGTCCCTCGGCATCGAGACCAAGGGAGGGATCATGACCAAGCTCATCGAGCGCAACACCACGATCCCGACCAAGCGTTCCGAGATCTTCACGACGGCCGAGGACAACCAGCCGTCCGTCCAGATCCAGGTCTACCAGGGCGAGCGCGAGATCGCGGCGTACAACAAGAAGCTCGGGATGTTCGAGCTCACCGGTCTGCCGCCGGCCCCGCGTGGCGTCCCGCAGATCGAGGTCGCCTTCGACATCGACGCCAACGGCATCATGCACGTGACCGCGAAGGACCTGGGCACGGGCAAGGAGCAGAAGATGACCGTCACCGGCGGCTCCTCGCTGCCGAAGGACGAGGTCGACCGGATGCGCCAGGAGGCCGAGAAGTACGCGGAGGAGGACCACGCCCGCCGCGAGTCCGCCGAGACCCGCAACCAGGGCGAGCAGCTCGTCTACCAGACCGAGAAGTTCCTCAAGGACAACGAGGACAAGGTCCCGGGCGACATCAAGACCGAGGTCGAGGCCTCCGTCGAGGAGCTGAAGGCCGCGCTCAAGGGCGAGGACACCGCCGAGATCCGCACCTCCACCGAGAAGGTCGCGGCCGTCTCGCAGAAGCTGGGCCAGGCCATGTACGCCGACGCCCAGGGTGCCCAGGCCGCCGGCGGCGCCTCCGCCGACGGCGGTGACGCCCCGAAGGCCGACGACGACGTCGTGGACGCGGAGATCGTGGACGACGAGCGCAAGGACGGTGCCGCGTGACGGAGGAGACCCCGGGCTTCGACGAGAAGCCCGACGTCCCCTCCGGCGCCACCCCCGAAGACGCCGAGCCGAAGGCCGCCTCCTCCACCACGGGGGAGGGGGCGGCCCCGGCCGGGGACGCAAGTCTGCAGATCGCCGGTCTGACGGCCCAGCTGGACCAGGTGCGCAAGGCGCTCGAGGAGCGCACCGCGGACCTCCAGCGGCTGCAGGCCGAATTCCAGAACTACCGCCGCCGCGTGGAGCGGGACCGGATCACGGTCAAGGAGATCGCCGTGGCGAACCTCCTGACCGAACTCCTGCCCGTGCTCGACGACATCGGCCGCGCGCGGGAACACGGCGAGTTCGTCGGCGGTTTCAAGTCCGTCGGGGAGTCGCTGGAGACCGTCGCGGCGAAGATGGGACTTCAGCAGTTCGGCAAGGAGGGCGAGCCCTTCGACCCGACCATCCACGAGGCCCTGATGCACTCGTACGCGCCGGACGTCACCGAGACGACCTGCGTGGCGATCCTGCAGCCCGGGTATCGCTTCGGCGAGCGCACCATCCGCCCCGCGCGGGTGGCCGTCGCCGAACCCCAGCCCGGGGCGCAGCCCGTCAAGGCCGAGGACGTCGAGGCCGATGACGAGAAGGACAACGGCCCTGAGGAGGGCTGACGTAGACACCGTACGAAAGGAGGGACGTCGAGGATGAGCACCAAGGACTTCATCGAGAAGGACTACTACAAGGTCCTCGGCGTCCCCAAGGACGCCACCGAGGCCGAGATCAAGAAGGCGTACCGGAAGCTCGCCCGCGAGTTCCACCCGGACGCCAACAAGGGCAACGCCAAGGCGGAGGAGCGCTTCAAGGAGATCTCCGAGGCGAACGACGTCCTCGGCGACCCCAAGAAGCGCAAGGAGTACGACGAGGCCCGCGCCCTCTTCGGCAACGGCGGCTACCGCCCGGGGCCGGGCGGCGCGGGCGGCGGCAACTTCAACTTCGACCTGGGTGACCTCTTCGGAGGCGGCGCCCAGGGCGGCGGCGGTGGCGGCCAAGGCGCCGGCGGCTTCGGCGGCGGCCTCGGCGACGTCTTCGGGGGCCTGTTCAACCGCGGCGGCGCGGGCACGACCCGTACCCAGCCGCGGCGCGGCCAGGACATCGACACCGAGGTCAGCCTCAGCTTCACCGAGGCGATCGAGGGGGCGACGGTCCCGCTGCGGATGTCCTCGCAGTCCCCCTGCAAGGCCTGTTCGGGCACCGGCGACGCGAACGGCAACCCCCGGGTGTGCCCGACCTGCGTCGGCACCGGCCAGGTGGCCCGGGGTTCGGGCGGCGGCTTCTCGCTCACCGACCCCTGCCCCGACTGCAAGGGCCGCGGCCTGATCGCCGAGACCCCCTGCGAGGTCTGCAAGGGCAGCGGCCGGGCCAAGTCCTCCAGGACCATGCAGGTCCGCATCCCCGCCGGGGTGGCGGACAGCCAGCGGATCCGGCTGCGCGGCAAGGGCGCACCGGGCGAGCGCGGCGGTCCGGCGGGCGACCTGTACGTCACCGTGCACGTCGACGCCCACCCGGTCTTCGGCCGCAGGGACGACAACCTCACGGTGACCGTGCCGGTGACGTTCTCCGAGGCGGCACTCGGCGGCGAGGTCAGGGTCCCCACCCTGGGCGGACCGCCGGTCACCCTGAAACTGCCGCCCGGCACGCCCAACGGCCGCACCATGCGCGCCCGCGGCAAGGGCGCGGTCCGCAAGGACGGCACCCGCGGGGACCTGCTGGTCACCGTCGAGGTGAGTGTTCCGAAGGACGTGACGGGGAAGGCTCGTGACGCACTGGAGGCGTACCGAGAGGCGACCGCGGGCGAGGACCCGCGGGCGGAGCTGTTCCAGGCCGCGAAGGGAGCTTGAGAGTGATGGACGGCCGTCGACGCAGTGACAATTTCCGGGGGCCATATGAACTGACCGAGGAAACCCCGGTCTACGTCATCTCGGTGGCGGCCCAGCTCTCCGGCCTGCACCCGCAGACGCTGCGCCAGTACGACCGCCTCGGCCTGGTCTCCCCGGACCGCACGGCCGGGCGCGGTCGCCGCTACTCGGCCCGCGACATCGAACTGCTGCGCACCGTCCAGCAGTTGTCGCAGAACGAGGGCATCAACCTGGCCGGCATCAAGCGCATCATCGAGCTGGAGAACCAGGTCATCGCGCTCCAGCAGCGCGTCGCCGAGCTCCAGTCGGCGGTCGAGGGCGCGGCGGCGGCGATGCAGCAGCGCGAGGCCGCGGTGCACGCCTCGTACCGGCGCGACCTGGTGCCGTACCAGGAGGTGCAGCAGACCAGCGCGTTGGTGGTGTGGCGGCCGAAGCGGCAGCCCGAGTAGTCACCATCTGGCAGGAGGGGCCCGGAGATTTCTCCGGGCCCCTCTCGCATGCCGGTCCTGCTCGGGCACGTGCTCAGATCGCGGCTACGGCTCCAGGATCGCCCAGTCCGCCCCGGGTGCCGACTCCGTGCCGTCGGCGTACAGCGCGCTCACCCAGTAGTGGTGGGTGGTGCCGCGGGCGGCGGTGGTGTCGGCGTAGGAGCGGTCCGTGGTGGTCGCGAGCTTGTCGTACGCCTCGGTGGCCGGGTTCCAGCGGTAGACCTGGTAGCCCGTCGCCGAGTCGACCGTGTTCCACTCCAGGTCGACGCCCGAGTCGGACGCGGCCGCCGTCAGGCTGACCGGTGAGTCCTCCGGGGTCGCCACCGACGGGGTCAGGTCCAACTCGTCGACGGTGACGGCGTACACGGGACCCGACGACCATCTGGTGGAGTTGCCCGCGGTGTCGACCGCGGCCACGAAGTAGCAGCGGTGGTCGCCGTCGGGCAGGGTCACGTCCGTGTAGCGCGAGGTGGACGGGGACAGCCATGCCCACTCCGACATGGAGCAGACCTGGTCCTCGCCCTCCTCGCCGAGGACCGTGCCCCGGTAGACCGCGTACCGGGCCAGGTCGGGCTCGGTGTTGTCGGCCCAGTCCAGCTCGATGCCGTACTCCGTGGCCGTCGCGGTCAGTCCGGTCACCGGGGCCGGCGCCTTGTCCGAGGCGAGCGGGGTGACGGTGACCGTCGCGGAGGGGAGGGAGACGGCGTGCGCCTGGTCCTCCGTCGTCACCGCGTAGTGGTACGTGGTGTCTTCCTCCGCCGCGTAGTCGCCGCAGCTGTACCGCCGTGACCCGTCGGCGCGTTCGCTGTACGTCGTGGTGCACGTCACCGGTGTGCCGGACGTGTTCACCGGCAGGGTCGTCGAGCGGTACACGTGGAAGGTGAGGACGCGCGCGTCCTCCGGCTTCACCGTCCAGGACAGCAGCGCGGCGCCGATGTCCGCCGTCGCCGTGAGGTCGCGCGGCGCGGCGGGCGGCCGGTGCGCGTTCACGGTGTCGGTGTACGGGGAGAGATGACCGGAGCCGTCCACCGCGGCGACCTTGTAGGAGTACGTGGTGACCCGGTCGAGCGTGTCGTCGCTGAGGTGGTTCGAGTTGACGTCGGTGACCTTGTCGGCGCCGCCCGGATTGGTGCGCACCACCCGGTACTTGACCGCGCCGGGCACCGTCCGCCAGGACAGGTCGGCGGCGGTGTCCGTGACCGAGGAGGCCAGGCCGAACGGCGCGGTCAGCGTGATGCTGGTGACCGACTGGTCGGCGGTGCCCGCCGATTCGTTGCCCGCCTTGTCGTACGCGCGCACCTCGTAGTAGTAGGTCGCGCCGGTCGCGGGCGGGGTGTCCGTGTACGAGGTGCCGGTCGTGCCGGTCAGGCGCGTCCAGCTGGTGCTGTCCCGCAGCCGCCGGTAGACCCGGTAGCCCGCGAGATCCATCTCGACGTTCTTGCCCCAGCTCAGCTTCGCCTTGTTGCTCGCGGTGTCGTACGACACCAGCGGGTCCTTCGGCGTGAGCGGCTTGACCTTGTCGACGGTGGCCGAAGTGCGGGGCGTGTACGTGAACTTGACCTTGGCGGCGCCGGTCCAGTTCACGTAGTCGATCCGCAGGGTGTGCTTGCCCTTGGGGACGGTCACGTTGACGGTCTTGCCTACGGCCTTGGACGTGTTCTTCCACAGGTCGACCTTGCGGACGCCGTCGACGTACACCCGTATCCCGTCGAGCCCCGAGGCGACGAGGGCGAAGGGCCCGCCGGAACCGAAGTCCCGGGTCACGCTCCAGCGCACGCCGAAGTTGTCCTTCGGGAGGCCGGAGGCGGGGGCGCCGCTCCAGCTCTCGTCGACCGCGCTGTCGCAGTCGGTCTTCTTCGGGGTGCCCTTGAAGGTGGTGTTCGCGAAGAACTGCCGCTTCAGAACAGGGGAGTTGCAGCTGGTGGCGGCCGATGCGGAGGGCGCGGCCACGGTGGTGAGGAGACCGGCCGTGGTGGTCAGCACCACGGCCGTCGCCTGGAGGGTGGTCTTCACCCGGGTCACTCCCCGCTCGGCAGGGACACGGCCGCGTCCACGTTGCTGAAGGTCTCCGAGCCGTCGGGGGCGACGACCGAGAGCAGGTAGTGGACGGTCGTGCCGCGGGGCAGGGTCCTGTCGACGTAGCTGGTGGCGGTGGGCGCCAGCGGTACGTCGGTCACGCGGACGTAGGCGCCGCTCGTACGGTCCCAGCGGTACACGTTGATGCCGGCGGCCTCCGTCGCGACCGAGTCCGCGCAGTCGATGTACATGCCGCCCGCGTCGCCGCGGGTCGTGTACGCGGTCACGGAGCACGGCGCGGTGTCCTCGGGGACGGTCGTCGGCCGCAGGTCCTGCTCGGTGACGGTGACCGAGGCGACGGGGCTGTCCCAGTAGGCGCCGGTGAATTCGGCGTAGTTGCCGTAGATGTCGGCCGGGACGACGACGTAGGTCTTCTCCTCACCGTCCGCGACCTCCGGGCCGACGACGAACTCCGAGGTGCCGGCGGGTACTTCGCCGAGGAAGTCCGGCGTGCAGCACGACCGGTACTCGTAGACCTCGTAGTGGGCCAGGTCGGTCGCCGGACTGTCCGCCCAGTCCAACCTGACGCCGTACTCAAGGGGTTCGGCGGTCAGGCCGGTCACGGGCGGTGGCGCCTTCTCGTCGCCGGGGCGGGTGACGGTCATGTCGGCGGAGCCGGTGGACCAGCGGCCCGCGGTGTTCCTCCGGGTCATCACGTAGTGGTACGTGGCGCCCTGGTCGCCGTCGTAGTCGACACAGGTGCGGACCTTGTTGCCGGCCGCGTCCGTGGTGACCTTGCGGCTGCGGCAGTCGGTGAGGTTCGCGTAGGTGGTCGCCACCGGGGACGTGGTCGAGCGGTAGACCTCGTAGTCGGCGGTGTCACCGCCCGGCGCCTCGGTCCAGGTGAACACCGCGCCGTAACTCGGCACGGTCGCCGTCACGTTCTGCGGCGGGAGGATGGACCGGGTGGAGCGGACGACGTTGGAGTCCCGCCCGTTCTTCGCCGCGTCCAGCGCCGTGACCTTGTAGTCGTAGGCGTGGCCGTAGCTCGCGCCGGTGTCGGCGTAGCCGGTGCCGGTCGTCTCGGCGATCCGGGTGTACGCGTCCTCGTCGTCCTCGTCGTCCTTGCGGTAGACCCGGTAGAGCACGGCTTCGGCGGAGGCCGTCCAGGAGAGGTTGTTGGAGGCTTCCACGGCGGTGGCGGTGAGCACGGGAGCGGCGGGGGCGGTCCGGTCCAGCGTGGTGATCGGCTGGTCGGCGGTGCCGGTCGACTCGTTGCCCGCCCTGTCGTAGGCGCGGGCCTCGTAGTAGTACGACTGTCCGGTGGGCGGCGGGGAGTCACCGGCCGTGCGCTTGGCGGCCGCGGTCGTCACCACCAGGGTCCAGGTGCTGGAACCCTTGGGCCGGCGGTAGACGCGGTAGCCGGCGAGGTCCATCTCCTTGTTGGCGGACCAGGCGAGTTCGGTGTACGCCGACTCCCCGTCGGGCATGTAGTCCGCCCAGAAGCCCGTCGGGGCCAGCGGCTTCACCTTGTCGACGGTCGCCGAAGTGCGGGGCGTGTAGCCGACCTTGACCTTCGCGGCGCCGGTCCAGTTCACGTAGTCGATCCGCAGGGTGTGCCTGCCCTTGGGGATCGTCACGTTGACGGTCTTGGTGCGCGAACCCGTGGTGTTGGACCACAGGTTGATCTTGCGGCTGTCGTCCAGGTAGACGCGGATGCCGTCGGTCGCGGTGGCGGTGAGCGCGAAGGGGCCGCCCGAACCGAAGTCCCGGGTCACGCTCCAGCGCACGCCGAAGTTGTCCTTCGGGAGGCCGGCGGCGGGGGCGCCGGTCCAGCTCTCGTCGATCGCGCTGTCGCAGGCGGTTTTCTTGGGGGTGCCCTTGAAGGTGGTGTTCGCGAACAACTGCCGTTTGTAGACCGGCGAGGCACAGGTCGTGGCGGCGGAGGCGGGGGCGGCGGACACGGTGAGCGCTGTGGCCGCCGCGGTCAGCGCGACGGCAGCCGCGGCGGCGGCGGTCGTGCGTCTGGCTGGGTTCATTCGGTCCTCTGGGCGAAAGCGGAACGGAGGTTTGGGCCTTCGTGATCACGACTCGCGAGGAATCGGCTTGGTTGTACGGATCTTTGCCCGCTGTTTGTGGAGTTCCGGATGGAGGGCTTGCGGAGTACGTCGGGAGGTGGTTGCACGAGTGCTTCACATGCACAACAGAGAGTGGTGTTGCGCACTCGTTAAGTGGTTCCGCTTGACGGCCGGGGTCGCGCACGCGTTGGCTTTTCAGTCACCTGGGTCGCACAGCTGCGGCCGTGTTCGGAAGGCACCAGAAGTGAGCTCCCCAATGCGTCCCACGCGTCGAATAGCCATCGCCGTTGCAGCGTCGTCCATGACCTTCTCGCTGGCCGCCTGCGGTGTGCTGAACGCGTCGTCGGACGGCAGCTCGGCCAGCCCGACCAAGGGCAACGACGTGACGATCGGCCTGCTCCTGCCGGAGACGGCCAACACCCGTTACGAGGACTTCGACTACCCGATCATCAAGGAGAAGGTCGCCAGCCTCACGAACAAGCAGGGCAAGGTCGACTACGCCAACGCCGACCAGGACGCGGACAAGCAGGCCACGCAGATGCAGCAGATGATCGAGAAGAAGGTCGACATCATCCTGCTGGACGCGGTCGACTCGCACGCGATCGCCGGTGAGGTGAAGAAGGCCAAGGACGCCGGCATCCCGGTCATCGCCTACGACCGGCTCGCCGAGGGTCCCATCGACGCGTACATCTCCTTCGACAACGAGCTGGTCGGCGAGGTCCAGGGCCGTTCCCTGCTGGACGCGTTGGGGTCGGAGGTCAGCACCGCCGACAAGATCGTCATGATGAACGGTTCGCCCACGGACCCGAACGCCAAGCAGTTCAAGGCGGGCGCGCTGTCCGAGCTCAACGGCAAGGTGACGATCTCCAAGTCCTACGACACCAAGGACTGGAAGCCGGAGAACGCGCAGGCCAACATGGCCGCCGCGATCCAGGAGATCGGCAAGGGCAACATCGCCGCGATCTACTCCGCCAACGACGGTATGGCGGGCGGCATCGTCAAGGCGCTCGACGCGGCCGGCGTGACCAACCCGCCGCCGATCACCGGTCAGGACGCCGAACTCGCCGCCGTGCAGCGGATCGTGGCCGGCGAGCAGTACATGAGCGTCTACAAGTCCTACCCGCAGGAGGCCGAGGCCGCCGCGCAGATGGCCGTGGCCAAGGTGCAGGGCCACGACATCCAGTTCGACGCCCTCACCCAGGACAGCGTCGACAGCCCCACCGACAAGGAGATCCCGGCCCAGCTCGTCACGGTGACCGCCCTGACGAAGAAGAACATCAAGTCGACGGTCATCGCGGACGGCATCTACAAGACCTCCGACATCTGCACGTCGAAGTACAGCGCGGACTGCGAGGCGATCGGCCTCAAGTAGGCCGTCGGGCAGGCCTTCTGACAGGTCCTCAAGCAGGCGTGGCGGGGCGGGGCGGCGAGCGGTGTGCCGTCCCGCCCTCGCGCGCCCGCCCGCAGGAGCTCCCTCTCACGCCACCCGCGTGAACTCCACCAACACGTCCGGCGGGCCGCCCGCCACGCCCCGGTAGATGCCCTTGTGCGGGGTGACGTCGTCGTAGTCGCGGCCTCGCGCCACGACCACGTGGGACTCGTCGGGGCGGGTGCGGTTGGTGGGGTCGTAGCCGGACCAGTCGCCGGCCCAGTACTCGATCCAGGCGTGGCTCTGGCCGGCGACGGGGCGGTGGAGTTCGGCGTCGGGTTCCGGATGGAGGTAGCCGGAGACGTAGCGGGCCGGGAGGCCGACGCCCCGGAGCATCGCGAGGGTGAGGTGGGTGATGTCCTGGCAGACGCCGGCGCCCTGTTCCCAGGCCTCGGCGGGGGAGGTGTTCACGCTCGTCGCGCCGGGGAGGTAGGAGACCTGGTCGGCGACGAGGGACGAGACCGCGAGGGCCGTCGCGTGCGGGTCGAGGCCGGCCGCCGCCTCCTTCGCCCTGTCGAGCAGCGGCGCCGGGATCGTCGTACGGCCTGTCGCGCCCGCGTACTCCAACAGGCGGGAACCGGAGATGTGTTCGGACAGTTCCGGCCAGGTGGGTGCGTCGGGGAGCGGGCCCTGCGGGGAGGTCTCCACCAGGCTGGACGCGGTGATCGTGAGGTCCGCGTGCGGGTCCATCAGGTCGAAGCCGGTGACCTGGGTGCCCCAGTAGTCCCAGTACGACCAGGTGGCCGCGGCCGGGCTGACGGTGACCCGGGCGTCCAGGGTGGTCTGGCCCGGCAGCGTCAGCGGGGTCATGCGGACCTCGTTGTGCGAGGACGCGGCCGGCTGGGCGTACGCGACGCGCGTGACGTGCCGGATGCGGAGGCGGCGAGCCATCTCAGGCTCCTTCCTGGGCCCACTCGACGGGCCCCTGGTACGGGAAGAAGCGCTCCGCCACCGCGTCGGCGGACGCCATGCAGGACTGCTGGAGGTCGCGCAGGAGGATCGGGAGCTGGTCCTCCAGCGCGTTCGTGTCGAGGTATTCGAGGCGGGTGCGCAGCCGGCCGATCGGGCGGCGCGCGGGGTCCTGGCGCGGGCGGCCGAGCGCGCTGAGGCACTCCTCCGCCGTGGTCAGCGCGTGCAGCGCCGAGCGCGGGAAGTCCCGGTCCAGGAGCAGGAATTCGGCCACCCGCGGGGTGTCGCCGAAACCGCCGTACACGCGCGCGTACGCCTCGTCCGCGCCCGACGCGCTCAGCAGCGTCGGCCAGTCCGGCGCGTGCGCCGCGTCCAACACCCGTACCGCCAGCAGCCGTACGGTCATGTCGACCCTCTCCAGGCTCCGGCCGAGGACGACGAACCGCCAGCTGTCGTCCCGGCTCATGGTGGAGTCGGCGAGTCCGAAGAACAGGGCCGCGCGGCGGCGGACCAGCTCCAGATAGGCGTAGGGGCCCGTACGGCGGGCCGCGAGGCGTTGGTCGGCCAGGGCGTGCCAGGTGGAGTTGAGGCACTCCCACATCTCCGAGGAGACGGCTTCCCGGGCGCTCCTGGCATTGAGCCGGGCCGCGCCGAGCGCGCCCTCGATGGAACCGGTCGACCGGGCGTCGAAGGCGAGCTGGTCCAACACCTGCTGCATGTCGACGCGTTGACCGCCCGCGTCCACGCCGAGGATCGCGTACAGCGACCGGCAGGCCACGTCCTCGTCGCGCCAGGGGTCCTCCAGCATGCGGTGCAGATACGCGTCGAGGATGCGGCCGGTGGCGTCCGCCCGCTCGACGTATCGGCCGGTCCAGGTCAGGGCCTCGGCTATCCGGGACAGGATCACGTCGTTCACTGCTGCTGCGCCCCTTCCGGTACGACGGTGGGGTTGCCGTCGGGTCCGTGCTGACGTGGCGCGATGGCCGGGAGCGTGCCCTCGGCGGCGGGCGCCGGCGGTTCGGCCGAGCCCTCCGCGAGCACCCAGGTGTCCTTGGAGCCGCCGCCCTGACTGGAGTTGACGATCAGGTTGCCCTCCTGGAGCGCGACCCGGGTCAGGCCGCCGGGCAGCACCCACACGTCGTTGCCGTCGTTCACGGCGAACGGGCGCAGGTCGATGTGGCGCGGCGCCATCCGCTCGCCGGCGAGGGTGGGGGAGGTGGACAGGGCGACGGGCCGCTGCGCGATGAAGCCGCGCGGGTCGGCGGCGACGGCTTTGCGCGTGCGTTCGAGGGTGTCCGCGTCGGCCTTCGGTCCGATGACGATGCCCTGTCCGCCGGCGCCGTCGACCGGCTTGATCACCAGCTGGTCGATCTGGTCGAGGACCGCCGCCAACTGCCCTGGTTCGTCCGGCCGGTAGGACTCGACGTTGGGGAGAACCGGTTCCTCGGAGAGGTAGTAGCGGATCAGGTCCGGGACGTAGGTGTAGAGCAGCTTGTCGTCGGCGATCCCGTTGCCCACCGCGTTCGCGAGTGTGACGTTGCCCGCCATGGCCGCGCCCATGATGCCGGGGCAGCCGATCACCGACTCGGGGCGGAAGTGCAGCGGGTCGAGGAAGTCGTCGTCCAGGCGCCGGTATACGACGTGCACGGGCACCTCGCCGCGGGTGGTGCGCATCCACACGCGGTTGCCGCGGCAGGCCAGGTCGTGCCCCTCGACCAGCTGCACGCCCATCAGCCGGGCGAGCAGGGCGTGTTCGAAGTAGGCGGCGTTGCTGGGGCCCGGGGTGAGCACCACGACCCGCGGATCCACCACCCCTTCGGGGGCGGCGGCGCGCAGGGCGGCGAGCAGCCGCTGGGCGTACCCGTCGACGGGCACGACGTGCTGCTCGGCGAAGAGGGACGGGAAGACCCGGGTCATCGCCCGGCGGTTCTCGATGACGTACGAGACCCCGCTGGGCACCCGCACGTTGTCCTCCAGGACCCGGAAGTCGCCCTCCTCGTCCCGGACGAGGTCGATGCCGGCGACATGGATGCGGACCCCGCCCGGTGGCTCGACGCCGTGCGCGGCGCGGTGGAAGTGCGGGGAGTGCAGCAGCAGGCGCCAGGGCACCACGCCGTCCTCGAAGGCCCGGCAGGGCCCGTAGGCGTCGGCGAGGTAGGCCTCCAGGGCTCTGACCCGTTGGCTCACCCCGCGTTGTATGAGATCCCATTCGAGGGCGTCGAGGATCCGCGGCACCAGGTCCAGCGGCCAGGGCCGCTCCTCGCCCGCGAAGGCGTAGGTCACGCCCCGGTCGGTGAACGCCCGGGCCATCTGGTCGGCGCGGAAGCGCAGTTCGCTCGGCTCGATCGGTTGAAGTGCCGCCAGTACCGGCTCGTAGGCGGTCCTGACCTCGCCAGGCCGCTCGAACATCTCGTCCCACGCGTCGGCCAACGCGTACGCGTCAAATATGTCCGCCATGAGGGGACGTTAAGGGCGGTACGTAACACAACGATCACTCCGGCATTTCCGGGAGCGCACGCCCGGCGCGGTCCCGGGGGCGCGCACGGCGCCCGTCCCCCGGCGGAAGCAGGCGTTCCGCACACCCCCAGGTTCCTGCAAAGGGCCATCAGCTTGTTGCAACTCGACGGAAGGAGGCCCGTAAATACCCGGGCATACCGGCGTTTTTCCTGTGCCTCGACCGTTTGAGCCGTGTTGCGGAGCCCGTGCGGGCCGCGCATAGTTGCGCTGCGATGGACGGCGGAACTCGGGGGTTGGGCGATGGCCGGGCACGGGACGGCGGAGCATCCGCACGGTGCCGACCGCTTGTGCGAGGCCGGGGATCGCGTGTACTCCCGGGCCGTACGACGGGGTCGCGTGCCGCGCCCGGACGCGGAGTCGGTGCCGTGCCTGCTGGAACTCGCCCTGCTGCACCCGGACCCCGACGACATGGACTGGCTGGTCCCGACCTCCCCGCAGGAGGTCATGACCCGGCTGCTGCGCGGGGTCTACGACGAGGTCAGCGGCAGCCAGCGCCGGGTGGGCTCGGCGGTCGCCGCCTTCGAGTGGTACGCCGGTCTCGGACCGACGGTGCCCACGGGCGCCGGCGAGGGGGCCGCGATCCGCGTCCTGGACGGTCTCTCCCGGATCCAGGCCGCGATGGACGAGGCGACCGAGGCGTGCACCACCGAGGTCCTGACGGTCCAGCCCGGCGGCATCCGGCCCGAGCACGAGCTGACCGAGGGACTGCACCGGGCGCTCGCCCTGCGCGGCCGGGGCGTGCGCATGCGCGACTTGTACACGCACGTCGCCCGGCACGGCCAGGGTCTGCTCAACTACCTGGAGCTGATGGGCGACACGGTGGAGGCGCGGACCCTGGACGAGGTGATCGACCGCCTCATCCTCTTCGACCGCACGGTCGCCTTCATCCCCGCCAACGCCGACCGCACCCTCGCCCTCGAGCTACGGCACCCGGCGCTGGTCGGCTACCTGGGCACGGTCTTCGACCGCCTGTGGCGCCTCGCGATCCCGCTCACCGCGGCCCTGCCCGACACCGGCATCGAGGGCATCTCGCACCGCGAGCAGTCCATCGCGGCGCTGCTGGCGGAGGGTCACCAGGACGCCGTCATCGCCGAACGGCTCGGCATAAGCGTCCGCACCTGCCGGGCCCACATCGCGCGCCTCTCCGAGACGCTCGGGGCGGCCAGCAGGGCCCAGCTCGGCGTGCGGATAGCACAGGTGGGGCTCGACAACCCGCGTCAGCCGGCCGACGTCGGCCCGCTCACCCTTCCCGGTCAAGAATCCCCGACCGCCCGATGAGATAGCCCAGCTGCGCCCGGCTCTCGCTGCCCAGCGTCGCCGCGAGCTTGGCGATGTGCACGCGCGCGGTACGGACGTTCAGCCCGAGGCGCTCCGCGATGACGGCGTCCGTGTGGCCCTCGACGAGGAGGGCGGCTATGGCGTGCTGGCGGGGGGTGATGCCGTTGAGCGGGGCCGGCCGGACCGTTTCGGGGTACATCGGGGCGGCCATGTGCCACAGGCGGTCGAAGGTGATGGCGAAGTACTCGATCAGGACCGGGTGGCGCACCTCGAGGGCGAGCGTGCGGTCAGCGTTGGCCGGGATGAAGGCCACCGTGCGGTCGATCACGACGAGGCGCTCGGTGACCTGGTCGAGGGTCCGCGCCTCCGCGTCGCCGGCCAGCTGCTCGTAGCGGGCCGTCACGGGCGGCGAGTGGCGCTGGGTGTGCTGGTAGAGGGTGCGGATACGGCCGCCGCGGTCGAGCAGGGCCTGGTCCCGGCCCAGGCTCCTGGCCAGGCGGGAGGCGGGGTTGCGGCCGTCGTAGGGCTGGATGGCCAGGAGTTCGCGGGAGGCGTCGGCCATGGCGGCGGCGATGGCCTCGTTGATCCGGTCGAGTCCGCCGATGAGGCCGATGGCCGGCGGGTCGGCGGGGGCCGTGCGCTGTCCGTCGAGGCGCATGAGCGGCTCGAACGTCTCGGCCAGCCGCTGCTCGCGCCGCCGCTCGTCGGCGATGCGGTCCGCCGAGGCGCTCAGCCGCCGGTGCAGGGCGAGGGCCGGGGCGACGGGCTCCAGGCGGTCGGGGTCCGTGGCGGCCGGGCTCAGCAGGCCGAAGTCGACGAGACAGGGGGCCGCCCGGACGTCCGCGCCGCTGACGTGCCCGGCACGCAGCGCTCGGCCGTACAGCTCCAGGCCCTCCTCGCACAGTTCCTCCGGACCGTGCCGGTGTGGCTGTGTCGTCACGTGTGACCTTCTTCTTCCTGCGGTTTCTTCCTACGGTGTCGTCCGCGAGGTCAGGGCTCCTGCTTCAGGATCCCGGACTGGGCGATGAGGAACCCGAGCTGGGCGCGGCTGCCGCTGCCCAGCGACGTCGCGAGCTTGGCGATGTGGGCGCGGCAGGTGCGCACGTTCATGCCGAGGCGCCGGGCGATCGCCTCGTCGACGTGGCCCTCGATGAGGAGCTTGGCGATCGAGTGCTGGATCTCGGTGATGCCGTCGGGGGCGGTCTCGTACGGTGCGCCGGCGCTCAGCGGGACCGCGCGGTTCCACATGAACTCGAAGACCTTGATCAGGTAGCGGACCAGTCCCGGATGCCGGAGTTCGAGGGCGATCTCCCCGTCGTCGCGGGTCGGGATGAAGGCCACGGTCTCGTCGCAGATGATCAGCCGCTCGACGAGTTCGTCGATCGTCCGGTACTCGACCTTGCCGTCGGTGAACTGGGCGACGTAGGCGAGCGTCTCGGGGCTGTAGCGGGCCGGGTGCTGGTAGAGGGTGCGGATGCGGCAGCCGCGTTCGATCAGCGGCCGGTCGCGGTTCAGGCCCTGGGCGAGGGTGTGTTCGAGGCGGCGCCGGCTCGGCTGCACGGTGAGCATCTCGGTCTGGCACTGGGCGGTGGCCAGATCGAGCGCCGCGTTGATCCGGTCGAGTCCCTCAAGGACCGTGATGGAGTGCGTGGTCGCCGTGGACTGGGCGCTGAGCGTCATGAACGGCTCGAAAGCGTCTGCGAGCTCGATCGACATGCGCCGCCGCTGGGTGATCTCGCTCTCGATCGGGTTGAGCCGCTGGGCGAGGGCAATCGAAGGAGGTACCGGGCGTAGCCAGTTCGGGTCGTCAGGATCGGGATGAAGGAGGGCGAACTCCATCAAACAGGGTGCGGGTTCCACATCCGTACGGGCAACCCGTCCCGTCCGGAGAGCGTTCCCGTAGAGGCGTCGCCCTTCCGCACACAGGTCGGTCAGCCCGTGAGGATGTGTCCGCTTAGTCTCATTTATTGTCAAATCTCCACCCCCCAGGGTCCTGAACGTGCAGGAACATGATGCATCGATTGTGTGGCCATGACGTGCCGGAATGGGCCATCGTCGTATTCGGACGGGGGAGAGGTGACCTTCAAATGAGGACGAAGCCGACTATGCATAAGAGAATGCTTCGCTCGGCGCTAGTCGCCGCCTTCTCCGCCGCTGTGATTTTCGGGGCGCTGAGCGGGTCTGCGGGTACCGACAGTGCCAAGGCGGGCGACAGTACCTGGCGTACGACCAATGTGACTGCCGCCGGCGTCGGCGACAGCACCTGGATCGTCACGGCGTCCGACGCCCCGGACGACAGCACCTGGGTGGCTCCGAGCGACAGCACGTGGGTCGCCGAGTCATGACCACTCCACCCGACGACCGGTCCTTCCGTCGCGAAATGGCCACGGCCTACCGCTCCGGCTGGCACTTCATCGATCTGGTCACCGCGATCCCGCACCCCGGGGACTCGCTGATGGTGACCGTCTTCGGAGAGCCGGTCGTCGTGACGCGGGACGAGGACGAGGACGTACGGGCCTATCGGTGTCTGCGGCGGCCTCGGGGGGCGCCGCAGCCTGTGCGATGTGCGATTCGGTACGGAATGATCTTTGTGAACCTTGATCAGCGAGACCATCGGCTGGTGGAACCGGAAGCCCCCAACCTACGGACCATCTCAGCCACCCCCCGCAGTGCCTGACGCGATTCCCCCGTCGTAACAGATCGCGCAGGTGCTTCCCCCCGCAGCGGCGTCACCGTGACCTGAACACGGTGACGCCGCTGCAGTTTGTGGCCGAAAACAGCCGACGCCTCCGCCTGTGCGGGGGCGTTTTTGTGTCCCCACCGCCTTGAGTGGAATAGACTCAACTTTGTGCACGCTGACTGAGTCAGCCAGGGAGACTCGCAAGGAGGAGAGCGCGAACGTGGACGCAGAGCTGACCAACCGGAGCCGGGACGCGATCAACGCGGCCAGCAACCGGGCCGTGACCGAGGCGCATTCCGACCTCACCCCCGCCCACCTGCTCCTCGCGCTGCTCCAGGGGCAGGAGAACGAGAACATCACCGACCTGCTCGCCGCCGTCGACGCCGACCAGGCCGCCGTCCGGGCCGGCGCGGAGAAGCTGCTGGGCGCGCTGCCCAGCGTGACCGGATCCACGGTTGCGCCGCCGCAGCCCAACCGGGAGCTGCTCGCGGTCATCGCGGACGCGGCCGAGCGGGCCAAGGAGCTCGGCGACGAGTACCTGTCCACGGAGCACCTGCTCATCGGGATCGCCGCGAAGGGCGGCGCGGCCGGTGACGTACTGTCCGGGCAGGGGGCCACCGCGAAGAAGCTGCAGGAGGCCTTCCAGAAGGCGAGGGGAGGGCGCCGGGTGACCACGGCTGACCCGGAGGGCCAGTACAAGGCGCTGGAGAAGTTCGGCACCGACTTCACCGCGGCCGCGCGGGAGGGGAAGCTCGACCCCGTCATCGGCCGCGACCAGGAGATCCGGCGGGTCGTGCAGGTGCTGTCCCGTCGTACGAAGAACAACCCGGTCCTGATCGGTGAGCCCGGCGTCGGCAAGACCGCCGTCGTCGAGGGACTCGCCCAGCGGATCGTCAAGGGCGATGTGCCCGAGTCCCTCAAGAACAAGCGACTGGTCGCCCTCGACCTGGGCGCGATGGTCGCGGGCGCCAAGTACCGCGGCGAGTTCGAGGAGCGGCTCAAGACGGTGCTGGCGGAGATCAAGGACTCCGACGGCCAGATCATCACGTTCATCGACGAGCTGCACACCGTCGTGGGCGCCGGCGCGGGCGGGGACTCCGCCATGGACGCCGGCAACATGCTGAAGCCGATGCTCGCGCGCGGTGAACTGCGCATGGTCGGCGCGACGACGCTGGACGAGTACCGCGAACGCATCGAGAAGGACCCGGCGTTGGAGCGCCGCTTCCAGCAGGTGCTGGTCGCGGAGCCGTCGGTCGAGGACACGATCGCGATCCTGCGCGGGCTCAAGGGCCGCTACGAGGCCCACCACAAGGTGCAGATCGCGGACAGCGCGCTGGTCGCGGCAGCCACCCTCTCGGACCGCTACATCACCTCCCGCTTCCTTCCGGACAAGGCGATCGACCTGGTCGACGAGGCGGCCTCCCGCCTCCGCATGGAGATCGACTCGTCCCCCGTCGAGATCGACGAACTCCAGCGTGTGGTCGACCGGTTGAAGATGGAGGAGCTGGCGCTGGAGAAGGAGACCGACCCGGCCTCCCGGGACCGCCTGGAGAAGCTGCGCCGCGACCTCGCCGACAAGGAGGAGGAGCTGCGGGGGCTGACCGCGCGCTGGGAGAAGGAGAAGCAGTCCCTCAACCGCGTCGGTGAACTCAAGGAGAAGCTCGACGAGTTGCGCGGCCAGGCCGAACGGGCCCAGCGCGACGGCGACTTCGACACCGCGTCCAAGCTGCTGTACGGCGAGATCCCCACCCTGGAGCGGGACTTGGAGGCCGCCTCGGAGGCTGAGGTAGAGGCCTCCCGGGACACCATGGTCAAGGACGAGGTCGGCTCCGACGACATCGCGGACGTCGTCGCCGCCTGGACCGGCATCCCCGCGGGCCGCCTCATGGAGGGCGAGACGCAGAAGCTGCTGCGCATGGAGGACGAGCTGGGCAAGCGCCTGATCGGCCAGCGCGAGGCGGTACAGGCGGTGTCGGACGCGGTACGGCGCACGAGGGCGGGCATCGCGGATCCCGACCGCCCCACCGGCTCGTTCCTCTTCCTCGGCCCGACAGGCGTAGGCAAGACCGAACTCGCCAAAGCCCTGGCCGACTTCCTCTTCGACGACGAGCGGGCGATGGTCCGCATCGACATGTCGGAGTACGGCGAGAAGCACAGCGTGGCCCGCCTGGTCGGCGCCCCGCCCGGCTACGTCGGCTACGAGGAGGGCGGCCAGCTCACGGAGGCGGTCCGCCGCCGCCCGTACTCCGTCGTCCTGCTCGACGAGGTGGAGAAGGCGCACCCGGAGGTCTTCGACATCCTCCTCCAGGTACTGGACGACGGCCGTCTCACCGACGGCCAGGGCCGCACGGTCGACTTCCGCAACGTGATCCTGGTCCTCACCTCGAACCTGGGCAGCCAGTTCCTGGTGGACCCGATGACGGACGAGGCGGAGAAGAAGTCCCAGGTCCTGAACCTGGTCCGGGCCTCCTTCAAGCCGGAGTTCCTGAACCGCCTGGACGACCTGGTCGTCTTCTCGGCCCTCGCCAAGGACGAGCTGGCCCGCATCGCCCGCCTCCAGATCGACCGCCTCGCCAAGCGCCTGGCCGAACGCCGCCTCACCCTGGAGGTCAGCGAGGACGCCCTGACCTGGCTCGCGGAAGAGGGCAACGACCCGGCGTACGGCGCGCGCCCGCTCCGCCGCCTCGTCCAGACCGCCATCGGCGACCGCCTCGCCAAGGAGATCCTCTCCGGCGAGATCAAGGACGGCGACACGGTACGGGTGGACACGTTCGGGGAGGGGCTGATCGTGGGGCCGGCCACGGGCAAGACGCTGTAGTCACCGACGGTCTGCGCAGGCCCGTCACCCTGGTGGGTGGCGGGCCTGTTCTTTGTGGATGAGCGTGCCTAGCATGAGGTAGAGGCATACATATGGCTATACATGCGATTCACTTGTTCACAAAGGCTGGAAGTGGGGTGTGAAGGGTGCTGTTGAGCTTCCGGGTGGCCAATCACGGTTCCTTGCGTGAGCCGCAGGAACTGAACCTCGTACCGGTCTATGAGGACGATCGGCCGGGGCTGACTGTCGCGGCGATCTATGGGGCCAATGCGTCGGGGAAATCGACGGTGCTGGACGCGTACGAGTTCTTTCGGCGGGCGGTGGAGGAGTCGCAGGCACGCTGGCTGCCGGGGGCTCCCATCGAGCGGCGACCGTTCTTGCTGGACCACGCGAGCAGGAACGAGCCGTCGACGTACGCCGTGGATGTGCTGATCGACGGGGTTCGCCATGTGTACGGCTTCGCCGTCTCCGACGCGGCGATCGAGGAGGAGTGGCTGTCCGTCTATCCCAAGGGGCGCAAGCGCATCCTCTTCGAACGCCGGGGCATGGACGTGACGTTCGGGAATTCGCTCACGGGTGAGCGGGCCGCGGCGGAGCGGGTGATGCGGCCGAACAGCCTGTATCTGTCGGCTGCGGCGCAGACGGCGCACGAGCAGTTGGGAGCCGTCTGGGAAGGAGTGGCCAGAGCGCAGGTCGTCAATGACCGCACACGGCATGCGCTCACCACGGGCGGTGCCTTCCTGACCCAGATGTTCGAGAGGTTCGAGAAACTGGGGCTCGCGCGCAGCCACGAGGTCCTGGCAGCGGCCGATCTCGGGGTGTACGGCGTACAGCGAGGTGCCGAGGACGATCCACAGTTCGTGGATCCAGCAGGTATCGAAGGGTGGGACCAACTGCCGGAGGAATTCAGGTCGGCCATGTCGAAGTCCCTCTACTTCGCGCATCGAGTGGGTGACGAGGATTTCCTGCTGCCGGCCAAGGACGAATCGGCCGGTACCAAGACCTGGTTGAACCTCGCTTCCTGGGCGCTGCTCGCTCTGCCGTCGGGGCGCCAGCTCTGGATCGACGAGGTCGACGTCAGCCTGCACCCCCTTCTCACGGCCAAGCTCGTCAAGCTCTTCCAGAACCCGGAACTCAACCCGCTCGGCGCTCAGTTGATCTTTACCACGCACAGTGCCTCGTTGCTCGGCACGATGCTGGGCGAGGAGGTCCTGCGCCGGGACCAGATCTGGTTCGTGGAGAAAAGAGCGGATACCGGGGCTTCCGAGCTCTTCCCGCTCAGCGATTTCAAGCCGCGCAAGGGGGAGAACTTCGAGCGGCGATACCTAGCGGGCAGCTACGGCGCGGTACCGGTCCTCCCGGACACGGCGCTGGAAGACGTGGTCAGGGAGTTCTGGGGGGCACATGCCAAGGCCGTTTCCGCGTGAGGGGTCGGGTCGGCGCCGGGCCCCGACCCGCCGGTCCGCCCGCACGATCCTCGTCGTCTGCGGCAGCAAGGAGACGGAGCGCCAGTACCTCCAGGGCCTGCGGGAGCACCTCCGCAACCCCGCCGTCTCCGTCGTCGTACGCGGGAAGGCCTGCTCCCCGACCCAGCTGATCGCCTACGCCAAGACGCAACGGACAGTCGGCAAGGGCGACTTCGACGAGGTGTGGTGTGTCTTCGACGTGGATCAGTTCGTGGATGTGGCCGAGGCGGCCGTAGCCGCGCGCAGGGCCGGTATCCGGGTGGCCGTCTCCAACCCCTGCTTCGAACTGTGGCTCCTCCTCCACTTCTCCCCGCAGACGGCGCACGTCCCGACGTACAAGAAGCTGCTCCCGCTGCTCCAGAAGCACGTGCCGGGATACGACAAGAGCCGCGTCGATTTCACCGTCTACCGCGACGGTCGAGCCGATGCGGTGGAGCGTGCTCGCGCGCTGGATCCGACCGGTGAGGAGCACACCCGCAACCCCTCCACCGGCGTGTGGCGGCTCGTGGAGCGCATGGAAGAGCACCGACAGTGACCGGATACTGTCAGCCCACGGCGGACAGGTTCGACGGGGCTTGCCACCCCCCTCCCCGCATGAGGGAGGATGACGGCATCCATATGAAGGGAAATTCACGGTGACCATCGACCCGTCCTCGATTCCGAACTTCGGGGGCCAGCCCGAGCCGCAGCCCCAAGGGCCGGCAGGCCCCGTTGTCCCGGATCAGGACCTCGTGAAGCAGCTCCTCGAACAGATGGAGCTGAAGTATGTCGTCGACGACGAGGGAGACCTCGCGGCGCCGTGGGAGCAGTTCCGTACGTACTTCATGTTCCGTGGCGAGGACGACCAGGCCGTCTTCTCGGTGCGGACGTTCTACGACCGGCCCCACCAGATCGACGAGAAGCCGCTGCTGCTGGAGTCCATCGACGACTGGAACCGGCGCACCCTGTGGCCCAAGGTGTACACGCACACGCATGACGACGGCACCGTCCGGCTGATCGGCGAGGCGCAGATGCTGATCGGCACCGGCGTCAGCCTGGAGCACTTCGTCTCCTCGACGGTCAGCTGGGTGCGCGCGGCCATCGAGTTCGACAAGTGGCTCGTCGAGCAGCTCGGCCTCGAGGAGGACGTCAACGACGCGGAGAATAAGGACGAGGACGAGGACGGGGAGTAGTCCCCGGTACTTCGTACTCCGCAGGCCTCTACAGCGGCGTGTTCGCGATCACCACGAGATACGCCCCGTAGCCGAACGAGAGCCCGGCCAGGGCGCCGACCATCACGGTCGCGTGCCAGGGCCGGGCTCTCGCCGTGCGGACCAGGGCGCGGGCGAGGGGGAGCAGAAGGGGGAACGCCGGGAGCAGGAACCTCGGCTTCGACTCGAAGAAGCCCGAGCCGCCGAGTGTGATCAGGAGCAGTACGCCCGTGTAGACGAGCAGCCCGGTCCGTCAGCAGCAGCGCGTACAGGACGACCGACACGGCCACGATCATCATCGTCATCGGGAACACGAAGCGGTCGCCGTGCAGGAGCAGGTGTTTGGCGAAGACGAGCGAGCCCCTGCCGAAGTCGAACCTCGAACCCCACAGGCGCTGCACCTCGAAGTAGCCGCCCAGCAGGTCACCCTTGCGGTGGCCGACCCACAGGACGTACGCGGCCCAGCCGCTCGGCGCGAGCAGCGCGCCCGTCCACAGTCTGTGGACAACTTTGCCGCGCGTCCGAAGGATCTCGTACGCCGCCGCCACGAGTACCGCCGCCGCGACCGCGAATCCGTTGGGCCGGGCCAGACCCGCCAGGGCGGCCAGTGTGCCCGCCCACACCCACCGCCCGTCCAGCACCGCGTACAGGGCCCAGGCGGCGAAGGCCGTCAGCACCGGTTCCGTGTACGCCATGGACAGCACGATCGAGTGCGGGAGCAGGCCCCAGAGGAGGACGAGGGCCGTCGCCACCGCGCGGCCGTGCAGGCGGTTGCCGAGCGCGTAGAGACCGCAGGCCGCGACCGCCGCCGCAAGCCAGGACACGAGCAGGCCCGCCGTGACTCCGCTCAGCGGGCTGAGCGCGGTCACCGCGCGGACCAGGGCCGGGTAGAGCGGGAAGAACGCCAGGTCGCTGTGGACGACGCCGGGCTGGAAGTACAGGGTCCGGCCGTAGCCGTGCGCCGCGATCCCCAGGTACCAGCGGGAGTCCCAGGAGTGGCCCAGGAGTGCCGGCCAGTGCCGGTCGGTCGCCCAGGCCGTCAGGGCCAGCGCGGCGACGCCCAGCAGGCGTGCGGCGGCGAACAGACCCAGGGCGCCGCCGAGGGCCGCCGCCGTGGAGGGGCGGGTACGGGTGTGGGTGCCGGGCTCCGTGACAGGGCGGGGCGCGAGGGTACTGGCGTGGGTCACACCGGCACATTGCCGGGTGAAACGGGCGTAGGCGAGCATTGCGCGGCCGGGCGGGTACGGATTCGCTCCGCTCGGCGTGGCGGCGTGACTTCACGCCGGGGATCTCTCGCCGACGCCTCTACGTTCGCGACTTCACGCCAGTGACTTCAGGCGGCTCACGGCCTCCTCCAGCACCCCGGTGCGCTTGCAGAACGCGAACCGCACGAATGGCGCGCCCGCCTCCCGGTGGTCGTAGAAGACCGCGTTCGGGATGGCGACGACGCCGGCCCGTTCCGGGAGTGCGCGGCAGAAGGCGAAGCCGTCGCCGTCGTGGGACTGCTCCGCGCCGAGGGGGCGGATGTCGGTGGTGACGAAGTACGTGCCGGCGGGCTTGAAGACCTCGAAGCCCGCGTCGGTCAGACCCGCCGCCAGCAGGTCCCGCTTGGCCAGCATGTCCGCGCGGAACCCGGCGAAGTAGGAGTCGGGCAGGGCCAGCGCCTCCGCCACCGCGTACTGGAGGGGCCCGGACGCCACGTACGTCAGGAACTGCTTCGCCGAGCGGACCGCCGAGACCAGCTCCGGCGCGGCCGTCACCCAGCCGACCTTCCAGCCGGTGAAGGAGAAGGTCTTGCCGGCCGAGCCGATGGTGACCGTGCGTTCGCGCATGCCCGGGAAGGTCGCCAGTGGGATGTGCTCGGCGTCGTCGAAGACCAGGTGCTCGTAGACCTCGTCGGTGACGACCAGCAGGTCGCGCTCGACGGCCAGTTCGGCGATCGTGGTGAGTTCCTCGCGGGTGAGGACCGTGCCGGTGGGGTTGTGCGGGGTGTTGATCAGGAGGAGGCGGGTGCGGTCGGTGACGGCGGCGCGCAGCTCGTCCAGGTCGAGACGGAAGCGTCGATCCGCGATTCCGTCGTGCGTGCCCTCGTGCGGGCGCAGGGTGACCGGTACGCGCGTGCCGCCCGCCATCGCGATGCACGCCGCGTACGAGTCGTAGTACGGCTCGAGGGCGATCACCTCGTCGCCGGGTTCCAGCAGCGCCAGCAGGGCGGCGGCGATGGCCTCGGTGGCGCCGGCCGTGACCAGGACCTCGGTGTCGGGGTTGTGGGTCAGGCCGTAGAGGCGCTGCTGGTGGGCGGCGATCGCGGTGCGCAGTTCGGGGACGCCCGGGCCGGGCGGGTACTGGTTGCCGCGGCCGTCGCGCAGCGCCCGTACGGCCGCCTCCCGGACCTCTTCGGGGCCGTCGGTGTCGGGGAAACCCTGGCCCAGGTTGATCGCGCCCGTCCGCACGGCGAGCGCGGACATCTCGGCGAAGATCGTCGTCCCGAACTCGGCGAGACGGCGGTTGAGGAGCGGGCGGCTGCTGGAGGTCATGCCGGTCATCCTGCGCCGAAGCTCTGGAGTTCCTCAACTCTGCTTTGGCCGGTCGCGTGGGAGGGCATCCCCCGTTCACGCAAGACGCGAGGCGCCCACGGGGGGCTGCTTCAGGCGAATCAGAAGGGCGGTGGCGCCATGGCAATCGGCTTCATCGTGGCAGCGGTTGTGATCGCGTTCGTGCTGGTCGTGGTGGCGAAGGCGCGCCGGACCAGGAACACC
Source organism: Streptomyces sp. NPDC088794 (assembly GCF_044750545.1). Classification (NCBI taxonomy): domain Bacteria; kingdom Bacillati; phylum Actinomycetota; class Actinomycetes; order Kitasatosporales; family Streptomycetaceae; genus Streptomyces; species Streptomyces sp. NPDC088794. The sequence continues at coordinate 325,231 of NZ_JBIVKB010000006.1, read as the reverse complement.
GTGCTGGCGGGCCGCGGCGGTCGGCGGCGCGGCTCCGGCGACAGCTGGTGGGCCGGCGGGGCGGCCGGGGGCAGCGGCGGGGCGGTGTCCTGCGGGTCGTCCTCGGGCGGTGACTCCGGGGGGCACTCGGGTGGTCACTCCTGTGGTGGCGGTTCGTCCTGCGGGGGCGGCTCGTCCTGTGGCGGCGGGGGCGGATGCGGAGGAGGCAGCTGATCCGGCGGGGGCGGATGCGCGGGAAGCGGCCGTACCGGCGGAGGCAGCTGACACGGGGCAGCTGAGCTCCACCGGGAAAGTCGTCACCGGGCATACGTCCCACCCGTCACTCCAGTAGAGCGCCCGCCGGGCACCACGCCCCGCGGGCGCTTTGGCGCTCCGGCGCACGCCATGGCCGCCGTGGCGCACGCCGTGGTTGAACAGTTGAGCTGTGGAGCCCTCTGAGGGATGGAAACCCCACGAAGTTGGGTAAAAACGCTGTGGTGGCGCCACCGTTCATGATTCCCTCTAAAACACCAACGCAGCCCCTCGGACGTCCTGCACACACACCTTCCGATGATCCGACTGGGTTGACCGGGCCGATCTCCCGGTACCGACCGGGGTGCGCCGGACCACACCTCCTCACCTCCCTTTTCTTTGCGTGCTAGCGGAGCCGATCCATGCTCACGACCCTGAACACCTCGTACACAGACACGCGCGCGGCCGACCTCGCCTGGGCCCTGGGGCGGGAGCCGCTCCCCGCCCTCGCCACGCTCGACCTCGAACTGGGCGGGGCGAAGCTGCAGTTGAGACTCCTCGGAGCGTCCCACCAGGTGCTCCTTGAGGAGGAGCGGGGCAGTTGTTCGGAGACGGTGGCGTGCATCCCCGGCAGCAGCACCCCGCTGCCGCTGGGCGTCGCCAAGCGGGTGGGCGACTGGGAGTACGAGTTCGCGGCCCGGGTCGAACTGCTCTCGCCGGGCTCCTTCGCGGGCCGCGCACAGGAGTTGCTCGCCCTGGTCGCCGACCATCCCAACGGCCTGGCGGGCGTCTTCCCCGGCAGCCCGCACGCGTTCACCGCCCTGCTGGCCCAGCGTCAGGGCGGCCAGGTGCACTGGCGCACCTGGCACGCGTACCCGCAGGACGGGCAGTTGGTGGCGACCCGGACCCGGGTCGGCGTGCGGATTCCGGTGCCACAGCTCAGTCCGTCCGGCGTTTGACGTATTTCCGCCTCGTGTCGGGCGTTTGGGGCGTCAGATCCACACGTGTGGGTGACGAAGCGTGACTCCGCTGTGACGTAACGTCGCAGTCGTGATCGAACCGCACGCACCGGCCCCGCCGGGCTCCCCGCCCTCCTGGCCCGGCCCCGCGCCGCTGCCGGTGCGGCCGGGCACCGGACGGTTCCTGGTCCTCGCGTGCGTCTTCGTCTGCGCGGCCTGCGGACTCGTCTACGAACTCGAACTGGTCGCGCTGGCCTCGTACTTGATCGGCGACTCGGTCACCCAGGCCTCCGTCGTGCTGTCCGTCATGGTGTTCGCCATGGGCATCGGCTCGCTCGCCGCGAAGAAGCTGCGCTGGCACGCCGCGGCCGGCTTCGGCGCGATCGAGGCGACGCTCGCGCTGGTCGGCGGGTGCAGTGCGATGGCCCTGTACGCCGTGTTCGCGTGGACCGGCGGCTGGGGCGGGCTGTGGGCGAGCGGGCCGCGCTGGCTGCTGGTCGCCTTCTCGCTCGCCATAGGCCTGTTGATCGGCGCCGAGGTCCCGCTGCTGATGGAGCTGATCCAGCGCGTACGGCGGCAGGACGCGGGCGGCGCGGTGGCGGACCTGTTCGCCGCGGACTACGTCGGCGCGCTCGTCGGCGGCCTGGCCTTCCCGTTCCTGCTCCTGCCGCTGCTGGGCCAGTTGACCGGCGTACTGATCACCGGCACGGTCAACGCGGTCGCCGGCTGCGCGTTGGTCCTCGGTCTGTTCCGGCGCGATCTCACGCGCCGCGCCCGCTGGTTGCTGGTGATCGCAAACGTCGCCGTGCTCGGTCTCCTCGCGTCCGCCGCCGTCCTGGTCGACGACTTCGAACGGGCCGCGCGGGAAGCGGTCTACGGCGAGGGCGTCCGGGTGGCGGTGCAGACCGGCACCCAGGAGGTCGTCCTCACCGGCGGCACCCACGGCCGCCCCCTCGACCTCTTCCTCGACGGCCGCCTCCGGGTCAGCGGACGCGACGAACGCCGCTACCACGAGGCGCTGGTCCACCCCGCGATGAACGGCCCCCACGCGCGCGTGCTCATTCTCGGCGGCGGCGACGGACTGGCCGCCCGCGAGGTGCTCGAACATCCCGGCGTCCGACGCGTCGACATCGTCGAACTCGACGCCGGGGTCGTCCGGTTGGCCCGTACCGATCCGGCGCTCGCCCGCCTCAACGACCACGTCTACGCAGACCCGCGCGTCCACGAGACGACCCAGGACGCCTTCCGCTGGCTGCGGGCGGCTCCGCCGGGGACCTTCGACGTGGTGATCTGCGATCTGCCCGATCCGGGGATCACCGCGAGCACGAAGCTGTACTCGCAGGAGTTCTACGGCCTGGCGCGGCGGGCGATGGCCGACGGCGGCCGGCTCGTCGTGCACGCCGGGCCGGTCGCCAGCCGCCCGCGCGTCTTCTGGACGGTCGACGCGACGGTGCGCTCCGCGGGGCTGCGGACGGTTCCCTACCGGGTCGGGGGCCGGGACTCGGGGTTCGCGGCGGGGCCCGATCGGGCGGCGAGCGGTGCGGTTCGGGCGCCGCGGGACTGGGGGTTCGTCCTGGCGGGGGTGGGGGTGCGGCGGCTCGGACTGGATCCGGGGGCACCGCGGCCGCGGACGCTGACGGTGGATGGGTTGGCGGCGGATGCGCGAGCCGTGGGGCGGACGCGGGTCGAGGGTGTGCGGGCATCGACGTTGGTGGATCCCAGGTATGCGGAGTGAGGGTCTGTGTCCTTCAGCCCGTCCGGCGTTTGAGTACGACGGCGACACGAGCGCCGGGTACTTTTCAGGCAACGTGGGGCCAGTCTCCGCACTCCCCGGTAACCTCGGCCCACATGGAGCATGAGGTGTTCGTTCCGGTTCCCCCCGCCCACCTGCGGGACGCCCTCGCCGACCCCGCACGCGTGGCCCGCGCGGTTCCCGGACTTCAGCAGGACGCCGGTGCGGCCCCCGTCAGCGGCCGGCTGAAGGTGCGCGTCGGCAGCCACTCCGTCACCTACCGCGGCACGGTCCGCGTCACCGCGCAGGACGACGGCACGTACACCGCCGAGGGCGACGCCACCGAGGCGCGCGGCACCGGCTCGGTCAAACTCGCCCTCACCCTGCGGGTGTCGGAGGCCGACGGCGGCTGCACCCTCGCCGTCGAGGGCACCGCCTCGGCCGACGGCCGCCTGATGGAACTGCCGGCGGACTCCGTGGCCGCGGCGGCGACCCGGCTGCTGGACCGCTTCGCGGAGAACCTGGGTACGACGGTGACGGCACCGGAGGAGACCCCCGAACCGTCCGTCCTCGACACCGAGGTCCCGCCGCCGGCGCTCGATCCGGTGGCCGAGGTCGACGACCTGCTCCCGGACCCGACCCCCGACCCGGCCCCGATTCCCGCGGAGATCTACGCGGAACCCTCCGAACCCCCCGCCGAAGCCGCGCACGCCCGCCGCACGATGATCGGCCGCAGCGCGGAGGAGGTCGACCACGCCCCGCCGCGCGGCCGCTACGCCCCCGTACCGGCCCCGCAGACCATCTCCCCCGGCTCGTCCCTCCGTTGGGCGGCCCCGGCGGCGGCACTCGCGCTGGCGTCGGCGATCGTGGTGACCCGGGCCCTCCGCAAGCGTCGCTGAGCCACGGACCGTCCTGATCGCGCCCAACCTCCGCGCACACTCCAAGTGGTCTGCACCACCGCCCCACCACCCCAGTACTGTCATCCCGTGAGCAACGAAGACATCACGCTGACCGCGGGCGACGCGGAGGTGACCGTGCAGCCGGGCAACGGCGGCCGGGTGGGCGGGCTTCGCGTCGGAGGCGTCGAACTGCTGCGCCAGGGCGAGCGGTTCGGCTGTTTCCCGATGGTGCCCTGGTGCGGCCGGATCAGGGACGGCCGGTTCCGCAACGGCGGCACCGTCCACCAGATGCCCCTCAACTCCCCGCCGCACGCCATCCACGGCACCGTCCGCGACGGCGCCTGGCGCGTGGCCCGCCGAAGCGCCGACGCGGCCGTCATCACGTACGACCTGGTCGAGCCCTGGCCCTGGCCCGGACGGGTCACCCACCAGCTGGACCTCACGCCGGACTCCCTCACGCTGACCATGGCCGTGGAGGCGCACGACTCCTCCTTCCCGGCGCAGATCGGCTGGCACCCGTGGTTCAACCGGAACCTGGGGGGCGAGGACGTCCAGGTCGACTTCTCGGCTGCCTGGCAGGAGGAGCGCGGGGACGATCACCTGCCCACCGGTACACGGATCGAGCCGAAGGCCGGGCCGTGGGACGACTGCTTCGGGATGCCCGGCGGGGTCGATGTGACGCTGACCTGGCCGGGGGAGCTGGAGCTGAAGGTGGCCAGCCCGGAGGAGTGGGTCGTCGTGTACGACGAGCAGGAGGCCGCCGTCTGCGTGGAGCCGCAGACCGGGCCGCCCGACGGGCTGAACAGCCTGCCCCGGCTGGTCACCCCGCTGGAGCCGCTGGAAGCCACGATGACCTGGGCCTGGCGCCGCCTCTAAGCTGGCCGGTATGACGGACGTACGTGGCGCGCTGCTGCAACAGATCAAGGACAAGGCCGTGGTGCACGGCAAGGTGACCCTGTCGTCGGGGCTGGAGGCGGACTACTACGTCGACCTGCGCCGCGTCACCCTCGACGGCGAGGCCGCCCCGCTGGTCGGTCAGGTGCTGCTCGACCTGACCGCCGAGCTGGACTTCGACGCGGTGGGCGGGCTGACCATGGGCGCGGACCCGGTCGCCGGCGCGATCCTGCACGCGGCCGCCGCCCGGGGGAAGCGGGTCGACGCCTTCGTCGTACGCAAGGCGGCCAAGGCGCACGGGATGCAGCGGCGGGTCGAGGGTCCCGACATCGCGGGGCGGCGGGTGGTGGTCGTCGAGGACACCTCCACCACCGGCGACTCCCCGCTGACCGCCGTCGAGGCGGTGCGTGAGGCGGGTGCGGAGGTCGTGGCCGTGGTGACGATCGTGGACCGTGCGACCGGCGCCGCGGAGAAGATCGAGAAGGGCGCGGGGGTGCCGTACTTGTACGCGTACTCCAAGGACGACCTGGGCCTGGACTGACCCGGCCGCCCGTCTGGAAAGATGGGGCCGACGATGACGTCACTCCCAAGGTCTAGGTCAGGGCCGTAGGACGCAGCCAGCACGCCAACCCGCACATACCAAGGAGCGGACAGATGCCCATCGCAACCCCCGAGGTCTACAACGAGATGCTCGACCGGGCGAAGGCAGGCAAGTTCGCCTACCCGGCCATCAATGTCACCTCGACCCAGACCCTGCACGCGGCGCTGCGCGGCTTCGCCGACGCGGAGAGCGACGGCATCGTCCAGATCTCCACGGGTGGCGCCGAGTTCCTGGGCGGCCAGTACAGCAAGGAGATGGTGACGGGCTCGGTCGCGCTGGCCGAGTTCGCGCACATCGTCGCCGAGAAGTACCCGGTGACCGTCGCGCTGCACACCGACCACTGCCCCAAGGACAAGCTCGACGGGTACGTACGCCCGCTGCTCGCCGTCTCCGAGGAGCGCGTGAAGGCCGGCGGCAACCCGCTGTTCCAGTCGCACATGTGGGACGGCTCGGCCGAGACGCTCGCCGACAACCTCGCCATCGCGCAGGAGCTGCTGGCCCGCGCCGCCGCCGCGAAGATCATCCTCGAGGTCGAGATCACCCCGACCGGCGGCGAGGAGGACGGTGTCTCGCACGAGATCAACGACTCCCTCTACACCACGGTCGAGGACGCGATCCGTACCGTCGAGGCGCTCGGCCTGGGCGAGAAGGGCCGCTACCTGCTGGCCGCCTCCTTCGGCAACGTGCACGGCGTGTACAAGCCGGGCAACGTCGTCCTGCGTCCCGAGCTGCTCAAGGAGCTGAACGAGGGCGTCGCCGCCAAGTACGGTCAGCCGGCCGGCAGCAAGCCGTTCAACTTCGTCTTCCACGGCGGCTCCGGCTCCACGGAGGAGGAGATCGCCACCGCGCTGGAGAACGGCGTGGTGAAGATGAACCTCGACACCGACACCCAGTACGCCTTCACGCGTCCCGTCGCGGACCACATGTTCCGCAACTACGACGGCGTCCTGAAGGTCGACGGCGAGGTCGGCTCCAAGAAGACCTACGACCCGCGCACCTGGGGCAAGCTCGCCGAGGCCAGCATGGCCAAGCGCGTCACCGAGGCCTGCGGCAACCTGCGGTCCACGGGCACGAAGATCAAGTAACCGGCGGTCGTCCGGTACGAAGATCGAGCAACGGCATTTCACCACGAGCCCGGCGCTGTCTACGGCGCCGGGCTCGCTGTATACCTAGGGCATGTCCGATGTGCGGCTGGCCTCGCCCCAAGGCAAGTGGATCCTGCTCACCACCGTGCTCGGCTCCAGCATGGCCATGGTGGACTCGACCGTCGTCAACGTCGCCCTGCCCCGCATCGGCCGCGATCTGGACGCCGATCTGGCCGCGCTCCAGTGGACGGTCAACGCGTACATGCTCACGCTGGCCGGACTGATCCTGCTCGGCGGCTCCCTCGGCGACCACTACGGGCGCCGCAAGATCTTCGTGATCGGTGTCGTCTGGTTCGCGACCGCCTCGCTGCTGTGCGGTCTGGCGCCGAACGTCGGCATCCTGGTCGCCGCGCGCGCCCTCCAGGGCATCGGCGGGGCCCTCCTGACGCCCGGCTCGCTGGCACTCATCCAGGCCTCCTTCCACCCCGACGACCGGGCCCGTGCGGTCGGTCTGTGGTCCGGCTTCGGTGGCGTCGGGGCCGCCGTGGGGCCGTTCCTGGGCGGCTGGCTGGTGGACGGGCCCGGCTGGCGCTGGGTCTTCCTGATCAACGTGCCGCTGGCCCTGCTCTGCGCGCCGATCGCGGTCCGCCATGTGCCGGAGTCGATGGACGGCCGCAGCCACGGACGCTTCGACGTGCTCGGCGCGGCCCTGGGCGCCCTCGCGCTGGCGCTGGTGACGTACGCGCTGATCGAGGCCCGCGAGGGGTCGGTCGTCGTGGTCCTCACGGCGGTCGCCGGGGTCGCGGCGGGGGTCGCCTTCGTGCTCGTGGAGCGGCGCAGACCCGATCCGATGATGCCGCTGGACATCTTCGGCTCCCGCCAGTTCACGGCGGTCAACGTGGTCACCCTCTGCGTCTACGCGGGCTTCAGCGGCTTCTTCTTCCTGGCCGCCCTGCAACTCCAGGTCGCGGTCGGCTGGTCGGCCCTGGCCGCCGGCACGGCGCTGCTGCCCACGACCATCCTGATGCTGCTGCTCTCCGCCCGCTCGGGCGCCCTCGCCGACCGCATCGGCCCGCGCATCCCGCTCACGGTGGGCCCGCTGCTGTGCGGGGCGGGCATGCTGCTGATGCTGCGGGTGGGGCCCGGCGCCTCCTACCTCGCCGACGTCCTGCCGGCCCTGCTGGTGCTTGGCCTCGGCATGGTCACCCTGGTCGCCCCGCTGACCGCCACGGTGCTCGCCTCCGTCGACGTGACACGGGCGGGCCTGGCCAGCGGCATCAACAACGCGGCGGCCCGCGCGGCAGGCCTGATCGCGGTCGCCGCGCTGCCGCTGCTGGCCGGCATGGGCCCGGAGGCCTACCGCTCCGCGAACGCCTTCGACGACGCCTTCCACACCGCGATGCTGCTGTGCGCGGGAGTCCTGGCGGTCGGCGCGGTGATCGCCTTCGCGACCGTCCGCCGCCCACCGCCGGACTGCCGCCGCCCGGAATGCCGTACGCACGGCAACGTGATGGCGCCGCCGCTGGAGGCGGACCGGAACGCGGGGAAGCTCTCCTGACGGGGTTTCGAGCTCAGGTCAGCCCAGCAGTTCCGTGAACGCCTGCGGGTCGCTGTCGCGCAGGAACTGGCGGCAGCGGTCCGACTCCTCCTTCTCGTCGATCGCCTCGGCGGCGCGGGCGAGGGCGGCGAGGCAGCGCAGGAAGCCCCGGTTGGGCGCATGGGTCCAGGGGATCGGGCCGTGGCCCTTCCAGCCGTTGCGGCGCAGGGCGTCCAGGCCGCGGTGGTAGCCGGTACGGGCGTACGCGTAGGACTCGATCACCCGGCCGCCCGCGAACGCGTCCTCGGCGAGCAGCGCCCAGGCGAGCGAGAAGGTCGGGTGCTGCGCGGCTACCTCGGCGGGGGCGAGGGACTCCTCGTCCAGCAGGCGGTAGGCCGCCTCGTCGGCGGGCAGGAGCGTGGGGTCGGGGCCGCCGAGCAGGTTCGTGTGGGTGGTCATGAGGGAAGTCTGCCACCGCCGCGGGGTGGGGTTGCCGGGGCGGGGGGCGATTGTGGAGGATGCGGGTGGGGACCGGGGCCCCCGTGTCGGCATCGGCAGGGGCGGACCGCTACCCGGAGCACAACAGGAGACAGCGATGTCCCACGAGGCTCAGGAAACCCAGGAGCCCGAGGCCCCGCATCTCGACTTCCAGGGGACGACCCCGTACGAGGACTACGTCCAGGCGGACGTCCTCACCCACCTCCAGCACACCCGCTCCGACGACCCCGGCGAGATGGTCTTCCTGGTCACCACCCAGGTCATGGAGCTGTGGTTCACCGTCATCGTGCACGAGTGGGAGACCGCCGCGCGGGCCCTGCGCGAGGACCGGGTGCCGGTCGCGGTCGACGCGCTGAAGAGGTCGGTACGGGAACTGGAGGCGCTGAACGCCTCCTGGCGACCGCTCGGCCAGCTCACGCCGACCCAGTTCAACTCCTACCGGGCCGCCCTCGGCGAGGGCTCCGGCTTCCAGTCGGCGATGTACCGTCGCATGGAGTTCCTGCTCGGCGAGAAGTCCGGGTCGATGCTCGTGCCGCACCGCGGCGCACCCCGTGTCCACGCCGAACTGGAGAAGGCCCTGCACGAGCCGAGCCTGTACGACGAGGTGCTGCGGCTGCTCGACCGGCGCGGGCACGCGGTCCCGGCGGCGGTGCTGGAGCGGGACGTGTCGCTGCGCTACGAGCCGTCGCCCGAGGTGGAGGCGGTGTGGACCGACCTGTACGCGGGGGACCCCGGTGATGAACTCGCCCGCCTCGGCGAGGCGTTGACCGATGTCGCCGAGCTGGTGTGGCGATGGCGCAACGACCATCTCGTCGCCACCCGGCGCGCGATGGGCGCGAAGACCGGGACCGGCGGCTCCGCCGGAGTGGCCTGGCTGGAGAAGCGGGCGCAGAAGAACGTGTTCCCCGAGTTGTGGACGGCGAGGTCCCATGTCTGAGTCCGCCGTGCAGGCAGAGAAGGCCGTGCAGGCCGAGAAGCTGGACGCCGATGATGAACTCGCGGGCGTACGCGGCCAGTTCGTCCTCGACGAGGTTGTCTACCTGGACGGGAACTCGCTCGGCGCGCTGCCCGCCGCCGTCCCCGGACGGGTCGAGGACGTGGTCCGCCGACAGTGGGGCGAGCTGCGGATCCGGTCCTGGGACGAGAGCGGGTGGTGGACCGCGCCCGAGCGGATCGGTGACCGGATCGCCCCGCTGGTCGGGGCCGCGGCCGGGCAGATCGTGGTGGGCGACTCGACAAGTGTCAATGTCTTCAAGGCACTTGTGGCGGCCGTGCGGATGGCGGACGGCGCCGGCCGGGACGAGATCGTCGTCGACGCGACGACCTTCCCCACGGACGGGTACATCGCCGAGTCGGCGGCCCGGATGACGGGCTGCACGGTGCGGCCGGTGACCCCGGCCGAGGTGCCGGCGGCGCTCGGCGACCGTACCGCCGCCGTGCTGCTCAACCACGTCGATTACCGCACCGGGCGGCTGCACGACCTGCCCGCGCTGACGGCCGCGGTGCGTGCGGCGGGCGCGGTCTCGGTCTGGGACCTGTGCCACAGCGCGGGCGCGCTGCCGGTGGGGCTCGACGAGCACGGCGTCGACCTCGCGGTCGGCTGCACCTACAAGTACCTGAACGGCGGCCCGGGTTCACCCGCGTACCTGTATGTGCGCGGCGACCTCCAGGACCGGTTCGACTCGCCGCTGCCCGGCTGGAACTCGCACGTCGAGCCGTTCGGCATGCGCAGCGAGTACGCCCCGGCCGACGGCGCCCTGCGCGGTCGGGTCGGCACCCCGGACATCCTCTCCATGCTCGCCCTGGAGGCGGCCCTGGAGGTCTGGGACGGGGTCCCGATCGAGGCCGTGCGGGCCAAGTCCCTTGCCCTGACGGACTTCTTCCTGGAGTGCGTGGCCGCGTACGCGCCGGCGGGGCGGGTGGAGTCCTTGACGCCGGTCGCGCACGGGGAGCGCGGCAGCCAGGTGGCGCTGCGCTGTTCGGACGCCGGGGACGTGATGAAGCGGCTGATCGAGCGGGGTGTGGTGGGCGACTTCCGGCACCCCGACGTACTCCGTTTCGGTTTCACGCCGTTGTACGTCGGTTTCGCCGATGTCGAGCGGGCGGCACGGGTGTTGGGGGAGGTGCTCGGGTAACGCGCGTTCCACCTCTCGACGATGCGGCGAGGGTCCGGTACAGAACCGTTTATCCCTCACCGTGCGTGACATCCGCGTGTCCACGCACGTCACGGGCCTGGTAGCGTCCCCGCCAACGGCCTGTTTCGTACGTGGTCCGCGAAATCCTCCCCCAGTGCCGAAAGCCTGGGAGGTACCCATCGTCGCTGAGAGGTTGGAGCATGCCCGACGACGCCGCAGCATCCCGGGCCGCCGCGGAAGAGGAGTCGGCCTTCTCGCACCCGGCGGTCGACCCCGACTCCACCGGGACGTACGGCGACCACCCCGACCAGGTGATCGACTTCTACGCCCCGCGTGCCGAGCAGATCGCCGGCGTACCCGCCCCGCTGGTCGTCGCGCTGCACGGCGGCGCCTGGCGGGCCCCGTACGACCGCCGTCATCTCTCGCCCTTCGCGGACTTCCTGGCCCGTCGCGGGTTCGCGGTGGCCAGCGTCGAGTACCGGCGCGGGGGCGTGCTTCCCGCGCAGGGCGGCGCGGGGCCGGTCGCCGGGCGGTGGCCGGACACCTTCGACGACATCGCCGCCGCGCTGGACGCGCTGCCCGGCCTGGTCCGCGAGGCGCTGCCGCAGGCCGACCCGCGCCGTACCGTGCTGGTCGGTCACTCGGCGGGCGGGCACCTGGCGCTGTGGGCCGCGTCCCGGCACGTCCTGCCGGCCGACGCCCCCTGGCGCACCGGCGGCCCCGCCGCGCTGCGCGGAGTCGTCGCCCTCGCCCCGATCGCCGACTTCGAGGTCGCCGAGAAGCTGGACGTCTGCGGCAACGCCTCGCTCCAACTCCTGGGCGGTGAGGAGCACTTCGCGGACCGCAGGCCGTACGCGGACCCCGCCCTCCTGCTCCCCACCGGCATCGCGACCACGCTGGTCCAGGGCCGGAGCGACCTCGTCGTCCCGCAGGCGGTCGCCGAGGCGTACGCCGACGCGGCGGCGAAGGCCGGCGAGGTGGTGGGCCTCACGCTGCTGGAGGACGTCGGCCACTTCCCGCTGATCGACCCGGCGGCGGACGCGTGCGCGGTGGTCGCGGAGGAGATCGCGCAGCTGGCGTTCTGAGCCGGCCCGCGCATCGGGGCGGCATACGTCAGGGGCGGCGCCCGGTACCCGCGTACAGGATGAGCCCGTAGTACCTGAGACGGAGGGCGCAGGACCCTCCTCACAGGTGACGACCGGGGCGCCGGGCCCGCTTACGTTTGTTCGCGTGACCGAGACGACCCAGATGCAGACGAAGACGCCGGGCGGGGCGGCGGCGCGCAGCCCCGAGTTCCGGCTGGCCGCGGACGCCCTGCGGGGGCTGCGGCAGGACCTGTTCGACGACGGCCTCGCCTTCCGCCCGCTGGCCCGTTCCGCGGACGGCCCGCTGACCCGCCGCCTCAGGGGCCGGGCGCGGGAGTACGCGGCCTGGAGCCCGCACGTCCTGATCCTCGCGATCGGCCTGATCGCGATGTTCATCGCGACCAGCGAAGGCATCCGCGGCCCGGTCACCAACCTGTTCCTCGGCCTGCTCACCCTGGTGCCGGTGCTGCTGACCATGGTGCGGCCGGTCGGCGCGTTCTGGCTGTCCATGGCCGCGACCCCGGTCGCCACCATGCTGGGCAACGAGTGGGACGACGACTGGCCGTGGCTGGCGGGCAGCTTCGTCTGCCACCTGGCCGTGCTCACGATCGTCGCGATACGCACCCGGCCGCGCACGGCCGCCTGGATGTGGGCGCTGACCGCGGTGTACGGCATCGGCGTCGGCACCTTCGCCGGCGGCCACGCCTTCAGTTCGGACACCGCGCCGATGCTGTTCCTGTCCGCCGTGATCCTGCTCGGCGTGACCGTCTGGCAGATCCGCCGCGAGGCCCGGCAGGAGGTGACCGCGCAGCAGACGGTGACCGCGCACGAGCGCTCCCGGCGCACGCTGTTGGAGGAGCGCACGACGATCGCCCGCGAGCTGCACGACGTGGTCGCCCACCACATGTCGGTGGTCGCCATCCAGGCCGAGGCCGCGCCCTACCGGGTGGAGAACCCGCCGCCGGAGCTGGAGCGCGCGTTCGTCACGATCAGGGAGAACGCGGTGGCGGCCCTGACCGAACTCCGCCGCGTCCTGGGCGTCGTACGGGCCGAGGACTACGAGGCCCCGGACGCCCCGCAGCCCACCCTCGCGGACCTCGACGGACTGCTCGCCAACGTGCGCGACGCCGGGCTGTCCGTCGAGAAGGTCGTCACCGGCGCGGTGCGCGAACTCCCGCAGGGCGTCGAGCTGTCGGCGTACCGGATCGTCCAGGAGGCGTTGAGCAACAGCCTGCGGCACGCGCCGGGGGCGAGCGCGCGGGTGGAGATCGGGTACGTCCTCGGCGGGCTCGGCGTGCGGATCGTCAACGCTCCGCCGCCCGCGCCGTCCCTGGTCAAGCCCTCGCCCGGGGCCGGCCACGGCATCACGGGCATGCGCGAGCGCGTCTCCATGCTGAACGGCGAGATGACGGCGGGCGCGACGGACGACGGAGGCTACGAGGTGGCGGTGTTCCTGCCGGTGCCGGCCGCCACCGCCGCGGGCGAGGGGGCGGCATGACCATCCGCGTCCTGATCGCGGACGACCAGATGATGGTGCGCGAGGGCTTCTCGGTGCTGTTGAACGCCATGCCGGACATCGAGGTCGTCGGCGAGGCGGTGAACGGCCGTGAGGCGGTGCAGCGGGTGCGTGAACTCGCCCCGGACATCGTTCTGATGGACATCCGCATGCCCGAACTGAACGGCATCGAGGCGACGAAGGAGATCGTCGCGGCGGACGCGACCGCGAAGGTGCTGGTCCTGACCACCTTCGACCTCGACGAGTACGTCTACCAGGCGCTGCGCGCGGGTGCCTCCGGCTTCCTCCTCAAGGACGCCTCGGCCCGCCAACTCGCCGAGGGCGTCCGGGTGGTGGCCTCCGGCGAGGCGCTCCTCGCCCCCTCGGTCACCCGCCGCCTGATCACCGAGTTCTCCAAACTCTCCGACACCCCGCGCCTGATGCCGTCCGCCCACGCGGCCTACGGCGACCTCACGGACCGCGAGACGGAGGTCCTGGTCCTGATCGCCCAGGGCCTGTCCAACTCGGAGATCGCCGGACGGCTGGTGGTGGCGGAGTCGACGATCAAGACCCATGTCAGCCGGATCCTGGTGAAGTTGGGCCTGCGGGACCGGACGCAGGCGGCGGTGTTCGCCTATGAGGCGCGACTGGTGACGCCGGGGTAGTCAATTGGTGGTTACGGCCTCCGTGGAGACCGTTTCCCACAGGGCGTTGAACCACAGGTGCGACTGTTCGACGAAAGCCGCGTCGGCGGAACCGGCCGTGTCCGAGGTGAACCGTCTCTGCAGCGACAACTCTGTCATCACGTCGAAGAACTCCCGCGGTTGACCGTCGATGTCCTCCCCGCGCCGAGTGGCGACGCAGTAGGAGAAGAGCGCTTCGGATCCGTTGATCAGGTAGAGCTCCACCACGGGGGTGAAGGGCACGGCGCGGAATCTCACGTCCACGTCGATGCCATGGGTGGAGCGGAGCGATTCCAGCGACGTTCGCAGCGACTGTGCATGGGCGTTGCGTCTCATCAGCCAGCGTCGATGCAGCTGGTCGCTGATGTCGTAGTCCGCTTCCACCGGAACCGGGAATGCCAGGTTTATGTCTCGGCTCGGCACCAGGACGCGAAGAGAGACCTTCTCGGGGAGGACTCTTCCCGCGTGGATGTCCTGAAGCGGTCTCGCCGCGGCCAGGGACAGCGATTGACCCGTCAGGCACAGCGCGTCAACTTCCACGTGCCGTTCGGAGAAACCGAGCGAGAGTCGGTCCGCGAGCCCGACCATGGACGTCGTCCACAGCGTGCTGTCCGTGGAGTTGTTCGTCGAATGGCCCTTGGGGGCGCCCGAGTTGTTCCTCGGTTCGACCAGCTGGATCCACTCGCGGACATCCGGGGCGGGCAGTTCGGCCCACTGGCACAGGAGGCGCACGACCTCCAGGAATCGGTCGGCGTCGCGTGGGGCGTGGTGTCCGGTGCGCCAGTCGCTCAGGGTAGCCACCGGGACTCCGGTCTCCTTCCGGACGCCGTGCAGGGTCACGCGGCTTCCTGCGGCGGCTCGACGGGTGCGCGCCGCATCCCATAAGTCGGAGAAGGCCCTCATCGTGGGTGACGCCATGCGTTGCTCCCAGCCCGCCGCGTGCGAGTCGGAAGTTCCGACCAACTTGGAGTGTAGAAGTCCGGAATCCGGACCGTCACGACATCTGTGGCACCAACTCGCCGGCACCCCTCCAATGGGCAACAAGCAGCGTGACGTCGTTGCTCCGCTCGGCATCCACGGGGGTTCACGTGAGCGACAGGACTCGAAATGGGCGTACCGCCCGGCGACTTGGGCGGACCGCTCTGTTCGGGGTCGTACGCGGTGTCAGTACGGCCCTGGGCAGTGCGGCGGTCGCCGGGTTCGTCTGGTGGGCGCAGAGCCGTTGACGTGGCGGGCGTTTCAGGCCGTCGCCAGTTCGCACCACACGTACTTGCCGCGGTTGCCGAACCGGGACAGGGGTTGCCAGCCCCAGAGGTCGGCGCAGCTGCGGACCAGGAGGAGACCTCGGCCGTCCTCTTTCTCGGCGAGGTCCGAGACCTCCTCCAACTGCCTTGGGGGCGGCGGTGGTTCGGGGTCCGCGTCCCATGCGCCGACCTGTAGGACGCCGGGCGCCCAGCGCATCCGCAGCGCGGCGGGGCCCTTCGTATGGCGTACGGCATTGGAGACCAGCTCTGCCGCGAGCAGCTCCGCGGTGTCGGCCAGGGCGATCAGGCCGTGCAGGGTGAGGACGAGACGGACGGTACGGCGGCAGACGGTGACGGCGCGGGGGTCGTTGGGGATGTAGAGGGAGTACTCCCAGGGGGCGGATTCGTGTTCGGGCATGGCTGACTCCGGTGGGGGAGGAGGGAGTTGAGGGGGAGTGACCAGTGGCAGTGCCGCGCTCGTCATGGCATGACGGGGCGGTGCGCTTCCGGTACCTCGGAGTTTGCGCAGCGTGTGTGTCACGTCACCGACGGTAGAGGAGTAATTACTCCTCTCGCAACCTGTTGGCGTAGCCTGACACCTGAAAGAGGCATCAGAGCAGGGGTGTTGAGGAGCGTGCATGGCACCGAGGAGTCACGCGACCGCGAGGCAGGTGCGGCTGGGCACCGAACTGCGTCGGTTACGGGAGGCCGCAGGACTGAAGGCGCGCGAGGTTGCCGAGCTGCTGAATTCGACCTCGGCCCAGATAAGTCAGGTGGAGTTGGGACTCTCCGGAGCCAGCGAGGAGCGGGTGCGGCGGCTCGCGGCTCATTACGCCTGTACCGATGAGGCGTTGATCGACGCGTTGGTGGCAATGGCCACCGATCGGACTCGTGGCTGGTGGGAGGAGTACCGAGGAGTGCTGCCACCAGCGTTCCTGGACACTGCCGAGATCGAACATCACGCGACATTCCTGCGCGAGATTGTGATCACGCACGTTCCCGGGCTACTGCAGACCGCCGACTACGCCCGCTCAGTTTTCACGTATACGCGTCCCGAGTTGCCCGAGGTCGAAGTGGCTCTCCGTGTCGATCAACGGATGCAACGCCGGGCAGTCATCGAGAGTGATGCTCCGGTTCCCTACGAATCGATCATCCATGAGTTCGCTCTGCGGATTCATGTGGCGGACCGTCAGGCGTCGCGCTCCCAACTGCGCTTCATCCTGGACAAGATCGAAGCCGGGCAGGTTGCCGTGCGTGTCATTCCCGTGGAGCGAGAAGGCTTTGCTGGTGCGGGAGCCTCGATGATGTACCTGGGAGGTCCGGTACCCGAGTTGGACACAGGCCAGCGGGACGCCCCTACCGGCGTTGCGTTCGTCGATGCGCCGCCTCAGCTGAGACAACTTCGCAGGCTTTTCCGTACGGTGCAGGCAGCAACTCTGGGGCCTGCTGCGTCGCAGGACTTCATCCACCGTATGACGAAGGAGCTCTGAATGTACTGGCGAAAGTCTTCCCACTCCGGCGGTGGCGACGGCGACAGCTGCGTCGAGATAGCCACTCTCCCCACCCGCACGGCCGTCCGTGACTCCAAGTTCCCCAGCCGCGCGACCCTTTCCTTTCCCACTGCTTCCTTCTCCGCGCTGGTCGACCACCTCAAGGCCAGCTCCGTGGAGGAACTCCGATGAACTGGCGTAAGTCCACGTACTCCAGCGGCGGCGACGGTGACACCTGCGTCGAGATAGCCAGCCTCCCCACCCGCACGGCCGTCCGCGACAGTAAGTTCCCCTCTCGCGCCACCCTCTCTTTCCCCACCGCCTCCTTCTCCGCGTTCGTCGATCACCTCAAGGGCGATCACTCGTCGAAGTAGGCCCTGGCGACCGCGTACGTGTCCTCGTACAGGTGGTAGCGGGTGATCCGGCCGTCCTGGACCGTGACGTGCAGGGCGAACGCCGTGTCGATGTCGCGGCCCGTTTTCCTGACCTCGGAGACCATGCGGCCGAGGAGGACCACGTCGTCGCCGTCGGAGATGATCTGGCGAAGGTCGAGCTCTTTGCCCTGGACATGCGTGCCCAGCAGTTCGAAGAACGTCCGCATGCCGTCCGCCGAGTCGACGTCCGGTACCCACGGGATGCCGGGCGGGTGCGGGATCGAGAAGGACACGGAGTCGGCGAACAGGGCCGCCGCCTCCGTGCTCTTACCCTCGGCGAGCAGGGGGAACAGTCGTTGTACGGTCTGGGCCGGTGATTCCGTCGTCATGGAGCAAGACGCTACCGCCGGCCCGGCCGCTCCGTCAGAAACCGTTCAACGGGACCGAGAACAGCACCCGTTCCGGAATCGGGTCCCCGATCCAGTGCGCGTTGGCGTCCGCCGCCCACTCGGTCTGGGACCACATCTGCTGGGTGCTCCACCACAGGGACGCGCCCTCGGCATGCTGGGCCCAGCAGGCCTTTTCCGAGTCGGTGCCGCTGCAACCCTGCCACGTCGTCGTGCTGTTCCTCAGTTGCCACAGGATGCCGTGCTGGCCCCGGCCGCCGCGCGCGTCGTTGGCGTAGAAGACGTTGTCGTGCGCGAGCACCGACTGCAACCCGACTGCCTTGGTCTTGAAGGCCGCCGATGTGGTCGCCTTGCCTCCGGAGGTGACGAGGGGCATCTCACCGCCGGGCGCGGCGAGCTTGTAGCGGAAGATCCGGCCGGGTGTGCTGCCGCCGGACGAGAACCACTCGTTGGCCACGATGGTGAACGGGCTGGTGGTGCGATCCAGTGTGATCGAGGCGAAGCACGGCAGGTTGTCGGAGGTGTCCGGGTCGCAGTAGTCCGTGCCCAGGCTGTAGGAGCCGATCGCGGGCATTATGTACTGGTAGCCGTGCGCCGAGTAGCCGCCGCTGACCTTGCCGATCTCGTGGGCGTTCACCGAGGCCTGGAAGATGTGCGCCATCGAGAAGACGTACAGCGCGTTGTGGCTGTGGTCCCTGTCCCACGCCGTGACGAGGAGCTTGTCGCCGAACCAGACGATGCCGCCCACGTGCGAGCCGAACTTGGCGAAGTTGTCCCCGCCCTCGGTCGGGATCACCGGCAGCACCCAGCGGTACTTGAACGCGCTGGAGTTGTTCGCGTCGATGAACGCGAACCGCGCCAGGTGCGCGTCCTCTTTCGGCCAGCTGTAGTCGTGGCTGTCGTTGTGCGCCCAGGCCGAGACGATCACCTTGTTGGTGCCCCACATGCCGTCGTCGTCGGCATCGCCGGACGAGGTCAGGCCCTGCGGCAGGAACACCCTGGTGGTGTCGTCGCCGGTGTCCCAGCAGTAGGCGTTCGACGCGGCAGGCTGGACGGGCAGCGCGCCGGTCTCCGTGGCGCGGCACGACGACCTGTTCCGCATCGGGTGGTTGGCACTCTTGAGGACCTCGTCCACACCAACGCTGTCAAGGTGAGTGCCGAGCTTGCTGATCGTCGAACCCAGCACCTGGTGCTGGGTCAACGTCAGCTTCGCCAGGTCGCTCGCCGAGGTGATGGTGGTGATCGGCCCGGGATCGTCCCCCGGCGCGGCCTGAGCCGGAGTCCCCGCCGCCATCAGCGCCATGAGGGCAACTGCCGCCGTACCGAAACCTGTTCGCCACTTTCTCAATGCTTCCCCCACAGATTCCTCTGATCGAGCAAAGGCGTCATGCTGCCATGTCCATGGCGCAATCCGGGTAGTCCGCGCATAAAGGTTGAGGCAAGGGCGGGTCAGGGTGGCGTCACCATCCCGCACACCTCGACCTCCCCGTTCAGGACAGGGTGGGGAAGGAGAAGCTGACCCCGTGGCGTTTCTCCAGTCGCTCCATGGTCGGGCCCAACTTCGCTCGGAGGGCGGCGATTTCGTGGCTGTTCTCCGCGACGAACCGCTCGCGCAGCTTCTCGCGCAGGGGTTCGCGGACCGCCTCCACCGGGCGCATGCAGTCGGCGTAGGCACCGGCCAGCTCGCGGTCCTCCGCCGCGAAGGCGTCGGCGTCGTCGGCCCGGCGCGCGAGTCGGCTGTCGACCAGGGCGAAGAAGTCGTCCTCGCTGCTCACCCGCAGGTCGTGCCGTCGCTCCAGGCATTCCGGCAGCTCGGCCAGCACCTGCCGCACCTGCGGCCGGGCCGCCAGTGCGTCGAGTCGGTTCCACCACTTGCTCTGCAGGGGCGAGACGAGTGCGTCGAGGCCGCGTACGGCGTCGGCCCCGGCCGCGGCGCAGCGGCGGACGACTCCGTCGTCGGAGGCGGCGCCCGGCACCGCGGAAGCGGAGTCCGCGGTGGTCCGCAGGACGCTCGGCAGATCGGGCGCGGGGCCGCCGTTGAAGCCGTCGCGTTCCAGGAGGTCGAGGTCCGGCAGCGTACCGAGCCGGACGAACATGGGCGGCGGGCCCTGCGGCCGCGGGCGCCCGGCGTCCTGGGCACAACGGGCGGTCACCGCCGCGCCGACGGTCTGGCCGAAGGTGCCCAGACCCACGGTCAGCCGGGTATCGGCACCGGTCGCCGGGAGCACCATGGGGATCGGGTCGTGGGGGAGCCCGTGGGACAGCCGGGCCGCCGCGGTGGTCCGGCGGGCCGTGTCGGACTGGCCGGACCGGTCGGACCGGTGGGGTGCGGGGCTCGCGGACGGGGAGCAGCCGGCGATCGCCACGACCATCAGGAGCACGGCCGTCACGAGCACGGCCGGCACCGACTGCGCCGGGCGGAGGCGGTAGGGCACCGGGAAGCCTCTCTGTGACGGGAGCCGGGGCCCGCGGCGGGCGTGGGCCCCGGGTTCCGCTGGGTCAGTGCGCGACGTCGGCGATGTCGTTGCTCGTGTTGTAGCTGCCGACGCTCATCGGCACACCGTTGTTGACGTCGGACAGCAGCACGATCCACGGGCTGTGCGTGCCGTCGTAGGCGCGGATGTAGCCGCGGGAGCCGCGGATCCAGGTGCCGGCGGAGTTGCGGTAGAAGCCCGCGTACAGATCACTGGTCGCCGCGCTGTTCTCGTACGAGGCCGTGAGGTTGAGGTCGTTGCAGGAGCTCGTGGACGACTTGTTCACGACGGTGCCCGGGCCCCGGTAGCCGGTGCGGATCTCCGCCGTGGCGCACGCCTGGGGCGCCGCCTCGGCGGCCGGGACCAGGACGACCAGCGAGGTGGCGACGACGGCCGAGGCCGCCAGCGCGGACCAGGTCCTCTTCATCGGATGATTCCCCCTTCGGTCTGCGGACGGACCGGTTGATGTCCGCCCGTCGCCCCGCACACTGACAGCGGCGCGGCGGCGCGGTCTTGAAGGAATGCGCACTGTCGGTCGGATCCGCCGGATCCGCCGGATCCGCCGGATCCCGGGTGGGCCCTTCGGCCGGATCCCGAGCCCGCGCCTCAGCCAGGCTCCTCAGCCCATCTCCTCCGCCCGGCCCCTCAACGGTCCAGCAGCACGCTCGTCGGGTGCCCGGGGACGCGCTCGACGACGCGGTGCTCGGCGATCGCCTGCACGTACTGGCGTGGCCTGAGGGACGTCATCGCCTTGAACTCCCGGCTCAGATGCGCCTGGTCGGAGAAGCCGACGGCCGCCGCGGTCTCGCACGGACCATGGCCGGCGGCCAGTGCGCGCAGGGTGTTGTTGAGGCGCACGATCCGTCCGGCGGTCTTCGGGGAGACACCGATCTGTTCGCGGAAGCGCTTCTCCAGCTGTCTGCGGCCCCAGCCCACCGAATCGGCCAGCACGTCGGTGGTGACGTTGCCCCGTCGCGCGCCCATCTCGTACCAGGCCTGTGCGACGCGCGGCGAACAGGGCGGGCCCGCCGCCGCCCACGCGGTGAGGGCCGCGTCCACCAGGGCGAAGCGCCGGGGCCAGTCCGGTGCCGAGGCCAGCGCGTCCGCGAGCGTGCCGAGCCGGCGGCCCAGCACGTCCTCGGCCGCCAGATGACGGCCGGCCAGCTCGTGCATCGACGCCCCCAGCAACGGGTACGCGGCCCAGGGCGTCATCACGATCTCCATGCCGGACAGCCGGCCCTGGTGCCCACCGGTGCCGGCGGACGCCTGCACGCCGGTGAGAACCGCGCTGTACAGGGCGGCACCGCACCCCTGCGCGTTGTCCAGCGAGAGTCGCTCGTCGAATCCGACGACGAGGGTCACCATCCCGGTGGGGAGTTCCAGCCGCCGCCGCGGCCGGCTGAAGCGGGCCCGGAAACCGTGGTAGCGCAGGACGCCGGGTCCCAGACTCGCCGTCGGGCGGCCGGGCACACTCTCCCAAGTGCCTTTCGGGCATGCGTAGTCGCTCATGTACGTCCCCCTGTGGCCGATCTCTGGCCGATCTGCGGTCGGTCTGCGGTCGAGGGCATGCTGGCACCCGGCGGAACGGGACTCGCCGGGCCCGATCGGAACCGGACGGCCCACCTCGCACCGCGCAGCCGCACGGCTTCCTGAAACGGGTGTGCCGAGCGTCGAACCTCCTGGCGTATCCCAACTCCTGTGCCCGCTGCGGTGGATGGGGTTGGGCAGGAGGAAGTTCCGGCCGGTGTACGGATGTCCGGGATGCCGTCGACGCGCGGCGGGCCCGCGTCCGGCGGCCCGGAAGCCGTCCGGTCGCTCGGACGCGGGCCGCCGACGACGTCCGCCGTCGGGCGGTCAGTCGTACGGGTTGATCGACGCGCTGGAGGAGCTGCAGTTGTCCAGGGTTGTCGCGGCAGACCGTCACCCACAGGCTGTGGATGCCGCCGTCGAGGCTGCCCGGCAGGGCGCTCCAGGTGGCGGTGGAGCCGCAGCCGCCGGTGTTCCAGTGGTTCGGGTACTGGAAGCCCGGCACGGTGACGTAGAAGAACACCGGGTGCGCGTCGCAGGAGGTGTCGCTGAGCTTCACGTTGCGCAGGGTGAAGGACTCCGAACCGGTCCAGTCGACGGTGAGCGAGACGGAGGCGCCCGTCGTGCTCGCGCTGCGCACGTCGTTGTCGGCGGCGCTTGCCGTGCCCGGCGTGAATCCCAGGACCGTGGCCGCGAGGCCGGCGACGACGGCGGTGATACAGCGTTTCCTCATGGTTCCTCCTGTGGGTTCGGGCGAGTGGCGACAGGCTGTCGGCACGGCCGGGCGCGGCACCAGGGGCTCCGGGCACGCTGGGACGGTGGGACGGCGGTGGGCTCTGTGGCCTGCGGCGACACGGAGCCGCTGGGAGGCCGCCGGGACGGCCGCCGGCGGGCCAGGACCCGGCCAGGCACTCGGCCGGCGGACACTCGCCCGTAAGACAGTGCTGGTCAGGACGGGGATCGTCGGTCTACCGTCCGTGCATGGCAGCCTTCGATCCCTGGGACCCGGCGTTCCTCGCCGACCCCTACCCCGCCTACGCCGAACTGCGTTCCCGGGGCCGCGTGCACTACTACGAGCCCACCGACCAGTGGCTGGTGCCCCGGCACGCGGACGTCTCGGCGCTGCTGCGCGACCGGCGCCTGGGGCGGACGTATCGACACCGCTTCACGCACGAGGACTTCGGCCGTACGGCCCCGCCGCCGGAGCAGGAGCCCTTCCACACCCTCAACGACCACGGGATGCTCGACCTGGAGCCCCCGGACCACACCCGCATCCGGCGCCTGGTCTCGAAGGCGTTCACCCCGCGCACGGTCGAACAACTCAAGCCGTACGTCAGCCGGTTGGCGGGCGAGCTGGTGGACCGGCTGGTCGCCTCGGGCGGCGGCGACCTGCTCACCGACGTCGCCGAGCCCCTCCCCGTCGCCGTGATCGCCGAGATGCTCGGCATCCCTGAGTCCGACCGCGCCCCGCTGCGCCCCTGGTCGGCGGACATCTGCGGGATGTACGAGCTGGGCCCGTCCGAGGAGACCGCGGCGAAGGCGGTGCGCGCGTCGGTCGAGTTCTCGGACTACCTGCTGGAGCTGATCGCCGCCCGCCGCAAGGAACCCGGCGACGACCTCATCTCGGGCCTCATCGCGGCCCACGACGAGGGCGACCGGCTCACCGAGCAGGAGATGATCTCCACCTGCGTGCTGCTGCTGAACGCGGGGCACGAGGCGACGGTGAACGCCACGGTGAACGGCTGGTCGGCGCTGTTCCGCAACCCGGACCAGCTGACCGCCCTGCGCGCCGACCACTCCCTGATCCCGTCCGCCGTGGAGGAGTTGATGCGCTACGACACCCCGCTCCAGCTCTTCGAACGCTGGGTCCTGGACGAGATCGAGATCGACGGCACGACCATCCCGCGGGGCGCGGAGATCGCCATGCTCTTCGGTTCGGCGAACCATGATCCCGAGGTCTTCACGGACCCCGACCGACTCGACCTGTCCCGCAAGGACAACCCTCACATCTCCTTCTCCGCCGGCATCCACTACTGCATCGGCGCCCCCCTGGCCCGTATCGAACTGGCGGCTTCCATGGGGGCGTTGCTGGAGAGGGCGCCGACACTGGCCCTGGCGCAGGAGCCGGTCCGCAAGCCGAACTTCGTGATCCGGGGGTTGGAGGGGCTGAGCGTCGAGGTGGGGTGATCACCCGTTCGGATGATCACGTATGGAACCCGGTCGGTGGTCGCGGATGGCTCGGCAGGGTGGTGTCCGTCTATGAAGGGGGACATCGTGCCAGGCACGCCGGATCAGTTGTCGGTGGAGGAGTTCGAGCAGATCGCCGCGTTCGCCGAGCGGGAAATCGAGACCGTCCGGTTCGAGTTCGTCGGCGGGCGGATGGGGCTCAGGAAAGCGACCGATGGCAATCACGGCTCGATCGTCATGTGGTTGATCCGCACATGGTTGCCGTCCTGGCCCGAACTCGGCCTCTATCCCTCCCGGGGTCTGAGGGTGGAGGTCCATCGCCAGGGGCGTGTCCTGCCCGACGGTGTGCTCGCACCGGTGGGGCACTTTGCGGGGGACGGTGACTGGTCCGACCCCGACGGTGTGCTGATGACGATGGAGATCACGTCCTACGACTCCGACACGCACCACCTTGACCGTGTGGAGAAGCCCCGAGCGTATGCCGAGGCCGGGATCCCGGTCCATCTGCTGATCGACCGGGACAAGCGCTCGGTCGTCGTGCACAGCGAGCCTCACCCCGACGACGGTTACCGGGACCTCCACACAGTCAGGTTCGGTGGGGAAGTCAAGCTCCCGGACCCCGTCGGGATGGTGATCGACACCGAGGTACTCAAGCAATACGTCGGCTGAGGACCGCCCCCGTCACGTCGTCATGTCCCGGCGTCGCAACCCCGCCAGCCCCCCGCCCACCAGCACCAACGCGATACCCAGCAGTACCAGCACCGGTCCCCACTCCATCCCCCCGCCCGGCAGCTTCGGCAGGTGTCCGAAGGGGGAGATGTCCAGGACTGTCTGCGGTACGTCCAGTGCCGGGCCCACCCAGCCGATCAGCAGGACCGCTCCGGCGACTCCCCACGCCGCCGGGGCGAGGCGTGGGGCCAGTCCGTACAGCAGGACCGCCAACCCGCCGATCACCCACACGCCCGCCACCTGGACGACGCACGCGCCCAGGATCGGGCCGACCTCCTTGCCGTAGCCCGCCGCCAGACCGGCCCCCGCCAGCAGCATGATCAGGACCGAGCCGCCGAAGGCCACCGCCAGATGGCCGGCGGCCCAGCGCAGGCGGCCGACCGCGTTCGCCAGGAGGGGTTCCGCGCGGCCCGAGGTCTCCTCGCCGTGCAGGCGCAGGACGGAGGCCACGACGTAGAGGGCGGCCACCAGGCCCAGCATGCCCGTCATAGACGCGAGGAACGCGTCCGTGATACCGCTCTGGCCGCCCATCCGCTCGAAGATCTCGCGGGCCTGCTTGTTGTCGCCGACCAGGTCGGCCACGCCGTCGGTGAGGCCGCCGTAGACCACCCCGGCCAGGAAGAAGCCGATCGACCAGCCGAGGACGGCGCCGCGTTGGAGGCGCCAGGCCAGGGCGGCCGCCGTGCCGAGAGAGCCGGTCGGCGGGCCCGGGCGGGTCGGCAGGAAGCTCATGCCCACGTCCCTGCGGCCCGCCAACCCGTAGGCCACCGTGCCCTGGAGCGCGACCGCCGCCGCGAACAGGCCCAGCACCCACCAGCGTTCGGCCGCGAAGGGGCGCAGGTTCTCCAGCCAGCCGAGGGGAGACAGCCAGGTGAGCGGGGACGAGCCGTCCGTCGAGGCCGCGTCGCCCGCCGCGCGCAGGACGAAGGCCGTGCCCAGCAGGCCCGCCGTCAGGCCCCGGGCCAGACGCGCGCTCTCCGTCAGCTGGGCCACGATCGCCGCCATCGTGGCGAAGACCATGCCCACCCCCGCCAGACCGAGGCCGAAGGCCACCGCCCCGGCCGCGCCCTGACCGGACAGGCCCGCCGCAACCAGCAGTCCCAGTACGGCACTTGCGACCGCCGCCGCGAGCAGCGCCGCCGTCAGCGAGGCCCTGCGGCCCACCGCGCCGGAGGCGATCAGCTCCTGCCGGCCGCTCTCCTCCTCGTCACGCGTGTGGCGTACGACGACCAGGAGCGCCGTGACACCGGCGAGCGCGCCCGCGTAGACGCCGACGCGCCAGGCCGTGAGTGCGCCGAGGGAGTCGTCGAAGACGGGGCCGATCAGCGCGCGGAAGGAGGAGTTGGTGGCGACCTGGTGGAGCAGGTCGGCGCGGTCGGCGGCGGTGGCGTACGTGCTCTTGAGGGTGCCGGGGATGGACAGCACCATCAGCGTGTTCACCGCCACCCACACCGGGATCATCACCCGGTCCCGGCGCAGGGAGAAGCGCAGCAGCACCCCCGTGCCCGTGAACGTCGTCATCGGGCCGCCACCCCTTCGGTATCGGTGTCGGTGTCGGTGTCCTGGTAGTGCCGCAGGAACAGCTCCTCCAGGGTCGGCGGTGTCGAGGTCAGCGAGCGGACCCCCGACGTCGTCAACGACCGCAGTACGGCGTCGAGTTCGTCGTTGTCGACCTGGAGCCGGACCCGCTTTCCCTGGACGTCGAGGTCGTGCACGCCGGGCAGTCCGGCCAACCCGTCCGGCTCGCCCGCGAGTTCGGCCGTCACGCTGGTCCGGGTGAGATGGCGCAGGTCGGCGAGCGAACCGCTCTCCACCGTGCGGCCGTTGCGGATGATGCTCACCCGGTCGCACAACTCCTCGACCTCGCTGAGGATGTGGGAGGACAGGAGGATCGTGCGGCCCCGGTCCCGCTCCTCCTCCACGCAGCGCTGGAAGACCTCCTCCATCAACGGGTCCAGGCCGGAGGTCGGTTCGTCCAGGATCAACAGGTCGACGTCCGAGGCGAACGCGGCCACCAGGGCCACCTTCTGCCGGTTGCCCTTGGAGTAGGTGCGGCCCTTCTTGGTGGGGTCCAGCTCGAAGCGGTCGACCAGTTCCGCGCGCCGCCCGGTGTCGAGACCGCCGCGCAACCGGCCGTAGAGGTCGATGACCTCACCCCCGGAGAGGTTGCGCCACAAGGTCACGTCACCAGGGACGTACGCGATCCGGCGGTGGATCTCCACGGCGTCCGCCCACGGGTCGCGGCCCAGGACCTGCGCGGCGCCCGAGTCGGCGCGCAGCAGGCCGAGCAGGACCCGGATGGTGGTGGACTTGCCGGCGCCGTTGGGGCCGAGGAAGCCGTGCACCTCGCCGGTTTCGACGTCCAGGTCGAGGCCGTCCAAGGCGTGGGTGCGGCCGAAGGACTTGTGGAGCCCGACGGCCGTGATTGCCTTCGTCATGGTTCAGAACGTACGCTTCTTTCAGAAATTTGTGAAGTTAAGGAAGCGTATGAAGCCCGGTTAGGGTGGTGACCATGACGGAACAGACGGGCAGGAACCGGGAGGCCAGGGACCCGGAGGCGGTCTCGAAGTTCGTGGAGGGCTTCGCGGCGCAGCTGGTCGAGGCCGGGATGCAGCGGATGCCGGCCCGGGTCTTCGCCGCGCTCCTCGCGTCCGACGAGGGCGTGCTGACCTCGGCCGAGCTGGGCGAGCGGCTGCGGATCAGTCCGGCGGCGGTCTCCGGGGCGGTGCGCTATCTGTCCCAGACGCACATGGTCGCGCGCGAGCGTGAACCCGGTTCACGGCGCGAGCGCTACCGCGTGCACAGCGACCAGTGGTACGAGGCGCTGACCAGCCGGGAGGCGATCCTCAAGCGCTGGGCGGTCGCGCTGCGCGAGGGCGTCGAGAACCTCGGGGCGGATTCGCCCGCAGGACGCCGACTCGCCGAGACCCAGGCCTTCTTCGAGTTCATCGACGGTGAGATCGCGCTGATGATGGACCGTTGGCGCGTCCATCGTGACCAGGTCTTCGGCGGGGGCCGACGCCCCGCCGAAGACACCTGATCCTCTGACGAGTTGTTGCTCAGGACTACCTGCGTACGACTTCCTGCCTACGACTTCCTGCGCCGCGCGATGACGACGAGCCCGCCGCCCAGCAACAGCGCGCCCGCGCCCCAGGCGGCGGCCACGCGCACGGTGCCGCTGCTGCCGGTGGAGGCGAGGGAGCCGGTGCCGTCGGAGGAGACCGTCTGTGTGCTGGGGTCGTTGCCGCCGGTGCCGGTCCCGGACGTGGGGGACGCCGAGGGGCTGGGTGTCGCGGTGCTGTCGGTGCCCTCGACCTCGACGGTGACGGCCGAGGTGTCGTTGGCGTGGTTGTCGTCGAACGCCATGACGTTGCCGTAGACCGTCATCGCCTTGGCCTCACCGGTGGTGGTCTTGGCGTTCGCGCGGATCCGCAGGCCGAACTCGAAGGTGCGGGAGTCCCCGACGGTGAACTCGTTCGGACTCGACTGGCAGATGTACTTCGGTGCGCCGGGCGTCTGTTCGCCGCTGGGGCCGTCGATGTGCCACACGCTGCACAGCTCGGGGATCTCCACCGCCTTGGCGCCGGTCGGGACGGTGAACATGAGCGCCGGCTGGTCGTCGCTGGCGTTGTAACCGACCCAGCCCGGGCCCTCGTTGGTGAGGGACATGGTCACGTGCACCAGGTCGCCGCGCTCACCCTTGACGTTGTCGCCGTCCGCGACCATGTCGGCGGTGTTGTCGGCGTCGATGTGCTGCCGGTCGAGGTCGACGCCGTCGGTGGCGGCGGCTCCGGCGGGGACGAGGGAGAGCACGGGGCCGCTGCCGGACCGCAGGTCGGCACCGGGACCCGACAGGGGCAGGGCCTCATGGCTGAAGTAGTCGAACAGGGCCTGCTCGGTCACGTCCAGGCCGACCGGCTGGTCGACGCGGTAGCTCTTGCCGGGCTCGACGACCGTGTCGAACGTGCACAGCGCCTGCTCGGTGAGGCCGTAGCCGTCCGGACTCTCCTTGGAGTACACGCAGTTGGAGTAGTGCACCGCGTACCCTAGGCCGATGGTGGTGCGCATCCGCAGCTGGACCCCGTCGGAGGGCAGGGTGCCGACGTTGCTGATCGTGATCGGGGTGTCGATCGTGGACCCGGGCTTGTCGCCCTTGCGGGTCTTGAGCTGGTTGACCGTCAGGTCGTTGGTGCCCACGGTCACCTTCACGGTGACCGGGACCACGGTGCCGTTGGTGGACGTACCGCTGAGGGTCACCGTGCCCGTGGTGCCGAGCGGGGTGCCGGGCTTGGCGCTCAGGCCGATGAGCGAGCCGTCCCCCGGGCCTTCGGGGACGTCACGCGTCGACCAGGTGTAGATGTGGTCGGCGGGAACGGTCGCGTCCGGGGTGACCCAGTCGATGACGTCACTCAGGTCCGCCTTGATGGTGACGTCCTTCGCCGTGCCCGGACCGTCGTTGTCCAGGCCCCAGTTCACCTGCGGCGGGTCGTCCGTCGGCGGCAGCGGCAGTCCCAGGTTGTCGTCCTGGACATGGATGCGTACGACCGGGCCGTCGGCGTCGGCCGCCTGGGCGGACGTGACGGGCAGCCAGGCGGCGATCGAGGCCGCGAAGACCGCGAGCGCGGCCCCCAGTCGGTACCGGCGGTTGGACATCGGTGGCTCCCCTCGGCGAAGCGACCATCGCTCCCGCCACGCCACGTGAGACACACGGGGAACACCAATGGTTGTCCGTCAGTTCACCATTCCGCCGCCGCCGGCCGGTCACCGCCCGCCCACCTCTACCGTTCCTTGGTCTCCTCCAGCACCGTCCGGCCCAGGAGCGCGTACCGCTCGGGTGCGCGGTGCTTCAGGTACTGGGCGTAGCCGATGCCCGTCGCCGCGACCAGGGCGACCAGCCAGGGTGTCGCCTTCAGGACCAGGGAGCCGGATTCCGCGCCCGCCGCGACGCCCATGTTGGACACCAGCAGCACGACCACCGCGAGCATCGCGATGCCGCCGACGAGCGGGGCGGTGAAGGTCCTGAACCAGTGCCTGCTCTCGGGGTGGTTCTTGCGGAAGTAGGCCAGGACGGCGAACGAACAGACCGCCTGCACCACCAGGATCGCCATCGTGCCGAGGATGGCCAGCAGCACGTAGAGCGCGTTGTACGGGTCCTTGCCCGCGACCCAGAACGCCCCGATCAGTACGGCGGAGACGACCGTCTGCACCAGGCCCGCGATGTGCGGGGAGCCGTGCCGGGCGTGGGTGCGGCCGATGGTGTTCTTCAGGGAGGGCAGGACGCCCTCGCGGCCGAGCGCGTACATGTAGCGGCTGGCGCAGTTGTGGAAGGCCATGCCGCAGGCGAGCGAGCCGGTGATCATCAGCCACTGCATGACGTCGACGGCCCAGTGCCCGACGTAGCGCTCGGTGGGGTTGAAGAAGAGCGCGAGGGGGTTGTCGGTGGCGACCTTCACGGCGTTCGCCTCGCCCGTGCCGGAGATGGCCATCCAGGAGACGAAGACGTAGAAGACGCCGACGCCCAGGACGGAGATCATCGTCGCCTTGGGGATGATCTTCTTCGGGTTGCGGGACTCCTCGCCGTACATCGCCGTCGACTCGAAGCCGACCCACGACCAGAAGGCGAAGAAGAGGCCGAGGCCTGCGCTGGTGCCCTTGAACGCGTTGACCGGGTTGACCGGGTCGAGGCTGAAGCCGTCCGGGCCACCGCCGTGCAGGGCGACCGAGATCGCCATCGCCGCCAGGATCGTCACCTCGGTCCCGAGGAGCACGATCAGCAGCTTCTCGGCGACCGAGACACCGAACCAGGTGCCGGTCGCGTTGATGGCCAGCATGACGATCGCGAAGGCCCACCAGGGGATGTCAAGTCCCGTCTGGTCCTTGAGGGTTCCGGTGGCGAAGGTCGAGAAGATGCCGATCAGCGCCGGCTCGAACACGACGTACGCGAAGGTGGCGAGGAGGCCCGACGCAAGGCCCACGGTCCGGCCCAGGCCGTACGAGATGAAGCCGTAGAACGCGCCCGTCGACGTGATGTGCTTCGCCATCGAGGTGAAGCCGACGGAAAAGATTGCCAGGACGACCATTGCGACGAGGTAGCTCGCCGGGGCGCCGATGCCGTTGCCCGACGACACCATGAAGGGCACGTTGCCGGTCATCGCGGTGATCGGCGCGGCGGTCGCGACGGCCATGAAGACCACGCCCAGCAGGCCGATCGCGTTCGGCTTGAGCCGGTGAACGGTCCCTTCCTCGTCCGTCTTCGCCGCCGGGGCGACTCCCTCGTCCACTGCCATCGGGGTGGCCCCTCTCCTGGTCGTCCGCTGGTGTACTGGACCGGAACTCTGTCGCCCGAATGAGTCGGTCAAGGGTGTCGGGACGTTAAATACTTGTCAACCAGACCTTTAGAAATCTGGCCGCAACAAGTGGCTCGTACGGTCACCGGCATGAGCGCCTACACCTCCACCCTCGGCGGCGAGCGCCACCGTTTCGACTCGCTCGCCCGCCTCCTCGCCGCCGCGAGCCCCGAGCGCTCCGGCGACCGGCTCGCCGGACTCGCCGCCGGCAGCGCCCGCGAACGGGTCGCGGCCCGCTGGGCGCTGGCCGAGGTGCCGCTCGCGGCCTTCCTGACCGAGCCGTTGATCCCGTACGAGACCGACGACGTCACCCGGCTCATCCTCGACACCCACGACCCGGCCGCCTTCGCGCCGGTGGCCGGGCTGACGGTCGGGGAGCTGCGGGAGTGGCTGCTGTCGGAGGCGGCGGACGCGGCGGCGCTGGCCGCTGTCTCGCCCGGGCTCACGCCGGAGATGGTGGCGGCGGTGTCGAAGCTGATGGGCAACGCGGACCTGGTCGCGGTCGCCCGCAAGGCGCGGGTGGTGACGGCCTTCCGCTCCACGATCGGCCTGCCGGGCCGCCTCGCCACCCGCCTCCAGCCCAACCACCCCACCGACGACCCGGCGGGCGTGGCCGCGGCCCTGCTCGACGGCCTGCTGCTCGGCTCGGGCGACGCGGTGATCGGCATCAACCCGGCGACGGACAGCCCGAAGGCGGTACGGGACCTGCTGGAGCTGCTGGACGGAGTGATCGGCCGGTACGCGATCCCGACCCAGTCCTGCGTCCTGTGCCACGTCACGACGAGCGTGGATCTGATGGAACGCGGGGCCCCCGTCGATCTCGTCTTCCAGTCCATCGCCGGTACGCAGGCGGCGAACGCGTCCTTCGGCGTCACCCTCGGCCTGCTCGACGAGGCGTACGAGGCGGCGCGCAAGCTCGGCCGGGGCACGGTCGGGCAGAACGTCATGTACTTCGAGACCGGCCAGGGCAGCGCGCTGTCGGCGGACGCGCACCATGGGGTGGACCAACAGACGGTGGAGGCAAGGGCGTACGCGGTGGCCCGCCGCTACGACCCGCTCCTGGTGAACACGGTGGTGGGCTTCATAGGTCCGGAGTACTTGTACGACGGCCGCCAGATCCTCCGGGCGGCTTTGGAGGACCACTTCTGCGGCAAGCTGCTGGGCCTGCCCATGGGCCTGGACATCTGCTACACCAACCACGCGGACGCCGATGACGACGACATCGCCACGATGCTCACCATGCTGGGCGTGGCAGGCGCCTCCTTCGTGATCTGCACGCCGGGCGGCGACGACATCATGCTCAACTACCAATCGGCCTCGTACCACGACGCGTTGTACCTGCGTGAGGTGCTGGGACTGCGCCCGGCACCGGAGTTCGAGGCCTGGCTGGGGTCGATCGGACTGCTGGACGAGCGGGGCGCGATCGCGGCCGCGCCGGGAGCGCACCCATTGACGGCGATCGGACGGGAGCTGGCCGCATGACCGACCAACTGGCTCTGGATACAGGCGACTTGTGGGCATCCCTGCGCCTGCGCACCCAGGCCCGCATCGGCCTCGGCCGGGCCGGCACCGCCCTCCCGACCCGCCACCGCCTCGAGTTGCAGACCGCGCACGCCGCCGCCCGGGACGCGGTCCACTCGCCGTTCGACCCGGACCTGGTCGCCGCGGGACTGGCGGGCATGGAGACGGTACGGGTCCGCAGCGCGGCCGGCGACCGCCTGACCTACCTCCAACGCCCCGACCTGGGCCGCCGGTTGCACCCCACCGACCGCGCCCATCTGCCCACCGGCGACTGGGACGCGGTGTTCGTGATCGCGGACGGCCTGTCCAGCCGGGCGGTGCACGACCACGCGGCGGCGATGGTGAGGGAGACGGTGACCCGCCTCCCGGCCTGGCGGATCGCGCCGGTGGTGCTGGCCGAACAGTCCCGCGTGGCCCTCGGCGACGACATCGCGTCCGCGATGGGCGCGGAAGCGGTGATCGTCCTGATCGGCGAACGCCCCGGCATGTCCGCGGCGGATTCGCTCGGCGCGTACCTGACGTACCGGCCCACACCGGGAGTGACGACGGACGCGGACCGCAACTGCCTCTCCAACATCCGACCACCACTGGGCCTGTCGTACGAGATGGCGGCCGGAAAACTGGCGGGATTGATGGGAAGGGCAAGGGAGTTGGGAGCGACGGGGGTGGGGCTGAAGGACGAGACGGACACGCCGCTTCTTGAGTAGCCGGCCCCGCGAACCATCCCGTCGATCCGTCACCCCGTCACCCCGTCACCCCGTCACCCCGGCAACGTAAGTCCCCACGCCCCCTCCCGGACCACCCACGTCCGCGTCCGCACCGGCCCCGCCACCACCGCGTCCGCCCGGTACCGGAAATCCGCCCCCGACACCGTCACCCGCCGTCCCCGCGCCACCACCGGAGACGCCTCCGCCCCCACCGACACCGGCCGCACCTCCACCTCGGCAAGACCCGAAGCACACGGAGTCACCGAGATGCCCTCCACCGGCTGGTCGAGGTCGACCAGCATCACCCCGTCGACCTCGATCCGCAGCCGGGCCGGTCTGGGCCGGGGCAGGACGTCGAGCGGATCGCGGGAGTCACGGGCCGGCCGGGCCGGCACCAGGGTTCGTACCAGCGACTGGCACGTCCGCAGCCACGAGCCGTGCCCGGCCCCGCCACCGGGAGCAGCCGACAGAGGCTCCTCCAGCGCGGCCTCCCGCAGGGACACCGGGGGGATCCGCAGCGCACCGAGCACCACCCCGTCACTGTCGTCCACCAGCAGATCCATCCGCCGCGCGACCCCGTCGAGCACAGCCCGCGCCGCCGCGACCGCCCCCGTGGGCACCCCTAGCGCCCCCGCCAGGGACAGCGCACTGCCCACCGGCACCACCGACAGCACACATCCGGCCAGCTCCCGCTGCCGGTGCAGCAGGGCCACCGCGCGGATCAGGGCCCGGTCGTCGCCGATCACCACCGGCCGCCGTGCGCCCCGGCGGGCCAGTGCCCGGGCGAATTCCTCCGGTCCTTCGGGCAGGCACACCTTCGTGGTGGCACCCGCGCTGAGCACGTCCTTCGCGATGCGTACCGACTCCCCGTCCGTCCGCCGGGCGACCGGATCGATCACCACCAGCAGCTGTTCGGAAGTCGCGGAAGTCGCCACCTCGGTCCTGCCTCGCTTCCTCGGGTAGCATCTTTGTGCAAGAGCCCCTTGCGCTATTGCGCCAGGGGCTTGGTCTATTCCGGGGCACCCGGGTCCGGCAATTCGCGGCCGAAGACGGTCGCGGCGCACACGGCGGTGAACCGTACGCGTGCGCCCCTGACCTTGGACATGCCCCGCCCGGAAGGGGTGTACGCGCGTGCCCGCACTTGTGCTGCTCGGTGCTCAGTGGGGTGACGAAGGCAAGGGGAAGGCGACGGACCTGCTCGGCGGATCCGTCGACTACGTGGTGCGCTACCAAGGCGGCAACAACGCCGGCCACACGGTAGTCGTGGGCGATCAGAAGTACGCCCTGCACCTGCTCCCTTCCGGAATTCTGTCGCCCGGATGTACTCCTGTCATCGGCAACGGAGTCGTCGTCGACCCGTCGGTCCTGTTCTCCGAGCTGAACGGACTGAACGACCGCGGCGTCGACACCTCCAAGCTCCTCATCAGCGGAAACGCGCACATCATCACGCCGTACAACGTGACGGTGGACAAGGTGACGGAACGCTTCCTCGGGAAGCGGAAGATCGGTACGACCGGCCGCGGCATCGGCCCGACCTACGCGGACAAGATCAACCGCGTCGGCATCCGGGTCCAGGACCTCTACGACGAGTCGATCCTTACCCAGAAGGTCGAGGCGGCCCTCGACGGCAAGAACCAGCTCCTGACCAAGGTCTTCAACCGCCGCGCCATCGAGGTCGGCCAGGTCGTCGAGGAACTGCTGGGCTACGCCGACCGGCTCAAGCCCTACGTCGCCGACACCGTCCTGGTGCTCAACCAGGCCCTGGAGGCCGACAAGGTCGTCCTCTTCGAGGGCGGCCAGGGCACGCTCCTGGACATCGACCACGGCACGTACCCCTTCGTCACCTCCTCGAACCCGACCGCGGGCGGCGCCTGCACCGGCGCCGGCGTGGGCCCGACGAAGATCAGCCGGGTCATCGGCATCCTCAAGGCGTACACGACCCGCGTCGGCTCGGGCCCGTTCCCGACCGAGCTGTTCGACGAGGACGGCGACGCGCTGCGCCGCATCGGCGGCGAGCGGGGCGTCACCACCGGCCGCGACCGGCGCTGCGGCTGGTTCGACGCGGTGATCGCGCGGTACGCGACCCGGGTCAACGGCCTGACGGACTTCTTCCTGACCAAGCTCGACGTCCTCACCGGCTGGGAGCAGATCCCGGTCTGCGTGGCCTACGAGATCGACGGCAAGCGCGTCGAGGAACTCCCGTACTCCCAGACCGACTTCCACCACGCGAAGCCGATCTACGAGAACCTGCCGGGCTGGTCGGAGGACATCACGAAGGCCAAGACCTTCGCCGACCTCCCCAAGAACGCGCAGGCGTACGTGAAGGCGCTGGAGGAGATGTCCGGCGCGCCGATCTCGGCGATCGGGGTCGGCCCGGGCCGCACCGAGACGATCGAGGTCAACTCGTTCCTGTAGGCCTACAGGCCCTGTAGGCGGCGCCCGCTGTCAGCGGCAGCGCGCCCGTCCCTTCGACAACCTGTCCAAGGGACGGGCGCGACCGCAGACAGGACGCCGATGTCGCGTCCGTATCGCGGACACCTACCCTCACCCGCATGACCCCTCAGACAGATCCCGAGGTCGGCGCCGCCGTGAAGGCCGCGGACCGTGCGCACGTGTTCCACTCCTGGTCCGCGCAGGAGCTCATCGACCCGCTCGCCGTGGCCGGCGCGGAGGGGTCGTACTTCTGGGACTACGACGGCCACCGGTATCTGGACTTCACCAGCGGGCTCGTCTACACGAACATCGGCTACCAGCACCCGAAGGTCGTCGCCGCGATCCAGGAACAGGCCGCGACCCTGTCCACCTTCGCGCCCGCCTTCGCGATCGAGGCCCGCTCCGAGGCGGCCCGGCTGATCGCCGAGCGGACGCCCGGGGACCTGGACAAGATCTTCTTCACCAACGGTGGCGCCGACGCCATCGAACACGCGACGCGGATGGCCCGGCTGCACACCGGCCGCCCGAAGGTGCTGTCGGCGTACCGCTCGTACCACGGTGGTACCCAGCAGGCGATCAACCTCACCGGTGATCCCCGGCGCTGGGCCTCCGACGGGGCCGCCGCCGGTGTCGTGCACTTCTGGGCGCCCTTCCTGTACCGCTCCCGCTTCTACGCGGAGACCGAGGAGCAGGAGTGCGCGCGGGCCCTGGAGCACCTGGAGACGACGATCGCCTTCGAGGGGCCCGCGACCGTCGCCGCGATCGTCCTGGAGACGATTCCGGGGACGGCCGGGATCATGGTGCCGCCGGCGGGCTATCTCGCCGGGGTCCGGGAGATCTGCGACAAGTACGGGATCGTCTTCGTGCTGGACGAGGTGATGGCCGGGTTCGGGCGGACCGGTGAGTGGTTCGCGGCCGACCTGTTCGACGTCACCCCCGACCTGCTGACCTTCGCCAAGGGCGTGAACAGCGGTTATGTGCCGCTGGGCGGGGTCGCCATCTCCGGCGCGATCGCCGAGACCTTCGCGAAGCGGCCCTACCCCGGCGGTCTGACGTACTCCGGGCACCCGCTGGCCTGCGCCGCCGCCGTCGCGACGATCGACGTCATGGCGGAGGAGGGGGTCGTCGAGAACGCCAAGACCCTGGGTGCGACGGTCGTCGAGCCTGCCCTGCGGGCGCTCGCCGAGCGGCACCCGAGCGTCGGCGAGGTGCGCGGCACCGGCATGTTCTGGGCGCTGGAGCTGGTCAAGGACCGTGAGACGCGCGAGCCGCTGGTGCCGTACAACGCGGCCGGTGAGGCGAACGCGCCGATGGCCGCCTTCGGGGCCGCCGCCAAGAAGCACGGCATCTGGCCGTTCATCAACATGAACCGCACCCATGTCGTGCCGCCGTGCAACGTGACCGAGGCCGAGCTGAAGGAGGGCTTCGCGGCGCTGGACGCGGCGCTCGGTGTGGCGGACGAGTACACAAAGTAGTCACAGCGGACGCATCGGCGGCGACTCCGATCGTGCGCTGTTACGCGGGTCAACACGGCGAATCCGAACGCGTAGGGTGGCTTGCTCGTAGTGATGTGTACGAGCACGCCATCCGACGCGACGAGGAGACGTCCGACACATGCCCGGCAGCAGCGGCGCCGTCACCCGCAGCACCCTGCGACAGCAGATCGCCGACGCGCTTCGCGACGAGGTGCTGGCCGGACGGCTCCAGCCGGGTCAGGAGTTCACGGTCAAGGAGATCGCCGAGCAGTACGGCGTCTCCGCGACGCCGGTGCGCGAGGCGCTGGTCGACCTGTCCGCGCAGGGGCTCCTGGACGCGGACCAGCACCGCGGCTTCCACGTCCACGAGTACTCCTTCGCCGACTACCGGGGCATCGTCGAGGCCCGCAGCCTGGTCACCGACGGCATGTTCCACGCCCTGCACGCCGGCCACGAGCTCATGCGCCCGGGTGAGGATCCGCGCCGGGCCCTCGCCCTCGCCGGGGTGCGCAGGCGCGGCGAGGAGGCGCAGCGGTCCGCGCTCGCCGGTGACGTCACCGTGCTGATCGGCTACGACCTGCGGTTCTGGCGCGAGCTGGGCATCCTCTTCGGCAATCCGTATCTGACGGACTTCCTGCACCGGCTGCGGGTCCAGTCCTGGGTGTGCGTGGTGCAGCACCTGCGCCGGCTGACCGAGCTGCGCGGCCGGCTGTGGTCCGACCACACCGATCTGGTCGACGCCCTGGCGCTGCTGGACATCAGCACGGCCCACAAGATCGTCGCCGCGTACAACACGCACTCGCTCGCGCTCATCGAGTGCCTGGCCGAGGACTGACCCGACTGCGTCCGGGGCTGCTCCGAACGACGTGCCCCGGGAGGGGATCCGGCCAGTGGAGAGGGAAGAACAGTCAGGAGGGGGCTGGCTGAGCCCCTCACCGATTACCCTTCCCTGACTGACCGATCCGCACTAGGAGCGACCTTTGGCCTGTGACCTGTGGCTGGTCCCACTCGTCGACGTGTTGTGCCACACCCCCGACAATCCGTTCGCCGAGGAACTCGCGCAGTTCAACAAGGCGCTGGCCGACGCCGGGCTCCCGCCGGTCCCGGTGTACCAGTACATGCCGGGCCTGTCCGGCGACGTCGCCCCGGTGGCCGGCTTCGACTACGACGCGCTGCACTTCCTGCGCCGCGTGTACCTGTTGCAGCTGTGCCAGCTGCCGGTGACGCCGGTCGACGAACTGGGCGGCGACTACGAGCAGTTGCTGGAGATGTTCGAGACGACGGCCCAGCAGTCGCACCTGGTCTGGCACTACGACCACGCGGGCGCGTACGTCCCCGTGGACTTCCCCCATCCGCTCTCCAACGACGAACTCCTCGCCGGCGGCGGCCCGCTGGGCTCCGCGCAGGCGCTGCTGCGCGAACTGGAATTCGTCGCGCCGTCGATCGGCATCGACCCCGCCAACCCGCCGACGCCCCCCGAACCGCCGCGGGCGCCCACCGGGTTGGAAGAGCCTGCCGTACCGCCTCCGTACGACCCCAGCCCCTTCTCCCGGGAACGTCATGTCTGGCTCGGCCTGCACGCGGCGGCGACCCGGAGTCTGGCGCAGGGGTCGATGATCGTCTTCAGCTAGCGCAGTTGGGACAGTCCCTTCTGGAGGTCCTCGCCGTTCATCACGGGCGTCAACTCGATCTTGGCGTCCATGTCCAGGAAGAAGGGCTCACCGAGCGCGGGCATCTGCGAGCTGTCCTGCATGTCGAAGAACAGGAAGGCCGTACGGACACCGCCGTCGACGGTGAAGTAGGCCGCCTCGGGCTTGATGTTGTCCAGGGCTTCCTGCATCAGCTGGGGCATCTTGCCGCTTCGGATGATCTCGTTGGCCTTCTCGGTGTTGAGCGAGGCTTTCAGCAACACGCGCATAGCACTCACCTTCTTCTGCCGGCGCTCACACGCGTACGGTTCCACCCTATGCCTGAAATGTAAGGATTGGCCGGTCTCGTCCCGCCCGTACTCCACGGGGAGACCCGGCGATGCCTCCCACCGTCCGATGACCTCGCCTTCCGGCCCGAGCACGCTGAGGAAAAGCGCGAGCGAAGGGGAGACGGCGATGATCCTGGTGACCGGAGCGACGGGCCATGTGGGGAACGAGCTGGTACGGCGGCTGACGGCCGCGGGCGAGCCGGTACGGGCGATGACGCGCCGCCCGGCCGAGGCCCGGCTGCCCGAGGGCGCGACGGCGGTGTACGGCGACGCGGACGACCCGGCGAGCCTGGCGGCGGCGTTCACGGGCGTCACCGGGGCCTTCCTGATGTCGGCGCAGGGCGTCGGCGCGGCCGACGGTCCCACCCACGACCGCGCGCTCGCCGAGGCGGCGGCCCGGGCGGGCGTACGCCGGGTGGTGAAGCTGTCGGTGCTGGACGGCGGCGCCGGGTCCGACGTGATCGCCCGCTGGCACGCGGCGGCGGAGGCGGCGGTCACCGACCCGTCGTACGGCCTCGCCTGGACCCTGCTGCGTCCCGGCCGTTTCATGTCCAACGCCCTCCAGTGGGCGGGCCAACTCCGCGCCGGAGACGAGGTGTCCACCCCCTTCGCCGACCGCCCGGCGGCGAGCGTCGACCCGGCGGACCTGGCGGAGATCGCGGCCATTGCCCTGACGACCGACGAACACGGGGGCGCGACCCACGAGTTGAGCGGCCCGCAGACCCTGACCCCCGCCGAGGAACTCCGCATCCTCGGCGAGACCCTGGGCCGCGCCGTGCGCCTGCGGCCCCTCCCGGACGACGTGGCCCGCACCGGCATGTCCCGCTACGGCTTCCCGCCCGAGGTCGTCGACGCGATCATGCACCGCACCCTGAACAGCGACCGGGGCGCGGAGGTGCTCCCCACGGTGGAGAAGCTCCTGGGCCGCCCGGCACGGACGTTCGCGCAGTGGGCGGGGGAGCATGCGGACGCCTTCACTCCGCGGAGTTGAGGACAGCGGGCGGCACCGCACCTCACCGCGGCGGCCAGAACTCCCGTGTCACCGCGTAGGGGTCCTCGACCCCCGGCCTCGTGCACATCACCGTCTCGACCTCCAGCTCGAACAGCACGAAACGGTCGAGCACCGGATAGTCGGCCGCTAACCCCACGGCCGCGCGATTCTCCGTGTCCTCGACCGCCCTGCCGCGCCCGGCGAAATAGACCTGGGCGACGGTCGGTATCGGCGCGTCGACCGGCGCGTGCAGCGCGAAACGGCCGTCTCTCCTCAGGTCGTGGCCCTTGGGAGAGTCGGGCTCCATGAACAGGTAGAGACCCTCGTCCGTGAGGATCGGCGTCACGGGGTGCACCCGCGGCGCACCGCCGCGCGAGGTGGTCGCCAGATAGGCGATGAGCAGGGCCTGCAGACGCTCACGCGCGACCGCTTCGAGTGCGGGAGCTTCTTTCGCGAAGGTGGACCAGGACGGCACAACGCCTCCATCGGTTCGGGGCATCCTCTTGGACTGCCGGGTCATTGAGGCTGCCCCGATGCGCCGTCACTGGAACGCCTCGGCTAGAAGACCGCCGTCCCCGCCTGCGTCAGCTTCCAGTTGGTCGACGCGAAGTCCGCCGGGTTCAACTCGCCCTTGCCGACGACGTAGTCGATCATCAGCTGGCGGATCTCGTTGGTGGAGCTGTACGCGATGTCGGCGGCGGCGATGTGCGGATAGCCCGAACCGCCGTTGGCGCGGTAGTTGTTGACGGCGACGACGAAGACCTGGTCGTCGGTGACGGCCGTGCCGTTGTAGGCCAGGTTCTTGATGCGGGAGCCCTCCGGCTGGGCGATGTCGATGTCGTAGGAGACACCGGCCGCCGTGTCGTACATGTAGTCCCAGAAGCTGTTGGCGTTCGTCAGGGTCGCCGTGTCCACCTTCGTGCCGGCCGGCACCTGGAAGTAGTACTTGGCCGCGTACTCCAGGTAGTCCTTGAGCTGGGCGCCCGTGAGCTTCTTGCCGTACAGGGTGTTGTCGTAGATGTAGAGCCCGGCGATGTCCTTGATGGTGACGTTGCCGGCCGGGATGTCGGCCGTGCGGGAGAAGGGCGCGGCGACCGAGATCAGCGGGAGGGCCGCGTCCGCCGTGGACAGGCCCGCCTTCACCGTCTGCGTCTGGACCTCGTGGATGAAGTCCATGATCGGGACGTCCTTCCAGCAGGACTCCGCCGCGGAGAGGTCCTCGGTGCACGTGCCGACGGCCGTGTTGACGTATTTCACGACCAACTCGTGGTCGGCTTCGAGGAGTTCGCGGATCTCCGGGTCCTCGTCCACGGTGTTGGGGTTGAGGGTCTGCGCGGTCTTCTTCGTGACCTTCCAACGGCCGTGCTCCAGCTCGACCTCGAAGTCGAAGACGCTCAGCCGGTAGCCCCAGCAGTACGGCTCGGACAGGAGCACGTCCTCGCCGGTCTTCTCGTTCTTGACGGTGTACGACGGCACCTCGACGTGCGTGTGGCCGACGAGGATCGCGTCGATGCCGGGGACCTGTTCGGCCACGAGGTTCGACGCGTTCTCCACGTACGGGAGTTGGTCGCCGTAGGACGAGGAGCCGTCGAGGCCGGAGTGGTCGGTGAGGAAGACGACGTCACAGCCGAGGGCGCGCAGCCGGGGCACGTACTTCTTCGCCTGCTCCACGAGCCCCGGGAAGACCATCTTCCCGCTGACGTTGTCCTTGTCCCAGATCGCGATGCCCGGGTTGGTGAGGCCGAGGATGCCGACCTTGATGTCCGGGGCGCCGGGGACCCGGATCTTCTTCACCGTGTACGGCGCGAACGCGGGCCGCAGGGTCTTGGCGTCCAGCGCGTTGGCGCCGAGCAGCGGGAAGCGGCACTGGCTCTCGAACTTGCGCAGCACGTCGATGCCGTAGTTGAACTCGTGGTTGCCGAGGGCGGCGGCGTCGTAGCGCATGTGGTTCATGGCCGTGGCCATCGGGTGCTTGGGGCCTCTCTTGCCGGCCGTCCCGGTGATCGGGTCGACGCGGGCGAAGTAGTAGGCCAGCGAGGTGCCTTGGATGATGTCGCCGGCGTCGACGAGCAGCACGTGCCCCTCGCCCTTCGCCGCGCGCTGCTGCTTGACGAGGGTCGCGACCCGGGCGACGCCGACGGAGTTGCCCTTGGCGTCCGAGTAGGCCTTGTCCAGGTAGTAGTCCCAGTCGAAGACGTGGCTGTGCAGGTCGGTGGTGCCCAGGATCGAGAACGACCAGGTCTTCGGCGCCTTGTGGGGCTTGTGCGGCGTGCGGTCGGCCGCCTGGGCGGGCGCCGCGGCCACGGTGGCGGCGACGGCCGCCCCGGTGACGGCCGACTTCTTCACGAACTCCCGGCGGTTCAGGGGACTGACGGGCATGGAAGGGCTCCTGGTGATGAGGGACGGAGTCAACGGGGGCGAAGCGTCTGCGGGATGTGCGTCCGAGGGATCTGCCGTGCGGTGGCACTACACGCGTAGATGCTTCTCGGCCGACCGTGCGCCAGGAACCAGGAACAGGCCATCTCCGGGTCAATTTCCGGACGGCGGGAGGGAAAGGGGTGGTCAACGGGGGCCGTCCGGTCGGGGAACCGTTTCGCCCGGGTGTCATGTCCTCTCCAGCGGAAGGCGGTTCCGACGCGGAACCGCCCGCGAAGGGGGATGGCCATGTGGGGGGTACGCGAAGGGGCACGGTTAGGGGTCTGGTCGGTCGCCGGGGTGATCGGGCTGGCGGTGCTGTACGTGATCGGGGCGTTCGCGTTCGGCAGTGCCGCG
The DNA here is from genome assembly GCF_044750545.1 of Streptomyces sp. NPDC088794. Lineage (NCBI taxonomy): Bacteria > Bacillati > Actinomycetota > Actinomycetes > Kitasatosporales > Streptomycetaceae > Streptomyces > Streptomyces sp. NPDC088794. The sequence goes on along the minus strand of NZ_JBIVKB010000006.1, from coordinate 282,741 downwards.
TGGATCACCGCTCCGTTCCGCGGTGAGGTGGAGAAGCGCGAGAACACCGTCGCCTCGGGCGATTTCCGGCAGACGACGTACGAGGAGTTCTTCGATCTGTGCGAGGCCGCGCAGAACGCCGAAGGGACGATCCGGGTGCTCCAGGAGGAGCGCGAGTCCGCTTCACCGACGCGCAGGGCGCAGATCGACCAGTCGATCACCGCGCTGAAGGTCAGCCGGCTCGAGTCGGTCAACGACTACAACTCGAAGGCCGCCCAGGAGCACCGCGCGCCCTTCCACGACAAGGACCTGCCGTACCGGCTGGATGTCTCCGCCGAGCGCACGACGTGCACCAACTGATCCCCGTCGCATCCAGGGAAGAGGGCAGCACCGCATGAAGAAGTCCGTACGCATGGCCCTGGCCGCCGTCATCGCGCTCGTCGTGGGCCTCGCTCTGACCTCCTGCACCGACTCCAGCCAGGACAAGGAGAACAAGCGCAAGCAGGACAACTACGACCACCTCGTGGCCCAGCAGCCGGCGGGCCGCATGGAGTACTCGCCGACCCGCGAGGCGATCAACCAGTGGATCAAGACGTGGGGGCAGCGGGGCAAGCTCTCGTACGTCTACATCCAGAACGCCAAGGGCGAGTACGGGTACTTCATCATGAAGGGCCTGCCGGTGCCGCGCTGCAAGATGCTCACTCCGACGGAGAAGGTGGAGTCCAGCGACAGCGGCGTCGCGGTGCTCGCGCAGCCCGGCATGGACGGCGTGTACACATCGGGCTCCACCTGCAACGCCTACTACGGCTTCGACGCCACGACGAACGCGTACATGGAGTTCACGGTCGGCACGAACCAGTCGTTCTTCCTGTTCGACAAGCCCATGACGATGCCGGAGTACGCCAGCGCCAAGCAGTTGGGACCGTCCTCGGTGAAGGACATCAGGTAGGGCCTCACATTCCGGCGGGCTGCGGTGTCGAAGAGGTGGGGCGGCTGCTGCTGCCCCGCCGTCGACACGACCGCGTCACCCAGCGGACGGGAAGCCCGGAGGCACCATGACCACCCAGATGCCCGCGACATCGTTCACCGACCCCGCTCCCGAGCCGCGACTCGAGCGCGCGGCCGCCGCGCTGACCGCGCACGGTTTCGCCGTGGAGATCCTCGACGACGTCGCCGCCGCGCGGATCCGGGTCAAGGACCTGATACCGGAGGGCGCCCACGTGTTCACGGGCGCCAGCGAGACCCTCCGGCAGTCCGGGATCGAGGAGGACATCAACGCCGATGGACGGTACGAGGCCATCAGGCCACGCGTGCTGGCCATGGACCGGGCCACCGAGGCCGACGACATCCGGCGCCTGATCGCCGGTCCCGACGTGATCGTGGGCAGTGTCGCCGCGGTCACCGAGACCGGCTCCCTGGTCGTCGCCTCGGGCAGCGGCACCCAGTTGCCCGGCTACGCCGGCGGGGCCGCCCGCGCGATCTGGATCGTCGGGGCGCAGAAGGTCGTACCCGATCTGGACACCGCGCTGCGACGCGTCGAGGACCACTGCCTGCCGCTGGAGAGCGCCCGTACGACGGAGGCGTACGGGTGGCCCAGTGCCGTCAACCGGCTGCTCGTCCTCAACGCGGAACACCAACCCGGACGCGGCACCGTGCTGTTGCTGCGCGAGGCCATCGGATTCTGACCGGTCCGTACCAGGGCGCTGTTACGGAACCGTAGACACCACTCCCGCCATCTCCCCCCGCGCCCGCACTATTCTCGATCTGTCGCACAGGGGCGTAATGGGGTATTTCGGGGGGAGGCGGCGCGCGGATGGACGAACTGGGGGCCGGGGATCCACAGCGGATCGGGGCGTATCGACTGCTCGCCCGGCTGGGGGCCGGCGGGATGGGGCACGTGTATCTCGCGCGCTCGGAGCGCGGTCGTACCGTCGCGGTGAAGCTGGTGCGGGGCGAGCTGGCCGAACAGGAGGAGTTCCGGGCGCGGTTCCGGCAGGAGGTGCAGGCCGCCCGGCAGGTCGGCGGGTACTGGACGGCGCCCGTGCTGGACGCCGACACCGAGGCCGCCGTGCCGTGGGTGGCCACCGGGTACGTCGCTGGGCCCAGCCTCGAGCAGGTCGTCGGGCACGACCACGGGGCGCTGCCCGAGCGGTCGGTGCGGATCCTGGCCGCCGGGCTCGCGCACGCGCTCCAGGACATCCACGCCGCCGGGATCGTCCACCGGGACCTGAAGCCGTCCAATGTGCTGGTGACCATCGACGGGCCGCGCGTCATCGACTTCGGGATCGCCCGGGCCCTCGAGACCGTGGCCGAGGCCGGGCTCACCCGCACCGGCGCGCTCGTCGGCTCGCCCGGCTTCATGGCGCCCGAGCAGGTGCGCGGGGACCGGATCACGCCCGCGTGCGACGTCTTCTGCCTCGGCTCGGTGCTGGCGTACGCCGCCACCGGGCAGCTGCCGTTCGGCAGCACGAGCAGCGGTGTGCACGCGCTGATGTTCCGGATCGCGCAGGAGGAACCCGACCTCACGGGTGTGCCCGAGGGCATCGCCGACCTCGTACGGGACTGTCTGAAGAAGGACCCGGCCGCCCGGCCCCCGCTGGAGCGGATCCTGGAGCGCACCGGCGCCGAGGACACCGTCTCCGACGGCCGCTCCCGCGACCCGTGGCTGCCGAGCGCGCTGGTGGCCCAACTCGGGCGGCACGCCGTGCGGTTGCTGGACGCGGAGAACCCGACGGGACCGGCGGGGACCGTACCGGAGGAGGGGGAGCCCGAGCAACGGTCCGGGGTGTCCGAGTCCCCGCCGGGTCCGCCCGCGTATCCCGCCGGGGCACCCGCCCGCCCGCCGGCTCCGCCCGCGTACCCGCCCGCGGCGCCTGCGCACGCGCCGGGTTCGTCCGCACAGCCGTCGGCTGCGTCCGCGTACCCGCCCGGTTCGCCCGCGCGCCCGGCGGGTTCGCCTGTACAGCCGTCGGGTTCGTCGTCGCACCCCGGGACACCCGCACACTCGCCCGGGACACCCGCACACTCGCCCGGGACACCCGCACACTCGCCCGGGGCTCCCGCACACTCGCCCGGTGCGTCCGCGTATGCGCCGGGTTCGCCCGCACAACCGCCCGGGGCGCCCGCGCACCCGCCTGGTCCGTCCGAGCGCGCCGCCGGCTCGTCCGAGGTTGCGCCCGAGCACGCCTCCGCCGACGCGGACGCCAACTCTGCCCCGCAGTCGGGCAGTTCGCCCGACGGGCCGCCGCCACCGGGACAGCCGGGAAGCGGGCCGCCGCTCAACCACCTGCCCACCATGGCCGTGGGGCAGGGCGACACCCGGCCCCCGGCACCCGCGCCGGGCGCGAGCCGATCACCCGCCGGTGGCTTCGGCACGGTCCCCGCAGCTCCCCCCGGCTCCGGGTACGGCCACCCGCAGCCGCACCCGCACACCCCGGCCCAGGGCCATCCCCAACAGCCCGCCGGCTACGGCGATCCCCAGCAACCCGGTGCCTACGGTTACCCGCAACAGCCCGGCGCCTACGGCTATCCGCAGCACCCCGCGGGCTACGGCTACCCGCAGCAGGGCGCCCCCGGCGGCACCCCGCCCTACGGCCCCACCCCGCCGTTCGGACCCGGCGGGCCGACCCCGCCCTACGGCCCGACGCCGTTCCTGCCGGCCGAGCCGACGCAGCGCCGCAACGGCCGGTCCACGGCGGCGCTCGTCGCGGTCGCGCTGGTCGTCGCGCTGGGCGCCGGCGCCTCGGTCTACGCCCTCATGAACGGCGACGGCGACCAGGCCGACGGCAAGCCGTCCGCCGCCCCGAGCGACAGCGCGCCCGAGGCACCCGGTCCGACCACGCCGGACCCGTCCCAGGCAAGCCCTGCCCCGTCCGCCTCCACACCTTCCGACGGCGCTGTCCCGACCGGCTACCTGGGCACCTGGACGACGACGATCACCAACGCCGACGGCGAGAACACCCGCACGCTCACCATCCGGCAGGGCGCGGTCGGCGACTCCGTCCTGTCCCTGATCGCCGACGGCCCCACCAGCAACGGCAGCTACCACTGCGTCTTCGAGGCGACTCTCACCCAACAGCCGTCCGCCGACGGCCCGTTGGAGATCGGCCCGTCCACGGTGACCTCCGGCGACTCGGGCAACTGCGCGCCGGGCGACCCCACCGAGATCACGCTGCTCGCGGACGGCAGCCTGGAGCGGGTCAACACCAGCAACGGGGAGAAGCTCACGTACAGCAGGCAATGAGGTGAAACGGCGTTTCCTGCGAGGTAGTTGAACGTACGGCGAACTTCGGCTCCCGCACACGCACCGTGCGCCCGCACAGTCGTACGGTGACGCCGGTGGAGTGGCTGAGCGCAGAGAACGTCGTGGCCGTGGGCACCGCGGTGCTCGGCATATTCGCGTCCGGGATCATGGTCTGGTACGAACGCCGGGTCCCGCGCCGCTGGGGGCACCTCCCACGCCCTTAAGGCAGTGGGGGAGTATCGGCTACCGCGTCCAGATGGACAACCCGATAGGCGACGACGTCCGGCTGGGGCGGGCCAACGTCCGGCTCGGCCTCTTCGACGAGGCGCCCGGCATGTCCGACGCCACCCTCGTGCTGATCCGTGTCGAGAACGACGGCTCGCAGGGCATCGACCGCGACGACTACACCAGCCCCGAAGTCCACGGCCTGACCGCGGTGTTCACCGACCGCACCATCCGCGGGGTCTCGGTCACCCAGCCCTCCGACACCGACCACCTGATGGACCACTTCACCCCGGCCCGCGGCTTCGGCTACGACGGCAACACCCTGCGCATCCCGCGCGTCCCGCTCAACCACGGCGACCACTTCAAGCTGCTCGTGCTGCTGTCCGGCGGCGATGTGGGCCGTGAGATACGGCTGTTCGGCGGCATCCGCGAGGGCGAGGTGCACCCCAACCGCAGTGCCACGCCGGACGAGGTGCCGCCGCTGTTCAGCCGGGCCGCACGGCTGATCTCCGTCATGCTCACCGTCAGCGTGCTCACCCTGGCCACGATCGTCGTCGTCCGCGACGACAACCCGCCCCCGATCGGCTGCGAGACCGGCTCTCTGCGGATCACCGGTTCGACGGCCTTCGAGCCGGTGGTGACGGAACTGGCGAAGGTGTACGAGAAGAAGTGCCCGGACTCCGACATCTCCCTGGACGCGCGCGGCAGTTCGGGCGGCGTCAACGCGCTCGCCGAGCTGGGCGCCACGTCGAAGAAGGGCGCGCGCTCGGTGATCGCCTTCTCCGACGGCCCCGCGGTCGGCGTGACCGACCGGCTGATCGGCCGCAAGGTCGCCCTGTCCGCCTTCACGCTGGTCGTCAACGACGGCATCGGGCTGCCCAAGGGACTCACCCTGGAGGACGTGCGTCGCGTCTACCGCGGCGAGGTGACCCGCTGGAAGCAGCTCGACCGCACCCTGCCCGACGTCCCCATCGTCCTGGTCAGCCGCAACGCCGACTCCGGGACCCGGCAGATCTTCCAGAGCCGGGTGCTCGGGTCCTGGGAGCGGGTGCCGAGCACCTCACTGGACTGCCTGCACAAGGACGGCACGTCAGCGCCCGTCATGCGCTGCGAACTCGACTCCACGGAGGACGTGTTGGCCAAGGTCGCCGCCATCCCCGGCGCGATCGGCTACAGCGAGGTCACCCTCGCGGCGGACCGGCGCGGCGTGCGGACCGTCCCCCTCGACGGCGCCGCGCCCTCCATCGAGGACATCGAGTTCGGCCGCAGCGACTACCCCTACCGGGGCGTGGAGTACGCCTACACCTACGACCGCCCCGGCGACGGCTCCCTGGCCGCCGCGTTCCTCTCCTACATCACCGAGGCCACCGGCGAGAACGCCATCCGCGGCCACGGCCACCTGCCGTGCTCGGCGGCGGCGGTGGTACGGCTGTGCGCGGAGGACTAGAGCGGGACCAGGCGGACCGGCAGGGGAGCGACGGGAGTCGAGGGCGCGGCGGCAGGCGCCCTTGTCCCGGACTGGCGTGTCCATGACGATGGCCGGAGGCATGCGCGGCCACAGGAGGACACATGCGTCCCAGCCCCACCAGGAGAACGGTTCTGACGGCCACGGCGGCGAGCGCGGCGGTGACGCTGGGCGCGGCCTCCGGCGCCGAGGCCACGTCCGCGGGCGGCGCCCGTCCGCCGGCCACCGCGCAGCCCCCGACCCGTGAACTCCGTTCCCTGCTGCGGGAGATCGACCCGGCCCGCATCGAGGCGACGGTCCGCAAGCTGGTCTCCTTCGGCACCCGCCACACCCTCTCCGTCCAGGACGACCCGGCGCGCGGGATCGGCGCGGCCCGCGACTGGCTGCTCACCGAACTCCGTTCCCACGCGGCCGCGTCCGGCGGCCGGATGACGGCCGAACTCCAGTCGTACGTCCAGGAACCGGCCTCCCGCATCCCCACCGCCACGAAGATCACGAACGTGCTCGCGACCCTGCGCGGCTCGGTGACGCCCGAGCGCGTCTACGTCGTCTCCGGGCACTACGACTCCCGCGTCACCGACGTCATGGACGCCACCTCCGACGCGCCGGGCGCGGACGACGACGCCTCCGGGGTGGCCGTGGTCCTGGAGCTGGCCCGCGTGCTGGCCCGGCGCCGGCCGGCCGCGACGATCGTGTTCGCGGCGGTGGCGGGGGAGGAGCAGGGGCTGTACGGATCGACGTATCTGGCCCAGCAGTTGAAGGCGGCCGGCACCGATGTGCAGGGCATGTTCACCAATGACATCGTGGGCAGCCCGACCGCCGACGACGGTACGAAGGACCCGTACACGATCCGGCTGTTCACCGAGGGCGTGCCCTCCTCGGAGACGGCCGCGCAGGCCGCGCTGCGCCGTTCGGTCGGCGGCGAGAACGACTCCGCGACCCGCCAACTCGCCCGGTTCGTACGGGATGTGGCCGACAACGACGCCACCGGTATGCACGTCCGGGTCGTCTACCGCCGGGACCGCTATCTCCGCGGCGGCGACCAGATCCCCTTCCTGGAACGCGGCTACCCGGCCGCCCGCTTCACCGAACCGGCCGAGGACTTCGCCCACCAGCACCAGGACGTACGCGTCGACGGGACCGGCAAGCAGTACGGCGACCTGCCCGAGTTCTGCGACTTCGGGTATGTCGGACGGGTGGCCCGGGTCAACGGCGCGGCCCTGTGGACCCTGGCACAGGCGCCGGGCACCCCGCGCGGCGCGAAGATCGTCACCAGCGCGCTCACCAACTCCACGACCCTGGTGTGGACTCGGGGCACCGAGCCGGACCTCGCGGGCTACGAGATCGTCTGGCGCGAGACGACGGCACCGGAGTGGACACATGTGCTTCACGCGGGTGACGTGACGACGTACGGGGTGGATCTGTCGAAGGACAACGTGTTCTTCGGGGTGCGGGCGGTGAACCGGCAGGGCCTGCGCAGCCCGGTGGCGTTCCCGGACCCGCAGTCGTGACACGGGCCTTGCGGGGAGGCGGGTTCAGATCCAGCCCTGCTGCCAGGCGTGGTGGGCGGCGGCGTGCCGGGTGGGGGCGTTGAGCTTGGCCATGGCCGCGGAGAGGTAGTTGCGGACGGTACCCGGCGCGAGGTGCACCACGGTGGCGATCTCGGCGACCGACGCCCCGGTGCGGGCCGCCGTCAGCACCTCCAACTCCCGTTCGCTGAGCGGGCAGTCGTCCTCGGTGAGGGCGGACGCGGCGATCTCGGGATCGACGTAACGGCGGCCCGCGGCGATGTCCCGGACGATCTCCGCGAGCCGTGCCGCGGACGTCGTCTTGGGCACGAACCCGCTGACCCCGGCGGCCAGCGCCCGGCGCAGCACGGCGGGCCGGGCGTGCCGGGTGACCAGGACGATCCGGGTCGGCAGGGCGGCGGCCCGCATCTCCCCGGCCGCGAACAGCCCGTCGGCGGGCGGCATCTCGAGATCGAGCACGGCGATGTCCGGCCGGGTCTCGACGGCGAGCCGCACGGCGTCGGTGGTGGTCGCCGCCTCCGCCACCACGACCAGATCCTCCTCCAGCCCCAACAACGCGACCAGCGCACTGCGCAGCAGATCCTCGTCATCGGCGATGAGCACACGGATCATCGCCGGCCCCCGCCCGACCGACTGCTTCCCGGCCCGTCCTTCCGAAGCCGGCCCCCTTGCACCGGCAGCACGGCCGTCACCGTGAAGCGGTCGCCGTCCCGGTGCCACGTCAACTCCCCGTCCGCCGCTCGTAGTCGTTCGGCGAGGGTGGTCAGGCCCGTGCCGTCGGAGCTCGCGGTGGTCTCCTCGGCTCCGTCGTTGTCGATGCGGAGGCGGGCGGTGTCGTCGGTGACGCGGTAGTCGACCTCGGCGTGGTGGGCGGTGCTGTGCCGCAGCACGTTGGTGGTGGCCTCGCGCATCACCAGGCCCAGCAGGTGGCGGGCGGTGTCGGGCAGTTCGTCCGCGCCGGGCGCCTGGTCCGTGCGGGCGTCGATGCCGGCCGCGGCCAGCACGCGGGTGGCGTTGACGATCTCGTCGTCCAGCGTCGTACGCCGGTAGCCCTGCACCACGGCCCGGGTGTCCCGCAGCGCGTCCGCGCACAGCTGCCGTACCTCCTGCATCTCGGCGGACGCGCGCGCCGGGTCCGTCCCGGTGAGGCGGGACGCCAACTCCGCCTTGAGGGCGATCACTTGGAGATGGTGCCCCTGGATGTCGTGCAGGTCCCCGGCGAACCGCAGCCGCTCGTCCTTGACCGCCAGCTCCGCCTCCAGCCGCCGCGCCCGGTCCAGCCGCCCCGCCACGTCCCACGCCCACATCGGCCCCAGCATCATCCAGACGGTGAACACGACCAGCCCCGCCGGGAACAGCGCCGCGTGCACCGACTCCCCGTCCCCCGCGGCCAGGCTCACCGCCGCGCCGGGCACGAGCGCACCGGACGTGGCGCCGGCCACCAGCAACCGCCGTGCGGGCACCGGGAGACAGGTCGCGCCGATCGCGACCGTCACCGCGGGGGCGATCGCCCACAGGCCGTAGTTGTGCCGGGCCAGCGGCAGGACGGCCAGGACGAGGGCGGCGCAGCCCGCGGCGACCAGCCAGCCCCGGCGGAGCCGCGCGGGCGGGTCGGGCCGCACGGTCAGCAGGTCGCCGAGCAGGACGACCGTCGCCGCGACCTCGACGACGAGCGCGGGGACGGCCGGCGCACGGGCCCAGAGCGGCACGTCGCCGTCCAGGATCCAGGCGCCGTAGGTGAGCACCAGCAGCACGACCGTGGTGCCCGGCACGGCCCACCAGGTGTAGCGGCGGAAGCTCGTCAGCCCCGCCGCGCGGTCCCCCCTCGGCCCGTCCTCCACGCGGTCATTGTGACAGCGGACGGGCCGTCCGGTCAGTGCCGAACGGCCTTGTCCCGCATGACAGATGTCATTCGGGGACATGCGCGTCCGGCACTACTGGCGGTTCGTCGCGCGGGCCAGGCTGAGGGCGTCCAGATACCCCTCCCCGGTATATCGGCCGTCAGGTGGACGACCGGGGATCCGTGCAGGAACGGAGATGTCATGAAGTCCGACCTCGTCCGCCGTTGGCCCACGGCCCTGGCCCTTCTCCTCGCCACCGGTGTGATCGCCGCCGGCTCCGGTGACGACCTCGGTGACGCCGTGAGCGGCTACGCCGACGCCCTCCCCCTGCTCCCCCTTCTCTACGTGGTCATCGCCCAGCTCGGCCGACCCCGGCTGACCTGGCCCGTGCTCGGCGCCGGCGTGGTGCTCCTGTTCGGCCTCGGGGCGCAGGACGCGGTCCCGGCCGGCGGCGCCATGATCGTCGTAGCGCTGGCGGTGTTGCTGTGGGGCATGCTGCGCGGGTCCCCGCACGGTGGGACCGTTCTGGGCGTGCAGGTGGCCGGTGCGGTCGGCTTCGGGGCGCTGGCCGTGGCGGGACTGGCGGTCGACGCGGATCTGGGCCGGTACCTGGTGGCGGCCGGCTGGTTCGGCCACGGGGTGTGGGACCTGGCCCATCTGCGGCTGGCCAGGCTCAAGGGCGTGGTGGCGCCGACGTTCGCGGAGTGGTGCGCGGTCGTGGACATCGCGGTCGCGGTGGAGCTGCTGTTCCTGCGGTGAGCGCGCCGGTGTCCTGCGGTGACCGCGTGGGTCACCGCGGCTCCGGCGGTCGCTGCCTCGGCATGTTCGGGCGGGCGTTCGGGCCCGGGGGCAGGGGGAAGCGGCCCTGGGGGGCGCCGGCGTCCGGGCGGGCCGTCGCCGAGACCGCCGCCTGGAGGCCCATGGGGGCCGTGCCGGTGCGGAACTCCACCATCCAGTCCGCGGTCTCCGTACGCACCAGCTCGGTCACGTCCTCCGAGAACCGCCGCAGGACCCCCAGGCACCGCTCGGCCGCCTCGCTCGCCGTGCCGTCCGCGGGGCCCAGCATCTCCCGCACGCTCTCCGTGGCCCACTCGAACTGGAGCACCTGAAGCCGGCGCTGCACCGCCTGCGCGGTCGCCACGTCCCTTATCCAGCCGGACGTCAGCCCGAAGAACCGGTCCACGGCCACGCAGGCCACCGCGAGCAGCAGTGCGAGATAGCCCCAGGGGGCGGCCCCCGGGAGCGCGCCGGTCAGGTCCAGCAGCGGCAGCGCGGCGGCCGTGACCGCGCCCGTCGCCGCCCCGGCCCGCAGCGCCCGAGCGCCCCGCCGCTTCCACACCCGGTCCGCGAGATACCAGGACGCCGTCTCCAGCGCCCCGCGCTCCACCCACCGGTACAGCTCGTGCAGCCGCTCGGCGGGCTCGCCCCAGTCCCCGAGCGGAAAGGCCCGCCCGGTCAGATCGCCCGGCCGCAGCCCGGCCGCGCCCTCGCCCCGCCCGTCCTGACGCGGACCTTCGGGCTGCATCTCCGGCTGACCCACCCGGCGCTCCCTAACTGATCGGTCACCCTGCGTGACGCCTGATGCTGATGTGCCAGAGCCTTCCTACCGCCCAATGGGTGGCGAAGGGGGAGCTTTGACGGCTTTTCCGCCCGGAAGAGGCCCTTGATCAGGTATAGGCCTTGCGATCAAACCACTCGAAAGAGTGCCGGGGCGATGCCTGCGCGGAGCACGTAGGCTCGTGCCGAGCGCGAACACCGCGGGACGACCGCGGGACGACCGTACGGACCAAGGAGCTGAATCGTGATCCCCGGTGGTGGCCAGCCGAACATGCAGCAGCTGCTGCAGCAGGCGCAGAAGATGCAGCAGGACCTGGCGCGCGCGCAGGAGGAACTCGCCCAGACCGAGGTGGACGGTCAGGCGGGCGGTGGCCTGGTGAAGGCGACCGTCACCGGCGCCGGTGAGCTGCGAGCCCTGAAGATCGACCCCAAGGCGGTGGACCCGGACGACACCGAGACCCTCGCGGACCTGATCATCGCGGCGGTCCAGGCGGCGAACGAGAACGCGCAGAACCTCCAGCAGCAGAAGCTGGGCCCGCTGGCCCAGGGCCTGGGCGGCGGCAGCGGCATCCCGGGCCTGCCCTTCTGAGACCGGCCCCGCCTCGCCTATCTAAGAGGGGCCGCGGCCAACTACCGTACGTACCGTAAGGAACCACCCCCAGGAAGGACGGCAGTCCGTTGTACGAAGGCGTGGTGCAGGACCTCATCGACGAACTGGGGCGGTTGCCCGGCGTCGGTCCCAAGAGCGCCCAGCGGATCGCCTTCCACATCCTCCAGGCGGAGCCGACCGACGTACGGCGGCTCGCGCAGTGCCTGATGGAGGTCAAGGCGAAGGTCCGCTTCTGCGCGACCTGCGGCAATGTCGCGCAGGAGGAGCTGTGCAACATCTGCCGGGACAGCCGCCGCGACCTCACGGTCATCTGCGTGGTCGAGGAGCCCAAGGACGTGGTCGCCATCGAGCGCACCCGTGAGTTCCGCGGCCGGTACCACGTGCTCGGCGGCGCGATCAGCCCCATCGAGGGGGTCGGCCCCGACGACCTGCGTATACGAGAACTTCTCGCGCGGTTGGCCGACGGGACGGTTACGGAACTGATCCTTGCGACGGACCCGAATCTGGAAGGCGAGGCCACGGCCACGTACCTCGCCCGCATGATCAAGCCCATGGGCCTCAAGGTCACCCGCCTGGCCAGCGGCCTCCCGGTGGGTGGCGACCTGGAATACGCGGACGAGGTGACCCTCGGCCGCGCCTTCGAGGGGAGACGACTCCTAGATGTCTGACGCCAAGCTGCACGCCACAGCGCAGGACCCGGACGACTTCGCGGTCCAGATCGCGGACCAGGTCGAGAGCTTCCTGGTGGCCACCGCGGAGGTGGCGAAGGGCGACGAGCCGGGTTCGGCCGTGCCCTTCCTCCTCCTGGAGGTCTCCCAGCTGCTCCTGGCCGGCGGCCGCCTCGGCGCGCACGAGGACATCGTCCCCGACGAGCGCTACGAGCCCGACCTGGGCCCGGAGGCGGACGTGGACGAGCTCCGCGAGAACCTCGCGCGCCTGCTGGAGCCGATCGACGTCTACTCCGAGGTCTTCGACCCCTACGAGCCCAGCAAGTCCCGGGTCCCGGCCCGGATCTCCGACGACCTGGCCGACGTCATCGCCGACCTCCGCCACGGCATGGCCCACTACCGGGCCGGCCGGGTGACGGAGGCCCTGTGGTGGTGGCAGTTCTCCTACTTCTCCAACTGGGGCTCCACCGCCTCCGCGACCCTGCGCGCCCTGCACTCCGTCCTCGCCCACATCCGCCTCGACCAGCCCCTGGAAGAGCTGGACGGCCTCGACACGGACCAGGGCATGGGCGACGAGACCCTCGAGTTCGAGGCGGGCAAGGTCATGGTGGAGGAGATCGCGGAACCGCTGGGCCTGCGCTCGGCGAAGTAACCCTCGGCCCGAGGGCCGGGCGGGATCCGGTGCGCGCCGTATGTCATGCGGCGCGCACCGTGCGTGAATTGGCCATGCCCTGGACGTCTCCTGTACGTCGGCTGCACGGGCGCTAACCGGCACGAAGCGAGTCTTGAGTCATCCCAACGGACACCAGATCAACTGGAGTTGTGATGACTCGCCCCATCAGCGTGCGTGCAGCCATCGTCACCGTCACCACCGCCCTGGCCCTCGGCACCGCCGGCACGGTCGTCGCGACCGCCGGCCCCCAGCACGACGCGAAGCCCACCAAGAAGCAGATAGCCGCCCTCTTCGACGGCTGGAACGCCGCGCTGGCGACCGGTGATCCGAAGAAGGTCGCGAACCGGTACGCGCCGGACGCCGTGCTGCTGCCCACCGTCTCCAACGAGATCCGCACCGACCGCGCCGAGATCGTCGACTACTTCGAGCACTTCCTGCCGAACAAGCCGGTCGCGAAGAAGGTCGAGACCTACATCAACGTCCTCGACAGCAACTCGGCCATCGACGCGGGTGCTTACGACATCACGCTCACCGACCCGAAGACCGGCGAGAAGCGGGTCGTGGAGGCCCGTTACACCTACGAGTACGAGAAGCGCGGCGGCACGTGGCTGATCGTCAACCACCACTCCTCGGTGATGCCCGAAGGGTGATGACCACCGACAGACCGCTGTTTCCGGGAGCGTCCCGCAGGGTCACCGTGCCGCCGTCGTCCGTCACCAACTGCCGTACGACGGCGAGGCCCAGCCCCGAACCGGTGCGCCCGGTGAGGCCCTGACCGCGCCAGAAGCGGTCGAAGGCACGGGACTTGTCAGCGTCGGACATGCCGGGACCCTCGTCCACCACCGACAACTCGACCTCGTCACCCCGTGATTCGGCCCGCACGGTGATCGTCGCCCCGTCCGGCGACACCTCCAGGGCGTTGGAGAGCACGTTGTCCAGGACCTGTTCCAGATGACCCGGGCTGGCCAGCACCAGCGGCCGGCCGTCGGCGACTTCGCCCCCGAGCAGGATGTGGATGCCGCGCTCGTCGGCCGCCGGCCGCCACACCGAGAGGCGCTCGGCCACGATCTCCTTCAGCGGCAGCGGTTCCGCCGCCGTCACCTTCGCCTCGGCCCGTGCCAGCACGAGCAGGCCGTTGACGAGACGGCTCATCCGGACCACCTCGGCGGTCGCCTGGTCCACGTCCTCGCGTACGAACTCGTCGTCGACGCCGTCCGCGATGTTGTCCAGCGACAGCCGCAACGCCGTGAGCGGGGTGCGGAGTTGGTGGGAGGCGTCGGCCACGAAGATGCGCTGCGAGGCGATGAGGGTGTCGAGGCGTTCGGCGCCCTGGTTCAGGGTGCGGGCGAGCGTCTGTGTCTCGTGCGGGCCCGTCACGGGGGAGCGGGCCGTCAGGTCGCCGTCGCTGAACCTGCTCGCCATGTCGTTGAGTTGACGCAGGGGGCGGGTGAGGCGACGGGCGACGAGCGCGCCCAGTCCGGCCGCCACGGCCAGGACCCCCACCGCGAGGAACGCCCGGAAGCCCCAGATCTGCCAGAGCCGCCGGGTCAGGTCGGAGGTCGGGTAGGTGATGCGTACGGCGCCGACCGTCCGGCCGTCGCGCTGCGCCGGTGCCGTCACCTCCAGCTTTCCGTCGCCCCAGTGCGTCGCGGTCTTGGCCCGCGCGGCGGGCAGTACCTCGGCCGTGCCGGGGGTCTCCTGCGCGTAGGCCACCACCATGCGGTCCAGGGCCGCGCGCGAGGCGGCGTCGCCGCTCAGCAGCAACGCCATCGTCTTCGCCTCGCGCCGCACCGACTGCTCGGTGTCGCCCCGGAGTTGGGCGGTCAGCGTGAAGGCGACCGGCACGGTGAACGCCGTCAGCGCCACGGCGACGAGCAGGACGTAGCTGACGATCAGCTGCCGGATCATGAGGCCGGAGGCCCGTCGATGATCTCCAGGCGGAAGCCCACTCCCCGTACCGCCTCGATGGTGATCGCGCCCGCCAACTTCCGTCGCAGCGCCGCCACATGGACGTCCAGTGTCTTCGTCGGCCCGAACCAGTTCGCGTCCCAGACCGCCTCCATGATCTGCTCGCGCGACATCAGCGCGCCGGGCTCCTCGGTGAGGAAGGCCAGCAGGTCGTACTCCTTGGGGGCGAGGGCCACCTCCGTGCCGTCCAGGCGGACCCGGGCGGCCTTGCGGTCGAGGGTGAGACGCGGGCCGTAGCGGTCGGGGCCGGCGGAGGCGTCGGCGGGCGGCTGCACGCGCCGCAGCACCGCCCTTATCCGCGCGATGACCTCCCGCACCCCGAACGGCTTGGAGACGTAGTCGTCCGCGCCGATCTCCAGGCCCACCACCCGGTCCGTCTCGTCGCTGCGCGCGCTGATCACGATGATCGGCACGCTCCCGCGCAGGCGCAGCGCCTTGCAGACGTCGAGCCCGTCGGTGTCGGGCAGCCCGAGGTCGAGGAGGACGACGTCGTAGGGGGCGGAGTGGGCCAGGGCGGCGGCGCCCGTGGTGACCCAGTCGACCTCGAAGCCGTACCGGATCAGTCCCCGTCGCAGTGACTCGGCGACCGGCTCATCGTCTTCCACCAGGAGTACGCGCACAGCCGCACCCTATTACTTGAAACTTAATTCACAGCGTTCACTTGTGACGCTCGGCACTTTTCCCGCACCCCCGAAGTGGGCATGCGCTGACCTGGGCGTCCGAATCTCACGATGCGATACCGCGG
The DNA here is from genome assembly GCF_044750545.1 of Streptomyces sp. NPDC088794. NCBI lineage: Bacteria > Bacillati > Actinomycetota > Actinomycetes > Kitasatosporales > Streptomycetaceae > Streptomyces > Streptomyces sp. NPDC088794. The sequence goes on along the minus strand of NZ_JBIVKB010000006.1, from coordinate 267,238 downwards.
AAGCGAAATTCGGCTGCTCGATAGACTGAGCCGACATATACGGGACTGAGCGAGGAGCGCACGTGGGCCTTGTCGTGCAGAAGTACGGAGGCTCCTCCGTAGCCGATGCCGAGGGCATCAAGCGCGTCGCCAAGCGAATCGTGGAAGCCAAGAAGAACGGCAACCAGGTGGTTGTCGTGGTTTCCGCGATGGGCGACACGACGGACGAGCTGATCGATCTCGCCGAACAGGTATCCCCGATGCCTGCCGGGCGTGAGTTCGACATGCTGCTGACCGCCGGAGAGCGTATCTCCATGGCACTGCTGGCCATGGCGATCAAAAACCTGGGCCACGAGGCCCAGTCGTTCACCGGCAGCCAGGCAGGCGTCATCACCGACTCGGTCCACAACAAAGCCCGGATCATCGACGTCACGCCGGGCCGCATCCGCACCGCGCTCGACGAGGGCAACATCGCCATCGTCGCCGGCTTCCAGGGCGTCAGCCAGGACAAGAAGGACATCACCACGCTGGGCCGCGGCGGGTCCGACACGACCGCCGTCGCCCTCGCCGCCGCCCTCGACGCCGAGGTCTGCGAGATCTACACCGACGTCGACGGCGTGTTCACCGCCGACCCGCGCGTGGTGAAGAAGGCCCAGAAGATCGACTGGATCGCCTTCGAGGACATGCTGGAGCTCGCCGCGTCCGGCTCGAAGGTGCTGCTCCACCGGTGCGTGGAGTACGCCCGTCGCTACGACATCCCGATCCACGTCCGGTCCAGCTTCAGCGGACTGCAGGGCACCTGGGTCAGCAGCGCACCACTCAAGACACAGCAAGGGGACCAGAAGGTGGAGCAGGCCATCATCTCCGGTGTCGCGCACGACACCTCCGAGGCCAAGGTCACGGTCGTCGGCGTACCGGACAAGCCGGGTGAGGCCGCGGCGATCTTCCGCACGATCGCGGACGCCCAGATCAACATCGACATGGTCGTGCAGAACGTGTCGGCCGCGTCCACCGGGCTGACCGACATCTCCTTCACGCTGCCCAAGACCGAGGGCCGCAAGGCCATCGACGCCCTGGAGCGCAACAAGCACGGCATCGGCTTCGACTCGCTGCGCTACGACGACCAGATCGGCAAGATCTCCCTGGTCGGCGCCGGCATGAAGACCAACCCGGGCGTCACCGCGTCCTTCTTCGAGGCGCTCAGCGACGCCGGGGTGAACATCGAGCTGATCTCGACCTCCGAGATCCGTATCTCGGTCGTCACCCGTGCCGACGACGTCCCCGAGGCCGTCCGCGCCGTGCACACCGCCTTCGGGCTCGACTCAGACACCGTCGAAGCCGTCGTCTACGGAGGCACCGGACGCTGATGTCCGGAACCGGACGACCGACGCTCGCGGTCGTGGGCGCGACCGGAGCCGTCGGCACGGTCATGCTCCAGATCCTGTCCCAGCACGCGGACATCTGGGGCGAGATCCGCCTGATCGCCTCACCGCGCTCGGCCGGCCGCAAGCTGACCGTGCGCGGTGAGCAGGTCGAGGTGGTGGCGCTCACCGAGGAGGCCTTCGACGGGGTCGACGTCGCGATGTTCGACGTACCCGACGAACTGGCCGCGCGGTGGGCGCCCGTCGCCGCCGCCAAGGGCGCGGTGGTCGTGGACAACTCGGGCGCGTTCCGGATGGACCCGGACGTGCCCCTGGTCGTCCCCGAGGTGAATCCGCACGCGGCCCGGCTGCGGCCGCGCGGGATCGTCGCCAACCCCAACTGCACGACCCTGTCGATGATCGTCGCCCTGGGCGCGCTGCACGCCGAGTTCGGGCTGCGCGAGCTGGTCGTCTCCTCGTACCAGGCCGTGAGCGGGGCGGGCCGGGAGGGCATCGACACCCTGCGCCGGCAGCTGAAGCTGGTGGCCGGCACCGAGCTCGGGACCCACCCCGGGGACGTGCGGCGGGCCGTCGGTGACGACACCGGGCCCTTCCCGGAGCCGGTCGCGCTGAACGTCGTACCGTGGGCCGGGTCGCTCCGCGAGGACGGCTGGTCCTCGGAGGAGATGAAGGTGCGGGACGAGACCCGCAAGATCCTCGGCCTGGCCAAGCTGCCCGTCGCCGTGACCTGTGTGCGCGTCCCGGTCCTCACCACGCACTCCCTGACGGTCCACGCCCGCTTCCAGGGCGAGGTCACCGTCGACGGGGCCCGCGAGATCCTCGCCACGGCGCCCGGGGTCGTCCTCTTCGACAATCCGGCCGCGGGGGAGTTCCCGACGCCGGCCGACGTGGTGGGCACCGATCCCACGTGGGTGGGCCGGGTGCGAAGGGCGCTGGACGACCCGACGGCGCTCGAACTCTTCGTTTGCGGGGACAACCTGCGCAAGGGAGCGGCCCTCAACACCGCACAGATCGCGGAGCTGATCGCGACCGAGTTCGCCTGACCCCGGCCTGGCCGAGGGGACCGCGGCTCTTCGGCCATACCCAAAACGTCCTGGCCAGCACGGGAATCATTTGTAGGATTCACGTGAAGTGTGAGCCGATCGATGGTTCATACCACTTGAACCGGGCCTCTTCGGCGTCCGAAGATTCTCTCCCCGCTCTTCGCAACCGCGCGAAGGGCGGGGAGCGTCTTTGCGAACGCCCTTCGGGGGCGCGGGGATGCGGTACGGGGCGTGGGGACGCCCTGACTCATTCAGGACACAGGGGAAGAGCGGGTAGGCATGAGGGCGCTTGACGCACGGTCGGTTGCGCTGCCTGACACCAGACGACCGGTGGCATCACGCGAAGCAAACGTGACGCCCGGCACGTACAACCCTCCAGGGGGGAAGCGTGTCCAACTGGCGTGGCAGAGGTTCTCGATTTCTTCAGCGCGGCGCCCGGAGGCACGGCTCTACGGCCGCCCCGCGCGACCGTCAGGCCCCGTGTGCCCGGTGCGCCCGGCGGCATGCCGGTGATCGCGCCCATGCCCGCAGCGCGGCCCGCCCGCATCCCGAACCAGCGCGACGACGCCGACGAAGCGGTGGCGGCCGGCACGACCGTCGACCACCTCACCGAGACCTACCGTGCCCACTACCGCTCGCTGCTCGGGCTCGCCGCCCTGCTCCTTGACGACACGGCCTCCTGCGAGGACGTCGTCCAGGAGGCCTTCATCCGGGTGCACTCGGCCCGTAAGCGCGTGCGCGACCCCGAGAAGACGCTCGCCTATCTGCGGCAGACGGTGGTCAATCTCTCCCGCTCCGCCCTGCGCCGCCGCATCCTCGGACTCAAGCTCCTGTCCAAGCCGATGCCGGACATGGCGAGCGCCGAGGAGGGCGCCTACGACCAGCTGGAGCGCGACTCCCTCATCAAGGCGATGAAGGGGCTGCAGCGCCGCCAGCGCGAGGTCCTGGTGCTGCGCTACTTCGCGGACATGACCGAGGCCCAGGTCGCCGACTCGCTCGGCATATCGCTGGGCTCGGTCAAGGCGTACGGCTCGCGCGGCATCGCGGCCCTCCGTATCGCGATGGAGGCGCCGGCATGAGCAAGGACGCCGGCGCCGACAGGGACGCCGAAGGACCGGATTCCCATGAACGTCACGAGCCCTACGCCTGGCACGAGCCGACGGCACCGCACGACCAGAAGCACAAGCAATCGCACGCTGGGAACGGAACTGTGAACCACGACGGCCCCGAGGACCAGAGCCCGGAAGGGCTGGACTCGGACGAGCGGACACTGCGCACCCTGCTGCACCAGGCGGTGCAGACGGTCGAGCCGCGCGACGGCACGCTCGACCACCTGCGCAAGGCCGTGCCCGCCCGGCGGGCCCGCAAGCGACAGGCCGTCGTCGGCATGGCGGCCGCCGCCCTCTTCGTCGGCACCGCCGTCCCCGCCCTGCTGCACGTCTCCAACGCCACCGGCTCCGGCGTCAACCCGTCCGCCGTCGGCCAGGCCTCCCAGGCCCAGGGCGGGGCGGGCTCGGGAAAAGGCGCCGACGGAAACGAGAGCACCGCAGGGGGCACCTCGGGCAAGACGGAGGACAAGGACCCCGGCAGCACCAAGGGCGGTGACGGAGGCAAGGGCACGGGCGCGGGCACGGGTGGCACCTCGGGCGCCGACCCCTCGGCGACCACCACCACCGACGCCCCTGTCTGCACGGCCGTCCAGCTCGGCAACCCCACCGGGACGTCCGGCGCCGCCGACGCCACGGGCGCGGTCTACGGCACCTTCAGTGTCGTCAACGTCTCCACCGCCGCGTGTACGGTCTCCGGCCCCGGCACCGTCAGCACCCTCGCCCAGGGCGCCGCGGACAGCACCAAGGTCGGCGCCGTCCGGCACGTGGCCGGTGACCCGGCGGCCGGACTGCCCGACCCGTCCACCGAGTCCACCTCGCTGGTGCTGCAGCCCGGCGCCGCCTACGAGGTGAAGTTCGCCTGGGTGCCCTCGGAGACCTGTCCCAGCACGGGGACGAGCGACGGCGGCAACACCGGCGAGCCCTCGCCCGACCCGAGCACCAGCGCCTCCTCGGGCGGCACCTCCGGCACGACGTCCGGCACCACCGACGGCACCACCACCCAGCTCCTCACCGACGGCGGCACGGCCGACGGCAGCGTCGAGGTCTCGAACACGGCGCAGTCCGGATCACCGACGGTCTCGACGGTCGTGAACAACGCGTGCGCGGGCACGGTGTACTACACGGGAGTGCTGGCGTCCGGAGCGTGACAACGGTCGTACGGTGACGGGTCGAGCGGTCGTACGGTGACGGGCTCAGCGGTCGTCATACGGCGACGGGCTGCTCCTCCTCCGCCACCAGTCCCATCTCCGCGTCCCGCAGGAACTCCACCTCGCGGCGCAGCAGCCGGAACCACATGAACACCACGAACCCGGCGAAGACGAACCACTCCCCGGTGTAGCCCAGGTTCTGGAACGCCTTCAGGTCCAGGCCGGTGTTCTGCGGCGCGGTCGCCGGCACGGCCGTCATCCCGGCGTCGGCCTTGTCCAGCGTGACCCACGCGTCGTACACCTTGTACGGCACGATGTTGATCAGGGACGCCGAACTGATCGCCCCGGTCTGCCCGGCCGGCAGCCCGCCCTGGGCGCTCACCCCGTTGTCCCCCGGCGTCTCGGACGCCTGGAGCGCACCGGTGACGGTGACCTCACCGGTGGGCGCGGCGGGCGCCTTGGCCGCGTCGGCCTTCCCCGGCAGCCAGCCCCGCACGACGGGCAGCGCCTGGCCGCCGTCGGTGCGCAGCAGCGTCAGGACGTAGTAGCCGTCCTTGCCGTCCAGTTGGCGGTCCGGGACGAGCAGCTGCTTGCCGTAGTGCCCGGTCGCGGTGGCCTGCTCGCCGGAGGTCGCCTGGTCCACGGGCAGCAACTCCCGCAGCGGGCGGGCCTTCTCGTGGGTGTCCGCCAGCTGCTCGTCCGCGGTGTGGTGGCTCTGCACACGGTCCTCGAAACGGCTCAGCTGCCAGGACCCCATGAAGATGCAGAAGGGGATGGCGAGCAGCACGAAGACGTTGATTCCCCACCAGCGGCGCGTCAGCAGAAACCGGTACACGCCTTCCACGGTACGGGGCCCCTGCGGGGGGCTCGGCCGCGGGGTCAGTACCTCTCGGAGAGGTGGTCGCGGCCGGCCGGGGGTTCGTAGGGCTCGGGCCAGAACTCGGTTATGGACGTGATCTTCTCGGTGCCGGTGAAGAACGTGATCGCGTACATCTCCTCCAGCCCGACCGTGAAGTGCGCCCAGGTGACCACCTGTCCGGGCTCGGCGACGATGCGCTCGGTCCGCAGGTGCCAGTCGCCCGGGTACTCCCGGTTGAACTGCACGTACCTCTCCCGTCCCGCGATGCGCTCGCGGGTCTGCGGCAGGGTGTAGACGACGTCCTCGGCCAGGGTCTCGGCGAACGCGGTCCAGTCCCGGGCCTCGGCGGCGGCCCAGAACCTCTCGACTGTCTTGCGCAGATCGGTCATGCCGAAGAGTCTGCACCTCGCCACTGACAATCGGTCCCGACCTGCACAAACGCCCCTTCCCGGGCGGCCCGGGACGCGTGCAGGGTAAGCGGTGGGTAGAAGTTGTCCACAGCCTGCGCACCCGGCCAGTGAATTGTCTGTGAGGACGGGCAGTATGGGGCCATGACTGAGAGCAACGGGTCCGCCTCGCCGGATCAGCAGGCACAGCGCGAGGTAATGCCGGACTGGGAGAAGCGCTTCCGGGCGCCGAGGGTGTCGCTGCCCGACTGGGCGGAGGACGCCCCGGACCGCTCCCTGTTCGTGTCGAACGCGACGGGGACGTACGAGCTGTACGCCTGGGACCGCGCGAGTGGCGAGCAGCGTCAGGTCACCGACCGGCCCAACGGCACGACGGACGGCGTCCTGTCCCCGGACGGCGCCTGGATCTGGTGGTTCGACGACAAGGACGGCGACGAGTTCGGCGTCTGGCGCAGGCAGCCCTTCGGCGGCGGCACGGACGACCCCGCCGCCCCGGGCCTAAAGCCGTCGTACCCGGCGGGCCTGGCCCTTGGCCGGGACGGCCGCACGGCGGTGGTGGGCCGCTCGACCGACGAGGACGGTACGACGATCCACCTCGCGCGCGAGGGCGAGGCCCCGGCGCAGATCTACCGCCACCGCGAGTCGGCGGGCGTCGGCGACCTCTCCCGCGACGGCACGCTGATCGCGATCGAGCACACCGAGCACGGCGACGCGATGCACTCCGCGCTGCGCGTGCTGCGCCCCGACGGCACGGCGGTCGCCGACCTCGACGACACCGAGGGCGGCACGAAGGAACTGGGCCTGGAGGTCCTCGGCTTCGCGCCGGTGGACGGCGACACGCGGCTGCTCATCGGCCATCAGCGCCGGGGCCGTTGGGAGCCGCTGGTGTGGGACGTGGCGACGGGGGAACAGACCGACCTCGCCCTCGACCTGCCCGGTGACGTGAGCGCCGAGTGGTACCCGGACGGCACGGGCCTGCTCGTCGTGCACAGCTTCGAGGCCCGCAGCGAGCTGTTCCGCTACGACCTGGCGAGCCGTGCGCCGGAGCGGATCCCGACCCCGCCCGGCACGGTCTCCGGCGCGACGGCCCGCCCCGACGGCACGGTCGAGTACCTGTGGTCGTCGTCGGCCGAGCCGTCGGCGGTCCGTTCCACCAAGGGAGGCGTGGTCCTGGACCCGCCCGGCCTGAAGTCCCCCGGCTCGGTCCCGGTGGAGGACGTGTGGGTGGAGGGTCCGGGCGGCCGGATCCACGCCCTGGTCCAGAAGCCGGCCGGCGCGACCGGCCCGCTGCCGACGGTCTTCGACATCCACGGCGGCCCCACCTGGCACGACAGCGACTCCTTCGCGGCCGGCCCCGCGGCCTGGGTCGACCACGGCTACGCGGTGGTCCGGGTCAACTACCGCGGCTCCACGGGCTACGGCCGCGCCTGGACCGACGCCCTCAAGCACCGGGTCGGCCTGATCGAGCTGGAGGACATCGAGGCGGTCCGCGAGTGGGCGGTGACCTCGGGCCTCGCGGACCCGACCCGCCTGATCCTCACGGGCGGTTCCTGGGGCGGCTACCTCACCCTCCTCGGCATCGGCACCCAGCCGGACGCCTGGACCCTGGGCATCGCGGCGGTCCCGGTCGCCGACTACGTCACGGCGTACCACGACGAGATGGAAGCCCTGAAGGCCATGGACCGCACCCTTCTGGGCGGCACCCCGGAAGAGGTCCCGGACCGCTTCGAGGCGTCCTCCCCCCTGACCTACGTCGACAAGGTCAAGGCCCCCGTCTACATCTCGGCGGGCGTCAACGACCCCCGCTGCCCGATCCGCCAGATCGAGAACTACGTGAAGCGCCTGGAGGCCCGAGAGGCCCCGCACGAGGTGTACCGCTACGACGCGGGCCACGGCTCCTTGGTGGTCGACGAACGAATCAAGCAGGTCCGCCTGGAGCTGGAGTTCGCGGAAAGGCACCTATCGGCTTAGCTGCGGGCAGTCGTGCCGCTAGGGGCGGCGCCCGTCCCAAAGAGAGCGCCACCCCGAAGGCGGGCCAAGTGAACCCACCCGACCCCCGCCCCAGCGCCGGCCCAAATCAAGAACCAGAACCAGAACCGGCCCGATCCCGCCGCCGACGCCCCAACAACTCAGCCATGCCCCTCCGCGTGGCGGCCAGCACAACCCGATCCGAGCCCCGCAGAACATACGTATCAGGCAGATCCCACACCAACCCCGTCCCCCGAATTTCCTCACGCGCCCCCTTGGCCGTGTCCAAGGCCAACACCCGCCACGCCCCCGCCCGAAACGCCTCAGCCACCGTCCGCCCCACCAACTGAGGATGCGCCCCCACCTCGACGGCAGCGAAAAGCAGCACCCGCCGCTCCACAGGAATCGCCCCCAGAATCTGCCGCCCCATCATCGCCCCGGCAAAAGCAGGCGCGGCCAGATGGGAAACACTCCGACTCCGGGTGGTCGCAAGAGGATGCGCGGCCCGCAGCGTCCGGTACACGGCGGTCGCGAAGTCGTCGTCGTACAGCCGCAGAACCACCCGTAGTTCGGGCCGCACGGACCGGGCGTACAGCGCGGCCTCGAGATTCGTCGTGTCCGCACTGGTCACCGCGAGCAGCGCGTTGGCGCGGTGGATCTTGGCGGCCTCCAGGACGCCCTCCTGGGTGACGTCACCGAGCACCACCGGCACCCGCAGCCGGCGCGCGACCGCCAGCCCGCGGGCCTCGGGGTCGGACTCGACGCACACCACCGGGATGTTCAGTTCGCGCAACCGGATCAGCACCCGCGTGCCGATCTTGCCGAGCCCGAGCAGCACCACGTGCCCGCCGAACCCGCGCGGCGGCTTCCGCAGCCCGGACGCGGTCCGGAAGGTACCGAGCGCTTCGAGGACCGCGGCCAGCAGCACCGGCAGCAGCAGCAACCCGACGAGACCGGAGAGGAGTTGGAGGATCTGCCGGCCCAGCGAGGCACCGATCGCCGGATCGTCGATGGCGAAGAGATCGAGGAGCGTCAGATAGAACGCGCTGAGCGGATGCATGTCGGCCACCACCGACAGCGCGACCGCGAGCCCGACCACACACGCCACGAGTCCCGCCAGCGACCACCGCAGCCGCCGCGAGAACAGCGACGCGAACGGCGGCACGACACCCCCGCGCGCGGGCGGCAACGAGGGCCCGGAGTACGCCACTTGTTCCAGTACGACGGTCCCGCGCCCGGTCGCGGCCCGTACCGTCGCCGCGTCCGGCAGCAGCCGCGGCCCCGAGTCGCCGTCGCGTTCGGAGCCGTCGGCGGGATCGCTGCCGGCCGTGGACAGCAGGGCCAGCGTGGCCAGGCCCGGATCGGCGACCTCCCCGGGCTCCGGCGCCGGCCGCTCCACCGCGCGCAGCATCAGCCCGTCGGTCTGGACGACCTTGCTGGTGCCGGCCACGGCGGTGGCGGCCAGCGCCGGCGCGGCCGTATCGGCGTCGGACAGCACGGTCGTAGAGGCGTCGAACGGGGAGCCGTCGCCGTCCGTCGAGCCGTCGCCGGCCGCCAACGCGGCCGCCTGGTCGAGGAGTTCCTCGATGTGCTGGCCCAACCGGCGGTTGTAGAGGCGCAGGACGAGACGGAGGCGGGGGTTGAGGCGGCGGGCGGTGAGGGCGGCGCGGATGTTGGTCTCGTCGTCGTCGTACACGAGCGCCAGTGCGGCGGCCCGTCCCACGCCCGCCTCGGCGAGCGCGGCCTCGGTCGCCTCGGTGGCCTCCACGACCCGTTCACCGCCGTTGACGGCGGTCGCGGCGGTCGCGGTCGGATCGCCGCCGCCGGCCGCCCGGTTGACGGCCGCGCTCACCACCCGGTCGAGCAGCGCCGCGGTGGTCGCCCGCGCCCTGCCGACCACGGGGGTCCGGACACCGCGCTCGGACGGTGGCACGATGAGCGTGACCTGCTCGCCGTACACCCCCCGCAGTTCGGTGGCCAGCCGGTGCGCCAGCCCGTCGTCGCCGCACACGACCATGTGTCCGGACAGGTCGCCTGTCACACCCTGCTGAGGAACGCTCGCCACGAGGGGAAAGACTGCCTTATGGGGAGGGGCGGTTCCAGGGTCAACTGAACGGCTGTTCCCTCTCCATCGTATGGATAGGGACGGAAACCAGCGCTTTCCGCACCACCGGAGGTACCTCGCCCGTGGCCATCACCAAACCAGCCCCCACCGGGGCGGACAGCCATGAGCCGGTACGGGGTGCGCCGGAGCCCGCAGCGGGAGCCGCGAAGTCGCAAGCGCCGCCTGCTGCCCGGCCCGAGCCTCAGTCGCAGCCCCAGCCGCAGTCCCGTTCCTCCTTGATCCTCATCCTGCTGCTGCTCGTCCTGGTGCTGATGCAGGGCCCCATCCGCGGTGCGCTGTCCGCGCCCGTGATGCAGAGCTGGATGACGGTGTTCGTCGCCGTGCTCGTCCAGGCGCTGCCCTTCCTGGTGCTCGGCGTGCTGCTCTCGGCGGCGATCGCGGTGTTCGTACCGCCGACGTTCTTCGCCCGCGCCCTGCCGAGCCGGCCCGCCCTGGCGGTACCGGTGGCCGGGATGGCGGGCGCGGTGCTGCCGGGCTGCGAGTGCGCGTCCGTGCCGGTGGCGGGCGCGCTGGTGCGCCGGGGCGTCACCCCGGCCGCGGCGATCGCGTTCCTGCTGTCCGCGCCGGCGATCAACCCGATCGTGCTGACCGCCACGGCCGTGGCTTTCCCGCGCAACCCCGAGATGGTCCTCGCCCGCTTCGTCGGCAGCCTGCTGGTGGCCTGCTCGATGGGCTGGCTCTGGCAGCGCCTGGGCCGCACGGACTGGCTGCGCATGCCGCACCGTTCGCACTACGAGGGCCAGAGCAAGGGCGCCGCGTTCTGGGGGTCGGTCCGGCACGACGTGATGCACGCGGGCGGCTTCCTGGTCGTCGGCGCGATGGCCGCGGCGACGCTGAAGGCGGTGGCCCCGGCGAGCTGGCTGCGCACGGCGGCGGACAACCCGGTGGTCGCGATCCTCGCCCTGTCCCTGCTCGCCGTACTGCTGTCGATCTGCTCGGAGGCGGACGCGTTCGTGGCGGCCTCGCTGACCCAGTTCTCGCTCACGGCCAAGCTGGCGTTCCTGATCGTGGGCCCGATGATCGACCTGAAGCTGTTCGCGATGCAGGCGGGCACGTTCGGCCGGGGCTTCGCCCTGCGCTTCGGGCCCGCCACCTTCGCCGTCGCCATCGTGGGCGCGGTCCTGACCGGGGCGGTGCTGCTGTGAACCGGCAGGCACAGGCGGCGGTCCTCTTCCTCACCGGCGCGGCACTGCTGCACGCCGGGTTCACCGATCTGTATCTGCGGTACGTCAAGGCGGGCTTGCAGCCGCTGTTGCTGCTGGCGGGCGTGGTGCTGATCGCGGCGGCGCTGGCGACGGTCTGGTACGAGTGGCGGGGGCGGAAGCAGGGGGAGGCCGACCTGGATGACCCTGACCAGGACGCCGAGTCCGAATCGGAGTCCGACCACGTCCACCGCGAACCCCGTATCTCCTGGCTCCTCGTCCTCCCCCTCCTCGCCCTGATCCTGGTCGCCCCGCCGGCGCTCGGCTCGTACAGCGCGATGCGCACCGGGACGGCGCTCCAACAGCCTTACGGCTACGACAAGTTGCCCGCGGCCGGAGCACTCCACCTCTCCGTGGTCGACTACGCGAGCCGTGCCGTCTACCAGCACGGCCGCACCCTCGACGGCCGCCAGATCAAGGTCACCGGCTTCGTCGCCCTGGACAAGGCCGGTACGCCGTACCTGGTCCGGATGGCCCTCAACTGCTGTGCGGCGGACGCCCAGCCGGTGAAGATCGGCCTGACCGGCAAGGTCCCCCCGGTCCTGCAACCCGACAAGTGGCTTGAAGTGACCGGCACTTACACAACCCGCGAGGTCAAGGACCCGGTGAACAACGGCCCCATCCCGTTCCTCCAAGTCAGCTCGGCGACACCGGTGCCGACGCCGGCGGATCCGTACGACGAGACATGGAACAACTGAGGCGCGGCCTCTCCCGATGAGGCGGGGTTGATCCCGAGGGCGGTCCGTGGGGCCCGGAGTATCGTGAAAGAACCGAGGGTTCCTCGTGTGCCGGCCTTCACGCCCGTGCCGTTCTCGGCGATCGACGAGACCAGGTCGGCTGCGACGGCGCCGGGAACAGGTCCGCCTCATGACACAGAACGCGCTCCGGCCGCCCCGGGAACATCCAGGGGCCCGGGCCAGGCCCCGCCAGCAGTGCCCCTCGCCCTGGGAGGCGGAGCGGCTGCGCCCGTTGTCCCGGTGCCAGGTCATGGACCGGCTGCCGGAGCTGGGCGAGATGTACGCGGCCAACTCCGGCGCCGAGCCCTGGCGGTGGGATGACCTGCGCCTCGCCTTCCTGGGCCGGCTGGCCGACGACATGCGCCGCCCCGGCTTCTCCCTGCTGGTCGCGGAGAACTCGACGATGACGACGGCCTGCGCCTACGGATTTCCGCTGCGCGCAGGGCTGTTCGCGATCCGCGAGATCGTCGTACGCCCCCAGGTGCGCCGGCAGTCCACGGACCGCGACTGGAACCTGGCCCGGCGGCTGCAACGGCGCCTGCTCGGCGAGCACGCGGACGCCACCGGTGTCACCCTGGTCGCCCGTTTCGACGTACCGACGCTGGCCGCCCTGCGGGCCTGGGGCTGGCGGGACGTGTCGGCCGGTGAACGCTGGACCCCGTCGGCCGATCCGCGCCGGGTCCTGCTCCTCGACCCGTGGCCGTCACCCTCGTAACCCGCACGCTCGCGGCCCGCCCACCCGGGACCGTCAGTCGACCCCGTCGGGGGCCGGAATGGTGGACGTGTCGAACGTGCCGTCGACGATGTGCCGGGCGAAGTCGGTCAGCCGCAGGTGATGGGCGCGGGCGTAGGAGCGGAACGCGGCGAAGGCGTCGTCGACCGAGGTGCCCCAGCGCTCGGCCAGCACGCCCTTGACCTGTTCCACCAGGATCCGGCTGGTCAGCGCGGAGTTCAACTGGGTGTTCTCCACATAGGACTTCTCCAGCGTGCGCTGCTGGAGGATCGTGATGGTGGCCACGTCCGCGAGCGCCTGGGCGAGCGAGATCTCGGCGTCGTCGAGCCGGTGCGCGGCGGTCTGGAAGAGGTTCAGGGCGCCCACCACCCGGTCCCGCAGCCGCAGCGGGATGGCGTGCGTGGCGACGAACCCGAGTTCGCGGGCCCGCGGGGTGAAGCGTGGCCAGGCGGCGGCCGCCTCGGGGCGCCGGAGGTCGATGTTCGTACGGGCCGAACCGGTGTGGAAGCACTCCACACAGGGCCCCTGGTCGTGCTGGAGGGTGAGCAGCTCCAGCAGTCGGGTGTGTTCGTCGGAGGCGGCGATGACCTGAAGTTCACCGTGTGGGTCGGCGAGCAGGATGCCGGCCGCGGAGACCTCCAGGAGCTCCACGCAGCGCGTGGACAGCCGTTGTAGCAGGTCGAGGACGTCGAAGTCGTCGATGAGTGAGTCCGCGATCTCGACGAACACCTCCGCGAGGCGCTGTTCCCGCGTCATGCCGATCATCCCTCTCCAGCGACGGGCGCGTAGGTCCCGCTTCCATCGTCGTCGAATCGCAGCCTTCGGGCCACGACGTCTTCCGCCACGTCGCCGACCAGGCGCTCGCTGCCGTAGGCGAAGGCGCGCAGCCGCACCAGGGCCTCGGCCAGGGGGATGTCGAGCTGGACGCTGATCATGCCGGTCGCCTGGTGCACGACGGCCCGGTGCAGCCCGTCGGCCGGCCACGGCAGTCCTTCGTCGCCGTTGCCGTCGCGGCGGTCGGCCGGTCGCCGTCCGTCCAGCAGGGCCGCGGTCAGGGCGGCGGCCAGCGTGTTCGCGTCCGCGAGCTGCCCGTCGTCCAGACTGCTCCGCCCGTCCCACAGCAGGGTGAACATGCCCAGCCGTACGGCGCCCAGGCCGAGCGGGAAGCAGCAGACCCCGTCGACGCCGAGCTGTCGGGCGGCCGGCAGCAGCGTGGGCCAGCGGTCCGGGCGCACCCGGTCGAGATCCGGTTCCAGTACGGCGAGACCGGCGCGGTCGGCGTCGGGGCCGGGGCCCTCGCCGAGCGTGAACTGCAGTTCCTCGAACCGCAGGCTCGACTCCGGGTACCACCAGAGCGGTTCCGGTGCGCGGCCGCCGTTCGGGGTCGCGGGCGGCAGCGGGAAGACGGAGATCACGACGCCCGTGACGCCCAGCGCCCGGGCGGTGGTCCGCGCGGGATCGGCGCCGCTGCCGGCACGTAGCGACCGCAGCGCCTCGGCCATCCCGTCGCGGGTCACCGGTCTCCGTTCCGCCGGGGGCTCAGCGGCCCCGCTCCTTCACCAGCCGAGCGATTCCTGGTCGGGGGCAACGGTACGGGTCGGGGCGGGCTGCGGAGCCTCGTGGCACACGAAACCGAGCCGGGTGAGCGCGCGGCGCATCTCGCCGGTGGTGAAGTCGCGGCGGTTCTGCCGGGTGATCACTTCACCGACCTGGAGGACGGGGTAGACCTTCGTGCCGATGGTGACGGAGACACCGGTGACGGTTTCGGGCGTGATGCCGTCCATCGACTGCTCGACCTCGTTCTTGCGCAGGTCGAAGGGGAATCGGGCGATGACACAGCGCATGAATGCCTCCAACAGAAAGGGGAGTTGAACCGAGGGGAAGGCAGGGGAAGAGAGCGGGGTACAGCGGCGGACGGTGACACGGAGGAGCGGTCAGGACGCGCGGTGGCGTCCTGACCGCGGGGAGCGAACCCCTGTGCCTGGACCTGTGCGGTGGTACTAGCGGGGGTTGCGGGTCGGGGTACGACGCCCGCGGGAGCCGCCGGCCCGTCCGCCCCGGCCACGACCGGGTGCCCCGGACCGGTCACGTCGCTCCGCGGCCGGCGCGGGCGCCGCCACGACGACTGGTACGCCGGAGGGGGTGCGGGCGCCGGTGATGCGCTGCAGCTCGGGCTCGCCGGGGCTGACCCGGGTGCTGGTGGCCGGGGTGATCCCGGCGTCCTGCATCAGCCGGTCCATCGAACGCCGCTGGTGCGGCAGCACCAGGGTGACGACGGTGCCGGACTCGCCGGCGCGGGCGGTACGGCCGCCGCGGTGCAGGTAGTCCTTGTGGTCGCCCGGCGGGTCGACGTTCACGACCAGGTCGAGGTTGTCGACGTGGATACCGCGCGCGGCCACGTTGGTGGCGACCAGGGCGGTGAGGTGACCGTCCTTGAACTGGGCGAGCGTGCGGTTGCGCTGCGACTGGGACTTGCCGCCGTGCAGCGCCGAGGCCCGTACACCGACGGACAGCAGGTGCTTGGTCAGCTTGTCCACCGCGTGCTTGGTGTCCAGGAAGAGGATCACCCGCCCGTCGCGGGCGGCGATCTCGGTCGCGGTGGAGTGCTTCTCGGTGTCCCGCACGTGCAGCAGGTGGTGCTCCATCGTGGCGACACCACCCGCGGTCGGGTCGACCGAGTGCACGACCGGGTCGCTCAGGTAGCGGCGGACCAGGAGGTCGATGTTGCGGTCCAGGGTCGCCGAGAACAGCAGTCGCTGGCCGCCGGGACGGACCTGGTCGAGCAGCGCGGTGACCTGCGGCATGAAGCCCATGTCGGCCATCTGGTCGGCCTCGTCCAGGACCGTGATACCGACCTGGTCGAGGCGGCAGTCGCCGCGCTCGATGAGGTCCTTGAGCCGGCCGGGGGTGGCCACGACGACTTCGGCGCCGCCGCGCAGGCTGCTGGCCTGGCGGCCGATGGACATGCCGCCCACCACGGTGGTGGTCCGCAGCCGCAGGGCGCGGGCGTAGGGAGCGAGCGCGTCGGTGACCTGCTGGGCCAGTTCGCGGGTGGGGACCAGGACGAGGGCGAGCGGCTGCCGGGGCTGTGCCCGCTTGCCGTTGAGCCGGGCCAGCAGGGCCAGTCCGAAGGCGAGCGTCTTGCCGGAGCCGGTGCGACCGCGGCCCAGGACGTCCCGGCCGGCCAGCGCGTTGGGCAGCGTGGCGGCCTGGATCGGGAAGGGCACGGTGACGCCTTCGGCGCCGAGCGCGGCCAACAGGCCCTCGGGCATGTCGAGTTGGTCGAACGACTCGACGGCCGGGAGCGGTGCGGTGACGGTGGTGGGGAGCGCGAACTCCTGCTGCGGGCCGGCCGAGCGCGGGCCCTGGCCGTTCTTCCCGGCGCCGGCCGGACGCGAGGTCCGGCGGGGCTCGTGGGTACGGAAGCGGCTGCCGTGTGCGGAGCCGGATCCTCCCGTGGACTTCCTGTCCGTGCGGACGCGGCCCGAACTGGCGCTGCTGCTGCGACGGTCGCGGTTCATGGTGGAACCCTCCTCGATACGGCACGTATCGAGGAATTCCGTCCAGCGGCGAATAGCCGCATGAGGATTCACAAGAATGAGCCGTGAAAATAGCGAAAGCCGCGCCTGGCGGTTTGTGAACCGGAGTCGACCGGGGGTCGACCGGCGGATGAAACCGAGGCGGTCCCTCATGCGGGAATCAGCGTGTACTGGCTGGAACGTGAACTGGCTTGGCGCAGCAGGTAACGGCCGGAGTCAGCTGAGAGCGGCTGGGAACATGCGAAAAGTGAACGAGCTGAGGCCCGCACCCCATAGAGTGCGGGCCCCAGCTACTGTCATGCGTCAAGCAATCAGGCGGGAACGATGTTCTCGGCCTGGGGGCCCTTCTGGCCCTGCGTGACGTCGAAAGTAACCTTCTGGCCTTCCTGAAGCTCGCGGAAGCCGGAGGCGGCGATGTTCGAGTAGTGGGCGAAGACGTCAGCGCCGCCGCCGTCCTGCTCGATGAAGCCGAAGCCCTTTTCCGCGTTGAACCACTTCACGGTGCCAGATGCCATATTGAATCTCCCTTGGGGGGCAGTGCCGGGACCTGCACTTTGCCGATCCCGAGTCGCCGCGATGATCACCCCTCCGGAAAGATCCGGAAAGCTCTGCAAAGAAACTGGCTGTGAAACAAGTCTCTGGTAACCAAAACTGCAACTGGTATCACGCTAACACAGGTCGGCCGGAAACCCCATGTTGATCTGGAGTTCGATCACGAATTCTGGCTCGGCCGAACACCCGGTTTCTGTACCCGCCGCACTAGATATCCGCGCCGCGCTCCGCCAGCAGCTTGCGCATTTCATCGTTCAGCCGGAGGGCGTCCTCCAGCTGGTCCTCCAGTGACACGATGCGGCACGCGGCCTCGATGGGGGTGCCCTGGTCGACGAGCTCGCGGGCCCGGGCGGCGACCCGCAACTGCCGCCGCGAGTAGCGCCGGTGACCGCCCTCCGAACGCAGCGGTGTGATCAGCTCGGCCTCGCCGACGGCCCGCAGGAAGGCCGGGGTGATGCCGAGAACGTCGGCGGCCCGACCCATGGTGTAGGCCGGGTAGTCGTCATCGTCGAGGTTGCCGGTGACGGGATCGATCTCAGCGGGCATGGCACCTTCGTTTCGGGGCGAGGCGGACGGCCCGGCCGGGTCCACGACCCGAGTTCCCTCAGGATCCGGCACCGAATCCGCCTCCTTCCCCAACCCTAACGCCGCGAGCCGCACGGATGTGTCTTGGCCGTGACAGATTTCCCTCGACGGCGCGGACAGCATCACCACGCACCTCGAAGGACCGCAGGCCGGCTCGCTCCGTGATCTTCGGGGACCGAGGGCTGCGTCACAGGGCCGTGTCAGGGTGTTGCGTCAGGTTGCCGTGCTCGGCGGGCGGGGCGGCGCCCCTGGTGGGGGCGCTGCCCCGGCGGCCTACTCCTTCGGCTTCGGCGGGTCGATGCTCACCTTCACGCCGTTGTCGTCATAGAACTTCACGTTGTCCCAGTCCAGGTCGCCCCACCTGTTGTACTTCACGAGCTGGCCCATCTCCCAGTCCGTGGCACTCCAGGTGCCGTTCTCGAAGTTCTCTACGGCTTTGTCGAACTTCTCCTGGTATGTGCCGTTGATCGGTTTGAAGCCCTTCAGGCTCACGGCGATCTTGCCGTTGTTCCGCATCACGTTGGTGACCTCGGACATCCAGGAGGCGTACGGCGTTCCGTCGGGCATCCTGCCCTCCTCCTTCGCGTACTTGGGGTCCATGAAGTTGTAGCCCTTGTGCTGTGTGGTCGCCTCCTCGATAAAGTCCTTCAGGCCGAGGACCAGGGGCTTGCACTCCGAGTTGTGGACCAGGACCGGGGTCTTCCCGGCCAGGACGTAGAAGGAGTGCAGCCCCGCGACCGTGAGGCTGTACGTGACGGTCGTACGGGTGTAGGGGCGGTTGGCGAGCACCGTGGCGGTCCCGCCGCCGTCCGTGCGCAGGGTGTCGCCGGGGCGCAGGTCCTCCGCGGGCACCCAGGAGCGGAGGTCGACGCTCCAGAAGGGGTGCTCGTAGGTGGCCGAGAGCTCGCTGACGTCGCCGGTCGGTCCCCGGATGCTGAGGGCCGCGAGGTACTTGTCGTCGTACTCCGTGACGATCTGCTGCGCGACCCGTCGGGCCGCGGTCTCGCCGGTCTCCGGGTCGGTGGCCCGGACCAGGTCGCCGGCCCGGACCTTCTCGATCGGCCGGGTGCCGCCGTCCGACATGAGGACCCGGGTGCCGGGCAGGAAGCACTGCGTGCAGCCGCGCTGGAGGACCCGCAGTGTGCGGTAGGCCGCGCCCAGCATGCGGAACTTGGACGACATGATGACGTCCTTGTTCAGCTCCCAGCAGGCTTCGAGATCGCCCTTGCGTGCGCAGTTCTCCAGCTGGGTGAGACCGGTGATGGCGTTGATGATGTCGTTCAGCTGCTTCATGCTCGCCTCGAAGGCGGGCCCCTGGGAGAGCACGTCGCAGTAGGCCTCGTGGTGCTGGCACCACCGGCCGGGGTTGTCGATCGCCTCGCAGCCGAGGATCCCGCACCGGTAGAGCTCGGCGGCCGAGACGCCGTCCTTCTCCTTGGCCTCCTTCGCCGCGACGGCCGCGCGGCGGCGGGCCTCCTCCTCCTCGCGGTACTTCTGGACGGTGGCCACGAACGCCTCGGTCGCGGCGGTCGCCGCCTCGGACGCGCTCTTGCCGGCCCGCTCCGCCGAGGTCTGGGCCTGGGCGGCCGAGGCCCACGCCGACCCGGCGGAGGTCTGGGCGAGTTCCGCGGACACGGTCGCGTCGCTGGCGGACCTGGCGGCGTTCTGCGCCGCCGCGTCGGCCCGGTTCGCCGCGGCACGCGCCGTCCTCGCCGACTCCGCGGCCTGCGCGGCGGACGCCTTCGCGTCGTCGGCGTACTGATCGGCCTGCGCGGAGTAGTCGGCGGCCTTCTCGGAGGACGCCTTCGCCTGCGCCGCCCAGTCCTGTGCCTCGGCCGACGCCTTGCGGGCCGTCGCCGCGGTGGCCTGGGCGGTGGCGGCGTCGTGCTGTGCCTGCGCGGCCACCTGGGCGGCCTCGACGACCAGCTGCTGGACCTGCAACTGGTGGGTCAGGGACAGGAAGTCCTTGCGCTGCGCGGTGTACTGCCCGGACTGCACGAACCGGTGCAGCAGGTCGGCGGGGCCCTCGAGGGCGATCCGCGCGGCGGACTTCACCTCCGGATCGCCGCTGTCGATCAGCTGCGCGGCGGTCACCCGGTCGTCCTGTACCTGGGCCTCGGCCAGGGTCTTGGTGAGGAAGGTGCGGTAGGCGTCGATGGTGCCGGTGCTCAGCGCGGCGCGCGCCTTGTCCTTGACGTTGGGGCCGCCGCCGTCGGCCGCCTGGGCGACCGCCACCCGGAACGCCTCCCGGCCGGCCTCGTACTGACCGTCCTTCAGGAACGCGCTGACCGTGGCCGTGCCACCGTCCAATGCGGTCTCCGCCGCGTCCCGGACCTCCTTGACGGAGCTCTCCTCGGCGAGTCGCTCCACCTCCGTGCGGTCGTCCTGGGCCTGGGCCGCGGCCCGGCCGGTGCGGACGTACGCGACGACTCCCGCGGTGTCACTGCCCAGCGCCTCCTGGGCGGCCTCGCGCAGCCAGGGCTCGCCGTTCTTCATGTCGAGCAGGGCGAGTCGACGGCCCTGCGCCGCGATCTCCTCGTCGTCGGTGCCCGCCCCGGCCTGCTGCGCCAGCTTCTCGGCGGTGGCCTGCTGTTCGGCGAGGCCGGCGGCCTCCTGCTCGCGCTGTTCCCGCTCGGCCGTCTCCTGTGCCTTGAGGTCGCGGGCGTTCTCGATGCCGGCGTTGGTCCGGCCGAGCAGCTCCTCCGCCTCGACCTCGCGAGCCAGCGTGTAGACGGTCTGGGCCTGGGCGGCGGCCTCGGTGGCGACCTTCGCCGCCTCGGTGGCCGCGTTGGCGTGGGCGGTGGACCTGGCGGCCGCCTTGGACGCGTCGACCGCGCTGTCGGCGGCCTCCTGCGCTGCCGTCGCCGCGTTCCTGGCGTGCGTGGCGGCCGACCGTGCCGCGTCCCGCGCCTCGCCGGCCGCTGTGGCCGCCTTGCGCGCGAGCGACTCGGCCTGGCCCGCGGCCCGGTTGGCCTCGGCGGCCTGCCGGTGCGCCGAAGCAGCGGCGGCCCGGGCGTTCGCCGCCGCGGTGCTGCCCGCGCCGGCGTACTGGCTCGCGGTCACCGCCGCGTCGGCCGCCGCGGCGGCGTTGGTGCCCGCGCTGGCAGCGGACGCCGCGGCGTCACCGGCCGCGTTGGCGGCCTTCATGGCCTTGTCCGCTGCGTCCGCCGCCTTGTCCGCGCCCTTGGCGGCGTCACTGGCCTTGGTCGCGGCCTTCCGCGCGGCGTCCGCGTTGGCGGCGTCCGTCGAGGCGGCCGCCGCCGCGTTGCGCGCGTCGGAGGCCGCGTTGGCGGCGCCGACCGCTGCCGCCGCGGCCTGGGCGGCTGCTGCCGCCGCCGTCCGCGCGGACTGTTCGGCGGAGTTGGCAGCGGAGATGGCCCGCTGCGCGGCCTTCGCGGCTCCGGACGCGGCGCTCGCCGCCCGGTTCGCCGCGCGTGCCGCGTCCTCGGTGTCCTCCTGGGTGGCCTCGGCCTCCGCGGCCGCCTTCAGCGCGGCCTTCTTCGCCTGTGCGGCGGCCTCGACGGCCTCCTTGGAGGCGTCCTCGGCCTTGGTCGTCTCCGCCGCGGCGAGCTTGCCCGCCTTCTCCGCCTGTTCCGCGAGCTCCGCGACGCTGGCGTGCTCCTCGTCCCGGTTGCGGGCGACGAACTGACCGACGTCCAGGAACTCCCGTATGTCGTCGGTGGTTCCGCTCAGCGCGAGCCGTCCGGCGGCCCGCACGTTGGTGCCGCCGGTGGAGATGATCTGGGCCAGCAGGACCCGGTCGTCCTGCTCCTGGGCCTCCGTGATCCCCGTGTCGAGGAAGGCCTCTATGTCCTCGGTGGTGCCGGCGAGCGCGGTGCGGCCGCGCTCCTGCACCTCGGGGCCGCCCGCGTCGATCGCCCGTGCGACCAGGATCCGCTGATCCTGTTCCAGGGGCTCCGCCCAGCCCGACTTCATGAAGGCGGCGAGGTCGCCGTCGCTGCCGGCCAGCGCCGCGCGGACGGCGTCGAGGGTGTTCTCCCCTCCGACACTGGCCAGTTGGGCCGCCTCGACCCGGAAGTCCTGGACCTGCCGGTCGCCGTAGGTGGTGAGGAAGGCGGCGATGTCGTCACCGCTACCGACCAGGGCGGCCTCGGCGGCCGACCGCACCTCGCTGCCACCGGACGCCCAGAGGTCCACCACCTGCTGACGGGAACTGCGCGACAGCGGTACGACCGTGTCGTCCGCCGTGTCGTCGGCGGCGGCCGGGTACACACCGAGCAGTCCGGCCAGCACGGCCAGGGCCAGGGAACCCGCCGTGCGTCTGAGGGCGCCCCTGCCTATTCCGGGGCGCCCGGATTGTTTCCCTCTCACAAATGTCCTCTTCCACCCCCGGGAAAGCTGCCTGCTCGGGCGGCTGTTCCCTTTTGTCGAATTCTGGATATTGCCACGGAAGAGCATAACCAGAGGGGTGCGGAAAACGCTTGCGGAGAATTTATTCAGGTTTATTCAGGTCTGTCGGTGAAACCCGCCACAGCCGGACCGACGGATTCCGGAAGGTGCGACAGAGCCAATGTCACCGCCTCTTCCGCGGTGGCGGATTCACCGAGCATTCCGGTGTTCGCATGCCGCAGGACGAGGTACGGGCCGCCGCCGTACTGCGGGGCGATCGCGATCTCGTCGTGGTACGGGCCGTCGGTGCAGGAGCTGAAGGCGACCGTCCAGTGGCTGGTGAACGGGAAGAGCCGCCGCAGCCGGGGTTCCGCGTACGCCGCTTCCACCAGCCGCCCGAACTCGGGGAAGGAAGGAGTGTCGGCCGCCTTCTCCTTCAACCGGTCCCACTGCGCCGCCACCGCCGCCTCAGGTCCGAGCTCATGGGCCTCGGCCAGCGCGTCGACCTGAAGGAAGGGCTGCGCGGCGCGCATCACCGGCGCCGGCGTGCCCGCCGCCCAGGCCGCACCTGCCTCTACGACGTCCCCGAGCTCCCGTGCCTCCCCGGTGAGGATGTCGACCTCTCTGGACCGGCCGACGAGCCGGAAGCCGCGGGCGTCGGCGCGCGGGAACACCAACAATGGGAGCCGTCCGGCGGCCGTGGTGTCGATACCGACCGAATCCGCTATTTCCTTTCGACCGGCAACGAGAACAAGAGGGATATCGAGGCCGGCCGCCGTTTGTTCCAGCGCGTTCGCCAGGCCGCCGGCTTCGATGACGTCCGCATAGAATTCAGAATTCACCCGGACATTGTCGCATTGCGAAACCGGCCGTACCACCTGCTCGGCGGTACGGCCGGAACGCTCCTACCGTGCCGCGTAACCGAAGCTGACGTCCGCGGCCGGCAGACCGCCGGCGCCCGGCTGATACGTCGTGACCGCGGCGACCGAGCCGCCGGCCGTCACGTTGGACAGTGGCAGGGCGTACAGAGTGCCGTAGACCGACGGACCGAAGGGCAGACCGACGTACAGGTTCGTACCGGTGTAGTGGATGCTGCCACCGAGGTGCTGGCCCGCGGCCGCGGTGCCGGGGACACCGTCGCCGTCGCCGATCTCGGTCCAGCGGTCGTTGGCGCCGGGCGAGCCCAGCAGCGAGAAGGTGCTGAACGCGCCCGCGCCCGTCGCCGACGTGCCGATGACCTCGTCCGGGATACCGACGGCCAGTTTGAGGGTGTCGGTGGTGCTCACCGCGCGGGGCGCGGTGTTCACCGCGGTCAGGGTCTGGCCGAAGTGGTCCCCGACCTCGGAGGTGCCGGCCACGTCGTCGCTGTCGGTGCCCGACATGTACGAGTTGAGCTGGGTGTAGGTGCCGGTCGAGGTGATCCCGAAGGTCAGGACGTTGCCCACCTCGGCCTTGGCGACCGAGTCGATGGTCAGGCCCTCGCCCGGCGAACCGACCGCGAGGATCGACTCGTTGGCCGAGGCGGCCCCGGACGGGCGGTAGGGCACGAGCGCCACCGAGCGGCCGAAGTCGTCACCGGCCTCCGCGCCCCCGCTCACCGTGGCCAGGTCCTGGTCGAGGCCGAACAACGGGGTCGGGCGGCTCTCGGCGTTCAGCGTGTTCGGGTCGAAGACGGTGAGGTTGCCGGCGCCGGTGGCCGTGGTGCCGATGGTCTCGCCCGGGGCGCTGATGACGATGTGGTTGGAGTCGGCCGCGAGGGCGCCGCCGAAGCCGTCGTTCGGCTCGATGGAACCGGGGACGTCGAGGCTGTCCTGGTGGATGGAGACGTTGGCGTTGCCGTGGACGTAGAAGGCCTCGCCGGCGTCGGGGGAGGTGCCCAGGTCCTCGCCCGGGCTGCCGATCACCACGAACGGCTCGCCCGCGTTGGTGACTCCGGCCGTGAGCGACGCGCCCAGCTGGTCGCCCGTCTCGTAGCTGGAGGCGGCCAGGGAGCCGGTGCCCGCGCCCTGCTGGAAGTTGGTGTCCTTCAGGGTGCCGGTGCCCAGGCCGCCGGTCGCGCCGTACAGGATGTCGGCCATGCCCGCGTCGGGTGCGGTGCCGAGGTCCTCGGCGGGGGTGCCGACGACCAGGTCGGTGCAGCCGTCCGCGTCGTAGTCGACCGTGTCGATGGCCTGGCCGAATCCGTCGCCGGCCTCCGCGCTGCCGTTGACCCAGTCGAGCGCCTGGTTGATCTCGGCGGTGCCCTTGCCGCCGCCGTAGACGATCCGGACCAGGCCTGCCTTGGCGTTGCTGCCGACCGTGGCCTCGGGGTCGGAGATCGCGATGTCCTCGACGCCGTCGCAGTTGAAGTCGGTGACGGGCGCCGCTCCGGTGGTGGCGGTCACCCAGGCGGACAGGTCGTCGGCGCGGGCGGCGACGGCGCCGGTGCGGGTCTCCGTCTCGCCCATGCAGCCGCCCTGCCAGGACCGGCTGCCGACGCCGACCAGCTGGACGGTGCCGCCTGTCTCGCGCAACAGGGGGCCGCCGGTGTCGCCCTGGCACAACGCGCCGTTCAGGCCGGTGACATTGAGGTCGGCGGTGCCTACGGCGTCCACGTTGAAGGTGGTGGTGTGCGGGCTGTCCGGCACCCACTCGGTGGTGGTACGGCCGTAGCCGACCGCGCGCAACTGGTTGCCGGCGGCGGGCGCGACGGACGCGACGGTCACCGGGGTCACGCCGACGACGGGCCGCGCGAGGCGGGCCAGCACCAGGTCACGGCCGGCCTTCGGCACCAACTGCACCACGGCGCTCGTCTTTCCCGCGACGGTGGCGGTGGCCGCCAGGGCGGGCTTGCCCGCGGCGACGGTCGGCACCTCGGGGTCGGCGGCGAAGCAGCTCGCCGCGGTGAGGATCCAGTCCGAGGCCACGAGGGCGCCGCTGCACGCGCGGGCCGTGTCGTCGGCGCCGAGGGACACCTTGGCGGTGAAGGCATAGGAGCCGGCCGTCACGGTGTCGCCCGTGACGGCATGGGCCGGTACGGCGAGCAGGGCGCCGGCGGTGGCGACGGCCGCCATCAACGCCGCGCCCGCGGAATAACGTGCGGAAGAACGTGCGGAAGAACGTGCGGAAGAACGCAGGGAGGTCACGTTTCTCGATTCCTTGACGCTGGGCACGGCCGGGTCAGCCGGTGACACGGATCTCTACGAGCACGGAGCGGGCGCCGCCCGTGGTGCCCTCGCCGACGCTCTCGAAGCCGCCTTCAGCGACATCGACGGTGCTCGTGGCACCGTTCGCGGTGAGGTCGGCGCTGATCGGGTGGTCACCGGTCTCCAGGGCGAAGACGCGGGGCAGCGAGAGCGTGAGATAGCCGGACGCCGCCGTGGCCTTGAAGCAGTAGTCGCCCCTGCGGCCCACGGTGCTGTCCAGCACGGTGTAGACCCGGATCTGGTCGGTGGAGTCGTCGCAGGTGACGAGCAGGATGTGCCCGTCACCCTTTTTCAGCTCGATGCCGTCCGACGTGAGAATGCCCGCCGCGCCGGGATAGGAGAACCGCTCCACCGCGACGGGCGGAGTGTCGGTCGCGGACGCCGAGGAATCATCGGCGACAGCGAGAGGAACGGCTATCGCCGCTCCCATCAATACGGCCAGCCCAGCAAAAAGCAGATTCCGAGCACGGAAAAACACCGCACCCTCCTTCCGGGCGCGGCAAATTCCATACCGAAAGCCGCTCCCCCCGTGGAAACAGAATTACTAACGACCGTTCACAATCTAACCACAAATAAGCCGCCCGTCAACGAGATTAATTCGCGGCTATTTCGCTGGTTGTGCGGGTAAGGGTGTAGCGCCCAAGCGTGTGCTCAGATGACCACCAGAATCCGACATGCGGTATTTGCCGAGCGGGTGAGCAGGGCCCTTGCGCCGGGCGGACTCGAAGGCGGCGGCCGGGCACCTATGGCCTGCACGCAGCTCGAACGCAGGGATCGCGAGGTCGCAAACTGGCTTTTGCGGACGGTGCCCGACTTACGGAGCTTGAGGTATGTGTCATGCGGGGGGCGGTGGATCCGATTGAACGCCGAGGCGCTGGAAACCAAGCCTGTAAATGGGGCTGGTGGCGGTCGCCTTCCTTCTCGATGGACCGCCCGTACTGCTTTCGCAGCTACCGGGACCGGAAAATGGAAAAGATGGTTCCGGTACTGCCTGCCGAAATCCGCGGATCCCGTCGGCCATTTCTCCCCAGATCCAACCCATGGCCGATCTGACGCCGAACAGCGTACGCGACACGGATACCGAAGTGACGGCGCGGTGACGACCGGACGCCGGCGGGGGGAGCCGCGCCATGACCACGTGGGGCTCGCCGCGCTTGGCGCATGATCGAGCGGGCTCGGCGACGGGGTGGCGGGGCCGGGATGCGGGTATGGCAAAGTCCGCCCTCAAAACGGCCCCCACAACCACTCAGGGGCCCGACCCGCGATGCGGATCAGGCCCCTGACCTGGTGTCACAACTGTCGGGGTGGCGGGATTTGAACCCACGACCTCTTCGTCCCGAACGCGATCGGGGCCCTCGTGACCTTGCTCGTGCGCTGTTGGACTGCCTGTGCGTGTCCTAGTCCGTCCGCTACCGTCCACGGCGGTCTCGGGCAGGCTGCCTGGTTTGGCCCCCCGTTTGGCCCCCTGCTGCGAGCCTCATAGTTGCTTGCCACGCTGGCCACTACCGGCGTGGCGCCGTCAGAAGAGCGTCACAGAGGTTGGCGCACTGCGCTCCGCTGGGTATCGACTCGGTAGAGGCTGTCAGCCTGGTGTGAGTTGCAAGCCGGATGGCTGACAGATGGCCGGCCCTATATCCGATGTCCGAGGGGCATGCAAGGATGTGATGTATGGGAGACAACGACACCGCCAGGACGGTCGCGGTCCCACTCCTGTGGGTGGGGCTTGACGACCTGCCCTTGCTCAGCTCTAACCAGGCGATCGCACAGTTCGATAGTGATCATGTCTACCTTGCCTTTGGTAGCGCAACGCCTCCCGTGCTGATGGGGCAGGACGAGGATGCCGTGCGTGACCAGGCGAAGCAACTGAGCTACGTCCCAGCGCGGACCGTTGCGCGACTCGCTGTGTCCCGGCGGTTCCTGGGGGAGCTAATTGACGTTCTTGAGAAAACGGCGGCTAAGTTTGACGCCCAAGGGGGGGAACAGTGACTTCAACATATGCTGTGCGTCTGAACTCTACAGCCAGTACGAACCAAGGATCTGTGCAGGTCACAGGATCTGGCAATGCTATTCAACCTCCAGCACATCTCATTGCGGTTGTGCCTGAAGTCGTTGAAGTTGATTACGCGGCCGGAGCGGAGATTGTAGACCGCGCTGCGCGACGCAAACTTGGCATCTCCGGGGAAGAGTTCATTGCTCGATGGGATGCAGGGGCATACCAAGGGTCGTCAGAGCAGGTGAAGGCTGAAGAAGTCGCTTTGCTGCTTCCCTTCGCACGCCCAGAAGAGTGAAATGCCCGGTAGAAATCCACACGGAGCCATCGAAGCATTCTTGATGCCGCTGCGGACATCGGCTGCATGTCTGACCAGATCACAGTGGGTGTGCAGTCCGATCAAAGGGCAACCTGTGGGAGAACTCCACACGGTTGCCCTTAATCGTGGTGACCCCGTGTCTCTGGGCGGAGTAGATGTTCGACTCCAATTCGAGGCTTCAATCAAATTCACAGTCGTCGAGCAGGACAAAGACAAATTTGGCCAGGCTGTGGGGTCAAGCGGTCGTTACAAAGTCTCGACGCGTGGCTACATGTATACGGTGATGATGCGTGATGGGGCTGAGTTGATCGCATACCACTGGCATCCTGGTGGCAGTAGTGACGTTGATTTCCCCCATGAGCACATTGGTACAGCTGCGCTGAGTCCGAACGTTCCGCTAACTAGAAGAGATCATCTTCGTACGGGGCGAATGTCGTTCGAGAGCGTAGTGTTTAATTTATTTCAAATCGGAATTACGCCACTAAATTGGAACTATCCGAAGATCCTGGAAATGAATCAGGTGGCGTTCGACAAGTGGAAGACCTGGGGCTAGGGGTGCACGCCTTGGTTATTCCCCACCCTGCCTGAGGATTACTGTGGGAGGAACCCTGGCTTCTCTTGGCCGAGCGAATTTAGTCGGGCTAGGTAGTCTTGTGCTGCGGGTTCTCTCGCGTAACGGCGTTTCATCTCGGCGGCGAGTTCTCGACTTGTCATGATGAGCGATGGCACCGACTGCCGGTCCCCTTCGAGGGCGCGTTCACCCATGATGAGTGCCTGCTCCAAGTCGCCCTCACGTGCTGCCGTGACGCCAAGCGTGACGCGGGCTTCAGCGTTGCGCATTGGTGAGCGCTCGGTACCGTCGAAGTCAGTTCCCGCCCTCAGTACCTCTTCGGCGAGCGTGCGTGCGAGCTTGTCCTCACCGACCAGTCGGTAGCAGTCCATCGCGTAAAAGTCGAACTTAGCCGGGTCCACCACAAAGTGGTTGTCCAGGTTCTCCGGGTACGGCATTCCTTCAAGGATTCGCCGCCCATTGTCCAAGGCGACCTCCACTTGCCGACGGTCTCCGAGTCGCGCCCAGGCTTTGGCTTCCTGGGCAGCGAGTTGCACGGCCACACCGTGGTGCGCCGCTGTCTCGGATCCTGCCCGCGCTGCTGCGATGACGCCGCGATAGTCGCCGGTCGTGAGGGCAAACCATGCACGCATTTCATGCGCCCACCCGGCTACCTCTGCATGTTCTGCCTCGGTCGCGAGCGAGAGCGCGGCCTGTCGCGTCGACTCAGCCGCGTGTCGAGCGCCGGTGTCGTACTCGACACAGCCGACCAGGAGCGCGAGCCAACCGGACAGTGCAAGAACTTCGCGATGCTGGGCGAGCGTGAGGCTCTTTTTGTGAAGGTCAACGACGCGTCGGAGCCATTGCCGGCCCTCGATGAGGAGCTGCTCGCTCGGCATGAACGGATACTCCGAGCTGAGCCGGTCCGCCGTGATCCGCAGCGCATCGAGCGTGGAGTTGTCGACGTCGGACCGGTTGAGGCGACTCACGATCTCCAGCGTCTCCATGCCGGATGCAGCCAGGATCTCCCTGTCGCCGTCCCGCCGTGCTGGCGCCGGGAAGAGTGCGTGCGTCACGGTGCCGAAGAGTGCCGCGATGATCGGCTGGTAGAAGTCGTTCGGCATCTGCCCTGACTCCCAGCGCTTCCACTGGCGAATCATGCTCTCCTCTGCGGGTAGCTCCGTGGGAGCGTGCACCCGCAGTGCCCTGACTGCGTCGCGCTGCGACCAGTCGCGTGCGCCTCGCTCGGCAGCGATGCGCCGCGCCCATGCGGGCCTGTCGTCGGTCATGTCCCCTCCTCCGAGTGCCTGCTCCGAGTCTCACCCGCGCGCCAGGGGGACAGGGAAGGGGACACCGGGGTGTCACTGGACATGTCCCCACCTCCGCCTCTCCGTCCCCTGGCTGTCACTTACGTCTCAACTCCCGTTCCTCGCATGCTGGTTGCAGATCACGCACCATCCGGGGCGGAACGTTCTTCGAGCGCTGCGACCCGTTCAGTCAACGCCTGAATCTGGGAGCGGATTTCCGTGATGTCGTCGTGCACGTCGTTGCTGGGGGAAGCTCCGTCACTGACGAAGTTACCGAGGTTCCCGGCCGAGACAATGAGCCCTTCGGCCCTGAGTGCGGCCAAGCCGTTCTGGATGGTCTGGCTCGCGAAGCCGAACCGGTCGATCAGCTCGCGCTGTGACGGGAGCTTGTCGCCCGGCTTCATCTTCTTGATGTCCGCGCGAAGTGCGTCCGCGACCTGCGCCGCTTTCGGCTTCGGTCCTCCTGTGACAGTCATGCCCTGAGCGTACCCACCACAGCGAACTAGTGCGCATCACTCCCTGGGGGTTGTGCACCACAGCAGACTAGTGCAAGCTAGTCCACGAACCGCCTTCGGAAATTTCGAGGGTGGTAACTGCCTGAACTGCACGAATGGCTCGGGATTGCCCGTATGGCTGCCGCGTGCGGCGGTCGGAAGGCGGCTTCTGCCGCGCGCCGCGGGCCCCGCGCTTACCGCACTTTGAGAACTCAACAGTGGACCGAGGAACTACCGCCTGTCCTCAGCTCCAAGAAGGCGGCTCGCGCGGAGAAAGACTCGCGCACCTGATCTTGCAAGCGGGCCCGGCCTGGCGTTCAGGTCGTCGGCCCCGCTTGCTTCAGAACTGCCCCGATGGTCGTAGGCGGGTTCGACTCCCGCCGGGGCGCTACCCCCTGCCGCAACTTGCGGCTCGGGACTTCCGGAACGGTCACCGTCTCACCAACACGCCTGTACCGCTCCGGCTCCATGTCCCTCCATTTCAGGAGCCCTGAATGCGTACCTACATCGGCGGTCATCAGGCCGTCTCCGTAAACGACTTCATCGAGCTGGCCTTTGGCACTCCGGTTGAGCTGTGGCTCGGGGTCGAGGGCGAGACGAACGAAGAGCGCATGGCCCGTGAGGATGCGGCGCACGACATCCTTGCCGAGAACCCCGAGATGCCCGACGACCTGATTCGCATTGCGGCCGGCGTTGTCGAGGCGCACCCGGAACTGTTCGACGTTGCCCCGCTGGTCCGCACCGCCCGCAGTCACACCGTCCGCCGGGGGGTGGCGGCATGACGACCATGGCCCCCGCCCCCGAGTTCCTGGCCGACCACACCGGCCAGCCGCGCCCGCTGCAAGAGATCCCGCTCACCTACGAGCAGGCCCGGTTGGGCATGGCCTTCCACGAGGCCGGCCATGCCGTGCTGTCGCTGGCCTACGGCATGCACATCGTCTCCTCCGAGGTCATCGCGTGGGAGACGGAGCCCGGCCGGTGGGCACTGACGGGCAGGACCGTGCACCAGGCGGCGGGTACCTCGCCGTGGCACTTCGCGGCGCAGTGCGCGGCCGGCACGCTCGCTCACGTCACCTACCTGATGGCCTACGGGCTGTGGACCCCGGAGCGCTCCGCTGCGTGCGCTGCCGAGCATGACCGTGAGCTGGCCATCGACGTGCTGGCCCGTTTCGGCTACCGGCTCGGTCGCGGTCACGTTCCTGCGGGCGGGAAGTCGTGGGGGATGGTGCAGGGCATGGCCCGCCGCAAGGTCGGCCACCTGTGGCACGAGATCCGCACCACCGCGCACGCCATGAACGAACACACGGTCCTGAGCGGCGACGAGATCGCCGCGCTGACCGGCATGGTCAACCCTCTCTTCCAGGGAGGCGCGGCATGACCGCCACCGACACGACACAGAGCAACGAGCGTGCGGCCGTTCCGCCGCTGACACGACCTGAGTTGGGCCTCGCCGGAATCGGCGCCCTGGCCGCTGCCGGCGTCGGTGCGCTGGGTCTGATCTCCTCCTTCGACGCGGTGTCCGCCGCCGCGCTGCGCTGGGGGTTCAGTACGCCGTGGATGCTGCCGGTCGGTATCGACGTGGCCATCCCGGTGTTCACCGTGGCCAACTTGCTGTTGATCCGGATGGACATGGCGCTCGCGTGGGTGCGGTTCGTGCCCTGGGCGCTCACGCTGATCACGTGCGGGCTGAACGTCGCCGCTGGACACTCCCTGTCCGCGAAGGTCGCGCACGGCACCATGCCGCTGTTGTGGGTGGTGTTCTCCGAGATCGGCGCGCACATCTACGCCGTCCGCATCGGCGCGGCCACCGGCCGGCGCATGGAGAAGATCCGGTTCTCCCGCTGGCTGCTCGCCTTCCCCTCCACCTTCGCACTGTGGCGCCGCATGACGCTGTGGGAGGTCACCTCCTACACCGAGGCACTGAAGCGGGAGAAGGAACGGCAGTTGGCCCACGCGGACCTGCGCGAGACCTACGGCCGCAAGTGGCGGACGAAGACCCCGCGGCGCGAACGCGTGATGCTGCGCATGGGCGAACTCGCCCCCGCCAACGGCGACATGACCGCTCCTCCCGCACCGCCGGAGACCCCGAAGCCCGAACCGCGTAAGGCACCGCGCAAGCAGCCGGCCAAGCCCAAGGCCGCCGCACCGCAACGCACCCCGGCCGACCTGCTCGCCGAAGCCCGCACGCTCACGGCCGACTGGGACGACAGCGCGATCAACGCTGAGGCGCTGCGCAAGGCGCTGCACTGCGGTTCCGCTGCCGCCCGGCAGGTGCGTGACGTCCTGCTCGCCGAACGAGCCGACGGCCGCGCCCTGCACCCCGTCAACGCCAGTGAAGGGGTGGCCGCATGAACACCCTGACCACGGTCCTGCTGTCCACGCTGCCCCTGCTCGCCGGCTGGGCGGTGCACGTGTGGTGGCTGCGAGGCTGCCTGAACACGGCACGGCGTGACCCGCTCACCGGGTTACGCACCCGCGACGGCTTCACCCGCCGCGCCACCACCCTGCTCAAGGACCCACGCGCGGTCGTGGTGCTGGCCGACGTCGACAAGTTCAAGCACATCAACGACACCTACGGGCACCCGGCCGGCGACGCGCTGTTGAAGGCAACCGCCGAACGCCTCGCCCACCACGTCGGACCGCGCGGGGTCGCCGGACGGCTCGGGGGCGATGAGTTCGCCGCCGTCCTGATCGACGACCACGGCACCGCGGCGGACATGCTCGCCGTACTGCACGGCGTGCTCGCCCGACCGGTCGACGGCCAGGACCCTGCCGCGCACACCACGGTCTCACTCGGCTGGGTCCGCGCCGCCGACTTCCCCGCCGATGACCTGTCGGGGCTGTTGCGGCGGGCGGATGAGGCGATGTACGCGGCCAAGCAGGCTCGCGCGGGAATGCGCCGCGCAGGGTTGGGCTGGCTGTTCGCCACGGTCGCCAGTCGCCGTTCCGGACGCGTCGGCGCGCGCACCGATTCTCCGGTCGTTGCGGTGGCCGCCTGATGTCCGGCTACACGAAGTGCTTCGACCCGTCCGGCGCTCAGTTCGGAGTGCCCACCTTCCCCTGGAAGTTCGCTCCGGACGGCTACGCCACCCGCCGCCAACTCCGTGCCGACGGACTGCGTCCGGGCGGTCAGCCGGTCGCCGCGCAGGTGATGCGCCGTCACCGGGGCCGCAAGTCGGGGGTGCAGGTCGCCTACCTCTACCGCGTCGACCTGGCCAAGCCGGTACGGCCGATGACCTCCCGCAAATGCGGTGCGCTCGCGCTGGCGATGCTCGCCCGCCGCACCTGCCCCGAATGCGGCGTGATCTACGACTACTGCCTCCCGACCTCGCTCGGGATGTGCATCCTCTGCGCCTACCCCGAGGAACAGCGCGCCGCCTGAACACCCCTGCACCGCGAGCCGGCGGGGTCCGTCCGCACACCTCCTACAGCGACGGACCGACCCCGCCCTTCCTCCTCTTGGAAGGAACCCATTCAGTGAACCAGCCCGACGACAACGAACTGTTCAACCGGCTCGAAGCCGAGTTGGCCAACTCTTCCGGCCCCGACTCCGGCGCGGATGTGGTCGACCTCGACAAGGCCCGATCCGCCCGCGACCAGTCGACCGCCCCGGGCGACCGGTTGCCCGACTCCCGCCCGACCGAGTCGGGCAACCAGTCGGCCGACTCCCATGATGAGGAGTCGCCCGACCCGGTCGCCCGACCGGTCGACCGGCCCGACCTCCCCGCCCCGGGCATCACGACCTACAAGCGGCGGCCGATCCTGCCGACGTGGCTCACCTCCAAGCCGGGGTTCGTCTCGACCGCCCAGCGAGCGACGGGCAACGCGTTCTACGCCACCGCCTTCCACGGCATCCGCACCCCCTGGTACGCCTTCCAGCTCACCCTCAACTCGCCCCGCGGCGCCGTTCGTTTCGTGCGGGAAACCAATCAGTGGGTGTGGGACGCGGAGGGCGCCCCGCTGCGCGCGTACGAGGTGCGGCGGGAGAACACCGCCGAGTACCTGAAACTCTCGCGTCAGCGCGACGGACGAGTCCGGCTGCGAGTTTTGGTGACCACCGTGGCACTCGTCTTCGGCAGCCTGTTCGCGCTGACCCTGTACGTCATGGCCCCCGCCTGGCTGGGCGTGCTGGCCTGCGCCGCGGTGCTGGTCTGCGGGTTCTGGGGTGCCCCGCAGGACCACCCCGTGATCGGGCCCGCGGTACTCAAGACCGAGATTCAAAAGCTCACCGGTCCCATCGTGCTGCGCGCTTTGGACAACATCGGCAACCCGAAGCTGTGCGCCGCCATCAAGAAGGGCGGCGACATGAACGGGATGCGCTTCACCTCCGAGATCACCCGCGACGGCCCCGGCTACCGCGCCGACCTCGACCTTCCCTGGGGTGTCACCCCGGAGGACATCATGGAGTCCCGCAAGCAGATGGCGTCCGGACTGCGCCGCAAGGTCGGCTGCGTGTGGCCGGCGCCCGACCCGGACGAACACGAGGGCCGGTTGATCCTGTGGGTGGGCGACAAGCCCATGAACGAGACCACCAAACCCGCCTGGCCACTGCTGAAGTCGGGCACCGTGGACCTGTTCAAGCCGGTCGTGTTCGGCAACGACCAGCGCATGGGCGACGTCGCCGTCACCCTCATGTTCGCCTCGGTCGTGGTCGGTTCGATCCCGCGCATGGGCAAGACGTTCCTGATGCGCCTGTTCCTGCTGATTGCCGCCCTGGACCCGCGCGCGGTGCTGTACGCGTTCGACTTCAAGGGCACCGGCGACTTCGGCGCCCTGGAACCGGTCTGCCACCGCTACCGCGCCGGCGATGAGGACGAAGACATCCTCTACGTCCTCCAAGCCCTGCGGGAGTTGCGGGCGGAGTTGCGCCGCCGCGCGAAGGTCATCAAGGCCCTGCCGCGCACCCGCTGCCCGGAGTCGAAGGTGACCCCGGAGTTGGCGAACGACAAGGCGCTCGGGCTGCACCCGATCGTGGCGGGGTTCGATGAGTGCCAAGTCCCCTTCGAGCATGAGAAGTACGGCGCGGAGATCGAAGAGATCTGCACCGACCTGGGCAAACGCGGTCCCGCGCTGGGGATCGTGGCCCTGTTCGGCACCCAACGCCCGGACGCCAAGTCCCTGCCCCCGGGCATCTCCGCCAACGCGGTACTGCGGTTCTGCCTCAAGGTCATGGGCCACACCGCCAACGACATGGTCCTCGGCACCGGCGCCTACAAGGCCGGCTACCGGGCCACCATGTTCTCCCGCTCCGACCGCGGAATCTGCTGGATGTCCGGTGAGGGCGATGACCCGCGCATCGTCGCGTCCGCGTTCGTGGACGCGGTCGGCGCCGAACACGTCGTCGTGCGCGCCCGCAAGATGCGCGAGGCCTACGGCAACATCACCGGCCACGCCATCGGCGAGACCCCCGACAGCGGCGAGGCCGCCTACGACCTGCTCGCCGACATCCTGCGCGTCGTTGCCGCGGATGAGGACAAGGTGTGGAACGAGAAGGTCGCCGCCCGCCTGGCCGCGTTGCGCCCGGAGGTCTACGGCGGCTGGAAGGCCGAAACGGTGACCACCAACCTGCGTCCGCACGGCATCACGGCACAGGACGTGTGGGGCACCACCGACAAGGGCAAGGGCACCACCCGCCGCGGCATCGCCCGCGCCGACCTCACCACCGCCATCACCCAGCGTGACGGAAAGCGGTCCGGGGACTGACGCGCACCGCTGCTAGGTCTAGCACCCTGCGCTGCTAGACCTAGCAGCGCCTCTAGCACCCCGAACCGGCCCTGATCAGCAACCTCGCACCTAGCACCCGACCTGCGAGAACGCCGGAAACCCTGCCTGGAAGGCACCCCATGACCTCCCTGCTCCTTGCTAGCACCTGCCTGCTTGCCGTCACTCTCGGTTACGTCGGTGTGTGTGCGGGCAGCCCGTACGGCACCTGCCGCAAGTGCCGCGGCTTCGGCTTCGCGATCAAAACCGACCGCAAGGGACGCCAGAAGCGCGGCAAGGACTGCCGCCGCTGCAAGGGCCACGGCAAGCGCATCCGCGCCGGCCGCTGGCTCTACAACCGCTGGGCGCGCATCTACCGCGCCGGCACCACCAACTGAGCCCCGGGAGGAACCCCGCCATGCGCACGTTCACTCCCGCCGCTGTCGCGACCGTAGCGCTCCTCGCAACGCTGACCGCGTGCGGCCCGCAGTACGCCCCGGGCCCGGACGGCACCGTGACCGACCGCAGCGCCACCTACTTCAAGTCCGGCGGCTGGCGCTACCGCCTCACCGTCACCGCCCCCGATGGCCACCGCGAGACCTTTCGCGTCACCGGCCACGACTACGAACGCTGCTTCCACCAGTCCGCCTACCCCACCTGCACCCACCGCTGACCCGGGAGAACCACATGGTCCTCACCATCCCGATCGTGCTGCTACTCGCCGTGGTGGCCGCGCTGTTGCTGCGCTTCAAGGCCGTCGGGTTCGGCGCGGCCGTCGTCGTCGCCCTGTTCGGCTTCTACCTCGCCGACACCGGCGCAGCCGACACCGTCAACCAACTCATGACCGCCGTCACCGACGCCCTCGCCGGCACCGGCCGCTAGAAGGGGAGACAGACGTGAACGAGCCCACCACGTACCGCCGTTCGGCCGGACATCAGAGTGCGGGCGTCGAAGTCCACCACCCCACTCCGATCACCCCCGCGCACAGCGCGCCGCTCATCCCGGTCCAGCC
The DNA here is from genome assembly GCF_044750545.1 of Streptomyces sp. NPDC088794. NCBI lineage: Bacteria > Bacillati > Actinomycetota > Actinomycetes > Kitasatosporales > Streptomycetaceae > Streptomyces > Streptomyces sp. NPDC088794. Next base: position 230,963 of record NZ_JBIVKB010000006.1, on the reverse strand, counting down.
GGGCACCATCCCGTCAGTGGCGAGCATCGTCCTGCCTGACGGCCGCGTCGTCACCGGCTACGCGCTCACGCCCACGCAGCCCGACCCGGTCACCACGGCCAAGCCGGCCGTCTCCCGCGCGGCCGTGAACACCGCGCTCGGAGGCGTCGGGTTCCTCGCCGTGTGCGGCGGCCTGCTTCTGCTTACCACCTTCATCACCGCCCTGACCGCGCTGATCACTCAGCTCATCACGCTTGCTGCGGTCATCTTCGGCGGGTTCGTCGCCGTGCAGGTCTTTCGTCCGAGCGGCCGCCACAGCGGCGGGACCACGGTCAACATCCGCAAAGCCGTGGTCAAGCGCAGCCACTTCCACGGCTGATCACAGCCGCGTCAAAGAGAGTCGATCTGTGGTGAGTGGCCATGCGTGTCCCTGGCACCCAGGTCGTCACGCATTGCGCGCCGCATATCCCGAGAGCGTTGCCAGAACTGACCCAAGTACGCCTCGATTTCCTCGAAGGAGCCCTCTGGACCCGGATGGCCTTCCTCCAAGTCCTTCGTCCTGCCGTACGCAGTTCCCAGGGCGATGGCCTGCTGGTCCAAATGTTCCAGAACGGTGTCAGAGGCAATCATCTGCGCCTCGGAAAAGGCCGCGTGGTGCGCATGGCGTGCTGCCTCAAGCTCCTGCTTGGCGGCATCGTCGACCTCTTCTCGACGAACACGCCAGAGATAGATCATCAATTGGACGCGATACCTGCTCATAGCGGCGTTCGCCGCGATGTAACCCGCACGCCGCTTCTCGAACTCCGCCTGAAACTGCTCTCGCTGCCAATGTCTCTGGGCTGCTCGCTGCTGCCGCTCAAAGTCCGCTGCCAGAGCTTTGGCTTGTGAGTGCTGGGAGAGAACGGGCGCCAGCAAGGTTCCTGTCACACCGAACACCGCCGCCATCAACGCGAGTAACGCACTACTCACAGCTCCCCCAATCGCCCGGAAAAGCAGGGCGGCCCCACCTCTCGCCAAAGAACCGCGGCCACCCATGCCCAACCAGTCCGCATCAGACCTGTTGGAGGTCTCCAGCATGACCCAACCCCTCATACCGTCGGAAGGCGGCAACGTCAGCCTGTGCACCGGTTCCGGTGCGCTGGACCAGGCCGTGGAAACGGTGACCGGCCTGCCCACGGTCCTGGTCGGCGAGAAGGACCCCGCCGCATCCCGCCTGCTCGCCGCCCGCCTGCCCGGCATCCGCAACCTCGGGGACATCACCGCCGTCGACTGGCCCGCGCTCGCCGCCGAGATCGCACGCCCCCGGTCGCTGACAGCTGGCTTCCCGTGCCAGGACATCTCCAACGCCGGACCCCGGGGAGGGATCGCGGGTGACCGCTCAGGACTCTGGAAAACCATCGCCCAAGCCATTCGCCACCTACGACCCCGCCTCGTCTTCCTGGAAAACGTCGCCGCCCTCCGGTCCCGGGGACTCGACGTCGTTGCCGCCGACCTGGCCGCGATCGGGTACGACGCACGCTGGATGTGCCTACGCGCTGGAGACCCCGAAGTCGGCGCCTGCCACCGCCGCGACCGCTGGTTCGCCGTCGCCTATCCCTCTGCTGAAAACCCCCACCTCACAGTTGGGACGCAACGGAGGACCCCAGCACCCCGACAAGCGCAAGGCCGGCGGGCACGGGCCCACGCTGGAGGACGAAGTGGTCTTCTTACTGCCCCCGACGGCCGCCTGAGCCTGCTACCCACCCCGGCCGCCGCCGACGGCACCGGCGGCCCCGGCACCTCCGCCAAACGACAGGGCGGCATGAACCTGCGCACCGCCGTCACCCTCCTGCCCACCCCCGCCGCACGCGACTGGAAGTCCGGAGCCTCCAACCTGCTAGGAACCAACTCACGCCCGCTGAACGAGGTGGTCGTCAACCTGCTGCCCACCCCGACCGCCGCCCGCTACGGCCGCAACCGCTCCGCCTCACCCGGTGCGAGCTCACGCCCCTCCATCGAGTACCTGGTCCGCGACCTGCTGCCCACCCCGAAGGCGTCCGACGGACCGCACGGCGGACCCAACCAACGCGACAAGGCGGGCAACTACTACCTGCCCGGCCAGGCAGTGCGCCTGGACGAACGGTGGGTGGCCACCAACGGCACCGACTACGGCCCCGCCATCCACCGTTGGGAGCAGGTACTGGGACGCCCCGCACCCGAACCCACGGAACCCGGTACGAAGGGCAACCGGCGCCTGTCACCGGCGTTCGTGGAATGGATGATGGGCGCCGACCTGGGCTGGGTGACCGGCGCGGACCTGGGACTGTCCCGCTCCGACCAGCTCAAAATCCTCGGCAACGGGGTGGTCATTCATCAGGCCGTGTTCGCCTACCGCACCTTGCTCGCGGTCAGCGTCCCCGAGGCCACGATCCCTGTCCCGTCCCAGCTCACCCTGGATATCGCCTAGCTACGCCCGAGGCGGGCGCCGTCTCACCACAAGCCTGCGCCCGCCCCGGTTCTCCAGTCCCTCCAAGAGAGCAGGAGACCTACAGCATGACCCAACGTCGTACATTCGGCGAGGGCCGTCCGGCCCATGCCACCCCATCGAGCATGTCGGGGGTGAGCGGATGAACCGCCACCTCCTATTCGCCGCGTTGGACGCTGCCGAGCGAGGGTGGGCCGTCCTCCCGCTTCGCCCCGGCGACAAGCGTCCGGCCCTGCACGGTGAAGACGTCTGCCCTGGCATCGGGGACTGCGCAGGCGGTCACCGCAAGTGGGAAGAGCGCGCCACCATCGACCCGGACCGCATCCGCCGCGCTTGGGGCGACCTGCCGTTCAACGTCGGCATTGCGACCGGTCCGTCCGGGCTGGTTGTCGTCGACCTCGACATGCCCAAGCGCAAGTGCAGTGCGGACACGCCTTCCGGCGTGACGACCTTTGCGGCGCTCTGCGAGCGCGCCGGACAGGCCATCCCCACCACCCGCACGACGCGGACCGCGAGCGGCGGGATCCACCTGTACTTCACCGCCCCGCCCGGCGTGCGGCTCGGCAACACGGCCGGACGGCTCGGCAAGCGCATCGACACCCGCGCTTGGGGCGGCTATGTCGTCGCCCCCGGCAGCCTCACACCCGCCGGTGCCTACGCGATCGTCGACGACACCCCGCCCGCTCCGCTGCCGGAATGGCTGTACGGCCGCCTGACGGTCCGTCAGGCATCGCGGGCACTATCGGCTGCACCGTCATCGGTTCGAGCGTCCAGCTACGCCGTATCGGGTCTGAACGCTGAAACCGCGAGCGTGCGCACGGCACCGGAGGGTGAGCGCAACGCCACCTTGCTCCGGGCAGCGCGAGCCTTGGGGCGGTTCATCGCGTGGGGCGACCTCCCCAGGGAGCGGGTTGAGGAGGCTCTTCAGTGGGCGGGGGAGCAGGCCGGTCTTGCTCCGCGGTCCTGCGAGGCGACCATTCGCAGCGGTCTGAACTGGTCGATTGCCCGCAACAGCCAGGGGAGGGCGGCATGAGCACCCCTCCCGCCCCCTCCCTGAAGAGCCTTCCCGCCACCCCGGCCGGTCCGCGCGCCGCCGCACCACGGGTGCCCGGTACGGCCGTGGGCGAGCCGAAAGGCGCCGCCGTAGGCGTCCGCACTGCTTTTGGTTCTGGCCCGCGCGCGGACGACGGCCGGTTCCCGGTCGCGTGGCTGTGCATCAGCGCCCCACGCGGCGCCGTGCCCACTGCCACCTCGAAGTGCCTGTGCGGCAGGGACCGCAGCGCGGTCGGCCACACGAGGGTGCTGGCCCTGATCGCCGACCACACCGGCCACCGCGACGAATGCCCGCTCCGCACCACCCAGGAAGAGAGGGCTGCGGCATGAGCACCAATCCGCCGGCACACCCCACGGACGGTTCCGCCCTGCTCGATGAGGTCGAAGCCTTCCACCGTCGCTTCAACGTTTTTCCCCTCGAAGCCGCCTACGTCGCAGTCACGCTGTGGAACGCGCACGCACATCTGCTCGACTGCTTCGACGCCACACCCCGTATCGCGTTCCTCTCGCCGGAACCCGGATCGGGGAAGTCGCGAGCACTGGAGATCATCGAAACCCTGGTGCCCAAGCCGCTCGTTGCGGCCAACGCGTCCGCCTCGGTGCTCTTCCGTGCCGTCTCCACTCTGGAGACGCGTCCCACGATCCTGTTCGACGAAGTCGATACGGTCTTTGGCCCCAAGGCTGGAGACAACGAGCCCCTTCGCGGATTCCTCAATGCCGGACATCGCCGCGGGGTCGGCATGTGGCGCTGCGTCGGAGACGGAGCCAATCAGCAAGTACAGGAGTTCCCGTCGTACTGCGCGGTGGCGATGGCGGGGCTCGGCTCGCTGCCGGACACGATCCTGACCCGCTCGGTTATCATCCGGATGCGCCGCCGTGCGAGGAACGAGTATGTGGAGCCCTACCGGCAGCGCATCCATGAGAAGGAAGGCAATGCGCTGCGCGACCGGCTCACCAACTGGGCACAGTCCGTGGCGCACCTGGTCGACGGGGTGTTTCCCGAATTGCCCCCGGAGGTCACGGATCGGCCGGCGGACGTCTGGGAACCGCTCATCGCGGTTGCCGACGCTGCCGGCGGCGAGTGGCCGGAGCGAGCACGCACAGCATGCGTGGAACTCGTGAACGCGGCCAAGGTCGGAGACAAGGGCAGCATTGGTATCCGGCTGCTTATCGACCTGCGCGACCACGTGTTCAACGGCATTGACCGTCTGCCCACGGTGGCCGTTCTCGACCGCCTGCACAGTCTCGACGAGGCGCCGTGGGCGGACATGAGCGGCAAGCCGCTGGATGCGCGAGGGCTGGCACGGATGCTGCGCGAGTACATGACCGCGGACAACACCCCGATAGCGGCACGGAACATCAAAGCGGGTGGCAGCGTGATGAAGGGCTACTACGCCGCGGATCTCCACGACGCGTGGGAACGCTACTGCCCCCCACCCCCTGAGAGTCCGCTACTTCCGCTACCGCCGCTACCGAGCAGGTCAGAGGCCTGAAAAAGGTAGCGGCAAAGGCGGATTCGTCCGCTACCCGCACCGCTCTATCCGCTACCGGTCCCGCAGCACCCCGAGGGCCGGTAGCGAATTCATCCGCTACCCCTACCCCTACCCCTATCCGCTACCTCGATCATGCTCCTGACCAGGGCGGTAGCGGAGGTAGCGGAAGTAGCGGACCTGACAGGAAGGGGGCCACCGCCCCTGAGTCCCTGCCGAGGAGGCGCCGCCGCGTGAGCACCGCTGTTTCACCTGATGAACAAGTCCTCTACAAGCCCGAAGAGGCCGCCGTAGCTCTCAGGATCGGCCGCTCGATGGTCTACGAGGAGATACGGCTCGGACGTCTTCGGACAGTTCGCATAGGCCGTCGTCGACTCGTACCGCCTGAGTACATCTCGCAGTACGTCGAACTCCTCAAGCGCGAGGCAGAAGCCACCGCCTGAACTCCCAACCACCCACCGCGACATGGCCGCGCCCTTAAGGGCGCGGCCATGTCGTTTGGAGGCGCAACACAGCATGACCGAGACTCCGAAGCAGGCCCGTAGTAGGGCAGGCCATGGTCAGGACACGATCTATTGGGACCCGGCCAAGAACAGCTATGTGGGAGCCGTTTCCCTGGGACACGCGCCGAACGGCAAGCGCCGCCGGCCGAAGGTGTACGGGAAGACCAAGACGGAAGTTCGCAACAAGATCCGCGAGTTGAAAAAGGAGGTGCAGACCGGCGTCAAGTCACCCGTCAACTACACCGTGGCCGATGCGGTGAACGACTGGTTGAAGGGCGGTCTGAAGGGCCGCGATGAGACGACCGTGAGCAAGAACCGCACCTTGGCAGACAAACACCTGATTCCGTTCATCGGCAAAGCCAAGCTGCGCGACCTCACCGCAGACGACGCAGACGACTGGTTGGACGACAGGGCCGAATTCCTCGCCACCCGAAGTCTCCGCGACCTGCTCGCCGTCTTGCGCCGTTCGATCACGCATGCGCAGCGCAGGGACAAGGCCGTGCGGAACGTCGCACTACTCGTCACCGTGCCGGAAGGACGCCCCGGCCGTCCTAGCAAAGCTCTGAACTTGGAACAGGCAAAGGCTGTTCTGGCCGAGGCGCGCGGATCGCGGCTGTACGCCTATCTGGTGCTTTCGCTCCTGAGCGGCGTACGGACTGAAGAGGCGCGACCCCTCACCTGGGATCACGTGTTCCTGGAGACGAAAGACGGCATTCCGGCACACGTCGCAGTGTGGCGCTCGGTGCGCAAGCACGGTGAGACCAAGACCAGGAAGAGCCGCCGGACTATCGCTCTCCCAAAGCAGGTGGTCGAAGTGCTCGAAGAGCATCGGAGGTGGCAGAAGCAAGAGCGCGCGTCGAAGGGAAAGGAGTGGAGTCCGGCCGGCCGTGTCTTCACGACCCGGAGCGGCGAACCGCTCGATGCGGCCAACGTTCGGCGAGACTTCAAGGCCATCGTGAAGAAGGCGGGGCTGAAGCCTGAGTGGACTCCGCGGGAGTTGCGGCACAGCTTCGTGTCCCTGCTCTCGGATCACGGCATCCCGTTGGAACGGATCGCGCTGTTGGTCGGTCACAGCAGCCAGACGACGACAGAAGCGGTCTACCGCAAGCAGCTTCGTCCGGTGATCACACAGGGGGCGGAAGCCATGGACGAGATCTTCGCTGAAGATCAGGAAGGGGCGGACGCGGAGGACCAGGGCGAGGGCGACGCGGTGGCCTGACTCAATCCCTTTGGCCCCCTGTTTGGCCCCCCGGGCATGAAAGAGGCCCATTCGCGATCAAGCGAATGGGCCTCTGACCAGCGTCGGGGTGGCGGGATTTGAACCCACGACCTCTTCGTCCCGAACGAAGCGCGCTGCCAAGCTGCGCTACACCCCGATGTCGCCGCTGTACTGCTCGTCGCGGCGACATCGCTACTTTAGCCCACGGGTGGCCCGAGACGAAATCCGGTTTTGGGGCGGTGGCGGATCAGGTTCGGGCGGGCGTGGTCCAGGGCGACCAGCAGGATCGCGAGGGCGTAGAAGGCGAGGCCGAGGAGGAGGGCGTTGCCCAGGACGCTCTTGTAGCCGTGGAGGTCGACGTCCAGGAACGGGTAGAGATAGCGCCCCCGCGTGCCCGGGACGATCAGCTCGCCGCGGCCGAGTGAGAAGGCCAGGTACGCCAGGGGGTACAGCAACCACGCCGCCGCTTGCCGGAGGTGCAGGCGGCCGGGGGAGGTCATCAGCAGCCAGTCCAGGACCGCCGCTATCGGCGTCACCGTGTGCAGGACCTGGTTGGTGATCGTCTGCCAGCCGGTCAGGGAGCCGCTCGTCACGGAGAACGGAGTCGCCGCGTCCGCCAGCAGCAGGTGGTACACGAGGCCGGTGATGGCGACGTAGAGGAGGGTCGCGCCGGTCAGTGCCGAGGGGAGCGGGCGGCGGGCCGACCAGGCTCGGCGGGCCGAGAGGACCAGGACCAGGGCGAGCAGGATGTTGCTCTGGATCGCGAAGTGGCTCAGGACGCGGACCGGGCTGCCGAGCAGCAGGTCCACGGTCACCGCCCCTGCCGCGACCAGGGCGACCAGGAGTCGGTAGACGGCGGTGAGTGGGCGGCGTACCGGAGTCACCACCGCGGTGGCGGGGACGAGGGAGGGGAGCAGCGCGGGTACACCCGGGATGGCGGGGAGGTTCGGGATGTCCCTGGGTATCGGGGCGGTCATGCCCTCACGCTAAGCAGGAGGGACGAAACGGGCGATACGGGCGGGCTGTGTGGGTTACTCCATTGCCGTTTCGGCGTCTCGCCCTTTCAGCGCCTCGCGCCCTTTCAGCGTCTCGCCGTCTCGCCGTTCGGGCGGCTCGCTGGTCGGCGTCGCCGTTTCCTCGACTCCTGCCCTGCCGTCTTCTACGCCCAGCCCTCCACCCCGTACCCCTTGCCCCCGTACCCCGTGCCCTTGCCCCCGTGCCCCGTACCTCTTGCCCGCCTACCCCCCTTGCCCCTGCCCCTTACTTCCGTCCCCGCCCCTCGTCCCGCCCCACCAACGTCAACAACGTCACCTCCGGCGGGCACGCGAACCTCACCGGCGTATACCGGTTCTGGCCGCAGCCCGCGGAGACGTGGAGATACGACGTACGCCCCTCCGCACGATGCGTCGACAAGCCCTTCACCCGGTCCGCGTCCAGGTCGCAGTTGGTGACGAGGGCGCCGTAGAAGGGGATGCAGAGCTGGCCGCCGTGGGTGTGGCCGGCGAGGATCAGGGGGTAGTCGTCGGCGGTGAAGGCGTCCAGGACGCGCAGATACGGCGCGTGGACGATGCCCATCGAGAAGTCCGCCGTACCGGACGGGCCGCCGGCCACCTCGGCGTAGCGGTCGCGCTTGATGTGCGGGTCGTCCAGGCCGGTCAGCTCGACGGACACGCCCTCGACCTTCAACTGCCCGCGGGTGTTGGTCAGGTTCTGCCAGCCCGCCGCGTCGAAGCCGTCCCGCAGGTCCTCCCACGGGTTGTGGATCGCGCCGACGACCGGTGGGTTGCCGTTGAGACCGTGCTTGCCGTGCACCTTCTCCAGCAAGTAGCGGGCGGGGTTACGGGGTTTGGGGCCGTAGTAGTCGTTGGAGCCGAAGACGTACGCGCCCGGGAACTCCATCAGCGGGCCCAGCGCGTCCAGGACCTCGGGGATGCCCTCCGGGTCAGACAGGTTGTCGCCCGTGTTGATCACGAAGTCGGGGCGCAGACCGGCCAAGGAGCGCAGCCAGCGCTGTTTCTTGCGCTGGCCGCCGACCATGTGGATGTCGGAGACCTGAAGTACCCGCAGCGGGCGCATCCCGGCCGGCAGGACGGGGACCGTCACCCGTCGCAGTCGGTAGGAGCGGGCCTCGAATCCCGCCGCGTAGGCCACTCCGGCGGCACCGGCCGCCACGATTCCCAGGGGTACTCCGTAACGTGCGCGCATGCTGCCATCGTGTCAGACCGCACGGACACCGCTTGCCCGCGGTCCCTCGCCTCTGTGACTCCCTGACTCCGGCGAACTCCGGCGAACCCGCTCAAGTCCGCTGGCCCTCCTGCCCCTTGGGCTCGCTCAAGTCCGCGTGCGCCCACGCACCCCCCACTCCGCCCTGCTCCTCGAAATCAACGGGCGTCCAGCTCGACGTACCTGCGACAATCGACCACATGACCACGTCGCTCAAGTCGAAGCTGCAGGAAGACCTCACCGCCGCCGTCAGGGAGCGAGACGAGCTGCGCTCCGCGACGCTCCGGCTGACGCTCGCCGCGATCACCAAGGAGGAGGTCGCGGGCAAGACGAAGCGCGAGCTCTCCGACGACGAGGTGCAGAAGGTGATCGCCAAGGAGGCGAAGAAGCGCCGTGAGGCGGCCGACGCCTTCGCGCAGGGTGGTCGGGCCGAGAGCGCCGAGCGGGAGAAGGCGGAGGGCGTGGTGCTCGCCGAGTACCTGCCCAAGCAGCTCGGCGACGAGGAGCTGGAGCAGATCGTCGCGCAGGCCGTCCAGGAGGCGAAGGCGGCCGGTGCCGAGGGGCCGCGGGCCATGGGCGCCGTCATGAAGATCGTGAACCCGAAGGTGGCCGGCCTGGCCGAGGGCGGCCGGGTCGCCGCGGTGGTCAAGAAGCTGCTCGCCGGCTGAGCGGCCCCCGCACACGTACGACGAACGGCTCCTTGCCTCTTTACGGAGGTGAGGAGCCGTTCGTCGTACGGATCAAGAACGTCGGTGAACCGTGGCCCGGCGTCTAACCGCGCCCCCCGTTCCCGTTCCCGTTGTTCCCCCCGTCCTGCCCCTGGATGAAGCCCTCGGGGAGGGAGAAGGACGGCGTCGGGGTGGTGCCCCCGTCCGTGCCGCCGTCGGTCAGGCCGCCGATGAGGCCGCCGTTGTCGTTGCCCCGGTTGTCGCCGTTGTCACCGTCGTCGTTCCCGTTGTCCTTCTCCTTGGGCTTGTCCGGCGGGATGTAGGCGAGGCTGAGCTGTTCCACCGGCTTGCCCTCGAGGGCGCCGTTCATCATGTCGCGCCAGATCGGACCGGGCACCTGACCGCCGTACACCTTGTCGCGCGTGATGCCGCCGATGGTGATGTTGGTCATCCTGCGCTTGTGGGCCGGGTCGCCGACCCAGACCGCGGCCGCCATGTTCGGGGTGTAGCCGACGAACCAGGCCGCGTAGCGGTTGTCCGTGGTACCGGTCTTACCGGCGCTCGGCCGGCTGCCGAGGCCCGCCTCGGAGCCCGTACCGTCCTCGACCACGCCCTTCAGGAGCGTGCTGACGGTGTCCGCTGTGGTCTCCGACATCGCCCGCGAGCAGGTCGACTTGGGCACCTGGAGCGACTTCTTCTGGTCGCCGACGGTCTGCGTGATCGACTCGATGGCGACCGGCGTGCAGTACATGCCGCGCGCGGCGAAGGTCGCGTACGCGTTCGCCATCGTCAGCGGGGACATCTCCTGGGTGCCGAGCGCGATGGACGGCGCCTGGTCGATCTTGCCGCCGTTGGCCCGCTGCACGCCCATCTTCTTGGCCATGTCGATGACCGGGCAGATGCCGATGTCGCTGATCAGCTGGACGTAGTAGGTGTTGACCGACTTTGCGGTCGCCACCTTCATCGAGTACGGCCCGTGCTCCGACTCGTCCTCGTTGGTCAGCTTGGCCGGGTTGTTCGGGTCCGTGCGCCAGGTCTTGTCGTTGCAGATCGACACCGGGCTCGGGTAGTTCATCTCGTACGGCGACGAGTACTGCTGGTTCGACGGGGTGCCGCCCTCCAGGGCGGCGGCGGCCACGATCGGCTTGAACGTCGAACCGGGCTGGTAGCCGGCGCCGCCGCCCATGTCCTGGTTCACCGAGAGGTTGATCGTGGTCTGGTGGTCCTTGGTGTCGATGCCGTACGGCCGTGACTGGCCCATCGCCAGGATCTTGCCGGTGCCGGGCTGGACGATGGTGGCGGCGGTCGCCACGTCGTCGCTCTGGTAGACGTGCTCCTTGATGGACGCCTGGGCCGCCTTCTGCGACTGCGGGTCCAGCGTCGTACGGATCGTCAGACCGCCCTGGTTCCAGATCTTCGCGCGGGCCGCGCTGGTCTTGCCGAAGACCGGGTCGTTCAGGAACACCTCGCGCACGTAGTCACAGAAGAAGCCGGCGCCCTTCACGGCCGTGATGCAGCCGTTCTTGGGCTTGCTGACCTTCAGGCCCAGCGGCGCTTCCATGGCCTTGTCGGCCTCCGCCTTGGAGACGTCGCCGACCTCGGCCATGCGCGCGAGCACGGTGTTGCGGCGCTTGGTGGCCTCCGCCTCGTCGTTCACCGGGTCGTAGCGGGTCGGCGACTGCACGATGCCCGCGAGCAGCGCCGACTCCTGGAGGTTCAGGTCCTTGGCGTGCTTGGAGAAGTAGCGCTGGGCGGCGGCCTCGACGCCGTAGGCCTGCTCGCCGAAGAACGTGATGTTCAGGTAGTTCTCGAGGATCTTCTTCTTGCCCAGCTCCTCTTCGACCTGGATCGCGTACTTCAGTTCCTTGATCTTGCGGCCGAGGGTCTGCTGGGTGGCCTGCGCGACCTTCGTCGGGTCGTCGCCGGCCTCCTCCACGAAGACGTTCTTCACGTACTGCTGGGTGAGCGTGGAGGCGCCCTCGGCGACCCCGCTGCTCTGCACGTTCTTGTTGAGGGCGCGCAGCACGCCCTTCAGGTCGACGGCGCCGTGCTGGTAGAAGCGCGAGTCCTCGATCGCGACGATCGCCTTCTGCATGTACGGCGCGACGTTCTTGAGGTCGACCACCGTGCGGTTGCGGGAGTAGACGGCCGCGATCTGGCCGCCCTCGGCGTCGAGGATCGTCGTGCGCTGGCTCAGCGGCGGGGTCTTCAGATTGGCCGGGAGCTCGTCGAAGCTCTCCACCGAACCCTTCGCCGCGAGGCCGAGCGCGCCGAAGGCGGGCAGCGCGATGCCGGCCAGGACGGCGCCGGCAAGGACGCTGACACCTAGGAACTTGGCGGCCTGTTGTGTTGGGGACAGACCACCGCCCGAACGCTTCTTTGGCATGGGGGCAGCCTACGTTCTCATTCGCCGGACACACGTATATGCCTTGGCCTAAGCTGCTCACAACTGTCACAGCAGTAGGTCCACGTATCAATACGTCCGGCGACCCCGAATCGTTCCGGAGGTTCCCCGACTTTCTGGTGGGGGCGTGTCCGAATCCGCCTTGTGTGTCACCAGGTGCCCGTTGTGACTCGGCTGAACTGTCCTGGTTTTCCGGGAAAGTCACGTATGTCACCAGCTCACTCCCCCGGGTGATCTGCCGCTTACGCATAGTCCGTTCGGGCCATTCAAGATTGGGCCCGAAGGGGGTGTTGCGCTGTGCCCACCTTCCGTAACGTCCTCAACTGGCAGCGGTGAATATGCCGCTACCGCCGTGGGGGAGCCTCGATTCGGGAGAGGACGGCGCCGGTATGGGCTGGGTAACCGACTGGAGTGCGCAGGCCGCCTGCCGCACTACCGATCCGGATGAACTGTTCGTGCAGGGAGCAGCGCAGAACCGGGCCAAGGCGGTGTGCACCGGATGTCCGGTACGCACCGAGTGCCTGGCCGATGCGCTCGACAACCGCGTCGAATTCGGCGTGTGGGGAGGCATGACGGAGCGGGAACGCCGCGCGCTGCTGCGCCGGCGGCCGACCGTCACCTCGTGGCGCAGGCTGCTGGAGACGGCTCGTGTCGAGTACGAGCGCGGCGTGGGCATCCTGCCGCTCGACGACGACGAGATCTACGAGAACTACGCGGCGGTGAGCTGAGGCGACCCCTCGGCACCTCGTCGTCGCAACAGCAGCACGCCTCAACAGCCGCTGCCGTCGGCTCAGTCGCCGTCGGCCTCGGGCAGCTCCGGCCGGTTGGCCGCGAGCCGGTCACCGATGTCCCGCAGACCCACGAGGTCGTGTACGTCGCCGGGCAGCGCGGCCACTTCCGTCACCGCCACCTCGGGGTGGCGAGCCGTGAAGCGGTCACGTGTGCGCTGCTCGCGGGAGAGCACGTGCATACGGTCGGCGTGCAGCCTCAACAGGCCCGCGGTGAGCCGGTCGACGCTCTGGTCCTCCTGATCCGGACCGGGGGAGCCGGGCTCGGACGTGGTGGACCCGTCAGCGGCGTCGTCGGCCGTGTCGCGGGCTGTGGTTGCGGGAGATTCTGAACTGCCGTACGTGTCGGGAGAGTTACGAAGACCAGCTTTCCCGCCGTGCTGATCGACAATGCGGGGCTCCACAAGATTTTCCGCGGCGGCGAGCGCACGCTCGGCCGACAACCGGTCGGCGCCGCTGCCGTGGACCCGGTTGAGCACCAGTCCGGCCAGCGGCATGTCCTCGGCCGCCAGCCGCTCCACGAAGTACGCGGCCTCGCGCAGCGCGTCCCGCTCGGGCGCCGCGACCACCAGGAACGCCGTCCCGGGTGCCTGAAGCAGCTTGTACGTGGCGTCCGCGCGCGTGCGGAAGCCGCCGAACATCGAGTCCATCGCGGCCACGAACGTCTGCACGTCCTTGAGCAGTTGGCCGCCGAGCAGTTTGCCCAGGGCGCCGGTCATCATCGACATCCCGACGTTCAGGAACTTCATGCCCGCGCGCCCGCCCACCTTGGCGGGCGCGAGCAGCAGCCGGATCAACTTGCCGTCCAGGAAGGACCCGAGCCGCTTGGGCGCGTCCAGGAAGTCGAGCGCCGAGCGGGAGGGCGGGGTGTCGACGACGATCAGGTCCCACTCGTCCCTCGCCCGCAACTGCCCGAGCTTCTCCATCGCCATGTACTCCTGCGTGCCCGCGAAGCCCGCCGAGAGCGACTGGTAGAAGGGGTTCGACAGGATCGCGGCGGCCCGCTCGGGATCCGCGTGCGCCTCGACGATCTCGTCGAAGGTGCGCTTCATGTCGAGCATCATCGCGTGCAGTTCGCCGCCGTTGCCCGAGTCCTCGATGCCCTTCACCCGGCGCGGGATGTTGTCCAGCGAGTCGATGCCCATGGACTGGGCGAGCCGGCGGGCCGGGTCGATGGTCAGGACGACCACCTTGCGCCCGCGCTCGGCGGCCCGCAGCCCCAGCGCCGCCGCCGTCGTGGTCTTGCCCACCCCGCCCGAGCCGCAGCACACCATGATCCGCGTCTTCGGGTCGTCGAGCAGCGGGTCGACGTCGAGCACGCGCGCGGGGGAGAGGCGGTGTCGCGCGTTCTCCTGGGCGTCGGCCTTGGCCGCCTCCGGGCTCATGACATCCCCTGCTTCCCCTGGTCGCGCTGCTTCCGACTCGTGCTCCGACCAATGCTCCGGCTCACGTACCGACTCCTGCCCCGGTCCGGGTGCCCACTCGTGCTCCGGCTCATGACAGGCCCTGCCCGCGCAGCTCCCTGGCCAGCCCGTACAGCCCGCCGAGGTCCATGCCCTCGGCGAGCAGCGGCAGTTCGTGCAGCGGCAGGCCCAGATCGGCCAGGACCGACCGCTGTTCCTCCTCCAGCGCGTACCGCTCGGCGTACTCCTTCGCCTCGGCGAGCAGCGGGTCCACCAGCTTCTCCGCGTTGCCGCCGCGCCGCGCCCCGCCGAGGCCCGCGGCGGACAGGGACTTGGCGAGGGCCGTACGCGGTGTGCTGCCGACGAGTTCCAGGTCTGCCGCGTCCAACACCTCCGGGCGCACCATGTTCACCATGATCCGGCCCACCGGCAGCCGCGCGGCGCGCAGTTCGGCGATTCCGTCGGCGGTCTCCTGGACGGGCATCTCCTCCAGGAGCGTCACCAGGTGCACGGCCGTCTCCTTGGACTTCAGCACCCGCATCACGGCCTGCGCCTGATTGTGTATCGGGCCGATCTTCGCGAGGCCCGCCACCTCGTCGTTCACGTTCAGGAAGCGGGTGATGCGGCCGGTGGGGGGCGCGTCCATGACGACGTAGTCGTACGCGAAGCGGCCGCTCTTGTCCTTGCGGCGCACCGCCTCGCACGCCTTGCCGGTCAGCAGGACGTCCCTGAGGCCGGGTGCGATGGTGGTCGCGAAGTCGATCGCGCCGAGCTTCTTCAGGGCCCGCCCCGCGCCCCCGAGTTTGTAGAACATCTGGAGGTAGTCCAGAAGGGCCAGCTCGGGGTCGATGGAGAGGGCGAACACCTCCCCGCCCCCCGGAGCGACCGCGATCTTCCGCTCCTCATAGGGCAGCGCATCCGTCTCGAAGAGTTGCGCGATGCCCTGGCGGCCCTCGACCTCGACGAGAAGCGTCCGCTTCCCCTCGGTCGCGAGGGCCAGCGCGAGTGCGGCGGCGACCGTCGTCTTGCCGGTCCCGCCCTTGCCGCTGACGACCTGGAGCCTGCTCACGTCTTCGAGCCTAACCAGTCTGTGCGCAAGCTACGCGGCAGCCTGTGGACAACGTGGCGACAGTCGCCCCCTGAGCCCTGCGGACCAGCCGCTAAAGTCGGCCACATGACCAAGTGGGAATACGCAACCGTGCCGCTGCTCGTCCACGCCACGAAGCAGATCCTGGACACCTGGGGCGAGGACGGCTGGGAGCTCGTCCAGGTCGTGCCCGGGCCCAACAACCCCGAGCAGCTGGTGGCCTACCTGAAGCGGGAGAAGGCATGAGCGCCGTCGAGGCGAAGCTGGCCGAACTAGGCCTGACCCTGCCGGAGGTCGTCCCGCCGCTGGCCGCCTACCAGCCCGCCGTGCTGTCGGGTGTCTACGTCTACACCGCGGGGCAGCTCCCGATGGTGGAGGGCAAGCTGCCCGTCACCGGCAAGGTCGGCGCCGAGGTCACGCCCGAGGAGGCCAAGGACCTGGCCCGCATCTGCGCCCTGAACGCGCTGGCCGCCGTCAAGTCCGTGGCCGGCGACCTGGACCGCATCGCGCGCGTGGTGAAGGTCGTGGGCTTCGTCGCCTCGGCGTCGGACTTCACCGGCCAGCCGGCCGTAGTCAACGGCGCCAGTGAGCTGCTCGCCGCCGCCCTCGGCGAGAAGGGCGTGCACGCGCGCAGCGCGGTCGGCGTGGCGGTGCTGCCGCTGGACGCTCCGGTGGAGGTCGAGATCCAGGTGGAGCTCGTTCCGTAGGCGTCACCCGCGAGCCGGGGCCCTGACCTCGGGTACCTCTCGAACATTCGCGCACCAGGGGATAGCCTCCGGCCATGGCGAATGGGCAGTGGTTTCCCCAGGACTGGCCGGAACGTATCCGCGCGCTGGCGGACGGCACGCTCACCCCGGTCACCCCGAAGCGCGCGGCCACCGTCATGCTCCTCAGGGACACCGACGGCGGCCCCGCCGTCCACATGCTGCGCAGACGCGCCTCCATGGCTTTCGCCGGAGGCGCGTACGCGTATCCGGGCGGCGGCGTCGACCCCCGTGACGACGAGCACCACATCCGCTGGGCGGGCCCCACGCGCGCGTGGTGGGCGAAGCGGTTCGGCGTCGACGAGACAGAGGCCCAGGCGATCGTCTGCGCGGCCGTCCGGGAGACGTACGAGGAGGCGGGCGTCCTGCTCGCCGGTGAGACGCCCGACTCCGTGGTCGGCGACACGACCGGCCCCCAGTGGGAGGCGGACCGGGCCGCGCTGGTCGACCGCGAGCTGTCCTTCGCCGAGTTCCTCGACCGCCGCGGCCTGGTCCTGCGCTCGGACCTGCTGGGCGCCTGGACCCGCTGGATCACCCCGGAGTTCGAGACCCGCCGCTACGACACCTGGTTCTTCGTGGCCGCCCTACCGCACGGCCAGCGCACCCGCAACGCCTCCACGGAGGCCGACCGCACGGTGTGGATCCGGCCGGAGGAGGCGGCGATCTCGTACGACAAGGGCGAGCTGCTGATGATGCCGCCCACCATCGCGACCCTGCGCCAGCTGCTGCCCTACGCCACGGCCGCCCAGGCGCTCGCCGCGGCCCCGGACCGCGACCTGACCGCCGTGCTGGCCCGCGCGCGGCTGGCGGACGGCGAGATCGTGCTGTCCTGGCCGGGCCACGACGAGTTCACCAAGCACATCCCGACCGACCATCCGACCGACCATCCGACCGATCAACCGACCGACCTCTCGACCGGTGGAGCCACGGCATGACGGATGCAGCAGCCCTTCCCGGTCAGCCCAGGGGCGGGGTCCTCTCGGGTCCCGCCACCGCCCGCGCGGTCAACGTCCTGGCGCCCAACGCCTCGGCGATGACTCTCGACGGCACCAACACGTGGATCCTCGCCGAGCCCGACTCGGAGCTGGCGGTCGTCGTCGACCCGGGTCCCCTGGACGACGGGCACCTGCGCAATGTCATCGACACCGCCGAGAAGGCCGGCAAGCGGATCGCGCTCACCCTGCTGACCCACGGCCACCCGGACCACGCCGAGGGAGCCGTCCGCTTCGCCGAGCTGACCGGCACGAAGGTGCGGGCCCTGGACCCGGCGCTGCGGCTGGGCGACGAGGGGCTGGGCGCCGGGGACCTCGTCCGGGTCGGCGGCCTGGAGCTGCTGGTCGTGCCGACCCCGGGACACACCTCGGACTCCCTGTGCTTCCATCTCCCGGCCGATCAGGCGGTCCTGACCGGCGACACCGTCCTGGGCCGCGGTACGACGGTCGTGGCGCACCCCGACGGCCGCCTCGGCGACTACCTGGACTCCCTGCGCCGCCTCAGATCCCTCGCGGTCGACGACGGCGTCCACACGGTGCTCCCGGGCCACGGGCCGGTCCTGGACGACGCCCAGGGCGTCGTCGAGTTCTACCTCGCCCACCGCGCCCACCGCCTCGCCCAGGTCGAGACGGCCGTCGAGAACGGTCACGGCACGTCGTCCGAGGTCGTCGCCCATGTGTACGCCGACGTGGACCGCTCGCTGTGGCCGGCGGCGGAGCTGTCGGTACGGGCACAGCTGGACTACCTGAAGGAACACGGTCTTATTTAGAGGCTCGGCACCAAATCAGCCCGTCCGGCGTTTGAGGACGAGGCCGTCCAGGCCGAACGGGGGTCCGGGGGCGGAGCCCCCGGGAACGCCGGGCACGAAAACGGGGCCCACCTCTTAAGAAGGGCCCCGAAGTCGTACCGCCAAGACCAGCGTCAGCGCGAACGCTTGGCCAGTCGCTCGACGTCCAGCAGGATCACCGCACGCGCCTCCAGGCGGAGCCACCCGCGCTGGGCGAAGTCGGCGAGCGCCTTGTTCACGGTCTCGCGGGACGCGCCGACCAGCTGGGCCAGCTCCTCCTGCGTGAGGTCGTGGACGACGTGGATGCCCTCTTCGGACTGCACGCCGAAGCGGCGCGAGAGGTCCAGCAGGGCGCGGGCGACGCGGCCGGGAACATCGGAGAAGACCAGGTCGGACATGGCGTCGTTGGTCTTGCGCAGCCGGCGGGCGACGGCGCGCAGCAGGGCGCCGGCCACCTCGGGACGGGCGCTCAGCCAGGGCTGGAGGTCACCGTGGCCCAGGCCCAGGAGCTTGACCTCGGTGAGCGCGGTGGCGGTCGCGGTACGGGGGCCCGGGTCGAACAGCGACAGCTCGCCGATCAACTCGCCGGGGCCGACGACGGCGAGCATGTTCTCGCGGCCGTCGGGGGAGGTGCGGTGCAGCTTGACCTTGCCCTCGGTGACCACGTAGAGCCGGTCTCCGGGGTCGCCCTCGTGGAAGAGCGAGTCTCCGCGCGCGAGGGTCACCTCGCTCATGGAGGCGCGAAGCTCCGTGGCCTGCTCGTCGTCGAGCGCCGCGAAAAGCGGGTTCCGCCGCAGAACGTCGTCCACGAGTTCTCTCCTTGTCGACCTGCTCAGGGGATCTTGCGCCCCCTTGGTACCAGGGGACCGTGCTCCCCATCTTGCCGGACGGTCCAAACAGTGTGATCTGTCACAAGGATGCCGCACTGGTGTCCCGAGGTAAGCGGCAGGGGTCCAATTGGGGGCTGATCTCCTGGGTCCGGGGCGGATGTCAGTGTCGGGCTCTAGGCTGGCCGGGTGTCCAAATCGCCGGTGAGAGCACAGGCCAAGGGGGCTGGGCGGGTGGCTGCACGTCGTGATTCCGCTGTGGGCGAACAGGACCCTGGTGGCGGAAAGAAACCGGCAAAAGTGACAAAGAAGGCTGCGGTGAAGAAGGCGACTCCGGCGAAGAAGACGGCCACGAAGAAAGCGACGGCCGTGAAAGAGACGACGGCCGCGAAGAAGACCGCGGTCGGCAAGAAGGCCACGGCCGCTAAGAAGGCCGTACCCGCGAAGAAGGCTGCGGTGAAGAAGGCGGCACCCGCGAAGAAGACGGCGCCCGCGAAGAAGGCCGCGGTCGTCGCCAAGCCTGCCAACGCCGAGTCGCACACCGCTCTCGTCCGCCGGGCCCGCCGGATCGACCGCGAGCTCGCCGAGGTCTTCCCGTACGCCCACCCGGAGCTGGACTTCGAGAACCCCTTCCAACTGGTGGTGGCCACGGTCCTGTCCGCCCAGACCACCGACCTCAGGGTCAACCAGACGACACCCGCGCTCTTCGCCAAGTACCCCACCCCCGAGGACCTGGCGGCCGCCAACCCGGAGGAGGTCGAGGAGATCCTCCGCCCGACCGGCTTCTTCCGGGCCAAGACCAAGTCGGTCATAGGGCTGTCCAAGGGCCTGGTGGAGCAGTTCGGCGGCGAGGTCCCCGGCCGCCTCGAAGACCTCGTCAAACTGCCCGGCGTCGGCCGCAAGACCGCCTTCGTGGTGCTGGGCAATGCCTTCGGGCGGCCCGGCATCACCGTGGACACCCACTTCCAGCGGCTGGTGCGGCGCTGGCAGTGGACCGATCAGACCGATCCGGACAAGATCGAGGCCGCCGTGGGAGCGCTCTTCCCCAAGAGCGACTGGACGGACCTCTCGCACCACGTGATCTGGCACGGCCGCCGCATCTGCCACGCCCGCAAGCCCGCCTGCGGCGCCTGCCCCATCGCCCCGCTCTGCCCGGCGTACGGCGAGGGCGAGACGGACCCGGAGAAGGCGAAGAAGCTCCTCAAGTACGAGAAGGGCGGCTTCCCGGGCCAGCGCCTCAACCCCCCGCAGGCCTACCTGGACGCGGGCGGCAAGGCGGCACCGCCGCTGGGGGCGGCCGGATGACGGACCGCTCGCCGGGCCCGCCGGTGACGGCGCACTGTCCGCCGGGGACCCGGACTCCCTCTCAGAGGTGTTCTCGGGGGCGATCTCAGGGTCGCCGACAGGAACGATCAAGGGGGCGGCGGGCGTTGGAACCAGCAGGACTTCGGGGGTGGCGATGACGCGTGCGAGCAATACGCGGGGCGGTCCGGTGACGCTCAGCAAGGAAGGCCTGCCGGGCTGGCTGGATCCGGTGGTGCGGGCGGTGGAGACGGTGCAGCCGCCGCAGCTCAGCCGCTTCCTGCCGCCCGAGGACGGAGCGGGCCGGCAGTCGGCCGTCCTCGTGCTGTTCGGCGAGGGCGAGCGCGGTCCCGAACTGCTGCTCATGGAGCGGGCCAGTTCGCTGCGCTCGCACGCCGGCCAGCCGTCCTTCCCCGGTGGCGCCCTCGACCCCGAGGACGGCGACCCGGGCACCGACGGGCCGCTGCGGGCCGCCCTGCGCGAGGCCGAGGAGGAGACCGGCCTCGACCCCTCAGGCGTCCAGCTCTTCGGCGTGCTGCCCCGGCTGTACATCCCGGTGAGCGGCTTCGTCGTGACCCCCGTGCTGGGCTGGTGGCGTGTGCCGACCCCGGTCGGGGTGGTCGATCCGAACGAGACGGCGCGGGTCTTCACGGTCCCCGTGGCGGATCTCACGGACCCGGCCAACCGCGCGACGGCCGTGCACCCCCAAGGCCACCGAGGTCCGGCATTCCTGGTCGAATCGGCCCTGGTGTGGGGCTTCACGGCCGGAATCATCGACCGACTGTTCCACTACGCCGGCTGGGAGCGCCCCTGGGACCAGGACAAGCAGGTCCCTCTCGACTGGAGGTCATGACAGGGTGTCTGCCGTGAACGTGCTGGACATCTTGTTGCTGGTCGCCGCCGTGTGGTTCGCGATCGTCGGTTATCGCCAGGGCTTCGTCGTCGGCATCCTGTCGGTGATCGGCTTCCTGGGCGGCGGTCTCGTGGCGGTGTATGTGCTGCCCGTCGTCTGGGACGCGCTGACCGACAACGCCGAGGTGAGCACGACCGCCGCCGTCGTCGCGGTCGTCGTCGTCATCGTCTGCGCCTCCGTGGGCCAGGCCCTGACCACCCACCTGGGCAACAAGTTGCGCCGGTTCATCACCTGGTCCCCGGCCCGCGCCCTGGACGCGACCGGCGGCGCCCTCGTCAACGTCCTGGCGATGCTCCTGGTCGCCTGGCTGATCGGCTCCGCCCTCGCGCAGACCACGATGCCGACGGTCGGCAAGGAGGTCCGCAGCTCCAAGGTGCTCCTCGGGGTGTCCGAGGTGCTGCCCACCCAGGCCGACACCTGGTTCAAGGACTTCACCTCGGTCCTCGCGCAGAACGGCTTCCCGCAGGTCTTCAGCCCGTTCTCGAACGAGCCGATCAAGGAGGTCCAGCCGCCCGACCCCGCGCTCGCCAGCAGCCAGGTCGCCACCGGCGCCAAGCGCTCCGTCGTCAAGGTCATGGGCACCGCCCAGAGCTGCGGCAAGGTCCTGGAGGGCTCCGGCTTCGTCTTCGGCGACCGCCGCGTCATGACCAACGCGCACGTGGTCGGAGGCGTGGACGAGCCCACCGTCCAGATCGGCGGCGAGGGCAGGAAGTACGACGCGACGGTCGTCCTGTACGACTGGAAGCGCGACATCGCCGTGCTCGACGTGCCCGATCTGAAGGCGCCCGCGCTGAAGTTCACGGACACCGACGCGGACAGCGGCGACGGCGCGATCGTCGCGGGCTTCCCGGAGAACGGGTCGTACGACGTCCGGGCGGCACGCGTGCGTGGGCGGCTGCCGGCCAGCGGTCCGGACATCTATCACCGCGGCACCGTCCGCCGTGACGTCTACTCGCTGTTCGCGACCGTCCGTCAGGGCAACTCCGGCGGCCCGCTGCTCACGCCGGAAGGCAAGGTGTACGGCGTGGTGTTCGCCAAGTCCCTCGACGACGCCGACACCGGATACGCCCTCACCGCGGACGAGATCCAGGAGGACATCGTCAAGGGGCGTACCGCCAACCAGCAGGTGGACAGCGACAGCTGCGCGCTGTAGACCGCCGTACCGGTAAAGATCTTCGAAGCCCTGGGAGGGACTCGAAGAAGAAGGCGCTCAGCCTCGGGGATGGCGCAGGCGCACCGAGACCCAGCGGGCCCGGCGGCGCAGGATGCGCGGAATGCCCACGCGGAGATCCGTGCCCGCCATCTGCGGGGCGCTGCCTCGCTGGTGGGGACTCAGGCCGCCCACCGAGCGGCGACTGCGTGCTGTGTCACTGTAGTCGTGCGTCCAGCCCATACCCCGACGTCTGCCCCTGCCCCAAGGTCGATAACCGCCCCAGGGGCCCCCAATCGGCCTATGCGCCGGGCAAGTGGCTGTTCGTAGGACAGGTGTTCAGTTCCGGATACCGGGCGCATCGGCGCGGTCACCGATCGGGTTCGGGGTCCTTCAGCCAGTTGACCAGTTCTGTACTGAAAGCGACCGGATCCTCCTCGTGCGGGAAGTGCCCGAGGCCGTCGAACAGCCGCCAGCGGTAGGGCGCTTCGACGTACTCGCCGGAACCGGCCGCGCTGCGGGTGCGCATCACGGGGTCCAGCGAGCCGTGGAGGTGGAGGGTCGGCACGCGCAGCGGGCGCTTCATGCGCCGGTTGAACTGGATGCCGTCCGGGCGGGCGATCGAGCGGACCATCCAGCGGTACGGCTCGATCGCGCAGTGCGCCGTCGAGGGGATGCTCATCGCGCGGCGGTAGGTGTCCACGGCCTTGTCGTCCGGGGCGTTGGGCCCGGACCACTCCCGGATCAGCTCGCCGACCAGCGCGCTGTCGTCGGCGGTCAGCTTCCGCTCCGGCAGCCAGGGGCGCTGGAACCCCCAGATGTATGAACCGGCGCGCGTCTGCTTGACGTCGGAGAGCATCGCCGAGCGCCAGCGCCGGGGATGCGGCATCGACGAGACCGCGAGCCGGCGCACCAGCTTGGGCCGCATCACGGCCGCCGTCCAGGCCAGATAGCCGCCCAGGTCGTGGCCGACCAGCGCGGCGTCGGGTTCGCCGAGGGAGCGGATCACGCCGGTGATGTCGAGCGCGAGGTTGGCGGGGTCGTAGCCGCGCGGGGTGCGGTCGCTGCCGCCGACGCCCCGCAGGTCCATGGCGACGGCGCGGAAGCCGGCGTCGGCGAGGGCCGTCATCTGGTGCCGCCAGGTCCACCAGAACTGGGGGAAGCCGTGCACCATCATGACCAGCGGCCCGTCGCCGATCTCCGCGATGTGGAAACGTGCGCCGTTGGCGGCGACGTCCCGGTGCGTCCAGGGGCCGTCGACTCGGACGACCGACGTCGGTTGCGCCGAAGGTGTGGCGGGGTCCGTCATGATGACGAGCGTGCCACAGCCTCGAGGGCCGCGGGTGCACGGTCCTCCAGGGCCGGCACTTCCGGACGCGTGTGCGGCTTCGCGTTCCCCAGCACGCCGGCCGTCTCCTTCACCGACGCGGCCACCTTCTGCGGGCCCTTGCCCTTGGCGGCCTTCTTCGCGAAGAACACGCCGACCAGCACGAGGACGACCGCGATGAGCACGTTCGCCGCGAAGGACAGCAGGAAGCAGAGCGCCAGGTTCCAGTCGCTCCAGGTGCGGATGCCGTACGCCAGCGCGAAGTTGAGCATCGGCAGGGAGAACACCAGTACGCCGGCGGCCACTGTGAACGCGCCGCCGCTCATCGCCCCGCGGATCACGTCCTGCTTGAGCTGCGCCTTGGCCAGCGCGATCTCGTCGTGCACCAGCGCAGACATCTCGGTCGTCGCCGAGGCGAACAACTGTCCGATGCTGCGTTCGGCGCCGACCGGGCTGCCCTCGGGTGCGCTCATCGCCGTCTCCCTCGTAAGTCTTTTGTACCGTCCCGTCAGATCATGCCGGACGGTGGTCCTCGACGCCTGCCCCGCCCGCCACTTCGGCAAGCCCGCGTCGTCCCAGCTCCCTACCGGGCTTCGGCCTCCCCGCGCGCCTCGGCCTCCTTGAGCGCGGCGATCCGGCGGTGCTCGGCGGCCTTGCGGTCGAAGATCTCGGCCATCCGCAGGTGGTACGCCGGGTCGTCCTGCTCGTAGATGTCCGGGATCCCGTCGAGGTCCTCGTCGCGCTCCTCGTCCTCGCACATCCTGCGGTACTTGGCGTTGCGGACCTTCAGCAACACGGTCGCGAGGACGGCCGCGATCAGCGAGGCGGTCAGTACGGCGGCCTTGACCTCGTCGGTCAGCACGGCATCGCCGTCGAAGGCCAGCTCGCCGATGAGCAGCGACACCGTGAAGCCGATGCCGGCAAGGGTCGCCACCGCGAACACGTCGGCCCAGGCGAGTTCGTCGCTGAGCGAGGCCCTGGTGAAACGGGCCGTCAGCCACGTACCGCCGAAGATCCCGATCGCCTTGCCGACGACCAGGCCGAGGACCACGCCCAGCGTCTCGGGCCGGGTGAACACATCGCCGAGCGCGCCGCCCGACACGGTGACGCCGGCGCTGAAGAGCGCGAACAGCGGGACGGCGAGGCCCGCCGACAGGGGGCGCACGAGGTGCTCCACGCGCTCGCCGGGCGCCCGCGCCTCGCCCTCGTGGCGGTGGCAGCGCAGCATCAGGCCCATGGCGACGCCGGCGATGGTGGCGTGGACGCCGCTGTTGTACATCAGCGCCCAGATGACGAGCGCGAGCGGGACGTACACGTACCAGCCGCGTACGCCCCTCCGAAGCAGCAGCCAGAAGACGATCAGGCCCACGGCGGCGCCGCCGAGCGCGGCGAGGTCGATGTCGCTGGTGAAGAAGATCGCGATGATCAGGATCGCGAAGAGGTCGTCGACGACGGCGAGGGTGAGCAGGAAGGCGCGCAGGGCGCTCGGCAGCGAGGTGCCGATGACTGCGAGCACGGCGAGCGCGAAGGCGATGTCGGTGGCGGTGGGCACCGCCCAGCCGTCCAGGGAGCCGTTGCCGGTGAGGTTGGTGAGCGTGTAGACGAGCGCCGGTACGGCCATGCCGCACAGGGCCGCCACGACCGGGAGCGCGGCCGCCTTGGGGTCGCGCAGGTCACCGGCGACCAGTTCGCGCTTGAGCTCGATGCCGGCGACGAAGAAGAAGACCGCGAGCAGACCGTCGGCGGCCCAGTGCGCCACGGACAGGTTCAGGCCGAGCGCGGAGGGGCCGAAGTGGAAGTGGCTGACGCTCTCGTAACTGCTGTGCAGCGCTGGGATGTTCGTCCAGATCAGCGCGGTGACCGCGGCCACGAGCAGCAGCACACCGCCGACCGTCTCGGCGCGCAGGGCGTCCGTGACGAAGGTCCGCTCGGGCAGGGACAGGCGTCCGAGGACCTTGCGGGCGGGGGTGGTGCGGGGCGCGCTCACGGGGGGCCTCCGGGTGGTGGGCAGGGCTGAACCGTTCGCCGACCAGACTTCCCGGCACACCTTGAGGGTCACGCAGTTTTGCTTAGTTTACCTAAAAGGGGCGCCCGGCGCTTTTCGCACCGGACGCCCCCCATGGTCGTACGACTGCTCAGTCCTCGCTGGGCGCGGCCGGCAGCTTGGCCTGGATGAGGTCCATGACCGTCGAGTCGGTCAGCGTCGTCACGTCGCCGAGCTGACGGTTCTCGGCCACGTCGCGCAGCAGGCGGCGCATGATCTTGCCGGAGCGGGTCTTCGGCAGCTCGGCGACCGGCAGCACCCGCTTGGGCTTGGCGATCGGGCCGAGGACGCTGCCGACGTGGTTGCGCAGGTCGTTGACGAGGTTCTCGTCCTCGGCGTTGGCCGTGCCGCGCAGGATCACGAAGGCGACGATGGCCTGCCCGGTCGTCTCGTCGGCGGCACCGACGACGGCCGCCTCGGCGACCGCGGGGTGCGAGACGAGCGCCGACTCGACCTCCGTGGTGGAGATGTTGTGGCCGGACACGAGCATCACGTCGTCGACCCGGCCGAGCAGCCAGATGTCGCCGTCGTCGTCCTTCTTCGCGCCGTCGCCGGCGAAGTACTTGCCCTCGAACCGCGACCAGTACGTGTCGAGGAAGCGCTGGTCGTCGCCCCAGATGGTGCGCAGCATCGACGGCCACGGCTCGGTCAGGACCAGGTAACCGCCACCGCCGTTCGGGACCTCGTTGGCCTCGTCGTCGACGACGGTCGCGGAGATGCCGGGCAGCGGGGTCTGCGCGGAACCGGGCTTGGTCGCCGTGACACCGGGCAGTGGCGAGATCATCATGGCGCCGGTCTCGGTCTGCCACCAGGTGTCGACGATCGGGGTCCTGTCGCCGCCGATGTGCTTGCGGTACCAGATCCACGCCTCGGGGTTGATCGGCTCGCCCACGGACCCGAGGACACGGAGGGAGGACAGGTCGAACTTCGCGGGGATGTCGTCGCCCCACTTCATGAACGTACGAATGGCGGTGGGCGCCGTGTACAGGATCGTCACCCCGTACTTCTGCACGATCTCCCAGAAGCGGCCCTGGTGCGGGGTGTCCGGGGTGCCCTCGTACATGACCTGGGTGGCGCCGTTGGCCAGCGGCCCGTAGACGATGTACGAGTGGCCGGTGACCCAGCCGACGTCGGCCGTGCACCAGTAGACGTCCGTCTCCGGCTTGAGGTCGAAGACGGCGTGGTGGGTGTACGAGGCCTGGGTGAGGTAGCCGCCGGAGGTGTGCAGGATGCCCTTGGGCTTACCCGTCGTACCGGACGTGTACAGGATGAACAGCGGGTGCTCGGCGTCGAAGGCCTCGGGCGTGTGCTCGGCCGACTGGCGCTCGACGATCTCGTGCCACCACACGTCCCGCTCGCCGTCCCAGGCGACCTCCTGGCCGGTACGGCGGACCACGAGGACGTGCTCCACGTTGTCGACCTTGGCGACCGCCTCGTCGACGGCCGGCTTGAGCGCGGACGGCTTGCCGCGCCGGTAGCCGCCGTCGGTGGTGATGACGACCTTGGCGTCGGCGTCCTGGATGCGGGTCGCGAGCGCGTCGGCCGAGAAGCCGCCGAAGACGACGGAGTGGGCGGCGCCGATCCGGGCGCACGCGAGCATCGCGACCGCCGTCTCCGGGATCATCGGCATGTAGACGGCGACCCGGTCGCCCTTGCGGACACCCAGCTCCAGCAGGGCGTTGGCCGCCTTGGAGACCTCGTCCTTGAGCTCGGCGTAGGTGATGGCGCGGCTGTCGCCGGGCTCGCCCTCGAAGTGGATGGCGACCCGGTCGCCGAGCCCGGCCTCCACATGGCGGTCCACGCAGTTGTACGCGACGTTGAGCGTGCCGTCCTTGAACCACTTGGCGAACGGCGGGTTCGACCAGTCCAGCGTCTCGGTCGGTTCCTTGGCCCAGGTCAGCCGACGGGCCTGCGCGGCCCAGAAGCCGAGCCGGTCAGCCTTGGCCTGTTCATACGCCTCCGCCGTGACGTTGGCGTTCGCCGCCAGGTCCGCGGGGGGTGCGAACCTGCGTTCCTCTTTGAGCAGGTTGGCCAGGCTTTCGTTGCTCACGGCATCTGCCTTTCCCAGGGTGTCCGTTGTGTCCCGGGCCAGCTCATCAGACCCGGGGGTCCGATGACAAGAGTCGACCTGGAATTGGTTTAGACCTGTCATCGGACTTGTGTGGCCAGGGGTTGTCCATAGCCACGGACGCCGGGTGAGGCGGGTTCAGGCGAGGGCCCGGGCGGAGGCTCAGGCCGGGAGGTCCGCCGCGCTCACGTGGTCGAACACCTCGTCCTGGTTCTCCGTGTTCTCTCCGTTCTCCCCGTTCTCCGGACTCCCCTCGGTCAGCAGGTACGCCTGCGCCTCACCCACGTGGAAGTACATCCCGTGCAGCTCCAGCGCCCCCTCTCGCAGCGCCCGCGTCACCGACTCGTGCGCCCGCAGATGCTCCAACTGCTGGACCACATTGGTCAGCGAGAGCTGCTCCACGGCGTCGGCGGGCGCCCGCCCGGCGAGCCGCGCCCACGGTCTGCCGTCGTCGGCCATCCGCTCCAGACTCGGCAGCCCGTGCCGCAGCCACCGCTTGAGCGGCGTCCGCGCGCCCCCCGGCTCCGAGTTGAGCAATGCCTGCATGGCCCCGCAGCCGGAGTGCCCGCACACCGTGATGGACCGCACCTTCAGTACGTCCACCGCGTACTCGATCGCGGCCGCCACCGAGTCGTCGCCGCCCTCGTCGCCGGGCAGCGGGACGAGGTTGCCCACATTGCGCACCACGAACAGGTCGCCCGGACCACTGGAGGTGATCATCGAGGTCACCAGCCGCGAGTCGGCACAGGTGAGGAAGAGCTGCGAGGGCCGCTGCCCCTCCCGCGCCAGCCGGGCCAGCTCGCCCCGCACGAGCGGAGCGGTGTTGCGCTGGAACGCGCTGATGCCCTGGGCGAGTTGGCGTCCTCCGCTGCGGCTGTTGGAGGTGCCGCTGGTGTTGGTGTCGGTATCGGGGTCGAGGTCGGTGCTGGTGTCGCCCGGCTTGGAGCTGCCGGGTGCGGAACGGGCGGTCGACCCACCGGGGTGCCCGCCCGGTGACACGGACTCCAGGGGTTCGCATTGGTGGTTGCGCCAAGGTGTCCAGGGTCGGCAGCGGCAGCCGGCCGACGCCGTCGGCTCACCGGTCGGGGTCACCCCGTCCCCGGCGTGGCCGGCACCGGACACGCGTGTGCCCGTACGGCGGCCGGTCAGCTCGGCGGTGCCGCCCTGCGCGGTGTGCGTGCTCTGCCAGTCGTGCAGGGACTCGTACGCCGCGTGGTCCATGAACGAGCCGTCCAACTCCACGACGGCGTGCGCGCCTTGGGGTACGAGGTGCAGGGCCCGGCTGAGGCGCGGCACCGCGAGGAACGTCAACTGGCCGCGGACCTGGACGTGATGGACTCCTTCCTTCTCCTCGTGCGTGATGCGGGTGCGGGCCAGGCGCTGCATGGCGACGGCGACGGCGACGGCGATCCCCAGCGTGACGCCCTCCAGGACGCCGAAGACGACCACGCCGAGGGTGGTGACGGCGTAGACCAGCACTTCTCGGTGGCGGGTCACCGTGCGGATGTGGTGCAGGGACACCATCTGGATGCCGACGGCCATCACCAGGGCGGCGAGCGAGGCGAGCGGGATCAGCTCCAGGACCGGGACCATCAGCAGCGCGGCGATCACTACGAGAACGCCGTGCAGCAGCGTGGAGTTCCGGCTCACGGCACCCGCGTTGACATTCGCCGCGCTGCGGACGGCCACGCCGGCGACCGGCAGTCCGCCGAGGGCGCCGGAGACGATGTTGGCGGCTCCCTGGCCGAGCAGCTCGCGGTCCAGACGGGAGCGGCCGACGCGGGCGGCGAGGCCGGGCCGGGCGGCCATCATCTTGTCCACGGCGACTGCGCCGAGCAGCGACTGCACGCTGCACACCAGCGTGGTGGTGAGCACGGCGGCGATGATGCCGAGCACCGGGCCCTCGGGGAGTCCGGCCAGGGCGTGGCTGCTCCAGGACGGCAGGTCGACCTTGGGCAGGCTGAGGCCGGTGAGCGAGGCGGCCGTGGTGGCGCCGGCGACCGCGACGAGCGCGGCGGGGATCTTGCGCAGCAGATGTCCGACCCGGCCCGGGATCCGCGGCCAGAGCAGCAGCAGGGCCAGCGTCAGCACGCTCACCGACACGGCGGCCGGTTGCAGCCGTGCCAACTGGGCGGGCAGGGCGCGGAGGTTGGCGAGGACGGAGCTCTGCGGGGTGCCGCCCAGGACGATGTGCAGCTGGGCGACGGCGATGGTGACGCCGATGCCGGCGAGCATGCCGTGCACGATGGCGGGGCTGACGGCGAGCGCGGTGCGGGCCACGCGCAGGCAGCCGAGGCCGAGTTGGGCGAGACCGGCGAGGACCGTGATGGCACAGGTCGTGCGCCAGCCGTAGCGCTGGATGAGGTCGGCGGTGACCACCGTGAGTCCGGCGGCGGGGCCGCTGACCTGGAGCGGACAGCCGCCGAGCCAGCCGACGACCAGGCCGCCGACGGCCGCGGCGACCAGGCCCGCCTGGAGCGGGGCGCCGGTGGCGAGGGCGATGCCCAGGGAGAGCGGCAGGGCGATCAGGAAGACGGCGATGGAGGCCGACACATCGGCGCCCGCGAGCCGGAAGCGGCGGGGTGGGGTCGGCGGGCTGTGGGGCCGGTGGGTGCGCTCGGTGCGGGTCGAGTGGCGGTCGGTGGCGCGAGTACGTACGCAGGCTGACATGTTTCCCGTCTCCTCCGGGGCAGCGCGGTCGCGGAACAGGGGTCCCCGTCGGTGGCGGGGTCGGGTCGCGGCCGTGGGTCACGGCGTGCAGCGGCGGGATGAATCAACGTTCGGTAAACGAATCGTAATGCAGAGTAAAGGCTAGGCATGAACTTTCCTGGCAAATAGCCCTATAAGTCACCCGCAAGAGCGAAGCAATTATTTGATCGGCTTGTCGTACTAATTCCTTCTCGGCCCCGTGCAACCTTGGCGGCGCTGTCGGGCCTTCCCGGCACATCACCAGAAAACGCCCTCAGCGGCGTTGGCCTGAGAGAAGGAAGAAGGTGGGCGGAACATGGCCGCCACCCAGAGGATCGCCGCCGGCGCCGTGATCGCCGCGGTCTGTGCCGCATCGCTCGCCGGCTGCGGGATCGGTTCCGACGGTTCCAAGGCAGGTGCTCCCGGTCCGCAGAAGGCCAAGCCGGCCCAGCCGCCCAAGAACATGGTCCGGCTGATCGGCGACGGCTCCACCTCGTACACCGGGGCGCAGCCGCACCTGCCCAGGCCGGAGCGGCTCAAGCCCGGCCAGAAGCCCCCGCAGTTCGTCGTCTTCTCCTGGGACGGCGCCGGCGAGGACAGCCAGCAGCTGTTCTCCCACTTCCGCAAGGTCGCCAAGGCCAACCACGCGACGATGACGTACTTCCTGAGCGGCGTGTACATGCTGCCGGAGGACAAGCGCGACGAGTACAAGCCGCCGCAGCACTCACCGGGCCGCTCCGACATCGGCTTCAACGACACCAAGGGCATCGCCGACACCGTCAAGCAGCTGCGCCTGGCGTGGCTGGAGGGCAACGAGATCGGCACCCACTTCAACGGCCACTTCTGCGGCAAGGACGGTGGCGTCGGCGAGTGGTCGGTCGCGGACTGGAAGGACGAGATCGCCCAGGCGAAGCACTTCGTCAAGTCCTGGAAGACCAACACCGGCATGAAGAAGGCGGCCGCGCTGCCCTTCGACTACGACAAGGAACTCGTCGGAGCCCGCACGCCGTGTCTCGAAGGCCAGCGCAACTTCATGAAGGCCGCCCACGAGCTGGGCTTCCGCTACGACACCAGCGGGGTCAACGACCAGCTCTGGCCGAAGAAGAAGGAAGGCCTGTGGGACCTGTCGATGCAGCTCGTGCCGTTCCCCGGGCACTCCTACGAGCAGCTCACCATGGACTACAACTTCATGGTCAACCAGTCCGGTACGCAGACCCAGGGTGACCCCGACAAGTTCCAGTACTGGGGCGACCAGATGCGCGACGGCCTCCTCAAGGGCTTCCACCGCGCCTACGACGGCAACCGCGCGCCCCTCGTCATCGGCAACCACTTCGAGTCCTGGAACGGCGGCACCTACATGCGTGCCGTGGACGAGGTCGTCGAGAACGTCTGCAACAAGCCCGACGTGCGCTGTGTGTCCTTCCGGCAGCTGGCCGACTGGCTGGACGCCCAGGACCCGCAGATCCTGGCGAAGCTGCACGGCCTGAACGTCGGCGAGGCACCGAAGCAGGGCTGGGCGTCCTTCCTCTCGGGCCGGCCGGCCCCGGCCCCGAAGGGCGTGCCCGGAGCGCCGGCGGCCAAGCAGCAGCCGTAGTCGGCAAGGGGCTCGGCCGTCGTCGCGCGCGAGCGTCACACGGCGGTGGTGAGCCCCTCATACGGCGGTGGTGAGCCCCTCGCCGAGCACGAAACCGGGGTCGACCTGCGCCGCCAGGTCGACCCCGGTGCGCTCGTTGCCCCAAGAGGCCGCGTTCTTCAGATGGAAGTGCACCGTCTGGCGCGTGTAGCGCTCCCAGTCGCGCAGGTCGTACGTCGCGTCGGCGGCGACCTGAAGAGTGCGCAGGGCACGGCGGTTGACGTCCTCCAGGAGCGCGAACCGGGGCGGGCGGCCCTTCTCCATGGCGCGCACCCAGTCCGAGTGCCCGACGGTCACCAACAGGTCGTCCCCGACCTCGGCGCGGAGGAAGTCGAGGTCGTCCTGACCCTGCACCTTGTTGCCGACGACTTTCAGTACGACGCCGAAGTCACGGGCGTACTCCTTGTACTGGCGATAGACGGAGACCCCCTTCCGGGTCGGCTCGGCGACGAGGAACGTGATGTCGAAGCGGGTGAACATGCCGGAGGCGAAGGAGTCCGAGCCCGCCGTCATGTCCACCACGACGTACTCGCCCTGCCCGTCCACCAGGTGGTTCAGGCACAGCTCCACCGCTCCCGTCTTGGAGTGGTAGCAGGCGACCCCCAGGTCGGCGTCCGTGAAGGGGCCGGTGACCATCAAACGGACGGCCCCGCCGTCGAGTTCCACCGGCCGGGCGCAGGCCTCGTAGACCGGGTTGTCCTCGCCCACGCGCAGCAGCCGGGAGCCCTCGCCGGGCGGGGTCGTCTTGATCATCGTCTCGGCGGAGGCGATCCGCGGGTTGGATCCGCGCAGGTAGTCCTTGATCAGCGGCAGCCGCTCACCCATCGCGGGCAGCCCGGCCGCCTCGGTGTCGTCCAGTCCCAGCGCGGCGCCCAGGTGCTGGTTGATGTCGGCGTCGACCGCGACGACCGGGGAGCCGGCCGCCGCGAGATGGCGGATGAACAGGGAGGACAGGGTCGTCTTGCCGCTGCCGCCCTTCCCGACGAAAGCAATTTTCATGTTCACGCAGGGTAGTCGGGAGGTAGCTTTAGGTGTTGGGTGTACGTGAAGAAGACCACTCCTTCGTGGGGTCCGCGCCCGGTGTGCGTAGGGTCGTACTCATGAGTACGACAGGCGCGACCGCTGATCCGCTCGCGGCCCTGGGCGCACTGCCCGGCGTGGCCGAGTCCGTGGAGTCCGTGCGCAAGTCCGTGGACCGGGTCTACGGGCACCGGATCATGCGGCGCCGCAGCAACGAGATCACCTCCGAGGCCGCGCTGCGCGGCGCGCGCGGTTCCGCTGCGCTGTCCGGCGCGGACTGGGCGCTCGAAGAGGTGCGCAGGCGGACCGACTTCAGCGGCGACACGGACGCGCGCGTGGTGGGCGCCGCGCTGCGGCTGACCGCCGAGGCGGGGCAACTCCTGTCCATCTGGCGGCAGTCGCCGCTGCGGGTGCTGGCCCGGCTGCACCTGGTGGCCGCCGCGAGCTCCGACGACGCGGTCGGACGGCCGCGGCAGCAGGGGGAGCCGGTCGACGAGCCGCTCGTCGAACTGCCGCTGCCGGGCGCGGCCGAGGTGCACGGACGGCTGGAGGGCCTCTCCGAGCTGGTCATCAAGGGCAGTTCGGCGCCCGCCCTGGTGACGGCGGCGATCGTGCACGGCGAACTGCTCGCGCTGCGCCCCTTCTCCTCGCACAACGGCCTGATCGCACGCACGGCGGAACGCATCGTCCTGGTGGGCAGCGGCCTCGACCCGAAGTCCGTGTGCCCCGCGGAGGTCGGCCACGCCGAGCAGGGGCGCGCGGCCTATCTGGCGGCGCTGGACGGATACGTCTCCGGGACCCCGGAGGGGATGGGTGCCTGGATCGCCCACTGCGGCCGGTCGACCGAACTCGGTGCGCGCGAGTCGACGGCGGTGTGCGAGGCGCTTCAGCGCGGAGCGGCTTAAGAGGCCTGAGATTTGCGGCAGTTCCGGGAGTCTCCGGAGTTCCCGAAGTCCCCGGACAAGAGTTGCGGCGGTACGAGGATTCGTACCGCCGCTGGCATGTTCACCGGGTTACCAAGCGTCCTCGAAATATTGCCCATCAGGTCGGGAACATAGCCCGTCACCTGGTGCGGCTGGCCCGTAATCGACGGGTCGACGTCGCGTGGGTGCCCTGTGTCCATGCGCGGTCCGTGGGGCCAAATGCGATTAGTAAAGGTGATCCTCTCGGACGTCCTTGGCTTCGCGGGCCGTAATCTCTTTGTACTCCAGGACCGAAGCAAGCGGAACCCCCGGCTGTGCTTCTTTACTTTTACTCTCAATCAGGTCCAAAAAGGGCGGAGTGATCAGGCAGTTGTCGCCCGACGCCGACTGGCGTACCAGACCAGGCCCGCGGTGGCCGCCGCGGCACCTATGGCCGCCGCCGCGACGAGTGCCGGTCGGGGCGGTACGGAGAGCGTCGGGATGCGCTGCTTGAGCCGCACCGGGCGGTGGAAATCGAGAATGGGCCACCCGCGCGCGAGTGCCTCACGCCGCAGTGTCCGGTCCGGGTTGACGGCGTGCGGATGGCCGACCGTCTCCAGCATCGGCAGGTCGGTCGCCGAGTCGCTGTAGGCGTAGCAGCGCTCCAGGTCGTACCCCTCGGACTCGGCCAGCTCCTTGATGGCCTCCGCCTTCGTCGGGCCGTACGCGTAGTACGCCACCTCTCCGGTGAAGCAGCCGTCCTCGCCGACGACCATGCGGGTCGCCACCACCCGGTCCGCGCCGAGCAGTTCACCGATGGGCTCGACCACCTCGGCGCCCGACGTCGACACGATGACGACGTCCCGGCCGGCGGTGTGGTGCTCCTCGATGAGGGAGGCGGCCTCGTCGTAGATGATCGGGTCGATCAGGTCGTGCAGCGTCTCGGCGACGATCTGCTTGACCTGCTGGACGTTCCAGCCGCGAACCAGTGCGGACAAGTACTCGCGGGTGCGCTCCATCTGGTCGTGGTCCATACCGCCGACGAGGAAGACGAACTGGGCATAGGCGCTCCGCAGGGCGTCCCTGCGGTTGATCAGCCCGCCTTGGTAGAACGACTTGCTGAACGTGAGCGTGCTCGACTTCGCAATGACCGTCTTGTCCAGGTCAAAGAAGGCGGCTGTGCGGGGCAACGAGTGGTTTTCCACGACCCCGAGCATAGGCGCAGCCCATTCGGCGTAAGGTGTGGCGCGTGGGTTTGCCTGAGAGGGCTCTCGGGTACACCATGGAAGTCACGGATCGTTCGCGACCGTGCTAACGCGGTCCGGCTCCTCCCCCCCGAGTCGGCCGTGAAGGCGACCCCCACTCTCCCCCCCCGGTGGGGGTCGTCGCATGTCCGGGTGGGTTTCTCCCTTGTTGCAGGCGGCCGTTCGGCCGTGTCGAGGCGGCTGCAGCCGCCTCTTCCGCATGCCCGCGATCCGTCACTGAGCGTAGCCAATGGGCTGCTCTGCGGAGACTTTCCGGGCGGTCCGGGGGCGGTCCGGGCCGCGGTACAGCCATTGGTACAGGCCTCACCGGTACGGGTGACGGCGATATTCACAGGCTCTGAGTTGTCCACAGTTTTCGACCAAGATCCACAAGATTTTCCGGATCGCTGCACCGTGATTCAAACGCGTCCCGCCGGCACCGAGTTCGTGACCGGAACCGTGGTTTGTCGGGCGGGTTTGGCCGGTTCCTATCGGCCGTTCATATGGAGGGCCGCTCACCGGTTCTTCACGCGTTTGGGAATCGCGTGGCCGCAGGGGCTGTGCGAGAGATGCAGCGAAGGGGGATGGAGATCGTGGCCGGAGCCGTCACACACGAACCACCGCCCGCCGCCTCGGGGCGGCAGGCCGGACCGTTGATCGTCACGGAGGACGTGGATCTGCTCGACGACCTGCTGCGCCTGTGCGCCGCGGCCGGCGCGACGCCGGAAGTGCACCACTCGGTGCCGGAGCGGGCGGGCGGCTGGGAGGCCGCGCCGCTCGTCCTGGTCGGCGACGACGCCGCGCGGCGGGTGCGCGGGGCCGTACGAAGGCGCGGAGTGGTGCTGGTCGGGCGCGATCAGGACGACTCGGGGGTCTGGCGCCGGGCCGTCGAGATCGGCGCGGACCACGTCCTGATGCTGCCCGACGGGGAGCAGTGGCTGGTCGACCGCATCGCGGACGTGGCCGAGGGCGTCGGTCGCCCCGCCCTCACCGTCGGCGTCATCGGCGGCCGCGGCGGCGCGGGAGCATCCACGCTCGCGTGCGCCCTCGCTGTCACCTCCGCGCGTGAGGGGCTGCGCACGCTGCTCGTGGACGCCGATCCGTTGGGTGGCGGACTCGACGTACTCCTCGGCGGCGAGACCGCGGAAGGACTGCGCTGGCCGGCCTTCGCCGCCTCGCGCGGGAGGGTCGGCGGCGGCGCCCTGGAGGAGTCTCTGCCCGAACTCCACTCCCTTCGGGTCCTCAGCTGGGACCGCGGCGACTGCGTCGCCATCCCGCCGCAGGCCGTGCGGGCGGTGCTCGCCGCCGCCAGACGCCGGGGCGGCACGGTCGTCGTCGATCTGCCGCGCCGCATCGACGACGGCGTCGCCGAGGCCCTCGCCCAACTCGACCTCGGGCTCCTCGTCGTCCCCGGCGAACTGCGCGCCGTCGCGGCGGCCGGCCGGGTGGCCTCGGCGGTGGGGATGGTCCTGCGCGATCTGCGGGTCGCGGTACGGGGGCCGTACGCACCGGGGCTCGACGACCGCGAGGTGGCCCGACTGCTCGGCCTGCCCCTGGCGGGCGAGGTGCCCGTCGAGTCGGGCCTGCTGCGCGCGGGCGAGGCGAAAGCGCCGCCGGGTGGTGCGGGGCGCGGTCCGCTGGCGCGGTTCTGCAAGGAGTTCTGGGAGCGGGCGTTGGTGGAGGTGGGGAGCGCGTGAGGACGGGTTCCGGTCCTGGGGTTGAGCGGATGGGCAGGGGAAGGGGCGGAGACGGAGGCCGAGACGGGGGTGGGGGTGAGGGGCGAGGCGGCAGCGGGGGCGGTTCGGTGGTTGCTGTGGGGCGGGTGCTTACGGGAGCGGCTGCACGCGTGCCTGCGGGAGCGCCTGTGCGGGTGCCGTCCTGGGCATCGTCGGAGGCGCCGCCGCGGCGGGTGGCTACGGGGGTGTCGTCCACGGTGTCTACGGGTGCGTCGTCCCGGAAGTCGCCGGGGGTGCCGTCCCGGGCGTTGTCGGGGGCGCCGCGCTGGGTGTCTACGGGGGTGTCGTCCGGGGCTTCTTCGGAGGTGCCGTGGGAGTCGAGCGGTGGCGGAGGGGCGGACGGCTGGTCGCCCGTTGCGGTGGCAGCGCCCGAGATGCCTTCCGGGCTGCTCGACGGGGTGCGGCAGTGGCTGGTCGAGAGCGGGGCCGAGCCGACTCCCGCGCGGGTGGCGCAGGCGTTGCGTGAGCAGGGGCGGGTCCTCGGGGACGCCGAAGTCCTCGGGGCGGCCGAGCAGTTGCGGTCCGAACTGGTCGGCAGCGGTCCGCTGGAGCCGTTGCTCGCCGATCCGTCGGTGACCGACGTACTGGTGTCCGCGCCGGACCGGGTCTGGGTGGACCGGGGCGGCGGACTGGAGTTGACCTCCGTGGCCTTTCCGGACGCGGCGGCGGTACGCCGGCTCGCGCAGCGTCTGGCGGCGGTGGCCGGACGCAGGCTGGACGACGCCCGGCCGTGGGTGGACGCACGGTTGCCCGACGGGACGCGTCTGCACGCGGTGCTGCCGCCGGTGGCCGTCGGCTGTACGTGCCTGGCTCTGCGGGTCGTACGGCCCCGGGCCTTCACGCTCGACGAACTGGTCGCGGCGGGCACGGTGCCGCCGGGCGGGGACCGGGTGCTGCGGGCGCTGCTTGAGACGCGGCTGTCCTTCCTGATCAGTGGGGGTACCGGCACCGGCAACCCCAATATGTGATTGTGACCCCCCTAAAGAATGGTCTCAGAGAGTAGTTCCCCCGCTCACCCCTGTGTTGTGACCTGTGAGGCGCCTGACGTTAGGCCGAAAGAACGGAGTCGCACGACTTCAACCCGAATGGCCCAATGCCGGTGGCTGGCCCTTGCCCTCGACGGTGGCACTACGACTAGGGTCCACGACGAACCGGGCGCAGGAGCGTCGTCGGTTCCCATCCCCGCACCGAGCGCCTTAGCCGCCCACGCCCTCATCCGGCCAGATGCTGGGGTCCGCTCGCCGCACTATCGAAGGAGTCGATGTCCTTGGGACCGCTGTGGAAACTGCTGCACAACGCCAATGACCAGTACTGGGAGTTGGTGAAATGGTCGGCCGATGAGCCCTACCGACCTGCCCGAGTTATCGCCATCCTGCTGGCCACTGCAGTGATCATCAGTGCCTTGGTGTGCCTGGTGATCGTCGCATCGCGTCACTTCGCTTAACCCTGCCAAGAGTTGGTGACCAGCAGGTGGCGACCCCACCTTAGTCCCGACTCGGCTTCTGGCCTCGTACCGCGAACCGGTGCGGGGCCAGAAGCGTTTCAGAAGGAAGTCGGAACAGCCCACACATGAGCGGCCCCGGCCGGGGCCGTGTTCAGGCCGCCTGCTCCTACCCGCGGGCGTTGCTTGGTTCCGGGGCCACAGCGCAGGCCGCGCAGGCGTAGACCTCGATGTCGAGGACGACGGCGCCCTGCCGCCCGCGCGCGATGCCCGCCGAAACGACGCCCTTCTCGTCGAGCAGGCCCTTGCCGCACCAGCAGCAGGCCCACCCTGAGTACTGGGCCCGACTGAGATCGGCGGCGCCCGGCGGCTCGGGCCTCACCGCTCGGACCCCAGCAGCGCCCACAACCCGCACTCGTCGGTGGTGACCCCGGTGCGCTGCGCGAGCCCGTTGACGAGCGTCCAGGCGGGGCCGTGGCTGGAGATCAGGGGCAACGGTTCAGCACCCTCGGCCGTGATGCGAAGACGGTTGCCGGCGGTCGACAACGTCATCTCGACGACGGGGGAGCCGGACGCCAGGACGGCGACGTACAGCTCGTTGGCGATGAGCGGGGCGTCGGGGTGCTTGACGCGGCCGATCGTCCACAGGCGGACATGGCTCGCCTCGATGGGCTCGCCCTTGAATGCCTTGCGCCACGTATGGCCCGATTCGGGCATAGCTGTCCCCCGGAGACAGGCGGTATCTGAATACGGATACTGGCTTTGTGTATTCAGATTGTCGCCGGGATTGGCGCCGGTCAAGTGGGACGGGAGAGTATGCGTATACAGATTGACGCGATCACTGGAAGCGGGAGCATCGCTGTGGCACAGCCCGAGTACCTGCGGATCGCCGCTGACCTGCGACGCCGCATCGCGGTTGGCGGTGAGTACGAGCCCGGCGACCGCATTCCGACACTCCCTGAACTCTGCTCCCAGTACGGGGTCTCAGAGATCACCGTGCGGAACGCGCTCGCGCTGCTGCGCAACGAGGGCCTCATCGAGTCGCGGGCTCGCGCCGGCACGGTCGTCCGGAAGCGCCCCGCGGTCCACCGCATGCCGGCCGACCGCTACCGGCAGACACCGGGCTCCCGGTCGACGGCGTTCACCAAGGACCAGGGGATCGCCTGGTCGGAGTACCGCCTCGACAAGCGGTTCGAGCGGGTCCAGGCCGACGCCGAGCTGGCCGCGCTCTTCGAGTGCGAGGTCGGCGAGCGCCTCCTTGCCCGGCACTTCGTGTTCTACGACAGCGACCAGCCGACCCAGATGAGCACCAGCTACGTGCGCTGGGCGGACGTCGCCGACACACCGGTCGCCGATCCGATCAACGAGCCCTGGCCCGGCGGGACTCGGGCACAGATGGCGTCCCTGGGCATCCGGGTCAGCGCCATCACGGAGTCGTTCCAGGCGGGCATGCCCACCGATCTGGAGGCGGCGACGCTGCGGATCGGTTCCGGCGTGCCGGTGCTGCGGTACACGCGCAGGCACATCGCCGATACCGGCCGCGTCGTCGAGGTCGCCCACCCGATCGTGCGCCGCGGCGACACCACGATCGTCGACTTCCGAGTCGAGCTCGACGACTGAGGGGTACCCACAATCTGGGTACCCCCGGACGCACGAAAGCGGCCCCGCCCTCCCACATGGGGAGAGCGGGGCCGCTCGAATTTCGTGACGTATTTCGTGACGTCATGGGTACTGGCGGCGGCTCGGATCGAGGCCCATCGAGAGCAGGTCACCGCCACCAGTCGGTTCGGGGTCGGGCGCCCCGTCACGCTGGCAGACCAGCGCGTCCGGGTCGTAGCTCGGCGCCTGGAGGCTGTATCCGTCCGGGCAGGTCTGCCCATCCTTCCCGTCGGCTCCGTCGCGGCCGTCCCTGCCTGGTGGTCCGCTCGGCCCGGGGACCGTGGAGTCGGCGCCCGGTTCACCCTGCGGGCCTTGGGGTCCGACGTCGCCGGCCGCACCCGAGGTGCCGGGCGACGGGGTGATCGTCGGCGCCGCCTTGCCTGGGTCGCCCTTGTCTCCCTTCGGTCCGGGCGGGCCGGGAATGGGCACCGGCACCTCGGCACGGTCGGGCAGATCCTTGACGGCGGTGGCTGGATCCGGTGCGGCCGGCGTGCCGCCCTTGGCCTTGATCTGGGCGCGCAGCACGCGCACATCCCCGGCGAGTGTGGACACAGCCGTGCCGCGCAAGTCGGCCTCGGCGGCGAGCTGGTCGCCGCGGTGGGCCTCGGCCTCGACGCGGACGTACACGAGCAGTACGGCCCCGGTGAGGGCGAGCAGGAACGCCAGGAGGGCGATGGGCTTCCACCGCCGGGCGAGCACCTTCTGAGTGCGCGTCATGGTGTCCCCCCGAGCTGGGTGACGATCAGCCGCAGCCGTGCGACTTCCAGTTCGAGGACGTCGGCGCGCTGCTCCGCCTTCGCCTGGTCCGCTTCGGCTTTGTCCCGCTCGGCGACCAGGCGTGCCGTCAGGTTGTCGTAGCCGGTCAATGCGGTGCCCTCCTGCTGGGCTCGCCCCGCGACCTTGGAGCCGTACATGGCTGCCGCGCCCGCCACGACGGCGCTGCCGATCACGCCGATAGCTGTGACGAGGGCGGCGTCCATGCCACCTCCAAGACGCTCGCACGGGGCAGGGTCAGGCGTCCGTCGACGGCTTCTTGTTGGGCACCGCGTAGACGATGCCCCAGGCGCCGAGGACGGCGAGGGTGATGGTGACGCCCTCGCCGGTGGTGAGGACGTTGTCCTGCACGGCGGTGACCGCGGACGCCGATCCGGCCGCGATGCCGGCGAGCAGAGACTTGACGAAGCCGGAGATCTTCATGGGTCAGGACTCCTTCGGGGTGAGGGCGGCGACAGCGGCGACGAGCTTGTCGACGGTGGCCGTGAGCGCGGAGACCTGAGCCTCGGTGCGCCGGGCGACGATCTCGATGTTGTTCAGCCCGGTCGCCGGAGCGATGAACGGGTTAGCAGGTGAGGTGGCCGGGTTGGGGTTCTTCACGACCCCGTCCGTCAGCCACACGGTCTTCACGTCAGCGGCGGTGAGCGCCACGGCAGGCTCCTCGTTGTCTGCGGGGTTCCAACTGGCGGGGTGGGCGAGTCGCGCGGCCACATCGGTGCGGAACTGGCCCATCGGGAAGGAGGGATCGACCTTGCCCTCGACGCTGGTCTCCTTGTGGCCGGCGACCGAGTTCGCGCCCCACCCGTGCGCCCGGCACAGCGCAGCCGCCCACCGGACCGCCGCGTCGTACTGGACGTCCGGGTAGGGGTCCTTGCCGTTGCCCAGGTTCTCGATCTCCAGGCCGTACAGCACGTCGTTGCCGTCGACCGTGCCGGATGCCTTGGACGGCGTGGGGTGCGTGGACGACTCGTTGAGAAGCGCGTTGTAGGCGTTCACGGCGGCGAGCCCGGCATGGTTGGCCCGGCCGGCGCTGCACATGGTGGCGAGCCCGGACTTCGCGAGGTGCGAGTGTGCGAGGGGCGCCGGCAGGTCCGGGCGCCCGGTCCTCGCGATGACTTCCAGCGAGTTGGACCCGGCGGTGTGGTGGATGAGGACACCGTGGACCGGGCCGAACGGTTTGCCGGTCTCGTCGTCGCGCTCGCGGGTGCGCCAGCCGGGATACTCGGCGACGCGCACGCCCTCGGCCTTGAGCGCGGCCACGAAGGCGGAAGCGGAGAGTGGTGTGGCCATGGGTGCTCCAGACATGACGAAAGCCCCGGCCGGCGGGCGGGGCTGGATGCGGAGGTGGGGTGGGGTGCGTCTATCAGCTCGCTGAGCGCGCCGACCAAAGGGCCTGGCTGGGGTGTCAGGGAAGTTCGAAAAACTCCTGCGCGTACTGCTCTGCTGTGACAGTCCTGCCCCACACGTCCTTGTCTCCGTTGCGTATGACGTAGTCCCCGACGTGGGCAACCCCGTCGTATTCCGGGGTTGCCCACACCAGCGTTTCGCCGTCGTCGCTGATCAGCGTGACAGCCAGCCAGGTGCCGCAGATGAAAGCACCGTTGGTGCCGTCGTACTGCACCGATTCCAGGTTCTGGATTAGCCGTGCCATGGCTCTCCTTACGTGTTCCCGCTGACCCAGGTGGCGCTCACGCGGATGTTGGTGCCGGTCCCTACGCCGGGGGCGCCCGATGTGGTGCGCAGCAGGATGACGCCGGTGGCGGAGATGACGGTGGCCTCTCCGTCATTGGTGCCGTTGCCCCAGATGGTGTCTACGTTGGCTGGCGGCCGGTACGCAGCCGGAAGCGTGACGAAGTCGGTCTCGGCGATGTTGCCGGAACCGGCGCTGCTTTCCGCAACGGAGGCGCCGGACCGGTTGGCCAGTACGTTGATGGTCGTCACCCCGTTGACCTTCTGACCGCTGAAGGACGTCAGGGTGAAGCCCGTCGATGCGGTACACCCCGACGTGGTCGAATCCT
Source organism: Streptomyces sp. NPDC088794 (assembly GCF_044750545.1). NCBI lineage: Bacteria > Bacillati > Actinomycetota > Actinomycetes > Kitasatosporales > Streptomycetaceae > Streptomyces > Streptomyces sp. NPDC088794. The sequence goes on along the minus strand of NZ_JBIVKB010000006.1, from coordinate 188,392 downwards.
CCAGCGAGTTGTCGTTGAGCCGGTCGGCGTCGATCTTCATCCCGGCGAGCCATAGGGTCATCGTCGTCTCCTACATCGCCACGTAGACGGGGTTGGCCAGGCTGATCGGCTGGCCTGCCGAATGGGACTTGGTGACGCCGTTGATGGAGCGGGTCACGGTGAACGTCTGCGGGTTGATCACGGTGAAGTTGTCGTAGGACACCGTGACGGGCAGCGTGTTGGAGTTCGCCGAGTCGAGGATGGAGCGCACGCCCACCTGTCCTACGGCGGTCAGGGAGGTGTCGGTGACGGAGGCCTGCCACACGCCGGGCTCCGGTGTGGTGGCGTCCCACACCTTGCCGCGCACCGTGGAGCCGATCACCTGGAAGCGGATGCGGTAGAAGGCGCCCGCGACGTGCGTGTACGGGCTGGTGACGGACGCCAGATCCGTCTGTGTGCCGGTGACCCGCTTCTGCAGGACCAGCCGGACGGCCGCCGCGGCGGTGAAGTCCACCCGTGCGAAGTACAGGTTGTTGACGTCGATGAACCGGGCGAGCAGGCCCACGTACTGCGAGCCGCCGGCGGCCAGGACGCTGGTGGCGACGTCCACGACCAGGTCCACGTCCGCCGACGGGGACGTGAGGGTGCTGTGCCGGGAGACGTTCCTCGTCGTCAACGAGTGGGTTCCCACGCCGGCGCCGACGTCGTACTCGGTGCCGGCGCCGCCGGTGTTGCCCCAGGAGGCGCCGACGTTGGGCGTCCCCCAGCTGTCGACGGACGTGCGCGTGAAGGTGTCCAGGACCGCGGGGGTACATGCGGTCACCCGCATCACCTCCCCGCCTGTGCGCACGTCGAAGGGGAACTCGCTGGCGTAGGTCGCCGAGTCGATCCACAGGGCGAGACCGGTGGTGAAGACGTCCACGCCGGTCTCGGTGCTGTCGAGGGCCTCCGCCAGCTGGCAGCCGCCGGTGTCGGCGCGGCCGTAGGTGTCGCTGCCGACGACGCCCGCGTTCCAGGGTTCGCCCGGTACGCAGTTGAAGGTGATGGTCCAGGCGTCCGGTCCGGCGCTCTCGGTGTAGCCGTTGACGAGGATGTCGACGTCGTCCGGGCCGTGGTCGGCGGGCAGGTCCGTGAGGCGGATCTTGTCGCCGACGTCGATGCGCAGGATGTCGTCGATGAGGGCGTACACGCGCGGGTTGGCCAGGTTGAGGGTGAGGCGTGTGTAGCGCACCCCGTTGTACGTGCCGAGGTGCACGCGCATCCCGGCGACCTGCCAGGCCTGCGCGTCGGTGGCGACGCTGTAGGTGTACGCCTGGTCGTAGCGGCCCACCCCGCCGTCCTCGGGCGCCTGGACGTTCAGGTCGCCGGTCTCCTGCACCACCCGGGCGGGTACCGACCCGTACTCGCGCTGCACCGACACGTCGTTCTCGGTGAGCTTGTCGTCGTCCTCCGGCTTGAACGGCGGCGAGACCAGGCCGGCGCTGAAGTCCAGGGTGAGGGCCGGGGGCTGGTTCCACAGCGTGGACTGCCCTCGGTGGATGACTTCGGTCCGGTCCCGGGCGTCGAGGAGGTAGCCGAAGTTCGTGCGGGCTGCCTCGTTCATCAGCTCCAGCAGCTTCTTGGGCCCTTGGATGCCCATGCGCTGCTGGAACGTCAGCTCTCCCGCGACCGATGCCGTGTAGCCGGCCTCGGTGGCCAGGCGCACGATACGGTCGCCCGCCCTCTCGCTCTGGAAGCCCGCGAAGGCCTGGTACATGTTGGCCGCCGAGGGCCCATCGCCGTCCCAGTAGGTGACGTAGCCGAGCATCTGGTCCGCGGTGGAAATGCCGCCGCCGGAGATCAGCGACCAGTTGAACTGGGCGTCACGCACGGCCTTCATGACGAGGCTGGCCATGGTGCCGGACGCCGCGAGCACGCCGTCGATGTAGATGGCCCAGTCGGTGTTGGTGGCGCCTGGGTTGACCTGGACGCGGATGTGGTGGCCGCCTCCGTCGTAGATGCCCGCGTCGGCGATGGACACCAGCAGCGCGGACGAGGACGACGTCTCCCCGAACGACGCCCGGAACACGGTGATCCCGCCCCCGACGGCGTCGAAGACCAGCTGGAGGCGGATGCGGTTGTCAGCATCGGTTCCTTGGCCGCGGTCACTGATCTGGAAGGTGCCGGCCGAGCCGTCACCCCCACCGGCGATGAAGAAGTCCACCGACCAGGCGTCGGCGGCCGAGGTGCTGTCGGGTGCCAGGCCGGTGATGTTGCCTGCGGTCTCCGCCTTGAACGCGACGACAGACTCCACCCAGTCCTTGAGCCGCCCGCCCTGCCACGTGGGCAGTTCGGTGCCGAGGTCGAGGTAGTAGGCCATGTCCCAGCCGCCGGTCATCGACTTGCCGCCGGTGGCCTCGATGCCGTCGGTCAGCGGCCAGCACGCGATCGGGTTGTTGGCACGGATGTAGCGCAGCAGCGCCGAATCAACCGGTTTGTTGCCCGCGTCCATGCGGCGCGTCACGCCGCTCGGAGCGACCGAGACGTAGTTGTCCTTGAGGCTGATGTCCCGAGTGGGAGGCCAGGATGGCACCTCGCCGGCCACGCGGATGTGCCTATTGGTGAGGACCGCGGCGCCCGCCACGGTCCACACCACGCCACCCGAGGTGAACGACGATGCTCCGGGCGTCACACCGGACGTCGTCATCGAGGCAGCGACGGACCCGTTGATGCCGTTCAGGAGCTTGAAGGCGTACAGCTTCCCGATCATGGGGTTGTCGACCAGGTTGGCGATGTCCCCCAGCTCGATGCCGGCCGCGCCGTCGAATACCGCCGTCGTGCTCGTGCCCACGATCGGGTCACCGAGCAGGTCCCATTCCGTGTCGTTGACGGTGCGCCCGGTGTAGAAGCGCAGCTCGTATCCGCCGGCCCCGTTGTTGACGTCGAGGGTGACGCGCAGGGTCAGGCGCTGGCCGTTGTACGCCTTCAGGTCCACGGTGGAGAACTTGGTGATCCGGGACGCCACGGTGCCGTCCGGAGACCACTGGAAGCCCGCCTGTCCGGAGCCGTGCGCCACTGCCCAGCTGATGTTGTTGCCCGCAGTGACGAACCGTCCGGCGATGCTCTGGTGCCGGGTCCAGTCATCAAGTGCGACGTCGACCCGTAGGTCGAGGTCGGTGACGGCCAGTGCGGCACTGTCCGGCGTGGTCAGCTTGTTGCCCGCCACCCCGGTCATCTGCGCCCACGGGGAGCCGGCCGTGTAGCCCAGGCGCATCGGGGTGTTGCGGCCGATGAGGTCGTACAGCGGGGACATGGGGTTGCGTGGCGCGTACCGGTCGTCGCGGCTGTCCAGGTCGCACGTGCACGACATCGGCTCGGCGTCGGATGCGGATTCCGACGACAGGCCGCGCGTGATGGTCACCGCCGAGGTGGTGACGCGGACGTCGTCGGTGATGGTGTTCCAGGCGCCGCCGTAGAACAGCTCGGCCCACACGGGCGGGGGCAGGTTGGGCATGGTCACCCCCCTGCGAACTTGATGACGTCGCCGCCGGCCTGGGTGCGGACGGACTCCTGGAAGAACTCGCGGAAGGCCCGACTCCCACCCTTGAACTCGATGGTGATGCGCTGCCCGCCCTGTCCGGCCGCCGCGGCCTGGGCGCCCACGATCGGCGCCAGGGATGAGACCGCCTGGGCGTTGGGCCGGTAGGCGGCCGGGTCGAGGAGACCGCGGGCGGCCTTGTCGACGACGCCGGCGTTGTTCTCGATGCCCATGGCGATACCGGCAGGGAACCAGTGGCCGATCTCGTCCGCGGCCAGCTTCGAGGGGGAGCCGATGTGCAGGAAGCCCTTGACCGGGTCGACGATGTACTTCGAGGCGAAGTTGGAGACCTGGGACCACAGCCAGCCGCCGTTGGCGCTGATGCCGTTCCACAGGCCCTTCACGAAGTCGAGACCGATGTTGTAGAGCTTGTAGGCCTGCGAGTTGAGCGCGCCGGCCAGGCGCCCGGGAAGGCCCTGCATCCACGTCATCAGGGACACGGCCTTCTTGACCGCGGCGTTCCTCATGCCCTGGTAGGCGCTGGTGATCGCGTTCCACAGCAGGCTGCCCAGCCCGGAGATGGCGTTCCACAGCATGCCGGGCAGCTTCGCCTGCCACAGCACCAGGTCGATCATCTTCTGAATGGCCCAGTCCTTGGCGGCGCCGAACCAGCCGGCGAAGCGTCCGGGGAGCTTGGCGAACCAGCCGACCGCGCCGGCGAACCACTTCACGGTGGCGTCGAACGCGCTGGTGATCGCACCCCACACGGTGGACCAGATGGTCTGGAACCAGGTGGTCTTCGTGGCGATGAGCACGATGGCGGCGACCAGCGCGACGATGCCGATGATGATCCACGTCATGGGGTTCGCGAGCATGGCGGCCGTGGACGCCCAGATCGCCGAGTTCCAGATGGTCTGAGCCGCGGTGGCGATCGCCGTGTAGGTGGCGTAGATCCGCTGGGCGACGGAGACGGCGAGGACCGCGGCGGCCACCCCGCCGAGGATCCCGATCAGCGGCCCGAAGGCGCCCTTGTTGTCCATGGCGAACGACACGAACGTGCCACCGACCTCGGCCAGCTTGACGGTGGCCTGCCGCTTGAAGGTCTCCAGCGCGGCGGACGGGCTGCTGCTGATGGTCTTCGCTGCCTGGTCCGTGGCCCCCTTGACCTTGCCGAGGGCGGCGACGGCACTGGAGGGGTCCAGGCTGTAGAGCGCCTTGCCGAGGTCCTCGGCCTGGGTGCCGAACAGCTGGGTGGCGATCTGCGCCTGCTTGACCGGGTCCTTGATCCCACGGAGCCGGTCGAGGGTCTGGTCGAGGGCGGCGCTGGCACCCTTGCCGCCCTTGCCGATCGTGGCGGCCATCTCCGAGGCGTTCAGGCCGATCGCCTTGAAGCCCTGCGCGGTGGTCGTCGAGCCGTCGATGGCCCGGATGCTGAACTCCTTGATCGCGTCCGCGACCACGTCCGCGTCCCGGGCGCCGCCCTTGAGGCCCTGGGAGAGCAGGCCCATGGCGGTTTTCCCGTCCAGGCCGAACTTGCGCCACTGCGTGCCGTACTCGTTGACGGTGTCGAGCAGGTCGTCGGCCTTGTTGGCGCCGGTCTGGAAACCACGGGTGAGGATGTCGAACGCCTCGTCGGCGTTCTTCGCCAGGCCGGTCTTGAGCATCTGCCCGACGGCCGCGGTGGTCGGGCCTACCTCCTGGTCGAACGTCTGCGCGAGCGCGAGGGCCTTGGTGGTGACGCCCTCCAGACCGCCCTTGACCTTGGAGACGTCCCCGATGTTGTTGTAGACGCCCTTGATGGCCTCGTTGACCTGTTCGGTCGACTCGCCCCAGTTGTTGGCGTAGACGTCCGCCGAGACCTTGGACAGCTTCGCGGCCTCGGCCGGCCCGACGCCGAGCTGCGCGGCGAGCTTCGCGTTGGCCGCCGACATGTCCATGGACGCCGCGACGCCGTAGCCCAGGGCGCCGCCGATCCCGGCCGCGATGCCGGTGGCGGCCGTATCGAACTTCTCCTTGACCTTGTTCAGGCCCTCCGAGACGCGCTCGCGCGTGACCAAGTTGAACACAAGTGAGGTGTCGCTCACTGGCCCGCCTCCCTTCTGGGTAGCGGGCGGTCAGCGCCCCGACTTCATCTTCTCGTTGGCCTTCTCCTGCGCTTCGACGTAGGAGTCGAGCCAGCCGAGGTAGGTGTCCGTCTCCTCGACGGTGAGCGTGTCCCAGTCGCGGCCCTTGATCCCGAGCAGGTACGCGGCTTCGCCGAGTCGCCTTATCCGGCGATCGGCAGACTCGCTTTTCCCTCTTCGTCAGGGTCCTCGTAGGCCTCGGCGATCTCCTGGTCGAACTTCTCCAGGACCGCGTCCAGTACGTCGGGGTCCACCGCTTCGGCCGCCGACTCCCGCATCAGCAGCAGCTCGCCCTTGGAGTGCTCCAGGGTCAGCTCGTTCCACTGGAAGGCGACGTCGTCGAACTTCAGCGTGGGGTGCTCCCGCTTGAGGAAGATGAACAGCAGGGCGCGCCGGCAGCGGCTGTTGCCCTTCTGAACGTCGACCGTGAACTCGGTGAAGTTCTTGCTCGTCAGCTTCTCGATCAGCTCCCGCTCGGGCGTCAGGAGCTTGTTCGGGTGGTACTTCCACCGCTTCGGCTCTTCGCTGCCCTCGGGTGTGTAGACCAGATACATGGGTGTCCCCCCTCAGTGGGCCCGGTCGGCGATGCGCTGGGCCATGTCGTTCATGGCCGTCTCGACGGCCTCCCGGTAGAGGCCTTCTCGGCCCTGGAACGCGCGGTCGAACCACTCCAACTTGCCGCGCTGCTGCACCCAGTTCTCGCGGTTGCCGTACACCGGGTGACGCCAGCCGCTCGCCCGGTTGGTGCGCTTGGGCGCGTTGGCGAAACCCCGGATGTTCTTGGTCTTGAAAGCCTTCACACGGGCCCCGGACCAGCGCCCGCCGAGCTTGACCTCGGGCCTGATCTTCCGGGCGATCGACGTGCGCAGCGCGGGAGTTGCCCCGTGCAGCGACACCATGCCCATGATCGAGTTCTTGGCCTGCTGGGCGCCCGGCTTCAGGGCCTCGCGCATGTTCTTCGCGAGATCCTTCCGCAGCGCCTTGCCGTCCTCCTCGGCCCGTAGCGCCCGCACGAGCGCGGCCAGGCTGTCATGGGTCTCGACACCGAGGCCGAACGGCGGGCTGCCGGCCATCAGGACGTCGCTCGGACCACGGCCCCCGACGTCGGGAAGCCCATCGACACGGTGGCCTCGTCACCGACCGACCCCGTGATCGGGTTCCAGCCGTTGATCAGGATGCTGCCGGTCCACTTCGGGTTCGACGCAGACGCCGCGGCCTGGTCGGCGCGCACCTCGAAAGGGACGACTAGACCGAGCAGCGGCCACATGATGGCGTCCAACTGCGAGGCGGCGAAGTCCTGGAGGAACTCACACCCCAGCTCGGCGGACTTCAGACCACCGATGACTTCCTTCCAGCCCAGCGACGCGTAGTTGGTGATGTCCTTTTCTTCCACCTCGGTGGTGAGCTCGGCCTTCTTGGTGAAAGCGTTGAGGACGTTGGAGTTGATGGACAGGTACTCGGCGAGCAGAACCATCTTCGGCACGGCTGGCCTCCCTTTCAGGCATGACGAGATGCCCGAACCCGTGAGGCGGGCCGGGCCGGGGATGGGTGGATCAGCCGATGCCGAGAGCAGCGGCGAACAGGAACGACGGCGTGGTGCCGGAGATCGTCCACGCCACGCGCCACCACGTGTCCGTGATGGCCGTGCCCGCAGTGCGCAGGGTCTGCCCGCCGACCGCGTTGGCTGCGGCGAACGTCAGGCGGGTAGTCGGGCTGGCGAACGTGTTGTCCACGGAGGACTCCACGCGCGCGGTGATGGACGGCGTGGTGCCGGCCACCGACAGCACGTGCAGCGACGCGTACATCCGCTTGTTCAGGGCGACCGCGCCGATTTGGAGGCCGGTGCCGACGCCGGTCGCGGTGCGGGCGGTGCCGGGCGGGTGGGCGAACTGGCCGCGCACCAGGGGCCACGCCGACTTGGCGGTGCCCGTCCACGGGGCGACCTCGCCGACCTCGCCGAAGAGCTTGTAGTCGGAGCGCAGGGCCTGCGTGAAGTAGGCCAGGTCCCCGACGGCCGCACTGGTGTTGGCGCTGATGGACCAGGGGCCGACGCCGCCGAGCTGCGCCCAGGAGGCGTCGTCGACCTTCGTGGCGTCCGCCGCCTCCCACTGTCCCTCGCCGGAGATCTCCGCCGAAGCGAGACCGCCGACGAACTCCTTGTAGGCCTGCGAGCCGTAGTTCGTGGACTCCTTGGCCTCCACCTCGGAGGACAGCTCGATCTTGTTGGAGTTGCCGGTGAGGTCGACACCGCCCGCGAAGCACCGCACGTTGGTCAGGACGGTCTTAGACATCGTCGCCTCCCTTCCCACGGCTCTTGCGGGCGCGCGGCGCCGGCTGGTCTTCGGCGTCCTCGGCGACACCGGAGGCGACCAGGTGCGCGCCCTGCGCCGTCGGCACGTCGACCTCTTCGCCCACGCCCGGCCAGGGCTCGCCGTTGAGCACCGCGCCCTCGGGCTGCTGCTGGGTGATCCGGATGCGCATCATGTCCTCCCGTCTCCGATGACCTTCACGGCGAGTTCGGCTCCGATGTAGCTGGCGCCTGCGTGCTCGTACCAGCGGTAGCCCGCCACGCGTTCCAGATGCAGGTCGTCGGCCAGGCCGCCGAGGGCGAGTTCGCCGGGGCCGCCGCGCGCGACTTCGAGGGCCTGTTTCAGCGAGGACTCACCGGCCCCGGACAACAGTGCGTCGAGGATCCGCTGACCGGATCGGTCATCGGCGCGGCTGGCCAGCACGCGGCAGGTGACCATCAGCTCGTCTGTGCCGCGCCCCATGGTCTTGTCAAAGGTGATGTCGACCTCGCCGACGAAGAACACCGGCGTCACGATCGAGTCGGGCGTGAAGCCGAGGCACTGCAACTTGCCGACGCCGGCGGGCAGGACGACTACGCGGGCAGCGTCCGCGATCGCGTCACGCACCAGGGAGATCTGCACGGCCGCCCCCTATCCGAAGCCGGGAAGGATGTACGGCTCGATCAGCGCCCACACGTCTGGGTCTCGGCGGGACAGGTTGCGCACGCCCCACTCACCGGAGCCGATGATGCCCTCGGGGCTGTCCTTGCGCTTGTAGAGGCGGGTGGCCTGGATCATCGCGGCCTCGGCGATGTCGTCCGGGACGGCCGGCCACCCAAACTTCGCGGTCACCCGAAGCCGAGTGGTCGCGATCCCCCACGTGGCCAGGGGGCGCAGCAGGCCCATGATCGGCTTGCCGTCCGCCAGCGCGTTGTCAGGGCTGGTCTCGTAGCCGGTGACCGACGGCCAGGAGGCGCCGGAGCCGGTCTCGACGACCATGCCGGTGTCGTCGCCGATGTCGTCGACAAGGAACAGGTCACCGTCGTCCTCGCGCACGATCCGCCCGCGCGGGTTGAAGGTGCGCTGTACCGGGTCGGTGTCGAGCCAGAAGCGGCGCCCGGTGGTCTTGTCGATGCTCCGGGACGCGGACAGCCGCGCCCGGTTCAGCAGTACGTCCCGGGTGGCGTCGTCGGCCTCGATGCTGAGCTGCGTCTTCAAGTCCTCCAGGGTGACGTACTCGTTGGCCACGTCACGCCTTGTCTGCGGCCCGCGCCCGGCGACCCCTCGGCGGGGTGCTGCGCTGCGCCGACTCGTCGTCGCCCTCGGTGGTCGAATCGTCGTCCTGGTCGACGAGTTCGCCGTCGGGCGAGTAGCCGCGCAGCCTGAGCTGCTCGTCCACGGCGGCGACGCGCTCGTCCATGCCCTTGCGGCCGGCGTAGCCCGCACGCTCGCGCAGCAGGGCGGCGACCATCGAGTCCTCGGTCTTGGGGGTGTCGCTCATGGGTCTCTCCTCGCTGGGGTGGTGGATCGTGCGGGCCCGCCGGAGTTGAAGCGGGCCCGCACGGTGAGGGATCAGACGCCGGTGAAGGCCGGGGTCACCAGGCCGGTGCCGCCGATCTTGCGGGCCTGGGCGTAGCGGTTGTGGGCGTAGGCGAAGTAGCCGTAGACCACGAGCAGGACACCGAGCGAAGCGGCCTTGGCCTGCTCGGCGCGGATGAACACCGGGGCGTCCGGGTCCTCCCACAGGTGGCACTCCTGCCGGTCCACGAGGTAGATCTCGTCCTCGTTGGTGCCAGCACCGAGGTTCGTCGCGATGTTGTTGTCGACCACGACAGGCGTGCCGTTGGGCAGGACACCGCGGATGCCGCGCCCGTAGGCCTCGGCGTAGTTCGCGCCGAGGGTCTGGGCGACGATGCCCGGCTGGGTGATGAGCGGCCAGGTGGCGCCCATGGCGTTCTGCATCCAGTACCAGCGGCGGGAGTGCATGACCGCCAGGTTGTCGCCGGACGCCATGTCGAGCATGGCCGCCTCGACGCCCGACAGGCCCTCCAGGACCTTCGGGTACAGCTCGGTAGCGGTCGGTGTGCCGTCGGTGTACGCGACCGCTGTGGCCACGGCGGACAGGCCGGTGGTGGCCTGGTTCAGCAGGGTGCTGTCGAGCGTGGTGGCGTAGCGCCGGAACAGGTCGTCCATGACGATCGGCTCGACGCCTGCTCCGCGCTCGATGGCCTGCCGGGACAGAGTCTGCTGTCCGGCGTTGGTCTGCACGTTGATCGGCATGAGCGTGTCGTCGATGTCCGTCTCGGACACGCCCGTGTTCTCCGATGCCTGGAGCGCGGTGCTCGTCGACGTCGTGATCCGCGACAGGTTCACGGTCATGCCCTGGGCGGGCAGGTCGTGCGGCGTGCAGGCGTCCGCGAAGGGACGCTTGGCAGCCGCGGCCGGGGCGTAGAGGTCAGTCAGGTACTGCGGGACCACCAGGCCGGCGAACGCCCCGGTGCCCGCAGCACGCTGCTGGTTCTGGGCGCGCTCCAGCTGGTCGGCGCGCTCGACGCGCTCCTCCTGCATGTGGCGGGCGAGACGGGCCTGCGCCTCGTAGTCGCCGACGAACGCCGCGGCGACGTCGCGCTCGAACATCGCGCCGCGGCGGTCCTGGTCGGGGCGGTAGGTCCGCTCGTCCTGGCCGACGCGGTGCACGCGGTCGTAGGCCGGAGCCCGGTTGGCCGCGGGGACCGTGCGTGCCTGGAGAGCGGTGAGCTCGTCCTCGCGGACCTGCTCCTGCTCCAGTCCCTCAAGGGCCGTCTGCCGGCGGGTGACCTCGGCGTCTGCGGCGTCGCGGGTGGCGACTCGCGCGGCGACCGCTTCCTCGGTCAGGTTTTCGTCGGAGCGCAGCGCCATCAGCCCTTCCTGCTCCTGCTGTCGGGTGGTGATCGCCGTCTCCAGCGCGGTGCGCGCCTGGGCGATCAGCTCGGCGAGAGTCATCTCGGCGGACCTTTCTTCTCGGATTCCAGGGCGCCCCGGTCCCAGACAGACGGCCACCCGAGGCATGGCGCCGGGTGGTCTCGTGCGCGCAGAGCGCAGGGCAGTAACTCCCGCCGGGCGGCGGGAAGATCAGGGGTCAGCGGGCGAGTGCGATCTCCAGCAGCGCCCGGGCCCGGCTCGATGCCGGCGGTGCGGCGGGCTGGCGCATGCTCGCGTCGGTGTACGGGTTGGCGCCGTAGCCGACGATCGCGACGTCGCCGCGGTGGATGTCGTACCGGTTGATCCGGTACTCGGTGTAGTCCGGGGACCACTGGCCCGACTCGATGCGGAACGCGAACGACATCTCGTCGACCAGGCCCGACCGCAGCTTCGGAGCGATGTACGCGACGTCGTAGTCGCCCGGGTCCAGGGCGGGGGCGCGGACGTCGAGGCCCGCGGCGGACTCGGTCAGGAACAGCGTCCCGGTCGTGGTGCGCGCCATGCGGCGCAGCTGGTCGTGCCCGAGCACGAGCGGCACGTCGAGGTCGGCGCGCGCGAGGGAGTCGGCGCCTGCGCCCTCGGTGACGATCTCCGTGTAGGGGCCGAACATGTCCCACATCTCGTAGGCCTGCTCGTACACGGTCGCCCGTCCGGTGAACTCCAGCGTGCCGCCGCCGTCTCCGGACTCGCGGACCTGGACGCCGGACAGCGCTGCGCGGACCGTTGCCCGCGCACTCGCGGCTTCCGCGCACCGCCGCTGTGAGGGCCGGTCGGCGCGCTGGCGGATGGTCTGGGCTCGTTCGGCCGCGGCGGCGGCGAGCGCGGGTGTGGTCATGGCGTAGCTCCCGGTACGGCGGTCGTGGGCTGGGCGGGTACGGAGCGCGAGCCGAAGAGCCGGTCGAACTCGGCGAGCTGGTCCTCGGTGAAGGGCGGCAGGTTGTCGAGCGCCCGCGCCTCGGACGGCGCGAGCGTCCGGTTGGTGATCCGCGCGCCGATCGTGCGGGCGCGGGCCTCGGGGTCCATGCGCAGCAGCGCGTCCGTGTTGAGCTTCACGAACCGCGGGCCGGAGACGAGCTTGCGGCTGAACGCGTCCTCGCGGCGGCCGACTGCCGGGCCCAGATTCATGATCAGGAACTGGAGGTTGCGCTGCGTCATGTTGGCGTAGGTGATGCTGCTGCCCGCCACCGCAGCGTCGATCAGGTCGCCCGGGCAGCCGAAAAAGCGGGCGATGTCCGAGGCCCCGTACTGACGGGCCTCCAGAAACGACGACTGCGAGGCCACGGCCTGGATCGGCTTGTACTCCCAGTCATTGCCGTGCACGAACAGGCCCGAGCTGTCGACGGCCGCCTTGAAGTTCTGCCGGGCGATGCGGGCGCCGTCTACGTCCACGGTCTTCTGGTTATTCTTCAGCTCGGCCAGGGGCACGGCCCCGCCGGCGAACCAGTCGCGGGCGAACTGCTGGGCGCTGAGGGACTCTTCGATCGTCCAGGCGGCGAACGCCACGGGTGACAGACCGAGCGGGCAGCCAGCGACCGTGTACTGCTTCTCGTGCCAGACCTCCCACGGCTCGTACTCCTTGCCGTTGATCACGAACTTGGTGATCGTCGGGCCATTGCCGCGGACCGCAACAGCGCCCAGCTCCACCAGGTCGACCCGTCCGGGCAGGCCACGCCCGTCGGGGCCGATCACACCGGAGCGTTCGGTGATGATCCCGAAGCAGTTGCCGCCCCGGTCCAGATCGAACTCCGTGGAGTACATCCACTCGCGCATCCCGACCTCGCCCCCGCCCGGGGAGACCAGGACCGGGGGCTTGGGCACCTCGACCTGGATGCCGGTGACGTACCGGTAGACGTCGATCGGGAAGCTGGACATCAGGTCCGCGCGCAGCCGCAGGCACGCCCACACCGCCGAGTTCCTGAGCGCGGTCTCGTTGGTGACATGCACCCGGGGGCTCCGGCGCTCCCTGGACCGGGACAGCAGGTCCTCGGCCGACGTGATCTGTGCGTCCCGGGAGAACGCGCCCTTCAACCTGGACCAGGCGCCCACGGCTCGCCCCCTCTCACGCGAACGAGTCCGCGATGTCGTAGTCGTCGATCACGTGAGGGCCCCGGATCAGGAGCGCCCAGCGGGCGAACGTGGCCGCACAGAACGGGCTGATCTCGGTCAGCGAACTCGTGCGGTCGAGCGTCCAGGCATCGCCGTTACGGCGCGTCCGGGCTCCGTTCACCGCAGCCGTGAACGGCACCTGGTCGAGGTGCACGACCGTGCCCTGGTTCATGGCGTCAGCCATCTGACCGCACGCCTCCGTGACGTCCCCGGACCGCATCACGGCCAGGTCGCCACGCATCGGATGCTCTTTGTCCTTGGGCACGTCGATGCCCGCCGCGATCAGGTCGTCGATCAGCGAACCGGCCGGGGCGCCCGAGCCCGCGACGGCCACAGCCACCGGCTTCCACAGGCTGTGCAACCGGACGATGGCAGGGACCACCCAGTCCGTACCGGGCCGGTACGCCACCACCTCCAGGTGCACCTTGCCGTCCGGACGCAGGGAGGCCGCGCTGATCGCCGCCCGCTTCCGGTCCTGCGACACGTCGATGGCGAGCGCGACACTGTCCGCCACCGGCCTGCTGTCCGCGTCGACCAGGCTCGGCCACTTGTCCTTCGGCACGTTCGGGTCGGTGGGCGGCGTCGGCTTTCGGGTGCGGTTCAGGTAGGCCCGGTCGAACTCGGCCGGGTCCAGCTTCACCAGCTCTGCGGCGATGACCGCCTCGGTGACTGTGTGGCCCAGCGCGGGGAGCGTTGCGTACCAGGTCGCCGGATCATCGCGTGGCATGTCCTCCGGGGCGAACCACTCGAAGTAGCAGACGCCTGGCCACTCGCCGGACTTCCAGGCCGCCTCGATCAGCGCCCTTCCGATGGCTCGCTTCTTGTTGAGCCACACCGACTTGGTGGTACCTCCCGCCGAGGCCCACCACAGCTGAGCCATGGGCCGCGTTGTCATCGCTGGAGAGAACGCTTGCTCTAGCCGGTCGTCCTCGTGCTTGAACGCCTCGTCGATGATCCCGAGGTCCAGGGCGGGACCGTGCCCGGCCGACTCGGTGTTGGCGGTGATGCCCATGCGAGACCGGGTCGCCGGCCAGAGGATCTTCTCGTTGCCGTTCGACTTGCGGATCCGCGCCCGCTTCGCCAGGTCGGAGTCTGAGATTTTCTCCCAGAACTCATCCTCCCAGCGCTGCCGCGCCATGTTCCTGTCCTGCGCCGCGTAGATGATGTTCTGCCGGTGCCACGCCATCGCCCGGTGAACCTGTAGGCCCAGGATCAACTCCGTCTTGCCCTGCTGCCGCGACACCGACAGGCCGGCCTCACGGTGGACGAACACCCCGTCCTCGTCCAGTTCAAGGGCGACGTCCGTGACGTACTTCTGCCACGGCATCGGCGGGGCGCCGAGTCTCTCCATGACTTTCCACAGCTTCGGCCCCAGGGACTTCCGTGCAGGGTTCCGAGGTGTGCCCCACAGCGGCGGGCACTCCAGCCCGTACCGCTCCTTGAGATCCTCGGCGAACTCAGTCGGGGGACGCCAGATCTCCGAGGTCGTCGTCATCGTCAGCGGCCCGCCCCTCCAACAGCTGGGCGAGCGTCTGACGGAGCTCGCGGATCAACTGGGGGAGCAACCGGTCCTCCTGAGACACCGGCTCGCCGCACGTCTCGCACTGGGCAGTCGCCGCAGCGTCGATCCGGTTGGCCAGCGTGTACGCCAGCTCGGACAGGGACGGCTCGACTCCGACCAGGTCGCCGAGCTGCTCGACGTCGCTGCGCACGGCGTCCTCGACCGAGCCCATGGCGCCCCCTTCCAAGATCGTCCGGGCGTCATTGGCTCGGGGGGAGAAAAATAAAAGCTGGGCGCGGGGTTGAGAAATGTCCGATTTCTAAAAGATCAGCGGAGATCCCGGCCGAGTCGACCTCGTCAGCTCGGACCGACCGCTTCGCAAGCCCCTGACCTGCATGTTCATCGCGTTTCACGGCGGGCTCGCGCGTTGCACATCGTGCCTGGTCAGAGCGTTGTGATTGGCGCGCGAGGGCCTCGATTTGGTGGCCGCTCCTGCATGTGCTGATGCGTCGCCAAATCGTGCGTCGCGCGCGTGAGTTGCACCTCTCTGACCTGCATGTTTGTGCAGTTGCCTGCATCGTCGCAGGTCAGCGCTTCTCGGTGCCGACGATCCTGGGGTTGGCCAGCAGATCGACCCAGTCAGGGGTGCACTCCTTGCTTGCCCACGCTCCGGGAGTTGCGTAAACGTGCAGGTCAGGGCGTTGCGACTGGTGTGCGGGGTGCGCGATTTGGCCTCGCGTCCACCATGTGCGGAGCAGGCGAGCAAATCGTGCAGAGTCACGCGCCATCGATGGCCAGTCCAACGGGAGGCACCTTGAGGGGTGTGGTCCGCTCCTCCTGTGCCACGTCGCCAGTGGCCTCGTCGACGTACTTGCGGCCGGCCTCGTTGCACAGCAAGGCCACGTAGCGGATCTGTCCCGCCTCGATGGTGATCGGCCCTTCCCACGGCACGTCGCTCGGGTCGATGTCGTTGGCGGTCAGCCACGCAGCTACGGTTTCGCGCGGCCCGTAGGGGGTCTTGACGGGTACTGGCATGACGTCCTCTCTACGGTCCGGCGAACCAGTCGACCGAGGTGACCAGTTGCACCACCTCGGACAGTGGGCGGTTGCTCTTCTCGCTGTTGCACTTGCGGAGGCAGACGGGGCAGCCGGTCACGCCGTGGATGGGTGCGAGGTTGTCGGGGTCGAGCTTGGCGCCGCCCTTGCTGCGGGGGTGGATGTGGTCGACGGCGTCGGATGCGCTGTGGCCGCAGACGATGCACACGTCGGATGTGGCGAGGATGCGGGCGCGTACCTGCCGGTACTCGTAGCTGGTGAGGTCGCTGCCACTGGTCACGCTCACCCCCGGAAGCTGATCGGCGCCCCGTTGCCTAGGGCGGGGCGCCGTCACGGTCCTTGCGGATACCGCATCCCTCGATTGCTGCCGGGTGCACCACGATGCGGGAGAGCGGCAGCCCCGGTTGGGACCTCTGTGGGGTCAGGACGTGCAGAGGCTTGCTTTGAGCGCGGCGTTGATGGCCTGGGCCTCGGCGTCTGTGACCTCGTGGTCGGAGGTCGAGAAGCGGGCCTTGGCCGTCTGGTCGGCGTTGCCGCCGCCGCTGATGGTGGAGCACTGGTTCCGCGCGTTGTCGATGGCCTTGTCCTCGTCGGTGACGAGGGCGGGGTTGATGGCCTTGAGGACTTCGATGAGCGCGGTGCGCGTCGCGGCGTCCGGCTTGGGCGGGATCCCGGCCGCCTTCTCTGCGGCGCTGTAGTCGGCGCTGGGCTCGCTGCTGCTCTTGGTGGCCTCGGCTTTGTCGCTGCCGCTGTCGTTGCTGCCGCAGGCGGTCACTGTGAAGGCGAGCGCGGCCGTGATGGCGGCGATGGTGATGCGGATACGCATGGTCCCCCCTGGGATGCTGTGCCTGAGGAGCCATCATGCGGTAGGCGGGGAGAGCGCGAAGACGCGGTGACGGTGCTGTGACACGACGAAGCCCCGGCTGGGGGGACCTGGCCGGGGCTTCGTCGTGCGTTTGTGGTGCCGTGTGAGGGCACAGTTGTTCACCGAGATCGTTACACGCTGTCTGACCTGCGGTCAAGCGGCGGGGCGTTCCTGCCGTTTGGCGAGGAGCGCGGCGACGTCTGCGACGGCGTACCAGGGCTGTCGTGGGGTGCCGCCGGAGCGCTGGAGTTGCCCGCGTCGGACGAGCTGGCGGACGGCATCGAGGCCGATGCCGAGGGTCCGCGCGGTCTGGTGGGCGGTGAGGTGGCCGGGCCGGATCATCTGCGACTCCATGCCCTCAGTGTGGCCGTGTAACGGTCTTGGCCGAAGTCCAGTGGGTAGTTTGTCTCTTCTGCTTACCTGGCATTCAGCGTGGGCACATGGCCCCGCGGTTGGGGGGTGCGATGAGCAACAACAGTTCGGACAGGGGCGTACTGGTCTTCTGTGCCTTCGTGGCTTGCCTCCTGCTCTACCTGTTCTGCTGGTTCTTGGTCGGCATCGGCATCGTCTCGTGGACCGGTGCGCTGGTGTGTGCTGGGGTCGTCGTGGTCCTGGTCGCCCTGGGCGGCTTGGCGAGGTAATGCGGCAGTGAGTGAGGCCGTGGCGGACGTCAGAGAGGCCGTTTCCGGGGCCTGTTGGGGGTCCCTGGAAGCGGCCTCACTGGGTCACTGAATCGGTGTTTGCGCAGGTGGCGGCCAGTGACCTTGCTCAGTGACCCGCCCAGTGGATAGTCACTGGATCACTGGCGGTTCACTGAGCCTCTGCGATCTCCTCATCGCGGCGTTCGAGGGCCCGCTGAACGCTCTCCCACTTGACCACGGGGTAGCCGTCGAGGACTCCGGGCTCTTCGTCGTACTCGGCGAGCAGCGCCTTGAGGCGGGCGCCGGTCCAGTGCTCGTAGACGGCGTGGTTGCGGGCCTTGAGACGGTGCAGAACCTCTGCGGTACGCACGCGCTTCTCGGTGCCGATGACGACGGACAGGTCGGTGATGTGGTCGACCTCCTGGACGGGTTCGAGCTTGTGGACGGTGGAGGTGCCTGCGCGCATGGTCTTGGCCCGCTCGATGATCTCCTCGGCCTGGTCGTCGTCGATGAAGTGGGTGCGGACGTTCTCGGAGACCTGGCCGGGCGCCATTTTGAGGCCTTCGCCTGCGACGACGAGCTGTCCCTTGTCGAGGCCTTGGCGCAGCTTGTGGGGTGCGGCGCCCTTGGCCACCGGCGCATCGCCCAGGGCCATCTTGGCCTGGGACTCGGTGCCGACGACGAGGGAGGCGCGGATGTGGTTGCCCTCGCGGGAGCGCTTGGGAAGGTTCTGGTCGGTGGGGTCCTGCGTGCCTTCCCAGATGGTGACGTTGACGGCGCGGCCCTGGTCGTGGATGCCCTTGACGGCCCGGAAGTAGCGTGACGTGGCCTTCTGTCCGCCGTAGGGCCGCTTGTCGATGCCGACGGCGCCGGAGCCGTAGGCGACCTGCGCCTCGTCGACGATGATGACGAGCGGGTGGAACTCGGTGCCTTTGGGCTGCAGAAGGCGCCGTTGCATCTCCTCGAAGCCGTCCTCGACCATGTGCGTCACTTCCATGACGTGGTCGTCGGTGGGGCCTTCGATGAGCACCGTGGCGAGCCCGAGGAACATGTGCCAGTCGCCGAGGCCCTTGAGGTCGGCGATGCGGAACTCGACGGTCGGGTCCAGGGCCAGCCACAGGGCGAGGGCGCGCAGCGAAGCGGTCTTGCCTTGGTTGGACAGGCCGGTGACCAGGATCATCTTCTGGTAGAGGGTGACGAGGGCGGCGTCGCCGCGCAGGGTGACGCCCCAGGGGCAGCGTCCGGTCCTGTAGTCGGCCTTCATGTCAGGGTCGGTGACCAGGGGTGAGGCGGGGACGGGTTCGTCGAGGGCGCCCGAGTCGGCGATCCACAGGCGGACCGTGCGGGCGGCCGGCGGGATGGTGATGAATACCTCGTGCTCGTGGCGGCCGAGGTTTTCGGCGAGCTTGCGGCGCCGGTTCTGGATTTCTTCGGTGGACACGCCAGAGGGCAGGTGGACGTCGACCTCGACGCCGACGCCGGCCGGGGTGATCAGGCTGAGCATGGCGGCGCCCGCGTCCTCCATGTCGGTGATGGCCTTGCGGAGGGCGGAGATGCCCAGGTCACGGAAGGCTTTCACGACGATGGACGGGGTGATCGGCTCGCCGTCTCCGCGGGCTCGGGCGGGCAGCGCCCAGCGTGGTGCGGCCTGGCGGCGCCGGCCGACGTCCCACAGTGCGGCGAGGCCGATGGCGGGGCCGAGCAGGGGGATCAGGCCCCACACGACGGTGCCGATGATGAACGCCCAGCGGATGGCGTCGACGGTGAACTGGAAGGGGACGGCCAGGTCCGCGAAGTCCTTGTTCGCGACGGCCAGGGCCGCGCCGGCCGCGGTGAGGATGCCGGCGCCGGTCAGGGCGACAGCACCGGCTGCGCGCGGGGCCTGGCGCATGGCGGTCATCATCTCCATGCGCCGCTTGTGGCGGGCTTCGCGGAAGCGGTGGGCGCGCTCCTCCCACTCCCTGGCCTCCTCCATGTTTCCGACAGCTTCGGCGGCCCGCATCATCCGTCCGTACCGGGCGGTGGTGCGGTCCTCCCATACGCGGCGCCATACGATGCGTCCGCCGCCGGCGGTGTAGGCGCCGTGCCGGACGACGATCCGGCAGGCGTTGCGTGTGCGTTCGTCGGTGAGGGCGGCCCGCATCCGTTCGCGTGCGCGGCGACGGTCGGGACGGGTCGGGGACGCTTCGCCGGGGTGGGTGTCCTGGGCGTCCGCTGGCGTCTTGATGAGGGTGATGGTCATGCTTGGGGCTTCCTTGCTCCTTGCTGGGGCTTGGACGCCCGAGGACGGCGACGGCTTGGCGGCAGGACGCCGTCCTCGGGGACTACTTGCGCAGGTCGCGCCACATCGAGCGCAGGACGAGGAGGCAGCCCGTCGCGCAGGTGCCGCCGATCGCGAGGGCGATGAGCGCCGCCGCGAAGGCCAGCGCCAGGACGCAGGCGACGCAGCCACCGACGACGGCGAGGCCGCCGATGGTCCACCACTTCCGCGCGTTGAAATCGGGCGTCGGGGCGTGGTGTTCGCAGGCCGGCCGCTGCTGCTGGGTGGTGGCGATCTTGGCCAGCTCGACGGCGGCGAGCGCGACTTGGACGGCCGCGGTGTCCGCGCTGGCTTCTCTCACCGCGGCCTCGGCCTTGTCGAGCGGGCTGGGCTCGGTCATGCCGCCCACCTGCGGGCGCGTCGGGCGATGGCCGGGCGGAGGAGGACGCCGGCGGTGAACGCGACGACGATCGAGTTCGCGGCGACCGCAAGGACCAGGGCGGGGCACAGGACCAGGAGGAGGCCGAGGATGGCGCCGGCCAGGATCCACCTCATGCCCTCACCCCCATGTGCGGCGGGTTGAGTTGCTCAGGGTGGAAGAGGTTGTGTCCTCGGGCGTCCTTGGTGAAGACGTCCAGGCGTCCGGCCGCGACCCAGCCGCGAACGGTGGACGGGTCGACGCCGTAGTGCTCGGCGACGTCCTTGGACGTGAGGAGACGCAGCTCGGACGGCTCGGCGTCCTGCGCGTCCTGGTCTGTCCCGGGCGGGAGTTCGGGGGTCTCGCCGGTGTTCTGCTGCTCGTCGCGTGCGAGGGAGATCTCGATGTCCGGCGGGACGTCCGGGACTCGCTCGGGGACGGGCGGGACAGTGGTGGACGGCATGTCGTCCAGGGGCGTCTGCCGGGCGAGCGCGTGCGTCCTCCACAGCGCGATCGGTACGAGGAGGGAGACGACGGTGACGAGGGTGAGGTCGACCTCGACGACGCCGGCCTCCAGGGCGTGGGCGGCGACCTGCGCTGCGCCCATCAGGGCCAGGGACAGGAACACGTCGACGGCGCGGAACCACTTCAGGGCGGCGACGACGTAGCAGTCGATCGAGGTCGGGAGCATGACCGCGATCGGCGGGCGGGCGCCGAGGCGGCGGGCGAGCTCGTACTCGGCGATCGCCGTGTAGCAGAGGCCGGCGGCGGTGGAGGCGCGGCGGATCCACACGCGGGAGTTGTCGGTGCTCATGCGGCGCCTCCGGCGAGGATCTCGGCGAGCTGGCGGCCGAGGTCGCCGGGGGCGATGACGTGCTCGGGTCCGGCGTGGGAGACGTCGACCTTGTAGCCGGCGCGGTCGGTGTCGTGGCCGGCGCACCAGTCGGGTTCGTCGATCTCCAGGGGCTTGGTGACCCAGACATTGACGGTCGCGGTACGGGGCTCGGTGCTCACTGGCCACCGCCGGCGGGCAGGTCGCGGACGGGTTCGGTGAGGGGGGAACTTGCGGCGCCGTCGGGGCGCGCGGAAAGATCGGCCATAGCCGGATCTCCTCCTGTGTTGGCAGGTAGGTGGTGCGGTCAGGCCCTTGGCTGGCGTTGGCGCGCCGGCCTTGGGCCGTCTTCAGTTGTGGGGCTACGCCCTCGACTGCTTCTTCTTGAGGGCGTTGATGGCGCGGCTGATGCCGGCGCGGGTGACTCCGAGTTCTCTGGCTACTTCGGCTTGGCTGCCGAGTTCGGTCTCGCCGTCGATGAGGGCTTGGGCCCGTTCGTCGGTGGCCTCCTGGTAGGCCTGCTGTGCGGCCTCTTGCTTCTGGACGGCGGCGTCATGGCGCTCTCTCCACGTAGTCACGTCCCTCCCTTTACCGGAAGCGGTGACTGCCCGACAACTGTAACCAGGGGTGGCGACAGGCGTCAACACCCCTGGCGACGTCACGGCTTCTCCTTGCTCTTCGCCCGCTGGAACGCCTCATGTATGAGTCGCTGCGCGGCGGCCAAGTGGCGTGTGCAGATGAGGAGTTCCGCCGACCCGTCGACGGCCTCGCCGGTGCACTGGTTGCCGTTCCGGTTCAGCACGCGGCAGGTCAGGTAGCCGGCCATCACACCGCCTCCTTCGGCTGGTGGAACTGCAGAAGTAGCAAGTCCTGCTCGGTCCGGTACTCCGTGCGGCACCACCGGCAGCGCAGCGTCTCCCCGGGCAGCCGGGACAGGACCGCGCCGCACACCGTGCCCGCGTCGTCGGTCACCGCCACGCACAGGCCGAGCCGCTGACGGCGCGGCACCGGATCCCCGACGACCGACCGGGCCGCCCGCTCCAGCTCCCGCACCTCGCGCGCCAGCTCCCCGGCCGCCGGGTAGTGCTCGGCGATCCACTCCAGTTCCATGGCCAGCCAACGGGCGTCGGCGCCCAGCCCGCCCGGGGGCGGTGCGCTGTGCTGCGGCCAGCGCACCCGCTGTACGTCCACCCGCCAGGAGTGCACGACGGCCGCCATGCCGCCGGTGCCCATCTCGTCGAGCACGTCCTCGTTGAGCGGGGAGCGCGGGCCGGCCGCGCCCCGGGTCGCGACGATCTCGCCGAAGCCGGACCGGCGCGGCACCAGGCACTGGACCAGCTCGTCGTACAGCAGGGGCAGTTCGGCAAGGCGCCCGGCCAGGGCCACGGTGTCCCGCTCGCACAGGTACCGGCCGCCGGTGTCGTCGCCGCACAGTTCGCAGGTGGTCATGCCCGGCTCCGCTGCTGCAGCTGGTAGAGGCGGAAGCTGCTGTGGAAGAGGTCGCCGGCCGTCTGCTTGCGGGCGGTCTCGGCTTCGGTCCGGCCGCGGCGGGCTCCCCGCATGCTGCCGATCATGTCGAGTGCGGCCATGCCCTGGGCGCCGATGCCGATGCCGTAGATGAGCATCTGGAACTCGGTCAGTGTCACGTCGTCTCCCGGCTCAGAAAGGGGGCTCTTCGGGGTGGCCGACCGGGGCCGCGGCGGGCTGCTGCTGTTGCGCGCCACCCCATCCGCCACCCTGCGCCTGGCCGTTGGCGGGCTGCGCTCCGGCCCAAGGGTCAGTCGTTGCTCCCTGGGCAACACCTGCCTGCCCGCCACCGCTCGGGTTCTTGGTGACCTTGGCGGTGGCGCGGGCGAGGGTCGGGCCGACCTCGTCGACGTCGATCTCGTACACGGTGCGCTTGACCTGCTCGCGGTCCTCGTAGCTGCGCTGCTTGAGCCGGCCCTGCACGATGACGCGGACGCCGCGGGCGAGGGACTCGGCGACGTTCTCGGCGGCCTGACGCCACACCGAGCAGGTCAGGAACAGGCTCTCGCCGTCCTTCCACTCGTTCGAGGTCTTGTCGAAGACGCGCGGGGTGGAAGCGATGCGGAACTTGGCGACGGCGACGCCGGCCGGGGTGAAGCGGAGTTCGGGGTCGTCGACCAGGTTGCCGACGATCGTGATGACGGTCTCTCCGGACACGGAGGGCTCCTTCTGTGGTGTGCTGGGTGGGCGGCCGGGCCCGATATCCGCGGGCCCGGCCGGTGTTGTGCGGGTCAGGCGTCGTCGCCGGTGCCGTTGGCGCCGTCGAGGTCCTCGACGATCTCCAGGTCGAGCGTGGCGGCGATGCCGCCGAGCTTCAGGTAGGTGTCCTCGTCGAGCTTGTCGGCGAGCGCCTTCGTGACCTGGTTGATGGCGGCTGCGGCGTAGGAGCGTCCGACGTGGTTGAGCGCGGTAGCCAGGGCGTGCCGGTGGGCCGCGTCCCCTTCGAGGTCCAGGTAAGCGACGGCAGCGTGCTGCCCCTGCATGTACTCCTCGACGGCCCTGGCGAGGACGCGCTTGTAGGCGAGCGCGCTGTAGGGGCTGGTGTGCTCGTTGAGGACGTACTGGGTGATGGTGGCGCCGCAGTCGAAGTGCTCGCTGATCGGGTCGCCGGCCTTGATGCCGCAGGCGCAGCACTGCAGGAAGTTGCCGCCCTTATGGGTCTTCGGGTCCCACCAGCTGCCGAAGTGCACGCTTTCGGTGGTGCCGCAGTCCTGGCAGTTGGTGGGTCCGGTGTGGCCGTGGGCGCGGGCGATATCGGTGGTGGTCACTGGTTCTCCTCGGGGGTGTTGAGGCCGCGGGCGGCGGCCACGATCTGGTCGACGAGGGCCTGGCCGCGGGCCGGGTTGGGTGAGTGGGCGGCGAGCGTGCGCATGCCGGCTTCGTCGATGACGACGTGTGTGCGGCCGAAGGTGTCGGTGATGGTCTTGGTGTCGACGCCGAGTGCGGCACAGATGGCCTTGGCGTCGGCGTCGGTGAAGTCGTCGGTCACTGGTTCTCCTCGGTGGTGTTTGTGGAGGACGGGATGTCCTTCGCAGATCCGTCCGTCTGCTGGACGGAATTCAGGTGCCGCAGCTTGGCGGCGTGCCGGTGGGCGAGGCCGCGCTGCCGGGCGGCGTTGAGGGCTGCGCGCCGGCGCTTCGCTTCCTCGGCCCGGCGGGCGGCGGCGGCGATCTTCTCGGCCACGACGTCGTCGACGTTCACGACGGACGCGCAGGGGGCAGCAGGGGCAGCCGTGCGCGCAAACTCTCGGCGGTACAGACAGAGCGACCCATCCGTGATCCGAATGCGGGGTAATGTCCGTTTCCGCTGAAGTAGCTACAGGGAAACTTTCCGGAATTAGCTGCCCCCACTGCCCCCTGCGGAAGAAAAGCCCAGGTCGCGGCGGGTTTAGAGCGGGGGCAGACACGGCCTTTTACCTGCCCCCAAGCTGCCCCCACCTGCCCCCTTGTTGCTGCCCCTTGCTGCCCCAAAACTGCCCCCTGTGGATAACTCCGGCTTGAGCCATGAAGGCGCAGGTCAGTGGCTGTGGAGAAACGCAGCAGCAGGGAGGTGGTGTGGGGCTGGGGGCAGCTGCTGGGGGCAGGTGGGGGCATGGTGCTGGAGGGGGCAGCAGGGTGCTGGTGCATCAACGTCCCCAGCCTGCGGGCGCCATCTGCTTGGGGCCGATGGTGATGCCCGCGTAGCCGCGCGTGCCGCTGATCTTGGCCTGGCGGTACGACACATCGAGGCGTGCGTAGAACCTGGACGGGCGGAGCGGCTCGCGCATGGCGGACTCCTTGCACCACCGCTTGTACATCTCGTACAGCTCGGTGCGCGGGGACCAGCCGCCCTCCTCGATGGTGAGGAAGTCGTCCTCGGCGAACTCGGCGACGAACGCGGTGACGCCGTCCGCAGTGGACCTGAACCGCTCGCCGGCCTGGACGACTTCGGGCGGTGGGGCGAGGCCGTCGCTCAGGTACTTCTCCAGGCCACGAGCGGCCCACGCGAAGATGCCTTCCAGCTCGCCGTGCAGCTTCTCCTCAAGCCGCTCGTCGCGGTCGGGGTCTCCGGCGAGGAACTGGCGGAGGAACGGGACGACGCGGATGCGGGTCCAGATGGCGTCGTCGTCGCCGGTGATCTTCGGGTACTGGTTGGAGCACACCCAGATCACGCACTCCGGTGTCCATGTCCGGTTGTTGGCGTAGAGCTCCCTGGTGGTCTGCTCGTCGCGGCCGGTGAGCCGCTTGACGAGGGCCTCGTCCATCTCCTCGCCGGGCCGTGATTCGGAGGTGGTGACGAACCGTCTACCCGCCATGCCGTCGACGTCGTTGTTGACGGCGCCCTCGCGGCGGGGGCGGAGTGCGCCGTCGGATGCGACCTGCCCGTACTCGCCGAACAGGCGGGACATGACGCCGGTGAAGATGCTCTTGCCGGTGTCGGAGGGGCCGTACAGGTAGACCAGTGTCTTCTCGTTAGACAGGCCGGACAGGGTGTATCCGGCGGCTTTCTGCAGGTACAGGCGGGTGGCCTCCTCGGGGATGTTCATTTCCAGGAAGCGCTCCCACTGGGGCGCCTTGGCGTTCGGGTTGTAGGGGACGCCGAACATCTTCGACAGCATCAGGTCGGGTTCGTGGGGGCGGAGTTTCACTCGGTCGGTGTCGAGTACGCCGTTCGGCAGGTTGAGCCAGCGCCGGTCGCGGTCGAAGTCGTCTGTCTGCGCGTGCAGTTCGGGGAAGGACAGGGCGGCGGAGATGGCGCGACCCATGGCGCGGTGGTCGCGGAGCTTGGCGACGTAGGCGAGGAAGACGTCACGGTCGCTGGGCAGTTGCTTGCCCTTGTCGTCGACCGGGTTGTCGCTGCTGTACTCCAGGGCTTCGGACCTGGGCAGGTCTTCGACGGTGAGGCGCATGAGGGTGCGCACGAGGGTGTCGCCACCGTGGAACGCCCACCGGCGGCCGTCGTACACGGCCCACTCGCCGCCCTTCTTGACGAGCACCCAGCGGACGATCGGTCCGTACCGGTCGATGAGGCGCTGGGCGTTGCCGATGTCGTCGCGGGTCCGCATCGTCCGGGCGGCACGCGGGGGCGGCGGGAAGGTGGTGACGGTACGCAGCTTCGGCACTGCGTCCGTCCACTCCTCGCCTCCCCACATGTCGTCGGCGGGTGAGCCGACATCGGCGGCGGAGGTCACGCTGCCTCCTGTCGCTGCTGGGTGTAGGTGAGGTACGTGCCGGGCTGGCCGGGTACGGCGATCGGCGGCCACCCTGCCGTCGCGTGCAGCTGGTGTGCAGGCTTGGGCCTGGCGGCCTCGTCGAGCTGGGCACGGCTGCGGGTGTCGATGAGGTTGGGTGTGCGGCCCAGGTTCTTCAGCCAGGCGCCGAGTTCCTCCTCGTCGCCGTAGCGCCGCCACATCTCGGCGGCTTCGAGGGCTCCAGCCAGCCGGCGGGGGTCATCGGGGGTGAGGGCGACCCACTCGGGGCTGCCGTAGCGGGGGAAGTCGCGCGCCGACCAGGCGATCTTGGCGTTTGCCCACAGCGCGGTCATGGCGTCCGGGTCCACGGTGGACGGCTCTGGGGCAGGGGTACGCACTTCCTGCGTACCCTCACCGCACCCGGCGGCGGTGCAGTCGAGGGGGTCGCGGTGCCCACAGTCGAACGGCTCGCAGCGGCTCGCCGCGGCGCGACGGTTCGCCAACTGGGCCGCGATGCCGAGGGAGTCGAGCCGGATCGCTTGGATCGGCTTCTGCTCGGGGGTGCTGTTCACGAACGGCTCTTCTCTTCGAGCTGGATCAAGAGTTCGCGGGGGTGCAGGCCGGGCGCGGCGCGGTACACCCGGCCTGCGGCTCACCCGGTGCTGCGTCGCTGTTTGGCGAGCGCCTCGGCCATGGCGGTGACCTGGTTGCACCAGCGGCGGCCGGCGGCAAGGACGCTGCGCGGGGAGGGCTGGGCGTCAAGGTCCGCGCGGATCGCGTCGATGGTGAGTTGACGGCGGGCCCGCTCGGCGGCATACCGAAGCCGCACGTCGTCGTCTGGGGGCTGGCTCACGCCGCCTCCCTTGCTGCGGGCGCGTGGAAGGCGGCACGGATCCGGGCGCGCTGATCGTCCGTGAGGGGCGGCGCCTGGTCGGCGATGCGGACGATGCGTGCCCAGTAGGCGGCGTTCCGCACCGGGTCGTCGAAGCGGACGGGCCGGGCCGAGGGGTACACAAGGGCCATCGAGTCCTCCTTGGACTCTCCAGGCCCCGCGCCTGTGTCCAAGCACAGCACAGATTCGCTGCCGTGTTCCCCCTGCTCGGGCCTGGCCGGGCGGCCGGGGGTTTCGGGTGTAGCGAAACCCCCAGCCGTCGCGGTGTTCTGTGGGGTGCTCACGCCTCGGCTGCCTTGAGGTGCAGGCGCATGGCGCGCAGCTGGTCGAGGAACGCGGCCAAGTCGTCGATGACGGGGTCGAGTTCGTCGCCGGTCAGGACCGTGCCGTTGCTGTCGGATCCGCTGATGGAGACGGTTGCCCCGCCCCCGTCGCTGGCGTCGGAGCAGAGCCGGGCACTGAGCAGCGTGCCTTCTGCGGTCTGCACGTGCTGCGGCGCGGACACGGAACTCTCGAAGCCCACGTGGTCGACGTAGTCGCCCTGTTCGTCGGGGTCGCCGCTGACGCACGCACCGGGCTGGCACCACGGGAAGTGGCCAGCGACGGGTTCAGCCGTCATGCTGCGGGCGAAGTGGGTGAGCCCCCGGACCTCGGAGCCGAACGTCGTGAGCCTGCCGCTGAAGGTGTCGGCCTGGTCGAGGGTGTAGAAGCCGGCCTGGCCGCCGCCCTCTGTGATGCGGACGTGGGGTTCGCGCATCTTCGGGTCGGACGAGTAGATGTCCTGGCCGAGCTGGCCGTAGGCGAACAGGTCGTCCGCGCTGCCGTCGAAGCAGGGCGCGTAGAGGTTGACAGGCCTGCCGGTGTGGTCGATGTCGACGACATCCCGGAAGCGGTTGGTCTCGTGCTTCTCACTGCAGAACCAGGTCGGGCAGGCAATGGGAACCTGAATCCCACTGACGTGCGCGGTGACGATGGCCAGGCCGAGGTGGGGGGAGCGCTGGACGGTCGGGGTCGACGGCGTCGTTGCCGCCATGGGAAGCTTCATGTGAGTTGTTCCGTTCTCTTACTGGTGTGAGGTGCGGATTGCTCGACTGGAGAGCCCGGCTGAGACCCGGGCTCTCTGTCGTTTCCGGCGGACGCTCCCGGCTGAGACCCGAGAGCGGCCGAGGCTTCGGTGGTCGGCGCGCTCACGCGACCTTCTCCCGCTCGGCGAGCCAGGCGTCGACGGCTTCGCGGCGGTAGACGATGTCCCTCCCGAGGCGGAATCCGTTGGGGCCGACCTTGCGGTGGCGCCATCCACGGATGGTGTTCACCGGCTTGTTGAGGTACGTGGCGAGCTGCTTCGTAGTGAGCAGCTCAAGACTCTGGGTCATGGGCAGTGCTCCGTTGTGGCTGGGCGTCGCCATTGTGATTGGCGTTGCGAGCTGACCCACAATTTACGCAACGTTATGACCAACGTCAACCACAATGTTGGGAGTGTGTAGAACATTGTGGGTGATCATGGAGCCCTGGCCCAAAGCTGCACTAGCGCTGCACCCCAACGTTGTGGATGCTGTACCTCGACGATGACCAACGTTGAGGAGGATTGGACGGCATGGCCACAACGCGGAAGCCAGAAGACTGGGCGCGGCTCGGCGAGTGGATCGCCTTGCGGCGCAGGCAGTTGGGGATGGACCAGAGCGAACTGGCTGAAGCGTCAGGGGTCTCTGAGAACACGATCAGCAACTACGAGCGCGGGCGGGTGCCAGCAAGGGGCAAGGTGCCGGCTGGGTATTACCGCGTAGAGAAAGCTCTGCAGTTCGCCAAAGGTAGCGTCGACCTGATCCTCGACGGCTACGACCCTGGGTTCGCTGTCGAAGGGGCGATGAGTGACCGAATGACTCTGAGGTCACCGGATGAAGTTGATGACCCGCTGCTTGCCGCAGTGGTCGAGAAGATCCAGGAGGCCATGCAGCTATCGGCTGCCGTCTCGCTATTCCTGGACCTTGCGCATCGCTGGAATGCGCCTCGGGAGGATATTGAGCGCTTCAAGGAGGCTCATGATGTGCTTTTCGGCAGGCTTTTCGAGGCGGGGAACGGACCACCGGAGGTGCAGCGATGGCACGAAGCAGCCGCTGCAGGCAAGGTGTCATCTGAACTGCTGAGTAAGCGTCCCGACCTTGGGTGGGCCGCCCTGGCCCTCGATCCTGCGGACCTGGAATCGCACCACAGTATCGGTGATGTACTCCGCGAGGCATGCTTGGACAAGGGGATCGACCAGGACGAATTGGCTCGGCTCAGTAGGGTCCCGAAGCGGATCGTCAGTCTGATCTTGGCCGACCGATACGACTTTCCCGGCGCATTCATGCATGCGCCTGTCTATATCCGCCTCCTCGCTGATGCTCTCGAAATCGATTCGGCGCCACTCCTCGAACAGTTCGATGAAAAGTACGCGAAAGACTTGGATGAGAGCGAGGACTAGTTTCCCCTCTTCCAGCCGAACACGACGGCGTCGTAGTCGAAGTACCCGCCGTCGGGCATGCGCCCGGGCCGCGGCGTCTTCAGCGTGACCTCGACCAGCGCCCGCAGTACGTTCCGCTTCCGCTCCAGCTCCAGCGCCCGCCACGCCTTCCGCACATCCGGTGCACCCACGAGGCCGACCAGCGGATCGACCGTCGCCGCACGCGCCAACTGCCGCGTCACGCCCTCCAGCTGCGCGCGGGCCGTGTCCATGCCCTCGGTGAACGGCGCCAGCTCCAGCTGGCCCGCACCGAACATGCCGCCCAGATCCTGCATGCGCTGCCGGATCCGCGCGTCCTCGGCTTGCAGCCCCGCCACGTCCACGCCGTCGTCCACGGGCAGCAGCAGGTCGTGCGCGTCGTCGCGTGACAGACGCTCGACGAGGACGTCCTCGACGTACTGGTCGACCTTCTCCGCCCGCCGGCCGCCGCCGTGCCCGGTCTGGCACCGGTAGGACGGGTACAGCCGCCCGCCGCTCTGCGTCACGTACACGAAGTGCGGGCAGTCCCCGCGACCGCACCGGAACAGGATCGACCCCAGCCACCTCGGGGTGGTGCCCCGGGACGTCCTGCGGGCCGGGTCCTTCAGGATCGCCACCACGGCCCTGTACTTCGCCTCGTCGACGATCGGCTCCCACTGGCCACGCCCGACCTCCTCGCCCTTGTAGACGGCGATCCCGGCGTTCCTGGGGCGCATCAGCATGTCCCGCAGCTCGGTGTGCGTGATGGGGTTCCCGCGCGTCGTGAGGATGCCCTTGGCCGCGCACCACCGCACCAGGCCGTGGATGGACCCGCCGCCGAGCATCTCGTCCGTCCAGTGCCGCAGGACCTCGGCCTCCTCGGGGACGGTCTTCGACATGTCCAGCTCGGGGACCTCGACCTCCTCGCCGGTCTTCCGGTCGACCCGCTTCTTCAGCTCGCCAGTGGGCACGCCCCACCCGAACGGGCGGATCCCGCCGGCCCACTCACCGGCCATGGCCTTCTGCTGGCGGGCCCGGGCGACACGGTGCCCCTTGTGCTCGGACTCCTGGCGTGCGACGGCGCCGAGGATCCGCGCGGTCATCCGGCCGGACGGCGTGGCGAGGTCGATCGTCCCGGCCTGCACCGTGTGCGTGGCGATGCCGCGGCGGTCGGACAGCTCGATGTACTCCTCCAGCTCGACGATCGAGCGGGTCAACCTGTCGGTGTGCCAGACGATGACGACCGTCGCGGTGCCCTCGTCGAGGTCGGCGAGCATCCGCCGGTAGCCCTTGCGCAGCTTCCCACTGTAAGCAGACACGTCGTTATCGACGTACACCTCGACGACGTCCCAGCCGTTACGTTCCGCGAGCGCCCGACAGTCTTCTTCCTGCCGCTCGACGCCGAGGCCGGCGCCCGTCCGGTCCTGCGAGATCCGGCAATAGATCGCGGCGCGCGTCGGGGTGTTGGCCGCTGGAGTGGGCTTCATCCTCCGAGTCTGCCCCAGTAGTGGTGTCACTGTCCCAGGTTCGGGAAGACGACTCTCTTGAGCGCGCTGCTGGGGCTGATCGGGCCCGGCGAGCGGATCGTGCTCGCGGAGGACTCTGCGGAGTTGCGGCCGGACCATCCACATGTCGTCCGCCTGGAGACCAGACCCGCCAACCAGGAGGGCGCGGGCCTCGTCACGCTCCAGGACCTGGTCCGGCAGGCGCTGCGGATGCGGCCCGACCGGCTGGTCGTGGGCGAGGTGCGCGGAGCCGAAGTGGTGGATCTCCTGGCCGCGTTGAACACCGGCCACGAGGGAGGCTGCGGCACCGTGCACGCCAACGCGGCCGCGGACGTGCCGGCGCGGTTGGAGGCACTCGGCGCGGCGGCCGGGCTCGATCGGGCGGCGCTGCACAGCCAGTTGGGGGCGGCGTTGGCGGTGGTCCTGCATCTAGTGCGCGACCGGACCGGACGGCGGCGGATCGCTGAGGTGCACGTGCTGGAGCGGGACCAGTCCGGGTTGGTGCGAACGGTGCCGGCGCTGCGGTGGGGGGAGGCGGCGTTTGTGTACGAGCGGGGGTGGGAGCGGTTGCGGGGGTTGTTGGACGGCGGGTTCTTCGATGGAGCGCCGGGTGGGTGTGGGTGAGGCGGGGTTCGTGTGTGGGCGGGGGCTGTTGGAGGGCGAGTTCAGGGACGGGGACAGGGACGGTGGTCGGCATGACGCAGGCGGAGGCGGGAGTGGCTGACGGGGCTGAAGGGGCTGCTGAAAAGCGAGTTCGTCGGAGGAGGACGTGATGGGTGGGACGGCGATGGCTGCGATGACGGAGGCGGGGATGGCGGAGATGGGGGCGATCGGGGTGCCGGAAGCGGCGATGGGTGCGGCCGTGGTGTGTGCCGGTGCCGTGGTGTGGCTGTTGGGCGGGCGGCAGTCCGGGGCTCGGCGGGCGCAGTTGCTGCTCGCGGGTGGTGGGGCGGTGGGGAGTGGGCCGCCGTTCTGGCGGGAGGCGGTCGGGGAGCTGCGGCGGCTTCGGGGGCGGCTGGGCGCTGAGTGGTGGGCGCCGGTTGCCGGGCTGGTGCTGGCGGTGCTGGGTGGTTCGGTGCTGCCGGTCGTCGCGGGGGCGGCCGGGGTGCCGTTGCTGCGCCGGGTGCGGGTGGCGAGCGAGGCCCGGCGTTCCCGGGAGAACCGGGCGGACGCGGTGATCGCGCTGTGCGGGGCGGTCGCCGGGGAGGTGCGGGCCGGGCGGCAGCCGGGGGAGGCGTTGTTGCATGCCGCGCGTGACTCCGGCGGGCTCGGGGACGGGCAGGCCGTGGTGCTGGCGGCGGCGCGGTTCGGCGGCGATGTCCCTGAGGCTCTTGCGGCGGCTGCTCGGCAACCCGGTGCGGAAGGCCTGCTGGGCCTGGCCGCGTGCTGGCGGGTGGCGGTCGGCCAGGGGGCGGGCCTGGCGGCCGGACTCGACCGGCTCGAAGGGGCGCTGCGCGCGGAGCGGGACCAACGGGCCGACCTGCGCGCCCAGTTGGCCGGCGCCCGGTCGACGGCCGTGATGCTCGCCGGCCTGCCGGTCCTGGGCCTCCTCCTCGGCGTGGCTCTGGGCGCCGACCCACTGCATGTCCTGCTGCACACCGGCGCGGGGTTGGGGTGCCTGGTGGTCGGGGGCGTGCTGGAGGGCGTCGGGATGTGGTGGGCGATGCGGATCGTGAAGGGGGCCGAGGCGGTGTGAGGGCGGGAGCGGGGCGCGGGTGGGTGGCGTGGTGTCGGGCGTGGATCGGGAGTGCGGAAGGGGTTGGGCGGTGTGAGTGCGGAAGTTGTCCACAGGGTGGGGGTGACCTTGGGGGTGTTGTGCGTCCTGGGGTGGCTGCTGCGGTGGGCCGAAGGGGTCCGGCGTGAGCGGCGGGTACGGCGTCGGGTGACTGAGCTGCTGGCCGCTGCGGAGCTGACGTCCGGGCGCCCGTGGGGCGAGGTGCGGACGGGGGTGCGGCGGCAACTGCCCTTGGTGGCGGCGGGGTGTGCCGGGTGGGTGCTGGTCGGGGGCGTTGCCGGTGTCGTCGTGGGGCTGGTGATCGCTGCTGGGCTGTGGTGGTGGCGTGAGCGGCAGTCGGCGGCGGGTGGTGTGCGGACGTACGACGAGGGCGAGGCGGCGCGTCAACTGCCTCTCGCGTCTGATCTGTTGGCCGCGTGTATCGCCGCGGGCGCCGGTCCCGTGGTCGCTGCTCAGGCAGTGGGCGAGGCGCTCGGCGGCCCCGTCGGGGAGGCGCTCGCTCGGGGTGCGGCGGAGGTGCGGCTCGGTGGGGAACCGGCAGAGGCCTGGCGGAGATTGGCCGCGTTGCCCGGCGCCGGGGCTCTGGCGCGGCTGCTGGAACGCGCCGATGTGTCCGGGCTCCCTGCGGCGGGGCCGGTGGCCCGGTTGGCGGCGGAGGCTCGCGCCGAGTGGACGCGCGCCGCGACGGCACGGGCCAGACGGGCGGCCGTGATGGTCACCGTGCCGGTGGGGCTGTGCTTCCTGCCCGCGTTCATCGCGGTCGGCGTACTGCCCGTGGTGATCGGGCTGGCGGGAGGAGTGATGGGAGGGGGTGGCGGGTGACGAGGGGCGAGTAGCCGTCGCTGGTGGACGGGATCGGTGGGCCGGAGGGCCTGTCCCGAGAAGCACGGCAGTGAGAAGTACGGCAATGAGAAGTGCGGCGCCAATCAGCGCGGCAGCACGACAGCACGACGACAGAGATCGTCAACGGGACTGATTCCTTACGGGGGTTGAGATGTACAAGGTGATGCGGGCACGGCTGTACGCCCTGGTGTGCCGGGTGTCGGCGGTGCGACGGGATTCCGGGATGGTGACCTCGGAGTACGCGATGGGGATCGTGGCGGCGGTGGCCTTCGCGGTGGTCCTCTACAAGGTGGTGACCAGTGGGGAGGTGAGCGCTGAGCTGCAGGGCATCGTGAAGAGGGCGCTCGATGCGGGGGTGTGAGCGCGGCAGCGGGAGCGGCCGTGAGGAGGGCGCGGACCGGGGGTTCGTGACGGCGGAGTCGGCCGTGGTGCTGCCCGTGCTGGTGCTCTTCGCGATGGGGCTGGTCTGGGGGCTGCTCGTGGTGGCCGCACAGATCCAGTGCGTGGACGCGGCGCGTGCGGGAGCCCGTGCGGCTGCCCGCCAGGATCCGGCCGACGCCGTCGTGGAGGTGGCCCGCGGGGTGGCGCCGGGCGGCGCGAGCGTCACGGTCAGCCGGGAGGGGGAGCGGGTTCGAGTGGTCGTGGTGGCCAAGCCGCCGGCGCTGAGCGGTCTGCCCTTCGAAGTGCGGGAGGAGGCCGTGGCGGACGCGGAGGAGACGGTGGGGGTCGGGTGATGAGGAGCAGAACCGTGATGCCGGTGGACGCAGACCGTGGCTCCGCCACCGTCTGGAGCCTCGGTGCCATCGCTGTGCTGTGCGTGGTGTTCGGGATCGTGCTCGCGATAGGGCACGCCGTCGTGACCCGGCATCGCGCGGCCGGCGGTGCGGATCTCGCGGCGCTCGCGGCGGCGGACCACTGGGCGCAGGGTGCTGCGGTGGCCTGCGCCCGGGCGGACGAGGTGGCCCGCGCGCAGGCCACCAGACTCGTGCGGTGCGCGATCGTCGGCGACACCTCGGACGTGACGGCGGCGTCGGGGCGGGGCCCGTTCGCGGCGGAGGTCAGGGCACGGGCGGGGCCTGCGGGTCCGGACCCGCAGTCGGTCCCTCCGCCGGCAGGTCGCGCAGGCTCGGTTCCAGCGTCGCTCCCTCCAGGAGCTGCTCCCCAGGCCGTTCCCCAGCCCCAGCCTTAGCCCCAGCTTCCGCCTCCCCCTCCGCCTCGGCCTTATCCTCCGGCGCCCCTCGAAGCAGCACCGTGAGCAGTCGCACCGCCCCCCGCTTGTGCAGCGGATCGTTGCCGTTGCCGCACTTGGGGGACTGGATGCAGGAGGGGCAGCCGGCGTCGCACTCGCAGGAGGAGATGGCCTGGCGGGTGGCGGTCAGCCAGGCGGCGGCGGTGTGGAAGGCGCGCTCCGCGAAGCCCGCGCCGCCCGGGTGGCCGTCGTAGACGAAGACCGTGGGCAGCAGCGTGTCGGGGTGCAGGGGGACCGAGACTCCGCCGATGTCCCAGCGGTCGCAGGTCGCGAAGAGGGGGAGCATGCCGATCGACGCGTGCTCGGCGGCGTGCAGGGCGCCGCCGAGGATCTCCGGGTTGATCCGGGCCTCGTCGAGCTGGTCCTCGGTGACGGTCCACCACACCGCGCGGGTGCGCAACGTACGAGGAGGGAGGTCGAGTTTGGTCTCGCCCAGCACTTCACCGGTGATGAGGCGGCGGCGCAGGAAGGAGACGACCTGGTTGGTGACCTCGACGGAGCCGTAGCACAGGCGGCCGTCGCCCCAGGGGATCTCGGTGTCCGTGGACAGCACGGAGATGGCGGTGGTGTCGCGGGCGACGGTCGAGTAGGAGGGGTTGGCCTGCTCCACCAGGGCCACCGAGTCCTCCAGGTCCAGGGAGCGCACGAGGTACGTGAGGCCCTGGTGGAGGTGGACGGCGCCCTCGTGGACGGTCGTGTGGGCGGAGCCCGCGTCGACCGTGCCCATCAGGCGTCCCGTGCCGGCTTCCACTATCTGGACCGGGCGTCCGCCCTCGCCGCGGATGTCGGCCAGGTCGGCGGCCCGTTCCCGGCGGGTCCAGTGCCAGGCCTTGGTCCGGCGGCGCAGCAGCTTCGCGGCCTCCAGCTGGGGGAGCAGTTCCTCGCAGGCGGGGCCGAAGAGGGGCAGGTCGTCGTCGGTGAGCGGGAGTTCGGCGGCGGCCGCGCACAGGTGCGGGGCGAGGACGTAGGGGTTGTCGGGGTCGAGGACGGTGGACTCGACGGGCTGGTCGAACAGGGCCTCGGGGTGGTGGACGAGGTAGGTGTCCAGGGGGTCGTCGCGGGCGACCAGGACGGCCAGTGCGCCCTGTCCTGAGCGGCCCGCGCGGCCCGCCTGCTGCCACAGGGAGGCGCGGGTGCCCGGGTAGCCGGCGATCACGACGGCGTCCAACCCCGAGACGTCGATGCCGAGTTCGAGGGCGGTGGTGGCGGCGAGGCCGAGGAGTTCGCCGGAGTGGAGGGCCTGTTCGAGGGCGCGGCGTTCCTCGGGGAGGTAGCCGCCGCGGTAGGCGGCGACGCGCCGGGCCAGGGAGCGGTCGATCTCGGCGAGGCGCTCCTGGGCGATCACCGCGATCAGCTCGGCGCCGCGCCGGGAGCGGACGAAGGCGACCGAGCGCACGCCCTGGAGGGTGAGGTCGGTCAGCAGGTCGGCGGTCTCGGCGGTGGCCGTGCGGCGGACCGGGGCGCCCCTCTCGCCGTGCAGCTCGGTGAGCGGGGGTTCCCAGAGGGCGAAGACCAGTTCACCGCGCGGTGAGGCGTCGTCGGCCACCTCGACCACCGGGAGGCCGGTCAGGCGGCGGGCGGCGACGGAGGGCTCGGCGGCGGTCGCGGAGGCCAGCAGGAAGACGGGAGAGGAGCCGTAGCGGGCGCAGAGGCGGCGCAGCCTGCGCAGGACCTGGGCGACGTGCGAGCCGAAGACGCCCCGATAGGTGTGGCATTCGTCGATGACGACGTACTTCAGCGACTTCAGGAAGGAGGCCCAGCGGGGGTGGGACGGGAGGATGCCGCGGTGGAGCATGTCCGGGTTGGTCAGGACGTAGTTCGCGTACTGGCGGATCCATTCGCGTTCCTCGAACGGGGTGTCACCGTCGTACACCGCGGGGCGTACCGCATTTCCCAGAGGTTGTGAAAGTTCCTTCACGGATCGCCGCTGGTCTGCCGCGAGCGCCTTGGTCGGGGCCAGGTAGAGGGCGGTGGCGCCGCGGCCGTTCGGAGCTTCGGAGCCGTCCAGGAGGGTGGAGAGGACTGGGACCAGGTACGCCAGCGACTTGCCGGAAGCAGTCCCTGTGGCGACGATCACGGATTCGCCGTCCAGAGCGTGCTCGGCGGCCCGTGCCTGGTGGGCCCAGGGGTGTTCGATACCGGCCGACTGAACGGCGGCGATGACTTCCGAACGAATCCGGTCAGGCCAGACGGCATGGCGGCCCTCACGTGGGGGCAAGTGCTCCGTATGAGTGATGCGCGAAGCCCGGCTCGGCCCGGAGGCGAGTCGGCCCAGGACCGTGCCCGGCGAGAGCCGGGAAACGGGGTCCGTCGGGGATCTGTCGGATCGATGATTCTTGGCCATCGGCACCGAGTGTGTCACTGGCGTGACGGACAATGGGACCAAGGCGTCGTGCACGCCTGCCGGTAAGTGATTGAATGCCATCGCGGCTGGCGATCCGTTCCGGGGGCTCTGCCGAGGTGTCCCGAGGGGCGACCGCTCGATAGCAAGGTGCTGGAGGATCCGTGGACCTGTCCCTGTCGACCCGTACCGTCGGCGATCGTACGGTCGTCGAGGTCGGTGGAGAAATCGACGTATATACCGCGCCAAAGCTGCGCGAGCAGTTGGTCGAGCTGGTGAACGACGGGAGTTTCCACCTCGTCGTCGACATGGAGGGCGTCGACTTCCTCGACTCCACCGGGCTCGGCGTGCTGGTCGGCGGCCTGAAGCGGGTGCGTGCCCATGAGGGCTCGCTGCGCCTGGTCTGCAACCAGGAGCGCATTCTCAAGATCTTCCGCATCACCGGCCTCACCAAGGTGTTCCCGATCCACACCTCGGTCGAGGAAGCGGTGGCGGCCACCGACTGACCACCGTCCCACGGAGCGGGAAAGGACCGCTCCAGGACGGAAGAAGTACCAACAGGGGGTCCGGGCTTTCGGCGGCCCGGTCCCCCGACAGCACGCCCGAAGTCTTAGGGGGATGCATGGCCACCGTTGAACTCCGCTTCAGCGCGCTGCCCGAGCACGTCAGGACCGCCCGACTGGTGGCGGCAGCGGTGGCGCGCAGGGCCGGAGTGGACGAGGCCGTCCTCGACGAGGTCAGACTCGCGGTCGGCGAGGCCTGCACCCGTGCCGTGGGGCTGCACCAGAGCGGTGGCATCACCGCCCCCGTGAAGGTGCTGCTGATCGAGGAGGAGAAGCAGTTCTCCATCGAGGTCGGCGACGAGGCGCCGCATGCGGCCCCCGGTGACAGCGCTTCGGGATCGGCGGGCGACGATGTGGACATCGAAGAGGACGAGATGGGTCTCGCGGTCATCAGCGGGCTCGTCGACGATGTCGAGGTGACCGCAGGAGAGCACGGCGGATTGATCCGCATGACCTGGCCGACCACGCCGCCGGCCGCGGTCCTCTCCTGAGTTCACCCCAGTTCAGCCATTGAACTAACTCTCGTACGATCTTCAAGGGCCCTGCTGAGCAGGGCCCTTGGTGTTTTTCAGTCGCACCCCGGGAATTCGTGAATCAATTCACGATCGATGGCCCGATAATTCGATCAAGCGCCGGTGCAGGCGTCAATGCCTTCGGGGCATTACTCCATTCGGGTTCCGTGGCGTGTTGTCGATCATTTGCTGTAGGGCATGTGAAGGCTAATTCCGTTTACCGCGCTCTGTTTTGATCAGGTGCGGGTACCTAGAATCCGTCCACATCTTGAGCTCAGCACAGGCGTCAAGGAGGACGAATGGCGGGGCTTTCTACCCCTCAGCAGTTGGACCACCCCACAACCCTCGCAGCAGCGGTACTGACCGACGGCAACCGGGTCATCGTGATCGTGATCGCGGTGGTCGCCCTGGCCGCGCTCGTGGTCGCGGGCGTCCTGGTACGCCAGGTGCTCGCGGCGGGCGAGGGCACCGACAAGATGAAGGAGATCGCGTCGGCGGTCCAGGAAGGCGCCAACGCCTATCTGGCCCGACAGATGCGCACACTGGGCGTATTCGCCGTCGTGGTCTTCTTCCTGCTCATGCTGCTGCCCGCGGACGACTGGAATCAGCGCGCCGGACGATCGGTGTTCTTCTTGATCGGCGCGGGGTTCTCGGCGGCCACCGGCTATATCGGCATGTGGCTCGCCGTGCGCAGTAATGTGCGGGTCGCCGCGGCGGCCCGGGAAGCGACCCCGGCGGAGGGAGAACCGGAAAAGGATCTCATCACCGTCTCGCACAAAGCCATGAAGATCGCTTTCCGTACGGGCGGCGTCGTCGGCATGTTCACGGTGGGGCTCGGTCTGCTGGGCGCCTCGTGTGTGGTGCTGGTGTACGCGGCCGACGCGCCGAAGGTGCTCGAAGGCTTCGGCCTCGGCGCCGCGCTGATCGCGATGTTCATGCGTGTCGGCGGCGGCATCTTCACCAAGGCCGCCGACGTCGGCGCCGACCTGGTCGGCAAGGTCGAGAAAGGCATTCCGGAGGACGACCCGCGCAATGCCGCGACCATCGCCGACAACGTGGGCGACAACGTCGGCGACTGCGCGGGCATGGCGGCCGACCTCTTCGAGTCGTACGCCGTGACCCTGGTGGCCGCGCTGATCCTCGGCAAGGCCGCCTTCGGCGACTCCGGACTCGCCTTCCCGCTGATCGTGCCCGCGATCGGCGTCGTCACCGCCATGATCGGTATCTTCGCGGTCGCCCCGCGCAGGACCGACCGCAGCGGCATGTCCGCGATCAACCGCGGCTTCTTCATCTCCGCGGTGATCTCACTCGTACTCGTCGCGGTGGCCGTCTTCGTCTACCTGCCCGGCAAGTACTCCGACCTGGATGGCGTCACCGATGCCGCGATCCGGGCCAAGGACGGCGATCCGCGGATCCTCGCGGTCGTCGCGGTGGCGATCGGCATCGTGCTGGCAGCCGTCATCCAGCAGCTGACCGGCTACTTCACCGAGACCACCCGCCGCCCGGTGCGCGACATCGGCAAGACCTCGCTCACGGGGCCCGCCACCGTCGTCCTCGCCGGAATCTCGCTGGGGCTCGAATCGGCCGTCTACACCGCCTTGTTGATCGGCCTGGGCGTCTACGGCGCCTTCCTGCTCGGCGGTACGTCGATCATGCTCGCGCTGTTCGCGGTCGCGCTGGCCGGTACCGGCCTGCTCACCACGGTCGGTGTGATCGTCGCCATGGACACCTTCGGACCCGTCTCCGACAACGCGCAGGGCATCGCGGAGATGTCCGGCGACGTCGAGGGCGCGGGCGCGCAGGTGCTCACCAACCTGGACGCGGTCGGCAACACCACCAAGGCCATCACCAAGGGCATCGCCATCGCCACCGCCGTCCTGGCGGCGTCGGCGCTCTTCGGGTCGTACCGGGACGCGATCACCACGAACGTGGCGGACGTGGGCGAGAAACTCACCGGGGCGGGTGCGCCACTGACCCTCTCCATGGACATCTCGCAGCCCAACAACCTCGTCGGCCTCATCGCCGGCGCCGCGGTCGTCTTCCTCTTCTCGGGGCTGGCGATCAGCGCGGTGTCGCGGTCGGCGGGCGCGGTGGTCTACGAGGTGCGGCGGCAGTTCCGCGAGCACCCCGGGATCATGGACTACACCGAGAAGCCGGAGTACGGGCGAGTCGTCGACATCTGTACGAAGGATGCTCTTCGGGAGCTGGCCACGCCGGGTCTGCTCGCCGTGATGGCGCCCATCTTCATCGGGTTCACGCTCGGTGTCGGCGCGCTCGGTTCGTATCTCGCCGGCGCGATCGGCGCGGGCACGCTGATGGCGGTGTTCCTCGCCAACTCCGGTGGCGCGTGGGACAACGCCAAGAAACTCGTCGAGGACGGCAACTACGGCGGCAAGGGCAGTGAGGCCCACGCCGCCACCGTGATCGGCGACACGGTCGGCGACCCCTTCAAGGACACCGCGGGACCCGCGATCAACCCGCTGCTGAAGGTGATGAACCTGGTGTCACTGCTCATCGCGCCCGCGGTCATCAAGTTCAGCTACGGCGCCGACAAGAACCTCGGCGTCCGGATCACGATCGCGGTCCTGGCGTTCCTGGTCATCGTCGGGTCGGTCTACATCTCCAAGCGGCGCGGCATCACCATGGGCGACGAGGAGGAGGACGGGGAGCAGAAGACCAAGTCGCCGGATCCCGCGGTGGTTTCGTAGGCGGTCCCACGACACGGTCCGACCGGGCCGGGCTCAGGTCCGACCCAAGGGGCGGGCGGGAGGCGCGCGTTGACGCGTCGACCGCCCGCCCTCGTGTGTGTGCGCCCTTTTCGTGAGCCTTCTCTCGCCTGGTGCAAATGGCTTCAAAAGCGTCTGTAGTGGATGCCCGGCATACGGCTGACGTCTGTGCGGCGTGTATGTTCCGGGGCCGAGAGCCATGGAAGGGACCAATCCGGTGAACAAGAAGCTCACGGCCGCACTGTCCGGCGGTGCGGTACTGGTACTGGCGCTGTCGGGATGCAGCAGCGACGACAGCAACGCGAAGCTGGATGCCTGGGCCAAGCAGGTCTGTGACGCGGTGCAGCCGCAGGCCAAGAAGATCGAGGCCGCCAACGCCGCGATCCAGCAGCAGACCTCGGACAACAGCACTCCGGAGGACGTCCAGAAGACCGACGCGCAGGCTTTCCAGGACATGTCCGACGCCTACAAGGCGATCGGGGACGCCGTGGAGAAGGCCGGGGCGCCGGATGTCGACGACGGTGCGAAGAAGCAGACGAACGCGGTGAAGGAACTCGACGGGATCGCGACGTCGTACGCCTCCTTGAAGACCCAGGTCGACAAGCTCGACACCAAGGACCAGGCGAAGTTCGCCGATGGCCTCAAGGACATCGCCACCTCGCTCGACAAGCTGGGGCAGAGCGGGAACGACGCGCTGAAGACGCTGGAGGAGGGTGACGTGGGGAAGGCGATGGCCAAGCAGGCCACCTGCAAGAGCGCGTCGGCTTCTTCTTCGTCCACGGCGAGCTGACGCGGGTAGGGGCGCGGGCGCGGGTCCGCTCGGCGTCGGGGCCGGAGCGTGTTGAGCCGGGCCCGGCGTTGCAGACTGTGCCCACCCGTTCCGCCCTGCGGAACGACTGCCCACAGCGGTAGCGGGGCAGTGGGGCTGTCGTAGGTGCACCGCTACGCGGTAAGCCGGCTGCCCGGACACAATGGGGGCGTGAGTAATTCAGGCCTGCCCACTCTGCCCGATTCCGATCGTTCCGATGTTGCCGCTCGGCTGCGGGATGCCCTGCTTGGCGCGTCCTTCACCGCCGACGGGCTGCTCGATCTGCTCGGGGCCCCCGCTTACGCGGCGCTGGCCCGTAGCGAGACCGTGCCCGCGCTCAGGGCGACCAGAGGGGACACCCCGCTCGCGGTGCTCGTACGGCTGTTCCTGTTGCAGCAGCCCGTGCCGCACGCACGCGTGGAGGGCGTTCTGCCCGTCGCCGCGTGTCTGGAGGCCGGGTGGCTGGTCGCCGTCGGTGCGGACGAGGTCGCCGCGACCGTGGACGTGCGGCCGTACGGCGGGCCCGGCGGTGAGGACTGGTTCATCGTGTCCGACCTGGGGTGCGCGGTCGGCGGCGCCGGCGGGATCGGCAGCCGCGAGGAGGGCGTCGTCCTGGGCGTCGGCGGCGCGTCCACGACCCTCGCGGGCATCACCGTGCGTACGCCCGTCCCGG
The DNA here is from genome assembly GCF_044750545.1 of Streptomyces sp. NPDC088794. Taxonomy (NCBI): domain Bacteria; kingdom Bacillati; phylum Actinomycetota; class Actinomycetes; order Kitasatosporales; family Streptomycetaceae; genus Streptomyces; species Streptomyces sp. NPDC088794. Next base: position 146,343 of record NZ_JBIVKB010000006.1, on the reverse strand, counting down.
CCGCCCTCGACCTCGGTACCGGCTCCGGCATCCAGGCGCTGCACGCCTCGCGGCACGCCACGCGCGTGACGGCTACCGACGTCAACCCGCGCGCGTTGCACATCACCGCCCTCACGCTGGCGCTCTCCGGCGCGCCGGCCGCCGAGCTGCGCGAGGGCTCGCTGTTCGAGCCGGTCAAGGACGGGGAGACGTACGACCTGATCGTGTCGAACCCGCCGTTCGTGATCTCACCGGGCGCGCGGCTGACCTACCGCGACGGCGGGATGGGCGGGGACGATCTGTGCCGCACGCTCGTTCAGCAGGCGGGGGAGCGGCTGACCGAGGGCGGGTTCGCGCAGTTCCTCGCCAACTGGCAGCACGTGGAGGGGGAGGACTGGCAGGACCGGCTCCGGTCGTGGGTGCCGCGCGGCTGCGACGCCTGGATCGTGCAGCGCGAGGTCCAGGACGTCACGCAGTACGCCGAGCTGTGGCTGCGGGACGCCGGTGACCACCGCGAGGACCCGGCCGAGTACCAGGCGCGGTACGACGCGTGGCTGGACGAGTTCGAGGCACGCAAGGTGCGGGCCGTGGGCTTCGGCTGGATCACCCTGCGGAAGACGGATGCCGCCGAGCCCTCGATCCTCGCGGAGGAGTGGCCGCACCCGGTCGAGCAGCCGCTCGGGGACGCCGTACGGGCGCACTTCGAGCGGCTCGACTATCTGCGGGCGCACGACGACGCGGCCCTGCTCGAAGAGCACTTCAGGCTGTCTTCGGAGGTCATCCAGGAGCAGGTCGGGCTGCCCGGCGCCGAGGACCCCGAGCACGTGGTGCTGCGCCAGCACCGCGGGATGCGCCGGGCGACCAAGGTGGACACCGTCGGCGCGGGGTTCGCGGGCGTGTGCGACGGCTCGCTGAGCGCCGGTCGCATCCTGGACGCGATCGCCCAACTGGTCGGCGAGGACCCGGTCCTGCTGCGCGACCGCACGCCCGCCCAGATCCGCCTCCTGGTGGAGCAGGGCTTCCTCGAACCGGCCCGAGAGCTGTCGCCGTCCTGAAGGCTGTCCTGAAGTCCGCCCCGGATCCGGGGCGGATTCCGGTCCGTTCCGGGTCCGCGTACGCCGGGCGCGCGTCACGGCTGGGGCGCGCCCGCACCCCTGATGCCCCTGTGTCCGACCTGATGGGATTGGCCCCGAAAAGGTCTGCTGTCAGTGGTGGGTGCGAAGCTATCTTCGAGGGACAGGGCCGCACGCGTTCTCGGGGGAGGCGCGCTGTCTCGGGGGAGGCGTGATGGCGGGGGAGACGCCGGATCAGGGCGAAGACAGGATCATCAACGGCCGGTACCGGTTGACGCGGACGCTCGGTGCGGGCGGCATGGGCCGCGTCTGGCTCGCGTACGACGAGGAGTTGGCCTGCGAGGTCGCGATCAAGGAGATCGCGCTCGCGGACGTGCCGACGGACCCGAGCGCGCCTTCGCAGCGCATCGCGCGCGCCCGCAGCGAGGCCCGGCACGCGGCGCGCCTGCGCGGCCACCCGCATGTGGCGACGGTGCACGACGTGGTGATGCACGAGGGGCTGCCCTGGATCGTCATGGAGTACGTGCCGGACGCGGTCGACCTCCAGGCGCTCGTACGGCGGACGGGGCCGCTGTCGCCCGTCCAGACGGCCCGCATCGGGCTCGCCGTGCTCGACGCGCTGACCGCCGGGCACCGCATCGGCATCCTCCACAGGGACGTGAAACCGGCCAACATCCTTCTGGCGTCGGACGCTTCGGGCGACCCCTACGCGCGCGTGCTGCTCACCGACTACGGCATCGCGCTCCAGCCCGAGTCCCGCGAGCCGCGCCTGACCGCGACCGCCGGCATCCTCGGCACGCCCGGCTATCTCGCCCCGGAGCGCGCGCGGGGCGAGCCGCCGACACCGGCCGCCGACCTGTTCTCCCTGGGCGCCACGCTGTACGCGGCCGTCGAGGGCCGCGGTCCCTTCGACCGCCACGGCGACTACGCCACCCTGACGGCCCTGCTCGGCGAGGAACCGACCCCGGCGGAGCGGGCCGGTGAACTGACGCCGGTGCTCCAGGGGTTGCTGGTCAAGGACCCCGTCCGCAGGTCGTCGCCCGAGACGGCCGCGCGGGGGCTGGAGCGGGTGGTGCGGGGGGCTCCGCAAGGGGCGGCCGACGGGGGCGTGGGATTCGGGCCACCGGTCGGGTACGTCCAGGGTGCGCCGCCCGGGTACGTCGGCGGCCCGCCACCGGGGTACGTCAGCGGTCCGGAGCCGGGCTACGTCAGTGGCCCCGCGCCCGGCTACGTCAGCAGTCAGCCGCCGGAGTACGCCGCCGGCTGGAGCGGCGGTCCCGGGGCGGGGGCGCCGCAGACTCCGGGTGCGCACCAGGACCCCGACTCCCCGCGGACACCGCACACTCCGGCGGGCGGTCCCGCCGGTCCGGCCACGCCCGGTGCCACGCCCGGTGCCACGCCAGGCTCGCCGCCCGGGGCGTCGGCCTACGACATGTGGGCGCCGCCCACCCAGCAGCGCGCGGCGGATCCGGCCAACCCGTACGCGCAGCCATCACCCGGCACCCCGTACGCGGGCGGTGGCGGTCAGGCGCCGTACGCGGGAGGGTCCACGCCGGCGGGGACGCCCGGGGGCGCGGGTGGGGCGCCGTACGCCGGGAGCAACACCCCGGCGTCCGCGCCGGGGAGCGCGGGTTCCGGCCCGTATGCCGGGGGCGCCGCTCCGGGGTCCGCATCGGGGAGTGCCGGTTCGGGGCCGTACGGCGGGGGTGCCGCTCCGCCGGCATACCCGCAGGGTGGCGCGGGCGCCTATGGGAGCGCGGGCGCCGCACCGCCGTACCAAGGCGCTGCTCCACCGCCGTACCAAGGTGGCGGTGCGACACCGGCGTATCCAGGTGGTGGCGCGACACCGACCAACGCGAGCCCAGGTCCCGGTGGTTACTGGAGCTCGGCTGCCCCCACGGCTCACGGGGTCGGTGGTCCGGGCGGGCCCGGTGGTGGTGGGGCTGCGTTGCCTCCGAGGTCGGCCGGGAAGCGGCGGCCGGCGGTTGTCGCGCTCGTCGTGGGGATCGTTCTCGTCATCGCCGGTGGTGCGTGGGGGGTTGCCTCCCTAATCGGCGGGGACGGTGACGGGGGCAAGAACAGCGCGGCGACGAAGAAGTCCGCGTCGCCGAGCGCGTCGCGCAGTTCGGCGACGCCGACCGGGCCGGTGCTGCCGTACGGAGATGTGGTGGGGCTCAGCCGGCCCCTGGAGACCGGGGACTGTGTGAAGGCGGTCTGGTCGGGGACGCCGTTCGCATCGGCGCCGAACCTCGGCGTGGTGGACTGCGCGAACGACTGGCCCGACGGACAGGTCGTGGCGGTTGACACGGCCACCGACTTCGCCGGCGCCAGCGCTCAGGGCGCGCGGCGCTGCGAGAGCCAGAGCAGGGCGGTCGTGGACGCGCTGCCGGACGCGGCCGGATACGCCGTCGTGCCGACGAAGGAGGGGTTCGGGGCGGCCGACAGCGGTACGGCGTGTCTCGTACTGGGGCGGCACGCGGCGATCGGCGGCGAGGTGGGCAGTTTCCGGGACGCGGGTTCGAACCTGTGGGTCGGTCAGATGAGTGTCGGTGACTGCTGGGAGTACGTGGAGGTGGACGACGGCTACAAGGCGCCGCTCACCGACTGCGTGAAACCGCATACCGACCAGGTCATAGGCGCTGTCCAGGCCCCGGAGAAGATGAGTTTCAAGCAGGGGTCCGAGAACGCGACCAAGCTCTGCGGCAACAAGTTCGAGTCGACCTGGGCGCCGGGGTCGGAGCGGGTCGTTTACGGCTGGGTGGCCGATCAGGACGACTGGGACCGGGGCTTCAGCAAAGTGGTGTGCACGGTGAGTCGCTCGGACAACACGAAGACGACCGGAAAGATACCTGTGCCCGGCTCCGTATGAGCCGGGTGCGGGACGGCCGTCCGGTGAGTCCACAGGTACGTCGGCCCCGCGTTCACCTGGGGTTCGTCTGTGCGCCGTCCGTTCGTGTCAGCCTCCACGGGCCGGGCACGCGCGGACGGGAGAAATGGGGCGAGGCAAGCCATGGAGAGCGGACCTGCGATCTTTGCGGGAGTGGTGTTCGCCCTGTTCGGAGGCGGGCTGCTGGTGTGGACGGTGAGCCGGGCGCGGCAGGGAGAACCGGTCGCGCAGGGTGTGAGTCCGGTCGCATCGGTGACGATCGCGAGTCTCATGTCACTGATCGCGCTGATTCTCGGGGTCTGGTGCTTCACGAGGGTCTGAAAGCGGGCCCGGAGCTGGGACTCCGACAACTGGGAGGTGATCCTCCGGTCAGGCGCGAAAGAGCCGGTGGGTACTCCGGGCGGCAGGAATGGCGGTAGTCGGGTTACCGTTCGAGTGGCCGTTGCGGGCTTTTCCCGTTTGACACGGGGGCGGGATGTACCGTCACACTCCGCAGCGTCACCATGACCCGACCCCGGGCCGAGCAGCTTCGGGGGAGGCCCCAGCGTCGACCGGAGAGAAGAGCGAAGTTGTCCCCGACCAGCGAGACCGCACACGGCGGCCGCCGACTCGTCATTGTCGAGTCGCCCGCCAAGGCGAAGACGATCAAGGGCTACCTTGGCCCCGGATATGTCGTCGAGGCGAGTGTCGGGCACATCCGTGACCTTCCCAACGGCGCCGCGGAGGTGCCCGAGAAGTACACGGGCGAGGTCCGTCGCCTCGGCGTGGACGTCGAGCACGACTTCGAGCCGATCTATGTGGTCAACGCCGACAAGCGCGCCCAGGTCAAGAAGCTCAAGGACCTGCTCAAGGACTCCGACGAACTCTTCCTGGCCACCGATGAGGACCGCGAGGGCGAAGCCATCGCGTGGCACCTCCTGGAGGTCCTGAAGCCCAAGGTCCCGGTCAAGCGCATGGTGTTCCACGAGATCACCAAGGACGCGATCCGTGCCGCCGTGGCCAACCCGCGCGACCTCAACCAGCTGATGGTCGACGCCCAGGAGACCCGACGCATCCTCGACCGCCTCTACGGCTACGAGGTCTCGCCGGTCCTGTGGAAGAAGGTCATGCCGCGCCTGTCGGCCGGCCGTGTCCAGTCCGTCGCCACCCGGCTCGTGGTGGAGCGGGAGCGCGAGCGCATCGCCTTCCGTTCCGCCGAGTACTGGGATCTGACCGGCACCTTCGGGACCGGCCGGGCCGGTGACGCGAGCGACCCGTCGTCCCTCGTCGCCCGCCTCCAGGCCGTCGACGGCAAGCGGGTCGCGCAGGGCCGCGACTTCGACTCCCTGGGACAGCTCAAGACCGCGAACACCCTCCACCTCGACGAGGCCAACGCCCGCGCGCTGGCCGCCGCCCTGGAGAACACGCGGTTCGCCGTCCGCTCCGTCGAGTCGAAGCCGTACCGCCGCTCGCCGTACGCGCCCTTCCGTACGACGACGCTCCAGCAGGAGGCCAGCCGCAAGCTCGGCTTCGGCGCGAAGGCCACGATGCAGGTCGCGCAGAAGCTGTACGAGAACGGCTACATCACCTACATGCGTACGGACTCCACGACCCTGAGCGAGACGGCGGTCACCGCCGCCCGCGCCCAGGTGACGCAGCTGTACGGCGCCGACTACCTGCCGGCCCAGCCGCGCGTGTACGCCGGGAAGGTCAAGAACGCGCAGGAGGCGCACGAGGCGATCCGCCCCTCGGGTGATCGTTTCCGCACGCCCGCCGAGACCGGCCTGACCGGCGACCAGTTCCGGCTCTACGAGCTGATCTGGAAGCGGACCGTCGCCTCCCAGATGAAGGACGCGGTCGGCAACTCCGTCACCGTGAAGATCGGTGGCACCGCCGCCGACGGCCGGGACGTCGAGTTCAGCGCCTCCGGCAAGACGATCACCTTCCACGGCTTCCTGAAGGCCTACGTCGAGGGCGCGGACGACCCGAACGCCGAGCTGGACGACCGCGAGCGCCGGCTGCCCCAGGTCGCCGAGGGCGACGCGCTGACCGCCGAGGAACTCACGGTCGACGGGCACGCCACCAAGCCCCCGGCCCGCTACACCGAGGCCAGCCTCGTCAAGGAGCTCGAAGAGCGCGAGATCGGCCGCCCGTCGACGTACGCGTCGATCATCGGCACGATCCTCGACCGCGGCTACGTCTTCAAGAAGGGCACGGCCCTGGTGCCGTCCTTCCTGTCCTTCGCCGTGGTCAACCTCCTGGAGAAGCACTTCGGGCGGCTCGTCGACTACGACTTCACCGCCAAGATGGAGGACGACCTCGACCGCATCGCCAGCGGCGAGGCGCAGGCCGTGCCGTGGCTGCGGCGCTTCTACTTCGGCGAGGGCGAGGCGACGGGCGCCGCCGAGGCCGGCAACGGCGACGGCGACCACCTGGGCGGCCTCAAGGAACTCGTCACCGACCTGGGCGCGATCGACGCCCGCGAGGTGTCGTCCTTCCCGGTCGGCAACGACATCATGCTGCGCGTCGGCCGCTACGGCCCCTACGTGGAGCGCGGCGAGAAGGACTCCGAGAACCACCAGCGCGCCGACGTGCCCGAGGATCTGGCCCCCGACGAGCTGAGCGTCGAGCACGCGGAGGAGCTGCTCGCCAAGCCGAGCGGCGACTTCGAGCTGGGCGCCGACCCCGAGTCGGGCCACCAGGTCATCGCCCGTGACGGCCGCTACGGCCCGTACGTCACCGAGGTGCTCCCCGAGGGCACCCCGAAGACCGGGAAGAACGCCGTCAAGCCGCGTACGGCCTCGCTGTTCAAGTCGATGTCCCTCGACACGGTGACGCTGGCCGACGCGCTCAAGCTGATGTCGCTGCCGCGCGTCGTCGGCACGGACGCGGACGGCGTGGAGATCACCGCGCAGAACGGCCGCTACGGCCCGTACCTGAAGAAGGGCACGGACTCGCGGTCGCTGACGGCCGAGGACCAGCTCTTCACGATCACGCTGGAAGAGGCGCAGGCGATCTACGCCCAGCCCAAGCAGCGGGGCCGCGCGGCCGCCAAGCCGCCGCTGAAGGAACTGGGCGTGGACCCGGTCAGCGAGAAGCCGGTCGTGGTGAAGGACGGCCGCTTCGGGGCGTACGTCACCGACGGGGAGACCAACGCGACCCTGCGCTCCGGCGACAGCGTCGAGGAGATCACCCCGGAGCGCGGCTACGAGCTGCTCGCCGAGAAGCGCGCCAAGTCGCCCGCCAAGAAGACGGCGAAGAAGGCGCCCGCCAAGAAGGCCGCACCGGCCAAGAAGGCGACGGCGGCCAAGAAGACCGCGGCGAAGAAGACGACGACGGCCGCCAAGAAGACGACCACGAAGAAGGCCGCCACGAAGACGGTCGCCAAGAAGGCGACGGCTTCGAACTCGGCGGACGACTGAGAGACGTTCGGGGCGGGGCCCACAATCGGCCCCGACCTTCACGTTCTGTTCGCGAAACGAACGCCTCGGCATCAGTTTGGTGTCGAGGCGTGCGCACGTTCGGGTGGGCGCCGCGTGCTGTCAGTCCGTCCCGATAGGCTGAAAGCATGACGCGAGCCGAGCAGCCAACGGCCCACCACCCGGCCCCCGACGACGCCCTTGTCGCGGACTCCCGCGAGCGCGCCGTCCGCGCCCTGTTGCGGCAACCGCAGCTGAAGCGATTGTGGAGCGCACAGTTCGTGGGGTCGGTCGGCGACACCCTCGCGCTGCTGGCGCTGGTGCTCCTCGCCCTGCAAGCGGCCATCGCCGAGGGCTCGTTCGGCGGCGGCTACCGAGGCGTGGCGTTCGCAGTGGCGACCGTTTTCGCGGTGCGCGTCCTCGCGACACTGCTCTTCGGCGCCGTGCTCCTGGGCCCGCTCACCTCGCTGACCTCGCACGAGGGCCCGCTGGACCGCCGCTGGACCATGGTCGGCGCCGACGGACTGCGCGCCCTGGTGCTCATCGTCGCGCCCCTGTGGATCGACTGGACGCCGGACGACGCACTGGCCGTCCTCTTGGTCACCGCCTTCGTCACCGGTGTCGCCGAGCGCTTCTGGACGGTGTGCCGCGAGAGCGCGGCGCCCGCGCTGCTGCCGGCCCCGCCCCTGGAGGGCGCGACGGTACGACCGCTGCCGGACCACATGGACGCGCTGCGCCGCCTCTCGCTGCGCACGACCTTCGTGGCGGTCCCCGCCGCCGCCGTCGTGCTCGTCGTGGCGGGGCTCGTCAACAACCTGCTGGGCACCGGGATCGAGTGGTTCGCGCAGCACCAGGCGGCCCTCGCGTCGTACGTCGCGGCCGGACTGTTCGCCGCGTCCCTGTCCGTGGTGACCTTCCTGGAGCTGCCCGACGCACGTACGCCACGCGCGCGTTCACCGCTGGAGGGCCTGCGCCGCCCCAAGACGGGCACCGGCGTCGACAAGGGCCGCACCGGAGCCATCCCGCTGCTGGTGCCGGCCACCGCCGCGATCGCCGGTGCGATCGCCGCGGCCGTCTCCGTGTCCGTGCTGCACGCCAAGGACCTGGGCGGCGGACCGGTGACGTACGGACTGCTGGTGTTCGGGCTGACCGGCGGTGTCGTCGTCGGCATCCGTACGGCGCCCAAGATGCTGGTGTCGCTGTCGCGGCGTCGGCTGCTCGCGCTGGCGATCGCCTTCACCGGCGTCGCCCTGCTGGCCGCCGGTCTCGTCCCGGACGTCACCACGGTGCTGCTGATCGTCGCGCTGGCCGGCGTCGGTGCGGGCGTGGCCGCCAACACCGGGCACACCCTCCTCGACCAGGAGGCCGAGGACTACCGGCGCACCCGCACCACCGAGCATCTGCACGCGGTGGTACGGGTCTTCGTGGCGCTCGGCGCGGTGATCGCCCCGCTGGTCGCCGCCGCGATCGGGCCGCACCGGCTGGAGAACGGCAAGTTCGTGTTCGCGCACGGCGGCGCCGCCTTCACCCTGATGCTGGTCGGCGCGCTGCTGCTGCCGCTGGCCGCGATGGTGCTGGCCAAGGCCGACGACCGCGCCGGGGTGCCGCTGCGGCACGACCTGCGCGACGCGCTGCTCGGCGGCGACGACCCGGTGACGGTGCCCGCGACGAGCGGCTTCTTCATCGCTCTCGAAGGCGGCGACGGCGCCGGGAAGTCCACCCAGGCCGAGGCGCTCGCCGAGTGGATAAGGGCCAAGGGCCACGAGGTCGTGGTGACGCGCGAGCCCGGGGCGACGCCGGTGGGCAAGCGCCTGCGGTCGATCCTGCTGGACGTGTCGAGCGCGGGGCTCTCGCACCGGGCGGAGGCGCTGCTGTACGCGGCGGACCGCGCGGAGCACGTGGACACCGTGGTCAGGCCCGCCCTTGAGCGCGGAGCGGTGGTCGTCTCGGACCGCTACATCGACTCCTCGGTGGCCTACCAGGGCGCGGGGCGCGACCTGTCCCCGACGGAGATCGCCCGCATCAACCGCTGGGCGACCGACGGCCTCGTACCGCATCTGACCGTCCTGCTGGACGTGTCCCCGGACATCGCCCGCGAGCGCTTCACGGAGGCGCCGGACCGGTTGGAGTCCGAGCCCGCCGAGTTCCACGCGCGTGTGCGCTCCGGCTTCCTCACGCTGGCCGCGGCCGACCCCGGGCGCTACCTCGTCGTGGACGCGGGCCAGGAGCCCGAGGCCGTCACGACCGTCGTACGCCACCGGCTCGACCAGATGCTGCCCCTGTCCGAGGCCGAGGTGAAGGCCCAGGAGGAGGCGCGGAAGAAGGCCGAGGAGGACGCCCGGCGCAGGGCGGAGGAAGAGGCCGCGCGCAAGGCGGAGGAAGAGCGGCTGGAGCGCGAGCGCCAGGAGCAGTTGGAGCGGCTGCGCGCCGAGGAGGAGGAGCGCAAGCGGCGCGAGCTGGAGGAGGCGCAGCGGCGCGAGGCCGAGCGGCAGGCGGAGGAGGCCCGGTTGCGTGCCGAGGAGGCCCGCCGTCGCGCCGAGGAGGAGCGCGTCCGGCTCCTCGCCGAGGAGAAGGCCCGCGCCGAGGAGGAGGCCCGCCGCAAGGTCGAGGAGGAGCGGCGCCGCAAGCAGGCCGAGGAGGAGGCCCGGCTGCAGGCCGAGGCCGAGGCCCGACGCCTGGAGAAGCAGCGCAGGGCGGAAGAGGCCCTGATGCGGGCCGAGGAGGCACGGCGGCTGGCGGAGCGGGCCGCGGCTGCGGCGGAGGCGGGGCCCAAGTCGAGGCCGGAGCCTTCGGGGGCGGCTGCGGCGGCTTCGGGTGCGCGGCCGGAGGCGACGACTGTGCCGACGCCGGTGGTGTCGCCGACGGAGGCCGCGGACGCGTCCAAGGGGTCGGGCGGGGCGAAGGCTTCCGGCGGGCCGGCCAAGTCCGGTGGGTCGGTGGACGATACGGCCGTATTGCGGCCGGTGCGTGAGGACGCGCGGGACGATGAGCAGGGCTCGGGCGGTTCTGCCGGCAAGGAGTCCGCGTCCGAGGTGACGGCGCAGTTGCCGCAGCCGCCGGCTCCCGCGGGGGCCGCCGACGAGACGGCTGTGCTGCCGCCGGTGCCGCCGGGTGCGGCTGATGAGACGGCTGTGCTGCCTTCGGTCGGGTCGGGTGCGGCGGACGATACGGCTGTGCTGCCGCCCGTGGTTCCGGGTGCGGCCGACGAGACCGCCGTACTGCCGCCCGTTCGGGGCGACCAGCCTGCGGACCGGGTGCCGCCGGGGTTCTTCCGGGAGGAGCAGGCGCAGGCGCCCTCCGAGCCGGGCGAGGACCGTACGCGGGAGATGCCCCAGGTCGACCCCGAGGGCGCGCCCAAGCGGCGGCCGCGGTCGGACTGGGCCGAGGAGACGCCGTTGGACGATCTGCCGTCGCTGGCGGACGAGTTGCTCGGCCCGCGGGACGACGACGAGATCGACGACGGGCGTGGACGGCGCGGTTGGGGACGGCGGGGCTGAGGCCGCTGTCTGCGGGGGCCTGGGTTGACGTTGGTTGTTCGGCCGGCTGCGTGGCAGTCGGCCGCTGCCCTCGCCGGCTCGGGCTCAGCCGCTGGCTCGGCGCCGGCTCCTGAGCTGAGGATGGGATCGGTCGTTCGGCCGGCTGTCGGGTCGGTGGCTCGGAGCGGCTCGGCTCGAGGCGGCTAGGGGCACCCTTCGGAGGCAGCGCAGCGCCCCGCTCGGGACCCGTTGTCAGTGGTGGCCCGCACAATGGAAGCCGCATCGCGAAACGTGACGAAAGGGCGGGGTGAGGCATGACCGTCTGGGACGACCTCGTCGGCCAGGAGAAGGTGGCCGAGCAGCTCGCCGCCGCTGCCCGGGACGCCGACGCCCTGGTCACGGCGGCCGGCACGAACACCCCGCCGCCCGAGGCGTCGAAGATGACGCACGCGTGGCTCTTCACCGGTCCGCCGGGCGCCGGGCGCACGCAGACGGCACGGGCGTTCGCCGCCGCCCTGCAGTGCGTGTCCCCGGACCGCGCGCTCGGCGGATCCCCGGGCTGCGGGTTCTGCGAGGGCTGTCATACGGCGCTCATCGGCACGCACGCCGACGTGACCACCGTCGCCGCCGTGGGCACGCAGATCCTCGCCGACGACATGCGGGACACCGTCCGGAAGTCGTTCACGTCACCGGCGACCGGCCGCTGGCAGATCATCCTCGTCCAGGACGCCGAGCGGCTGAACGAGAAGTCGGCCAACGCCGTCCTCAAGGCCGTCGAGGAACCCGCCCCCCGCACGGTCTGGCTCCTCTGCGCGCCCTCGCTGGAGGACGTGCTGCCCACCATCCGCTCCCGCTGCCGGCACCTCAACCTGCTGACGCCCTCGGTGGACGCCGTGGCCGACATGCTCGTACGGCGGGAAGGGATCGAACCGGCCGTCGCCGCCGCCGCGGCCCGCGCCACGCAGGGGCACGTCGACCGGGCCCGCCGTCTCGCCACCGACCCGGCCGCCCGGGAGCGGCGCACCGCGGTGCTGAAGCTGCCGCTGCGGGTCGACGAGGTCGGCAGCGCGCTCAAGGCCGCCCAGGAGCTCGTCGATGCGGCTGCCGAGGACGCCAAGCAGCTCGCCGAGGAGGTGGACGGCAAGGAGACCGAGGAGCTGAAAGCGGCGATGGGCGGGGGCCAGGGCAGCCGGATGCCGCGTGGTACGGCGGGGGTGATGAAGGACCTGGAGGACAAGCAGAAGCGGCGCCGTACGCGTACGCAGCGCGACAGCCTCGACCTCGCCCTGACCGACCTCACGTCCTTCTACCGCGACGTCCTCGCCCTCCAGTTCGGCTCCCGGGTCGCCATCGCCAACGCGGACGCCGGCGACACCCTGGACCGCCTCGCCCGCGCCGGCTCCCCGGAGTCGACCCTCAGGCGTATCGAGGCAATCGCCGCGTGCCGGGACGCCCTCGACCGGAACGTGGCTCCGCTGCTGGCGGTGGAGGCGATGGCGATGGCGCTCAGAGCGGGCTGAGGCGAGCTGAGAGCGGGCTGGGTCGAGCTGAGAGTGGGCTGGGCTGGGCCGGGGTCGCGGCTGGGGCTGGGGCGGGTCACCCTCGGGTGCCGTTCCTCTCTGCCGGACCTGGCGATCAATGGGAGCGATCAACGGGAGGTTGACGACGTAACTCGTACGAGGTTCATCGCACACGGAGAGCGTTCATCGAATCGCGCAGCGTTACGCTCGCGTGATGCACTTCAGGCGCCGCAGCATCCGCCCCGGTCGATCACGTACCGCCGCCGTTCTCCTTGCCACCACCGCCCTGCTCGCCTCCGCCTGCTCGTCCTCCGGCTCGGCGAACTCCGTCGACGGTGCCGCGTCCGTGGCGCTGGCCGCGCTGCCGCGGGCCACGCCGGCGACGCTCGCGCCGTACTACGCGCAGAAGGTGAGCTGGCGCAGCTGCGGAGTCCCCGGTTTCGAGTGCGCCACGATGAAGGCGCCGCTCGACTACGCCGAGCCGACCGCCGGTGATGTCCGGCTGGCCGTCGCGCGCAAGAAGGCGACGGGGAAGGGCAAGCCGCTCGGGTCGTTGCTGGTGAACCCGGGTGGTCCGGGCGGCTCGGCGATCGGCTACCTGCAGCAGTACGCGGGGATCGGCTACCCGGCCGAGGTGCGGGCCCGGTACGACATGGTCGCCGTCGACCCGCGCGGAGTCGCCCGCAGTGAGCCCGTGGAGTGTCTCGACGGGCGGGACATGGACACGTACACGCAGACGGACACCACACCGGACGACAAGAAGGAGACCGGTGAACTCGTCGACGCGTACAAGGAGTTCGCGGAAGGGTGCGGGGAGCGGTCGGCGGAGCTGCTGAGGCATGTCTCCACCGTCGAGGCGGCGCGGGACATGGACATCCTGCGGGCGGTGCTGGGGGACCGGAAGCTGACGTATGTGGGGGCGTCCTACGGGACGTTCCTCGGGGCGACGTACGCCGGTCTGTTTCCCGACCGGGTGGGGCGGCTGGTGCTGGACGGGGCGATGGATCCGTCGCTGCCCGCGCGGCGGCTGAACCTCGACCAGACGGCGGGGTTCGAGACGGCGTTCCAGTCCTTCGCGAAGGACTGCGTGCAGCAGCCGGACTGTCCGCTCGGCCGCAAGGGCACCACGCCGGCCCAGGTCGGCAAGAACCTGAAGGTCTTCTTCCGCGCGTTGGACCGGCACCCGATCCCGGCCGGTGACGCGGACGGCCGCAAGCTCGGCGAGGCGCTCGCCACGACCGGTGTGATCGCGGCGATGTACGACGAGGGCGCGTGGGCGCAGCTGCGCGAGGCGCTGACGATGGCGATGAAGGAGAAGGACGGGGCGGGGCTGCTGGTGCTGTCGGACAGCTACTACGAGCGTGACGCCAAGGGCGACTACTCGAACCTGATGTTCGCCAACGCCGCCGTCAACTGCCTCGACCTGCCGGCGGCGTTCTCGACCCCGGACCAGGTGGAGGAGTCGCTCCCCGCGTTCGAGAAGGCCTCCCCGGTCTTCGGCGAGGGCCTCGCCTGGGCCTCCCTGAGCTGCGCGTACTGGCCGGTCAAGCCCACGGGGGAGCCGCACCGGATCGTGGCGAAGGGCGCGGCCCCGATCGTCGTGGTCGGCACCACGCGGGACCCGGCGACCCCGTACGGCTGGGCTCGCGCGCTGTCCCGCCAGCTCTCCTCGGCGCGCCTGCTCACCTACGAGGGCGACGGGCACACCGCGTACGGCCGCGGCAGCGACTGCATCGACTCCACGATCGACGCCTACCTGCTCCACGGGACACCTCCGGCGGAGGGAAAGCGCTGTTCATAGGGGGTGCGGTCGGTTTCTCACCGGCCTCGGGGGGCGCTGCTCCGGGGCCGGTACGGAGCACCCCTCGAAACTGTGTAGACTTTCCGACGTTGCTGATCGCACCATGGTGTGACCAGCGCGCCGCCTTAGCTCAGATGGCCAGAGCAACGCACTCGTAATGCGTAGGTCTCGGGTTCGAATCCCGAAGGCGGCTCTGCCGAAGCCTCAGGACTCACTCGCCGTGACCTGGGGCTTTTGCTTTTACCGGATACGACGGCGGGCGCGGGAGCGAGCCGCGCGACGGTCCCCAGTCTCAGTTCTAGTCTCAGTTGCGGGTTCCGGGGCAGGTTCCGGGGCGGGCAGGAACGTGTCCCCCATGCGGCGCATGGCGTCCTTCGAGAGGTGCGAGCGGCCCTTGACGTAGCGGCGGGTCTGACTGATCTGCGTGTGCCGGAGGATCTCCATGATCGTGGGCATGTCGACCCCGAGTTCGTTCAGGATCGTGCCGGCGGTGTGGCGGCTCCCGTCGTAGAGGCGACGGTCTGTGATGCCTGCCTGTCCGAGCAACTCCTTGAACTCCTCCCAGTCGGCGCGGGGATCGATGGGGCGGCCGTCGGGGCGGGTGAACACGGCCTGGTGTTCCTGCCAGAGTTCGCCGGCTGCCTCGCGTAGTTCGTCCTGCTGCGCCTTGTGCGCGATCAGGTAGGGGACGAAGGCGGGCGGGATCGGTACGGGGTTCGTGCTCTTCTTGGTCTTGGGGCGGGTGAAGGCCAGCCCTCCGCCCTTGCGGTCGGGGCAGATGCTCGCGTGCTTGACGCAGGACGTGGTGCACGGCTTTGGGCACCCCCGCTTGTAGTTCCTGTGCGTGGCGCAGTCGGGCGGGCAGGGCTCGAAGCGGTGCAGACGCGCCCCGCAGGCGTGCGCGTCACCGCAGCCGTGGCGCCAAGTGAGGCGCTGTAGCTGCCACTTGGGGTGGAACAGTTCGGCCGCGAGGTCGACGTAGGGCCAGCGCAGTCCCAGGGTCTCGCCCTGCCGGAAGCCCATGCCGACGCCGACGATCCACCGCATGAACGTGGGCCGCTTGGCCGCCGCTTCCAGGAACGCCTTGGCCTCTTCCTGGGTGAACGGGTTCGCCTCGGTCTCGTCGATCGAGGGCGGGTCGACCAGGGTGGCGACGTTCTCGCCGATCACCCGGCGGCGGTGGGCAATCTTCAGGGCCCGCGACAGGATGCGGTGCACCTTCACCACGTGGGACGGGGCGTGACCTGCGTCGAGCATGGCCCGGTACATCTGCTCCAAATGCTCGGGGGCGAGCTTGTCGATGCGGTGCTTCCCGACCCCGGGGACGATGTCGTTGCGGGTCTTTGACCAGTAGTCATCCAGCGAGCGGGGCTTGAGCTTCAGGCTCGCGATGCTGGTCAGATAGGTGGTCATCCACTGCTCTACGGTCGGCTTGCGGCCGGCCACCGGAGCGCGCCCCTTGTCCCGGAGCTTCTCCAGCTCGCGGACCTTACGGCGCACAGCGGGTTCGGTGCGGGCCATGCGGTGGCGGCGGTCGGGGCTCCCATCGGGCAGCACGCCCATGGTCACGCGGCCGTGCCACCAGCCGTCATCGCCCAAGTAGATGGTGGATTCCAGGTTCGACTTGCGGGGGCTCATGCATCTCTCCAAGACAGAGGCGGCCCCGGACGAATCGTCCGGGGCCGCCTTGAGGGGGCTGGGGTTAGAGGCTGTCGACGTAGGCCTTGAGGACTGCGACCTTGATGCGGCGGCATCGGCCTTGTTTCACGAAGGCCAGGACACCGTCAGCCATGAGTTCGTAGACCGTGGACCGACCCAGCCGCAGGGCTACGGCGGCCTCCTCGGGGGTGTAGAGAAGGGGCTCAACGGGGCGAACGGCGGTGCTCATCCGGGGTGCCTCCGGGGCGATTCGGCCTTACCTGGCGGGGAGTTGGAGCGTGGATCTGTCCGAGGTTCGGATCTCTGCGTCACCCGCGCCATCAGCGTCATTAGAGGGTCTGACCTGTGGTTTTGGGTGACGTGGCGGATCGGGGCTGCGTCACCCGTGCGTCATCGTCTGCGTCACCGGGTGACGCAGGTGACGCAGGATGACGCAGAGCAAGCCGTCTGCGTCACCACTGTTCGTGCAGGTCAGAAGCCGTTTTCCGGCGCGGGTGACGCAGGTGACGCAAGGTCTTCCTACTTAGGACAAAGAAGGGGCTGCCTGTAGTAGTTGGGTGCGCCTTACAGAGCGAAGAAGGAGCCGCTTCGCGGCGCGACCTTGGGGCGGCTGCGCCGAACAGCAAGAGGAGCACGCCGCGACGGGTGCTCCTCTTGCTGTTCGTCTGGACGTGCCGGGTGTGGTCAGAACGCCCGCCCCTGCTCGTGCGGCGCCGGGGGGACTGTGCGGGTCATTTCGAGGTAGCGGCCCGCTTTGGTGCGGCCCGCGTCGACGATGACGCGCCGGGCGGCCAGGGTGGGTTGGAGGCGCTTGAGCCGGTCGGAGAGGACTTTGCCGGTGGTCGGCCACCCCTTGGGCAGGGGACGGCAGTCGTCGCCGCTGTAGAGGCGGCTGAGGCATGCAAGCCATTCCGTGGACGTCATCTGCTGCGAGGCGCCAGGCTCGATGGTCTCGGCATGCAGGAGAACCGTCTGTGCCAACAGGTCGCCCTCGATGACGTCGTCGTTCAGGTCGTCCAGACTCGCCTGGTAGGCGGCCAGAGCTCCGAGCCCGGTCGCGGCGTCGAACTGCGCGCACAGGTGCGCGAAGTCCGCCATCCGCAGGTCGGTCGGTGTCTCCGCGTCCATGGCGCGGACCTTGACCGTGAGGTCCAGGAGCGAGCCGAGAACTACGGGCAGCACTTCCGCGTAGTCCGCCCACAGTTCCGCCTCGGTGCGCCGGACCTTGGGGCGCTCCAACCGCAGCGGCAGGAGCCTGTCCGCAAGGTCGGGGCGGATGACGCCGACGTCGATCCCGGTCAGCAGGAGCGGCCGGCGGTAGCCGACGCGGAAGACGTCCCCGTCGGTGAACAGGGCCCGCTTGACGCTCTCGGCTCCGGTCACGATGCAGCACATCGCATCCGACAGGTCCGGCGTCACGTGCGAGAGGTTGTCCAGCGCGGTGACCCATCCCGCCGCCACGGCCGCGATCAGGCTTTCCTCATCCTTGGGCGCCCGGCGCAGGTCACCGCTCATGCCTTCGATGATCCGGGTGAGCATCCGTCCCCCGGTGGACTTGCCCGCTCCCTGCGGTCCGGTGAGGAACGGGGCGGGGACGGGCACGGATGGACCGAGGCAGCCGATCAGCCACACGATGGCCAGGCACTCGGTCTCAGCGTTGGCGAAGTTGCACAGCCGCATCAGCAGGTCGACGCCCTTGCCCTCAGTGTTCTTGGCTGGCAGGGGGAGTTCCCCGGTGAGCTGGGTACGGCGCCAGCACACTTCGCGCGGGTCGGGGGTGAGGATGTCCCACTCGGTGGGGTGGATGCGGACGGACTGTCCGTCGTCGCGGCCCAGGTCCAGCCACGTCGCCCCGTCGTATCCGGGGGCGACGCGGATGTGTACGGGCTGGACGTTCTCGGTCAGGGCGAGTGCTTCGATCAGGTCCAATGCCTCTTTGATCGCCGACCCGTTGAAGGCGCCGCGACCGTCCCGGTAGAGGCCGACCATGAGTTCCTGGCGGTGGCTGCCGGTGGTGCCCTGGGAGCGGATAGGGCGGGCGACGGGGTGGCCGTTCTTCTGCGCGTACACGGTTCCGTCGGCGGTGCGGAAGTACCGGAAATGGGCTTGTGCGTAGTCCGCGATGACTTCGCGGCCCGGGGGCTTGTCGTCGTCAGCCATGAGTCAGTCCCAACGTGGTCAGCGCGTTGGTCCACGCGTCGGTGCAGTGCCGGGCGGTTTCGCCTTTGGCCTGGGCAGCGGTGAACAGGCGTGCGGTGTGCGCGTCGGTGAGGCAGCCGCACCGGCCGTGTGTGGACAGCACTGCGAGGAAGGTCCGGTAGACGGTGGCGTGCACCGCCTCACGGGCCTGAGTGATGCGCTGCTCTGCCATGGCGATGCCACGGTCCAGGTAGGTGGGCGTGCGGTGCGGGCATTTCCCGCCCCGAGCCAGCACGGGCACGGTGACGGGTGCCGGCCGGACGGGGGTGGGCTCCTTCACGGTCAGCGCGCGCACGACGTCCGGGAGCGCCGTGATGGTGCCGGTGCCGGGTCCCAGCCAACGGGCGTAGGCCATGAGGGACTTGACGTCGACACCGGGCCGGACCGCGTTGGCCGACTGCATGGTGCCCTGGTAGATCCAGTGCTCACCCCGCGTCGTCGGCACGACCCGCGTAGCGGGCAGGCTCGCGCGGGCCCACGCGATGGCTACCGCGTTGTCGAGGTCAACGACGGTGAGGCTGGCGCCCCCGGGGTGGTAGCCGACCGCTGCCGACTGCCGCCACGCGGCGGCCCACTGGGGGGAGTTGAGGATGTCCGGGGCGGTCGTGGCGGCGGCCCATCCGTGGCACGGGTGGGGGCAGGTGCAGGGGCCGGGGGTCTTCATGTTCGGCCGGCCGCCGCACGCGTTCTTCGCGCAGACGCGGCAGTTGCCGAACGGCACCTTCCCCGCCCGCAACGGCAGCGTCGGCACCCCGCGCGCGGCTAGGCCGAGGGCGATGCCCAGATGGGTGGTCATGCGGCGGCCCCCCATTCCTGGCGTGCGTGCAGGTGGGCTCCGAGGAGCAGGCCGTAGGCGTGGTGTGCCTGCCGGGGCACGGCGCCGTTGCCGAGGATCCTGAGTTGTTCCTTGCGGGGAATGCCGGGCACGGCGGTGACCCACCCGTTGGGCAGACCCATCAGCCATTCCGTGAACGCGGGCGACAGCCGCCGGTTGCCGCGGGTGCCGGGTTCGGTCGGGCACGGTGCCGGCCGGCCCGTGATGCGCTCCCAACGTCGGACGGCGGGCCCGTAGTCGGTACCGTCGGTAGAGACCCAACTGCCGCTGTATGGCAGGCGGTTGACGACGAACTCGTTGAGCGGGCGGGCGTTGCGGTCCATCAGGTTGGAGGCGCCCGACTTCCAGTCCCGTGCGGCCGGTGTGGGGACCAGGCTCAGGATGCGGGGGGTGCCGGCAGCCTGGTCACGGCGGTCCGCAGGTTCAACCCACCCCTGCGTTTGGGAGAGGTGCCGGGGCCGCCAGTGCCGTCGGAGCTGGTGGGGGTCGGCATCAGTGGGATGGGCAACTGCGAACCAGCGGTCGCGTTCGTGCGGGGCGCCGGTTTCGGGGTCACCAGCTCGTATGCATGTCCAGCGGAGGTCATACCGGATCGCGGCCAGGTCCGCGGCGACGACGTCCAGCCCCCGCGAGCGGAGCGCCGCCACGTTTTCCAGGAACGCGAGACGTGGTCGAAGGATGCCCACAGCCTCAGCGACGTTCTTCCAGACCCGAGACCACTGCCCATTGATTCCGTCCCTTCGTCCAGCGTTCGAGGTGTTGCGGCAGGGGAAACCGGCGGTCACGACCGTGGGCCGGTACAGGTCCCGGACGTGCTGCCAGTCCGTGGCGGTGATGTCCCCGAGGTTGGGCACGTCGGGGTGGTGTGCGGTGAACACGGTTGCGGCGTGCGGGTCGTTCTCGGCGAACGCGGCGACCAGGCCGCCGATGTGGGCGCGGACGGCGGATTCGATTCCGCCGTAGCCGGCGCACAGGGCGACGATGACCGGCGGGGGCATGAGGGCTCGCCGGATGTCGGTGGGTTGGGTCATGCTGGAGTTCTCCAGTTCCTTGAGCGTGCTGGATTGGCGGCGGCCCCGATTCATTGGCGTGAGGGGGCCGCCGTTGTCGTTCAGTCCTGCGGGAGTGTTCAGGCCGCTTGTTGGCCGGGCAGGAGCATGCCGTCGGCGGTCCGGTGCAGGCTGCCGTTCGCGGTGAGTGCCTTGATCTCGCGGGAGACGGTGCCCTTGTTGAGTCCGGTCTGGTCGGCCACGTCCCGCGCGGTGCGGGCACCGGACTGCACGGCTGTCAGCACCTTGTCCCGGTTGGTCGACGCCCCGGAAAGCGCGGGGGCCTCCTTGACCAGGTGCAGCGGTCGCGGCGGCTGCCCGCCGGTCGACTGGTCCGGGGTCCAGATGGACTTGGGCAGTGCGCGGACGCCGGCGTCGTCGAGGGTCCAGGTGCGGAGCATGCGCGGCCCGTAGCCCTTGAGGTAGCCGTGCCCCCGGTACTCGCGCCCGTCCGGGATCTGGTGGGGGGCGTAGTGCGCGCAGTCGTCCAGCGCCACCTGAGCCTGGGTCGTGCCGGCCACGCGCAGCGAGAACCGGGTGAGGAGGTTCGGTGCGATCAGCTTGTGCACGCCCGGCGCCCCGCCATCGGTCAGCGGGTACTGCGTGGCCCACCACAGAACGACACCACGCGAGCGACCCAGAGACGACAGCTCGATCAGGCGTTGCAGCCGCTCCTTGTCCTTCGTGATCAGGGCAAGGATCACCTGCCCCTCATCCACCACGACGGTGAGCTGAGGCCCGTCCCACACGCTGATCCCGCGCGCCTTCATGTCTGTCTTGCGGCGAGTCATCTCCGCATGCGCCGCATCCACCGCGTCCGTGATCTCGCCCTGTTCCACGGCGACACGGCACACGGGCTCCCAGATGTTGGCCTCTTCGCCCTTCCCGTCGATCAGGAGCAGGTCACCGCGCAGGTGCGCGGTCGCCATGAGCGGACGGAACGACCAGGACTTGCCGGTGCCGGACGCGCCGGACACCAATAGCCGTTCGTCGAACGGGATCAGAACCTCATCCCCCGTCTCGGTGTCCAGACCGAGACTCATCATCAGCGCGTCCGCCGGGATGCGGTCCGGGGTCCACAACGAGGACACGCCCGCGGCTGCCGAACGCGTCGCCAGCGTCAGGACCGCCCAGCCGCCTCGCGAGGCGGATGTGATCCGCACCCGCAGCGCGGTGCGGGCCCCGAGCAGCGCACGGACAGAGTCGGCCTTGTCCGCGAGCGTCTTGACCGTCCACGTCCCGTCCAGCCGGATCTCACACCGGATGCCGCCCGGCTCCATGGCCGGGGGCGTGGTGACCGTGCCCGACAGGCCACGGTCGGGGGCGTGCTCGACCCAGTACGAGGGGTCGAGCCGTTCCATGAGCTGACGCTCTTCCACCGACACCGACTCATCCACCACGACGCGCAGCTTGCGCCGCCCGAGCGCGAGCGCGGTCACGTTCGCCCCGATCAGCACAGCCGACGTAGCGGCTGGCCACACGGTGAGGTGCGCGGTGGACAGGAGCGCGGACGCGACCGTACTCGGCACGGCGTGCACCGAATGTGCTTGCATCGCACGGGCCTTGAGCGTGGTGGGGTAGTTCACCCGGGCGGCCTTGAGCTTGGCGCGAGTGTCCCGCTCGTGACTCAGGGCCGCCTTGGCCGCGACGCGTGCGGCGCGTCGGCTGGCCGTGAACGGGTTGTTCGACGCGGCCCGCGCGGCGTGTTGCTGTGACTTGGCGGTGGCGTGTGTGGAGCGCGCGGCGTTGTGTTCCTTCTGCGCGGCCATGAGCGCCTTCAAGTGCTCGGGGGAGCGCAGCTTGTTGCGCCGGTCGGCTTCAAGGTCCCAGCGGGCCGCGAACGGGGCACACACCGGGGCCATGGAGTCCAGTGCCGCAGTGGTGGTGTTGGTGGTGGTCGACCATGCTTGTTTCCAGTCCACGAAAGGGTCCTCCAAGACCGTGGATGAGGGCCGGTGCGCCGTTGCGTGGCGTCACCGGCCCGCCGGGTTGCAGGGGGCAGTGCTGTCGGTTGCGTCGACAGCACCGGTTGATCCCCTGCAACCGTGTCTGACCTGCGAGGTTGCAGAGTTGAGCGAGGGGGAGGGTGGGGGCCCTACGCGCACGCGCGCGTAGGGCGTCGGAAAACAGGGCCCTGCAACCCCCTCGCAGGGCCCTCAACGGCCGTACGCGGCCCGGGGGTTGTCACCCCACACGGACGGGGGTCCAAGCCCTCTGCGGGCCGCGTACGGGCTTGGCCCGTTCAGTCCTTGGAACGAGCGAGGCGGAGCGTGATCCCGCCGATGCTGACGGGGCCGGTTGCGGCGGCGATGGCCATCGCGGTGTGCACGGCGAAGTCGAGCAGCGCCAGGAGCGCGGCGATGGTGGTGAAGACGCCGATGGCGCCTGCTCCGGCGACCGCGATCGGGTACAGGTACTCGCGCAGCGGCCGGCCGGTGTGGTCGGTGGTGTGGACGACGATGACGACCGGCTGACCGGTGGCTTCCGCGCGGCGGTAGGCGTCGGCGGGAATGTGCGGGGCGATGATCCCCGGCGGGTCACGATGTGCCATCAGGTCCTCCCTCGCGGTCAGTTGGGGTAGGCGCAGGGAACGCAGGTACCGAGCGAGGTGGGGATGACGTATCCCGCGTCCGTGCGGCACTGCGGGCAGGTACGACGGGCGAGGTTGGCCTTGTCCAGCGCCGCCCGCTTCGCCGGCGTCATCGGCCGGACCGGCTTGGCGCAGTCGAGGCGGTAGAGGTAGGCGACCAGCGGGCCCCGCCGGTAGCGCGGGCGCAGGACTTGCCCGGCGACGGGCTGTCCGCCCGGACGCAGGCCACGCGCCCGCAACTGGCGGCGCGTGACCATGCCGTCGGGTGCCATCCGCCACGGGAAGGTGGGGATGCCGTAGCGGGCGCCGTCGGGGTCGAAGCACTTGCCGTACGCGCGCCCCATCACGGGGTGGTGGCGGCGCGTTCGGCGAGCAGAGTGTCCCGCAGCATGCGGGCGTTGGCCGGCGAGGTGCGAACCTCGCGGCGGATGCCCTCAGCGGTCACGTTCGCGGTCGGCCAGGCGGCCGTCACGGTGCGCGCCTCATCGAGCAATTGAGCCGGGGTCCGCTTCGGGCGAGCCGATCGGGCAGCGACAGGAACGGTGCCGGTCGCCCTGCGCGGCCGGGCCGATGTGGCAGGCACCGCACGCTTCGCGGACACCGGGACCGGCGCCGGGGCGATGGCCCGTACCGGCTTGAACGGCAGAGCCGACTTCACGAACCCGACCGCGACCGGATCGGGCATCCGCACCGCAGCCACAGTGATCGGCGCGGGGGTCGATTCGACGAGGTCAGCCCTAGACCGATTAGTGATGATCTGCTCTGATTCCTCACCATTCGCAACCCGTGCGGGAATCGGGGCGGGACGGTGGTGCAGCACCTTCGCGACCAGATCCGAGCCGAAGTAGATCGAGCCGACCGGGAGCGAGGTGGCGAGCAGCACCAACGCGTAGTTGGCGGGGTCCCAGTCGGCGAGTCGACCCCAGTCGACCGACGCGCCGTGCAGTTCGGGAACCAGTCCGTGGATGTAGTTGAGGACCAGCGAGGCGAGCGTGTAGGTGCCCAGCACCTTCAGCGCGAACCGCTTGTCTCCTTCATCCGTCAGGACCAGGGTGGCGAGCAGTGCCAGGGCCATCAGGCCGTCGACCACGAACGGGTAGAGCGTCGCGGCTGTGTTGTCCGCGCCGATCGCGCTGGCCACGTCCCGCAGTGCGTTCCACGAGACCCTGAACGCCATCCCGACCACGGCGACCAGCGCCAGGACCAGAAGGGCCTTGCCCTTGCGGTTCAGGTTCATGACCGCACCTCCGGGAGGACCGGAGCAGCGGTGTTCGCCAGTGAGCGACGGGCCGCCAACACACGACGGTGCGCCCGGCGGATACGCCGGCTGTCCAACTCCGTCGGGGTGCGGTCCATGCTGATGATCTGCGCGTCCAACAGGTCGACGCCCGCCAGGATGACCGGCATTTCCTGCTCGATGGCGTCCAGTTCCGCGGCGGTCGGCTCCATGAAGTCGGCGAACGCGGTAACAGCGTCCTGAACAGTAACGATGTGGTCCATTGGGTCGTGTTCCTCTCACGGGTGAGCGGCCCGAACAGCGGCCCCGGAGTTGCACCTCCGGGGCCGCGCGCCGTTGAAGTCGGAACATCCGGCTCCCCGCACTCCCGCCCGTATGGCCACCACGTGTGCGGCCGGACGGACGGGAGAGGCAGCCGGCCGCGACAGTGCCTGTCGCGAAGCCGAGAAGGGACCGGATCAAGGGATTCGGCGCCGTCGGCCGGTCCATCACGGCGACGCCCAAAGTTGTCGTTGGTGCATCGGGACTCCTCGATCGAAGGGGTACGGAACATCACTGCAAGGGGGATCAAGTCCCCACACGCCGGCCGTTGCTCGTGGTCGCCGGGCCACCTCGCCAGTACGGGCCGAAACCCTGTTCCACCTGGCCTTTAGCGGGATTGCAGCGTCCCCGCCCTCTCCTTGGCGCAGCCCAAAGAGGACCACTTCCGCCCGCTGTCCTGGGACTGCGAGCGACCTGAGAAGAGAATGCACCGCAGTCCCAGGACTGTCAACAGTCCTGGGACTGTGCTTCACTGGGACCTGTCGAAAGGAGGTCTGCGTGGCACCCAAGTGGCGCGAACTGGCGGACAGGTTCGCGGAGCAGATCAGAAGCGGCCAGATCAAGCCGGGCGCCCAGTTGCCCCAGATCAGAGACCTGGTTGCCGCCGGCGAGGGGTCGAAGGACACCGTTCACAAGGCGTACAAGGAGCTGGAAGCCCAGGGGCTCGTGACTTCCTCGCGCGGTCACGGCACTGTGGTGCGCCAGCAGCAGCCGCTCAAGCGGCTCGGCATCGCGCGGTACGACAAGGCGAAGTGGCGGGACAGCGATGAGGTCGCGTTCATCGCGGACCGCGTGGCATCCGGTCGCTCGTACCGCCGGAACGAGCAGACGCAGACGGTCAGCCGAGTCGCAGCGTCGGCGGCCGTGGCAGCAGCCCACGGCTTGCCCGAGGGGGCTGACGTGTACGCGCGGGCACGCGTGGTGAAAGAGGGCACGCAGCCGACCCACACTCTGACCAGCTACTACCGACCCGAACACGTCGAAGGAACCCGCATCGTCGACCCGACCCCGGGTCCCGCCGGGCGGGGTGGCGGGTTCCGTGTCCTGTATGACGCGGGATACGAGATCGACCACATGAACGAGGAACTCTTCGCGCGCGTGCCCACGGCGGAAGAGGCTCAGCTACTCCAACTCGCGCCGGGTGAATGGGTGGTGGAACTGCACCGCACCACGTACACGGCGGATGGGACCGTTGTTGAGTTCGCCATCGGGGTACATGCAGCAACGCGGTTCGCATGGTCGTACGACTTCAAAGTGCCCGACTCAGCGAAGGCAGAGGGAGAGAGCAAGTGATCCCTGCACAGGCATGGGCGGATGCCCGACTTTTGTGGGACTACCACCGCATGCACCACACCCCACGGCCCTGCTCCGTGGCTGTTGGGCTGGGCAGTCACGACCTAGGTGTGGCCGACGTGACTGCGGAGCTTTATCACGAGGGCATGGCGCCGGTGATTGTGTTCACGGGGGCTACCAGCCCAACGACCCGAGCGCGGATGCCGCGCGGGGAAGCTGTCCATTACCGAGAGCGGGCGTTGCAGCTCGGGGTGCCGGAGTCCGCCGTACTCCTGGAACCCCGCGCCACGAACACAGGCGAGAACATCGAGTTCAGCAAGGCGGTGCTGGCAGAGGCCGGCGTTCCGGTCTCGTCTGTCCTGCTCGTGAGCAAGCCATATGAAGAACGGCGCTCGTACGCCATGATGCGGAAGCTCTGGCCCGACGTTGAGGTCGTATCCGCGTCCACGCCGATGGGCTTGGAGGAGTACGCCGACTCCATCGGGGACGCTCGCATGGTGATCGACATGATCGTCGGAGCCCTGCAACGAGTGCTCCTCTTCCCCGGCTGGAGTCTGGCCATCGAGCAAGCCGTGCCGGATACCGTCGTGGACGCGTACGAGCGTCTACGCGACCAAGGATTCACGAGTCGAATCATCCCGGACGCGGCACAACGTACTTGATGGGACCCAGTCCGCTGCTGACTCTCGCGTTGCCCGATGCCAGCCCCCGTTCGAGGCTTGAGCGGGGGCTGGCATGGCCCCCTTTTGGTCAACCTCCGGCTGAGAAGGGACCACGGGGAACGCGCTACAGCCTTCCTATCAACTGATTCACCCCATAGCGACGGCCCACACTTAGACGGCGTGGGCCGTCGCTGTTCCTGCTCGTTCCTTCTGCTGGCATCGACATGCTCGGGGGATCGCTGCAACGTCTGTTGATCTATCCCGAGCAAGGTTTCACGATCCCGCAGGATGCACCCACCGATGTATCCGAACATGTGAACACCTTGGGGCACGTGGCTTCACGAGCTGGCTCGTTCCTGCGGATGCTGACAGCGCTTAACGCCTGGCGATGTGGGCCACTCCATGGGACTGAACGGGCCCAGTAGGGCCAAAGTCCTGCATGACCAGCACACATTGGGCATCATGTCTCGTGGCCGTGGGGCCGCGAGCCTTGATTTGATCAATGCGAGGGTGTGACTTGACAATGGAAGAAGCTGTCGGTCAGGCGAGTAATTTCTCGGTGAGTTTTGGTGACGTCCATATCGCACCTGGACAGAAAATCACACTTCCCGCGCCTGGCGTTACTGTCTTCGTTGGCCCCAATAATGTTGGTAAATCCACGGTCCTGAGGCAGATGCATGCAATTAGCAGTCAGGGAGTTGCAGGAAAGCCATTCCCGGGGGCGCCGACCCTGATTGGGGGAGTCGGTATTAAAGTTTCTGGTGACCATAAGGACGCGCTAGCCTGGCTCGAACAGCATTCTCGAAGCAGGGAAGACATTTCACCCCGGAGATTTTATAGGCCGGGTGGTGGTGAGGTGCAGTCCCAATCTATCCAGCATTTTCTTTCTACTGGAATGGAGGGTAGCGGACTGGGATCTCTACAGCCATTTGTTGTCTACTTCGGTGACCCATGGAATCGGATCAGTTCGGTAAGTCCCGTAGAAATGCGCGAGACGCTTGATCAGCCACCTCTGCATGCAATTCACGCACTGCAAGATGACCCCGATGTGTTTAAGGAACTGAATGACCTCTGCTTGCGTGTATTTAAGCATCCACTGACGTTGGACTCTCTTACCAGATCGGTGAATATTCGAGTGGGTGTCCCGACGGTCGACGTGCCGCCTGTTGATAGAGTTACGCAAGGATACCGGGAGGCATTGTCGGAGCTGCCTCGCCTGGAGCACCAAGGCGACGGTATGCGCAGTTTTATCGGTCTAATGCTTCCGCTGATTACGTCCACTTATCACGTTGTATTGATCGATGAGCCGGAAGCGTTCCTCCATCCTCCGCAGGCAAATCAGCTGGGGAAGATCCTTGGTGCGCTAGCAAAAGAGAAGTCCATGCAGATCGTAATGGCAACTCATGATAAGAATGTGTTGGCTGGGTTGCTTCAGTCTGATGCCGATATTTCGATCGTGCGACTTGATAGGACGTCGTCAGATATCACTACGGCACATCAGTTGAGTGTCGCGAATCTCCAGCGAATTTGGGAAGATCCTGTGCTGCGCCACACGAATGTGCTCGATGGGCTCTTTCATAAGTTGACGGTGCTCGCTGAGGGGGATCGGGACTGTACATTCTTCAGTGCGGCTCTAGAGTCTCTTAGTGCGAAAAGAGAGCTCCCGCTCTCCCCGTCTGATGTACTATTTGTTCCTTCCGGCGGCAAGGGTGGACTGCCTCTGTTGATTGAAGTTCTCTCCTCCGCTAGCGTTCCAATTGTAGCCAGTCCCGATCTCGACGTTCTTGACGATAAGGGGTTCCTTGAGCGCCTAGTTGTATCCTTCGGCGGCGACTGGGCGGATTTCAGTGGGGACTACGGTCAAGCCGTTCAGCCTTTTATTCAGCCGCGAGAGAAGTTTCGCGTGTCGGTTGTTCTCAATTCCCTAAACGAGGTTTTCAAGGACCGTTCGAGCGAGATCTTTAATTCGGATGTCGCTGAAGAATTCCGCACGTTGGTGCGATCGAGGGAAAGTCCGTGGAAGACGCTCAAGCTCTTTGGTGAAACTGCTTGGAATGGGAACCCGGCTGCGGCTGCGGCGGCGCAAAGTCTCCTAGGGAAGCTGGATGCCCTCGGAATCGTGGCGGTGCGGGTAGGTGAGCTTGAAAGGTTCGCGCCCACACTCAATGTGAGGAAGGGGCCAGAGTGGGTGCCTGCGGCCATTTCGGCTGGCTATCATGAAAAACAAGCGGCCCAGGATCACGTGACAAGAATTCTGTCTTCGTCAGTCGAAGGTTCTCTGTCGTAGTGCTTTCGCTAGTTCCTTTGTAAATCTACCGCCTGCTCTTCTGGTCGGAGGGAGCTGCGCGGATGGAGCCAGTCTCAGTTTTAGTCTCGATTGCCGCCCAATCCGCCACAGTGCGCGCTCGTCCATAGACGTCCAGCACGTCGCCTGACCTGCAACGCGAGCTCTTTGGTGGACGCTCATGGACCCCTGCGGACCAACATCGGACAGCTCGTAATGCGTAGGTCTCGGGTTCGAATCCCGAAGGCGGCTCTGCCGAAGCCTCAGGACTCACTCGCCGTGACCTGGGGCTTTTGCTTTTTTCGGATGTGGCGGCGGGTGCGGGAGCGGGGTGCGCGGCGGTCCCCAGTCTCAGTTGAGGTTGAGGGGCCAGGTTCCGGGGTGGGCAGGAACGTGTCTCCCATGCGGCGCATGGCGTCCTTCGAGAGGTGCGAGCGACCCTTGACGTAGCGGCGGGTCTGGCTGATCTGTGTGTGGCGCAGTGGGGCGGGCAGGGCTCGAAGCGGTGCAGACGCGCTCCGAAGGCGTGCGCGTCACCGCATCCGTGCCGCCAAGTGAGGCGCTGTAGCTGCCACTTCGGGTGGAACGCAATGCGTAGGTCCCCGGTTCGAATCCCGAAGGCGGCTCAAGTAAGGAAAGCTCGGAAGCTTGAAGGCCCTCCATGATGATCATGGGGGCCTTCTTTCGTGCTTCGCGAGGGCTGCCGTTGGCCCGAGGTCGCTTCAAATGGCTGGAATGCCCTGGATGTTGGCCTCTGAGTGGCGAGTAATCGCCTGTGCTGTGTGAGGCGGTTCGGTACCATCGTGTGCGGAGCGTGTTGATCGTCTTACTTTGAGTCACAGGCGGGGGCTGGGCATGAAGGTCGACTTCAAGGGGTTCGAGGGCACGTTGCCGTACGCGTCCGAGGCCTATGGCGTTTACCAGCCGCTCCTCGGCTGGCGTTCGCGGCGTATGCAGCAGAGGCTGCGGGGTGTGCAAGAGGGCGTGCATCAGGGCGTGTTGGGGCAGGTGGCGCGTGGGGTGCAGCCCGTGGTGGAGGTGGCCTCCGGCGGCGGCGACCCGAGGGCGCTCGACATCCAGGCCGCCACCGTGAAGATCGGTATGCCCGCTCCTGCCACGGCGCGGACGCTGCCCGGTTCCACGGACAGCCTGCTCGGCGCTGTTCTCCGCGAGCAGTTGGCGCCCTTCAGGCGAGCGGACCTGGAGCAGTGGCAGCAGTTCTTCGCCCCGGAGAAACTCCAGCAGCTCCTGGACGAGGCGACGACGCGGGCGGTCGGCGCGGTTCGTCTGGGCTTCGAGGCGCTTGCGAGGGCGGACGCGGGTCAGGACAGTGCGGGGCTGGCCGCGGCGGGGGCTGCCGCGCTGACCGACCGCCTCAACCGTGAGTCGACGATCGCCGGCGCCCTGAGCCTGCTGGCGGGCGGTGGGCGCTACGACGTGCTGGCAGGGCTCTTCTTCGCGAACACGACCGGGGATGTGCGGCCGGGAGACGTAGCCGGTCTGATCTACCCGCCCTCCACGGACGCCCAGGCGTTGACCGGGGCGGACGGCCAACTCGGTTTCGGCGACGTGGCGTTGTCCCCAGTGGGACTGGTGCACCTCTTCCAGCAGTACTTCTTCGAGTTCGCGAGCTTCCTCGGGCCCCCTGTGCAGCACGTCTGGCTCAGCCCGGGTGGGACGGTCGAGCTGGTCGAGGTCAGCACCCGCAAGACGATCGCCGAGCGGATCCTGGAGAACTCCTTCGAACAGGTCGACAAGTCCGAGAAGGCGTTGACCACGGAGGACGAGCTGTCCGACGCGGTGAAGTCGGAGAACCAGCAGAACACGAAGTTCGGTGTGGGGCTCACCACGTCCTCCAGCGGAGGCATCGGTGTGTTCATGGCCGAGGCCAACACGACCACCAACTACGAACTGGACAACAGCAGCAAGGAGTCCAAGGAGCAGACACACAAGCAGAACCGGCAGCAGACCCAGAAGAACTCCTCGGAGATCAAGCGCAGTTTCAAGTCCACGTTTCGTACGGTCACGGAGACCACGGACACCACCAGCAAGCGATACGTGCTGCAGAACACCACGTCCAAGCTCGTCAACTACGAGATGCGCCGCAAGATGCGCCAAGTCGGCGTGCAGCTACAGGACTTGGGGACCCAGCTGTGCTGGCAGGCGTACGTCGACGATCCTGGTACCGAGCTGGGCATCGCCCGGCTGGTGCATGTCGCCGAACCGCCGGACCTCAACCAGCTGCCGAACCCCACGCAGGTTCCGATGCCGGAGCCGATCGTCAAAGGCACGGCCGTCACGATCAACGCGGAGTGGTTCTTCGAGGACCGCAAGCACGGTTTCGTCCCGATCGGCGGGCGCCTTCAGCTGGTTCCCCCGCAGAGCGGTTATCTCTTCGAGACCGCCGAGGTCGTCGTCACCGCGGGCGAGCACTGGTACTGGCGTTATGAGAAGGGGGAGAGCGGTCAGATCGACGACGGTGACGGTGGCAAGGAACTGAGCATCACCTCCATCGACATCGGAGTGCAGACCGGGCCCGGCGGGCTGGAGACGGACGACCATCCCTCGTTCACGGTGCAGGTCACCCCGGTCTTCAGGCCGTCGAAGAAGCTGATCAAGGA
Source organism: Streptomyces sp. NPDC088794 (assembly GCF_044750545.1). NCBI lineage: Bacteria > Bacillati > Actinomycetota > Actinomycetes > Kitasatosporales > Streptomycetaceae > Streptomyces > Streptomyces sp. NPDC088794. The sequence goes on along the minus strand of NZ_JBIVKB010000006.1, from coordinate 115,459 downwards.
CATCACGACGACCAACACCGCCAACCAGGCCAAGGCCGACGAGGCGGCGCAGCGGGCGGCCAAGGAGGCGTACATCAAGGCCGCCCAGGAGCGGATCAAGCAGGCCGGTGACGTACAGGCACGCAAGTTCGAGGAACTGCGCGAGGAGGAGCGGGTCATCGTCTACCGCTCGCTGGTGCGCCAACTCGCGGCCGAGACCGGCATGGACGGCGACGACCCGCAAGTACGACACGTGCTCTCGGAGTTGCTCCAAGCACTGTTCGACATGGATCGGATGCTGTACTTCGTGGCGCCGGAGTGGTGGGTGCCCCGCGCGCGTCGCGGCAGCATTCCTGACAACAGGCCCGCGGAGAGCTCTCCCCAGGCGGTCGGCGACATCCAGTTCGGCTCACGGGACCTGGCCACCTGGGGCGGGGCCAACGCCGAGCGGCCCGACAACTACTACATCACCGCGGACTCCAGTCCGGCCAGGCTGGGCAGCTCCCTCGGCTGGACGCTTCAGCTCGACGGCGACAACATGCGCAACGCGTTCCTCAACGCGCCTTGGGTGAAGGCGGTCATCCCTATCCGCCTCGGCAAGGAACTCGATGCCCTCAGCTGGTTGGAGCGCAACGCCGTGGAGGGGGCGGACGGCCTCGACTTCCTCTACCAGGCCGAGAACGACGCCGCGGCGGAACGCACGTTGGACACGCTGCACGACCACCCGTGGCCGGCGGGCAGTCCCCAGCGCCGGCGGTACGACACGATCGATGCGGACGAACTCACCATCAGGGACGCGCTCACGTATCTGGCGCTGCGTGTCGCCGCCAAACACCAGTTGTCCAAGGAGAAGGTGCGCGACCCGAGCGACCCGTCGCTGTCGTATCTGCCGACCGACCAGGTCTACGAGCACGGCTTCTCGCATCTGGCGGGCGGCTTCGAGGCGGCCCGGTCGAAGCCGTTCGCGGTGTTCGACCAGTGGGTCGAGGTGATGCCGACGGATCAGATCGTCGCCGTCGAGGTGACGTACGACCCGAAGACCGGGCAGCAGGTGTAGCGCGGCGTGCGACTCACCGTGACCGTGGCGGATGTCAACGGCAGGCCACTGGACGCGGACGTCGGCGTGGTCCACGCCGTACGCGGACCGGGCAACCAGGTCAACCAGGTGACCACCCACCTCAAGCCCGGCCAGCCCCTGGAAGCCGAGTTGCTCGGCAAGCGGGTTGGTCTCACCGCCACCACGGCCGACTTCACCGTCGAGAAGGCCGTGGTTGCGGAGTTCAGCGGACGCTGGGGGAGTGACAACCCGGCATGCGGGGTGCAGTCGCGCGGTGACGCGCTCGACGTCGCCCTCACCGTCGGCTGCGTACGGTTCGCGCCGACCGTTCACCTCCCGGAGGGGACGACGCTGCGCGACAATCCGCGGGCCGCGTATGTCGAGCCGACCGGCGGTGGCGGGTGGATCTACCGCGGCGGATGGCTCAACGACGAGAAGATCTGGCGGTTGAAGGATCCGGTTTTCGGCGACGCGGACGCCATCGAGTGGAAGCGCTTCAGCCACGAGCGGGCGCTGCCGGTCCGCCTCGTCGACCAGGGCACCTTCGTCCTGTTGGAGTACGGGTTCCCCGTGGGCGTGGGCCGCAACGAGCCCCGGTTCCTGGTCCTCGTGTGGGCACCGCGGCAGCCGCTCGGGACCACCCCCTCGGTGGTCACCTTCTTCTCACCGACAACCAGCGCCCCCTCGTACCCGGCGGACACACACCCGTTCCTGGCCAATTACCCCTATGCTTTCCTGCCGTTGCGGCCCAAGAAGCCGGTGCCGGTGAAGGAGACCCGTCAGCCGTACGTCGACATCGGCTTCAACTACATCGACACTGGCTACAAGATCATTTACCAGTTGCTCGCGGCCGGGCGGAATCCGATCGTCGTGATGCCGATCCAGGCAAGCGCCAGTTGGGGGCCGATGGCGACCCAGTCGGGGATGGCCCGGCTGCTCAAGGAGGTCGTACGGTTCCTTTACGCGCGCGGCCTGGTCGCCGGCCGCTTCGCCTCGACGGCGCGGTTCTCGCTGACCGGTGGTACGGCGCAGATGGTGCCGGATGGTGGGCTGATCACCCAGGAGCGGGTTCCGGACGCGCTCGCCGTCACCGTCAGCGGCTTCAGCGCGGGGATCAACGCGGTGGTCAGTCTGTGTCGGACCGAGCAGTTCGACAAGGACAAGTACAAGCCCGCGTTGTTCGGGGCGTCCGCTGGGCCGTTTCTGCGGCAGTGGCGTGAGCTGTGGGACATCGACGGCGTGGACGCGTCGGGGTGGGCTCATCTGGTGGCCGCCTTCAAGGGGTGGGCCAAGGGTCAGAGGAGCCTGCGTATGTACCACTCACAGGACACCTACCACGGGCAGACCACCAACGGCCTGGTCGAGCAGGACCGCATCAAACGCCGCTCGGGCAAGGCCGGGTTCGTCGAGCAGGGCACCAGCCGTGACGAGCGGAGCCTGTGGGTGCACTTCTCCAACTCCTATCTGATCGGCGACATGAAGGACCCGCAACACGAGACGACCATCCCGGAGTTCGGGAAACTCGACGCACACCACATGGTGCCGGCCATCGCGTTCGGCCACGCGGCCCTGCTGCCCCAGCCGTGACCTGCGGGGTCCCTGGAAGGGCTCGGGGCGGGCCGGGCGGCGGTGCCGGGGTCGGCATTGGTCTGACGGACTACGCGGCACCGCGATCGAGGGCATAGCTCGCTGGCCTGGGGAAACGGCTCCCGCGTCAGCTGTCTGCGTCTGCCGGTCTTGCGGGCCGGGCTGGGTGCGGGCCGTTAAGGTGCTGAATCCGGCGCCCCCAGGTGCGTGGAACTGATCCGGCACATGACGAGGTGCTCCATGGAACGGGATGTGCTCGCCGCGCTGGACTGTGCCGTCGGGGACGAGGTGTCCGGTGAGGTGCTGCTCGCCCTCGTCAACGGGGTGCGGTCGGGTGAACGGGCTTACCGGGAACGGGACTTGAGCGCGCTGGTGCGGGCGGCCGGGGGTGCTCTGGAGGAGCGTGAGCGGGCGGGGCGGCGGGTGTTCGTGGTTGTCGGTCCGCGGTCCCGTTCCGGTGAGGTCGGTCCGGAGCGGGCGGTTGCCGTCGTCGACGCCTTGCTCGGTCTGGTTCCGCTGGATGCCGACGGTCGCCGTAGCTGGCAGGGCGTCGACCTCTATCTGCGGGACCATCTGGCGACCCACGCGGCGGCCGCGGGGCGGTTGGCGGAACTCGCCCGTGACGCCCGGTTCCTGGCCTTCGCCGACCCCGACCGGCTCGCGCGTGTACTGCACCGGGTCGACCGTTCCCGCTCACCTCTGCTGCGTGCGTACTGGCGGGCCCTGCACCGGCTGCGCGCGGCGGCACCGGCCGACCGGTCCGCCGTGCTCCAGGCGATGGTGCACTGCGAGGAGCCGGAGGCGCTCGACGCTCCTGGCGTGAGTGAACTCGCCGACGCGGCCGGGTGGGCGCCCGCGTGGGCGGGGGAGCGCGGTCGTACGGCGTTCCATCGGCGGCTGCCGGGGCACGGAGACGACCCGACGCGGGACGAAGTGCCGCTGGACGCGCTGGCGTTCGGCGCGATCGGGGACCGGACGGTGCTCGCGAGCGGTGGCCGCGACGGTGAGACACGGCTCTGGGATGCGCGTACCGGCGAACTGCTGTCCACGCTCGGCACGCCTCTCCGATCGGCGTCCGTGCTGCTGGAGTTCGGCGTCGTCGACGGCCGTCCGGTGCTGGCCGGTGGATCGAGGGACGGCACGGTACGGATCTGGGATCCGCTCACGGGCGTATCGCTGGCGGTCTTCTCCGTCCCCGCGGGGCACGCGCGGGCGGCCGCCTTCGTTCCGTTCGACGACGGCCGGTGGGCGCTGGCGGTCGCCTCCGGATTCGAGGCGGACGACGGATCCGGGCGGCCCGGCGACCGGTACGCCGACGACGCCGGCGGTGTGGATCTGTGGGATCCCCTCACCGGAGCGCATCTCGCCCAACTGCTGGCGTGCGACGAGGTGGTGCTCGGCGTGGCCGCCCTCACCGTCGCCGGACGATCCGCCGTCGCCGCGCTCTGCGGCGACGCGGTGCGGGTGTGGGACGCCACCACCCGCGAGCTCCTCGCCCAGTGGTCCGACAGGCAGGTGACCTTCGACGTTCCGCCGTTCGTCGGGCCCCTCGCCACCGTTGACCGGAAAGGGCGTGAGGTGCTGGCCCTGGTTGCCGAGGAGGAGGGGACCGGGTGGGACAACCGCGAGTGGCAGCAGTCCGTGTTCCTGTGGGATCCCTCGGCGGGTCCCACGGGCAGGCTGGTCAAGCGCTTCGGTCTGGGCGAGTCGGAGTCGGTGCTCGCCTTCGGGCGTACGGGTTTCGCGAGCACGGGAGGCGAGGGAGGAGAGGGAGGCGACGGAGGCGACGGAGGCGACGGAGGCGAGGGTGGCGTAATTCCGCTTGAAATTGGCGGAGAGACCGTACTGGCCACCGTCTCCCCTCGGTCCGACGGTGCGTGGAGCGATGACGTCGGTGTCTGGGTCAGGACGCTCGACGGCCGGGCGGTCACGGGCGTGGCCGCCCACACCGGTCACTTTCTGACCGGCGCCTTCGGCACCGTCGGCGGCACGACCGTGCTCGCCACCACCAAGACGGGTGGCTTCGACCGGACGCCACAGGGCGGCCACGACATCGTGCTGCTGGACGTTCCCGCCGCCGCCCGGTACGCGGGGACGGGCGAGCGCGATGCCGGCGGGCTGGCGCTCGGTACCGACGGGCGGCAACCGGTCCTGCTGGTCGGCGGCACCTACGAGGTCGACGTCAGGGATCCGGTCACCGGCCGGTCGCTTGCCCGTACTTCCCCGGCCTTCTGCGACAACCACAAGCACGGGCAGAGCCGGGGAGTCGCGGTCGCCTCAGGCGTTGTGGACGGCAGCCCGCTGCTCGCCGTCGCCGGCATCGGGCACGGTGTCTCCCTGTGCGACCCGGCGACGGGCGCGGTGGTACGTGAGCTGCGCGGGCATCCGTCGTCCTGGTCGCGGTTCGTGGCCTTCGGCGACACCGGGCGCCGCGTCCTGCTGCCCGGCAGACCCGCCGCGGCCGCCAAACGGGTCGCCCTCCTCGCCGAGGCGGACACCAGCGGGCCGGTGACCGTGTGGGACGCGGCCACCAGGGAGGTTCTCGGCACCGTGGACGCCTACGGGCGGCTGACCGCGCTCGGCTTCGCGACGGTGGCCGGGCGGACCGTTCTCGCGACCGTCCACGGTGAATCGCTCACGCTGTGGGACCCGGTCAAGGGCAGGGCCCTCAGGAACTTCCCGTGCGGTGCGGCCGGTCTGGCCCTCGGCACCGTCGCCGGGCACGACGTCCACGCCACCGCTTCCGGCCGACGGGTACTGATCCGCGACTCCACCGGCGGACAACTCCTGTCGACCGTCGAGAACTTGGGAGCCGCGGTGACCTGTCTCTCCCTGGCCACCGTGGGCGACCGCGACCTGCTGGTCACCGGCGACAGTTCCGGCGCCGTACGGATGTGGGACGCGGTGACGGGTGATCACCTCACCACCCTGGCCACCTTCGCCCGTGTCGTCCACGAGGTAGTCCTGGCCGCGGTCGGCGACGAGACCTACGTCTTCGCCCAGTCACGCGCCGGCCGCCTCACCGCCTGCCGCGTCCACGCCATCGGGGAGGCCGGGGGCTGAGGTGAGATGCGGAAGGGGTGAGGGGATGATCGGCGGGGCGGAGACGCAGAGGTGTGGAGACGCAGAGGTACGGAGGTGTCGGGCAGCCCCTCCGTAGAGATCGCCGAAGGCTTCCCCTCCGCCCGGTCGAGGCCGCGCGCGCGTCGCACCGGCACGCACCGGCCCAGCTATTTACCGCCTGCTCACCCGTGTGTCACGCTCGGATGGCACGGGCCGGGGGGAGTGCGGATGGGGCAAGGACGCGCGGAGGGCGGGGCGTTGGTCCGTTCGCTGGGGATGGCTGCCGGGTTGCCTTCGACCGTCGTGGCCTCCTACCGTGCGCTGCCCGGGCTCGGTGCGGCGTACGAGCAGGTCGTCGCCCCCTTGTTGGTGGAGAGCCTCGCCGACGCGCGTGAACGTGCCCGGGCCGACGGGTCGTTGCGTGCGATGAGCGTCAAGTTCGGTCTGGCGATGCTCGGTTACGCCCGTCTGACCGGACGTACGCTCCCACTCGACGTCGCCGTGCTGGCCGGTGCCGTCACCCGCCTCTACGACGATCTCATCGACGGCGAGACCGATCCCGCCGCCGACGCCCGGCTCGCCGACCTGATGGGCAACCGGCCCTTCACCGCGGGGACGGACGCCGAACTGCTGCTCGGGCGGATCGTGCGGGAGTTGGAGCGCAGGCTCGGGTACACACCCGGCGACGACGTGTTCGCGGCGATCGCCTCGCTGCACGACTTCCAGGTGCTGTCGCGCCGGCAGCGGGAGGCGGACGTTCCCGTCGACGTGCTGGAGAAGATCACGCGGGGGAAGGGCAGTTCGGCCCATCTGATCCTGTGCGGCATCGTCAAACCGGGGCTGGGGCCCGCCGAACGCGACCTCGTCATGGATCTGGGCGAAGCACTGCAGTCCCTCGACGACTACATGGACGTGGGCCCCGACCGCGCGCACGGCGTGACCACCCTCGCCACCCTCGGGGTGGTCACCCTGGCGCACATCGCGGGGCAACTGCGGGGCATGCGGCCGCGGTTGGTGGCGTGCTACGGCAGGCGGGCCGCCCGGCAGTACTGCGGGATGCTCTCCTTCCTGCTCCTCAAGGCGTGGGTGGGCCGTACGCTCCCCGTCCTCGGTCGGCTGACGAGCCGGGCCGCCGGGAGATCCGCCGTACTGACCGTCTTCGCCCGCAGCGCGGACGCCCTCCCGCCGGCCGGTTCGGAGACCCGGTCGTGAAGGGCCGGCGCGCGCTCAAGGTCGGCCTCTCCGTCGTGCTGAGCGCGGTCCTGGTGGCGACGGTCGTCGTCGGCGTACAGGGGCTCAGGAGCGGTGATCTCAAGCCGTTGGACCTGTGGGTCTCCCTGATTCCCGTCGTGCTCGCCGTCGCCGCCATCGTGACGACCGTGCTGTACAGCGGTCTGCGTCCCGCCGCCACGCTGGACGAGGCGGTGGCCGCGCAGCTGCCCGCACTGGCGCGGAGCATGCGCAAGGCGTGGGTGGCCGAGAGCAGGAACCGCGGTCTCTTCGAGGACCGCCGGATGGCGGTGCGCTGGCGGCGGCGGCCCGGCTCGGAGCGGTTCTCGCGGCTGGCGGCCGAACTGCCCGAGGAAGGCGAACTCAACCAACTGACCGGCACGTTCGCCCGGCGCGTGCGGGCGGGCGGTCTGTCCCGGCTCGTGGTGACCGGGAATCCCGGGGCGGGCAAGACGACGGTCTGTGTGCTGACCACCCTCGAACTCGCCGAGCCGGTCGGCCCGTTGGTGCCCGTGATCTTCCAGATCTCCTCCTGGGACCCGGCCCGTCCGCTCATGGAATGGATGACGGACGAACTCACCGCCGTCCATCCGGCCTCCACCGACCGGACGCGCAACCGCCTGATCTGCGCCGAACTCGTCCGGCACCACGTCCTGCCGGTCCTCGACGGACTCGACCAGGCCGCCGACCGGGCCGCCCTACTGCGGGGTGTCGCCACGGGGTTGGAGGGCCGGTCCTTCGTACTGGCCTGCCGTACCGAGGAGTTCGACGCCCTCGACGCCGACGGGATGCTGCGCGAGACGCTCGTCGTACGACTCCAGCCGCTGCGGGCGGACGAGGCACGCGGAGTTCTGGAGACCGCCCGCCCCGGGCCGGTTCTGGAACCGCTGCTCGCCGCCCTGGAGGAACGGCCGGACGGGCCGCTGGCGCGGGTGCTGGAGACGCCGTTCATGCTCTCCCTGGCCGTGTCGTTGGACGGTTCGCTGCCGCGGGAGATCCTCTTGGAGGGCGGGGCGAACGCGAACGCGGGGGCTGGGGATGGTGCTCCAGCTGGGGCGGACGCGGAGGCCGTGGCCGAGGAACGGATCGGGCAGCGGCTGCTGGGGGCCTTCATCACCCAGGCCTACCTCCGCCCACGCGACAAGGCCCCGCACTACAGCGCCGAGGACGCACGCCGCCATCTGACCTTCCTCGCCCGCAACGTCGACCCCGACACCGGGCGGCTGGCCTGGTGGCAGCTGCACCGGGCCGTACCGCAGTGGGTGCATCTGACGCTCGCCCTGGTCAACGCGGCGATCGGCTGCTCGATCCCGACGGTCGCGCTGTTCGCCCTCTTCGGGCGCCCGTTGCTGGGCCTGTGGATCGGGCTGGGCGCGGCGCTGGTCGGGGCGCTGGTGGTGGAGTTGGTGCCAGGGGACGATCCGCGCCGGGCCAAACCGCGGCTGAGATCCGTACGACCGCCCTCCTCGCACGCGCTGCAACGGGTGCTCGGCTTCGGGGTGGTGGGCGGCGCCGCCTGCGCGGTGATCGTCACGTTCCTCTACGAGAGACCTCAATACGTGGTGATCGGCGGGGTGTTGAGCGGTATCACGTTCGCCGCCGCGCGCTACTTCAGCGAACCGAGCGATCTCATGGAGGCCATCACCCCCACCACGCTGCTGCGTTCCGACCGCGCCACGGTCCTCTACGCCTGGCTGGCCGGCGCCGTGGCGGGGGCGCTCACCGGTGCCTACCTCGGCGGCTCCATCAAGGCGGGCCGGCGCACCCCGCAGCTCGACGATGTCACCCTGATCGACAAACTGCCCACCGCGGTCGAGGCGTTGATGGGGGCGGCGGGCGGGGCGCTGCTGAGCGCCACCGGGCTGGGGCTGATGGCGCTCGGGTCCAGTTCGTGGGGGCGGTTCGTGGCCACCCGCGGGTGGCTGGCGGTGCGCGGGCACACTCCGCGGCGGCTGATGGCGTTCATGGAGGACGCCCAACGGCGGGAAGTACTACGGCAGATGAACGGGCACTACGAGTTCCGGCACCAGCTGCTCCAGCGTCATCTGGCCGAGCCGGCCCGGGCCGTCGCCTCCACCGCCGACACCAACACCGGTCCGGACAGCACCCAGTAGGCCCGGCGGGCGGGCCTGCGGCCGGTGTCGGGCAGCGCGAGGTAGCTGGCCGCGGGGAAGCGGACCCAGGCCTGGGGCGTGCCGGGCCGTACCGGCTGGAAGTCCAACTCGGCCAGCTCTCGGCGGACTTCGGCGAGCACGGCGAGTTCGTCGCGGCCGACGGCACAGACGAACTGAAGGGTGGCCTGGGAGAAGGTGCCGACGGTCCGGTCCCGTTCCCGTCGCCTGAGCAGTTCGCCGACCTGGTTGCCGCGGGTCAGGTCGTAGACCTCGGGTGGTCCCGGGACCTCGTCGGAGCGGACGGCGCAGCGCAGGAGGGGGAAGTGGTGGGTACGCAGATCGGCGGTCCGGTCCGCCAACCAGCAGGGCTCGTAGGCGTGTTGGCGGCGCTCGAAGACGACCAGGAGGAGCGACCGGGCCAGCACGGCCGCCCCCAGCACCACCGCACATACCAACGCGGCGCTCCGTACCCCCGGCACGAGCAGCCCCACCAACGCCACCACGACCGGCACGGCAGCCCAGCCGGCCCCGACGAGCTGCGCCTCGGCGAACTCGGGCCCCTTGAGCCCGGTCCCGTACCGCCGCGCGACACCTTTCAGCCCCGGCAGGGGCGCGAGCGGAATAGCGGCTTCGGGCCGAAGCAACTCGGGTCGCGGCAACTCGGGTCGCAGCAGGTCGGATCGCGGCAGCTCGGGCTCAGGTTCGCAGTTCATCGCCCCACTCACCCGCCCGTCCACCTTCCGCCGCCGACGCTGCTCCCGGTCCCCGTATGCCTGTGCCGCCACGTCTCTACGTCTCTACCCTGTGTCGACGCTACTACGGGAGCGCCCACGCGAAAGTCGCCGTCGCGCCGGGAAGAAGAGGGAAGGGAACTCTCCGCCATGCCCGAGGAACACGTCCATCCCGAGCTGATCCGCGACGAGCACCCTTGGCGACCGACCCACCCTCACACCTGGTCCGGCAGCGCCCATGTACGGGTATGGCGCACGGCCCCGGATCACGTGACCGTGGTGCTCAGCGGCCCCGACGCCGAGTACGACCTGGAGACGGTGCTCCCCCTGCTCCGCGCCGAATACCCCCACGACAAGGCCGACTTCACCTTCCACCGCCCGACAGACTGGGGAACCCTGGGCTACTACGCCCAGCTGACACAGACACCCGACGGAACGGGCCCCGTGACCCGAACGACCATCCCGGACGACACCCTGGCGACCCACCTGGGCCCCACCTTCTACGCCACCGAGGACCCGGACGACGAGACGACGGGCTGGGGCGGTCCCTGAGCTACGCGGCCCTTGTCATCCACCGCTGGTACACCCACCGAGCAAGGCCACCCACGGCGAGCGACGCGAGAATCGCCCCCCAGTCGATGACATGCGGCAGCCCTGGAAAGAAGGCGAAGAAGGCGAGCGTGGCGAGGAAGCCCACGAGGAACGCGGTGATCCCGGCTCGGCGCCGCCGAGTCTGCCGCGCCTGGTCCGAATCGGGGCCCTGTTGCTGCTCGATCATGAACAACTCACTTCGTGATGTGATGACACTGACTCACACGCCGCACTCCGTTGACCAGGAGATGGGCGCACGCCTTGCCATAACGAGGCAGTGTCTGTGGAGAGTTGTTCCGGTGAAGTTGCTCCGCTGGTTGCAGAAGTCGCTGCTCAGCGCTCCGACGAAAGCACAGTCGACTCCAGCGTTCTGATACGTGATCTTCCTGCCGGCGCCTCGGATGATGTGCGTGAAAACGCAGCCCGTAGGAACCTTCATCGTCACACCACCCACGCTGTGCTCGAAGGTACTGGCACTGCTGGGATGGTATTCAACCGATTCCCCCTCTCACCGAGGAGCCGAGACATGGCCGGTCACAGTGGCAACGCGACGGGCGGTGGCTACTCCGGCACGCCGCTCGCCAAGAAGATCGGCATCAAGTCCGGTCATCGGGTACGCCTGCTGCACGCCCCGGACTCCTTCGACATCCCCGATCTTCCCGATGACGTAGACCTCACCCCCGCCTCCGAAGGGCACCGGCACCCTGAATCCCACCCCGCCGACATCACCGTCGCCTTCTTCCGCGCCCACGCCACCCTCGCCGCCGAAGCGCCCGTCCTCGTCAACGCTCTCGCCGACAGCGCCATGCTCTGGATCGCCTGGCCTCGTAAAGCCGCCGGCCACGTCAGTGACATCGCCGAGAACGATCTGCGGGACCTCTTCCTCCCGTTGGGGATCGTCGATGTGAAGGTCGCCGCGTTGGGGGAGGACTGGTCGGGGCTGAAGTTCGTACGGCGCAAGGAGAACCGTGCGGGTGCCACGGCGAATCGGTAGGGCACGAAGCCACACCCTCGTGACGCCCGCACGAACCGTCGGGATACGGAGCGAAATCCCGGGTATTGAGGGAAATCGACGGGGTGCTTAAGAAGTCCTTACCGTGAACGGCTAGCATCGCGCGTCATGCTGCCGGTCGGGATGGGGTGAGGGCATGGGTGACCTGGCTGGCCCGGAGGCGTCGGCGAGGATCGCCGTCGCCGTGGTGACGATGGGGAACCGTCCCGCCGAGGTCGACGCGCTGTTGGAGTCGGTCGCCAAACAGGACCTCGCACCCGCGCGGATCGTGATCGTCGGCAACGGCTGCCCGCTCCCCGACTACGCCACCCGCCTCGCCCTCCCGGGCGAAGTCACCCAACTCGAACTCGACGAGAACCTCGGCTGCCCCGGCGGCCGCAACATCGCGCTCCGCGAGCTACGCGCATTCGACGACATCGACTACGTCGTCGAACTGGACGACGACGGACTCCTCGTCGACGTGGACGTACTGCGACGCGTACGGGACCTCTTCGAGGCCGAACCGCGGCTCGGCATCGTCGGGTTCCGGATCGCCGACGAGAACGGCGAGACCCAACGACGCCACGTGCCCAGGGTCGGCAACGCCGATCCGATGCGCGGCGGATACGTCACCGGTTTCCTCGGCGGCGGCCACGCCTTCCGCACGGCCATGCTCGACGAGATCGGCGACTGGCCCGCCGCGTTCTTCTTCGCGCACGAGGAGACCGACCTGGCCTGGCGCGCCGCCGACGCGGGCTGGCGGATCCGCTACGCCCCCGAGCTGTTGCTCCGTCACCCGAAGACCTCGCCCGCCCGCCACGCCATCTACCACCGTGTCACCGCCCGCAACCGCGTCTGGCTCGTCCGCCGCCGGCTGCCCCTGCTCCTCATACCGGTTCACCTGGGCGTATGGACCCTGCTCACCCTCGTACGGACCCGTTCGGGACCCGGCTTGCGGGCCTGGTTCGGCGGCTTCGTGGAGGGGCTGCGGGAACCGGCCGGCGAACGGCGTCCGATGCGCTGGCGCACGGTATGGCAGCTCTCACGCCTCGGCCGCCCGCCCGTCATCTGACGGCATCGGGATCCGGCCGCGGCGGCGTCACTCCCCCGAGCAACGCGTCGTACGCGCGCACCCCCGGGGCCAGATCCGATGTAGTGATCACATCAGGCCGCGCCAACAGATCGCTAACATTGGCCAAGAAAGACTGAGGACGACAGGGGCGACAAGGACGACGGTGGGCGGTATCCCGCCGAGAGCGAGCGCGGCGCCGAAGCCCAGGAGCTGAGGCGCAGGAAGGGCAGTGAACGGCGTGATGCGGCACGGTCTGCGCTTCGGACTGCTGGGTACGCCGGTGCTGTTCGACTCCCACAGCGACGATCTCCGTGCTCCAGTTCTCACTCCCATCAGCAGTCCCAAGATCCGCGCCCTGCTCGCCACCCTCCTGATCGACAACGGCCGAGTCGTCTCCGTCCCGGCACTCAAGGACGCTCTGTGGCGCGGCGCCCCACCCCCCTCCGCACAGGCCTCCCTGCACAACCACGTGGCCCGCCTACGACGACTGCTCCACGACCCCGACCGCCTACGAGCCGCACCACCCGGCTACGTACTACGCGTCGAACAGGGCGAGTTGGACGTCCACGTCTTCGAGCAGCACCTCGCCGCGGCCCGCGACGCGCACACCACCCGCGACTGGGCGCGAGCGATCCGCGAATCCACGGCGGCCCTCGCACTCTGGCGAGGTGCCCCGCTCAGCGGCCTGCCGGCCGAGACAGGCGGATACGCCTTCGTCCGACGGCTCCGCGAGGCCCGGCTCCTGCTCCTGGAATGGCGCTACGACGCCGAACTCGCCGTCGGCGGCCTCCGACTCGGCGCCCTCGTACCGGAGTTGGCGGCCCTGGCCGGCGAGCACCCGCTACGGGAGGCGTACCACCGCCAGTTGATGCTCGCCCTGCACCGCACCGGCCGACAGGCCGAAGCCCTCGCCGTCCACCGCGACCTCCGCACCCGCCTCATCGAGGAACTCGGCGTGGAACCGGGCCCGACGGTACGCGAGGCCCACGTGGAGGTCCTCCGAGAAGCCACCACTGGCACGGCTCTACTGTCTACGCGCGAAGACCACCCTCTACCTGCCCAACTTCCCCCACCCCCCGCCCACTTCACCGGCCGAGCCGCCGTCCTTGCCGCTCTGCGCGACGCCGTGCACAACACCCCCGAAAGCCCCACCGCCCCCACCGCCCCCACCGCCCCCACCCTCACCGTCATCAACGGCATGGCCGGCATAGGCAAAAGCGCCCTGGCCCTCCACCTCGCCCACACCCTGAAGGAACGTTTCTCCGACGGTCAGCTCTACGTCGATCTCCACGGCGCCACCCCCGGCACGACCCCCCTCACCCCCACCCAAGCCTTCACCACCCTCCTCCGCGACCTCGGCACCGACCCCCGCCGCATCCCCGAACACCCGGACGCGGCAGCCGCGTTGCTCCGCTCGCTCCTCGCGCCGACCCGCACCCTCCTGGTCCTGGACGACGCCGTGAACGCCGCGCAGGTACGACCGCTGCTGCCCGGCGGAGCCGACTGCGCGGTGATCGTCACCAGCCGCTCGCCGCTGACCGCGCTGGACGGCGCCCGCCGTTTCCCGCTCGCACCGCTGTCGGACGAGGAGAGCGCCGCGCTGCTGCGCGCGGTGAGCGGACGCGCCGGCCTCGACGCGGCCCACCCCCTCGTCGCACTCACCGGCCGGCTCCCGCTCGCCCTGCGCGTGGTCGCCGCCCGACTGGCCGCCCGCAGCGCCCTCACCCCGGACGCCCTGGCCGGCCAACTGACCGACGAACAGGGCCGGTTGAACCACCTGGAGTACGACGACCTGAGCGTCCGCCGCTCCCTGGCCGTGGCCCACGACGCACTCGCCGCCTCGGCCCGCCGGGCCGACCGGGACGCGGCCCTCGTACTGCGCGGCATCGGCACCCTCGACCTCCCCGACTACGGCGCACCCCTCCTCGCCCGCGTGGCCGGCATCGACGCCCGGCGCGCCGAGGCCGCCCTCGACCGCCTCGTGGACGTGGCCCTCGTGGAGGAAACGGCGTACGGCAGCTACACCCCCCACGACCTGGTCCGCGACTTCGCCCACGAACTGGCCGTCGCCGCCGGCGCGGCAACCGTCACCGGAACCGCCCGCGAACCCGGCCCTCACTGATCACCTCACTGATCACCTCACTGATCACTTCGCGTCGGCATAGCACTCCACCACCGCCGTCGTGAACGGAAACCGCACCGGCGTCTGTCCGAACGTCAGCCGTCCCGCCAGGTCGGACGCCTCGCGGATCGCCGCCACGATCGTCTCGGCCTCCTCCTCGGGGCAGTGCACGATCACCTCGTCGTGCTGGAAGAAGACCAGCTCGGCCGCCATGTCCGCACAGGTCCGGCGCAGTGCGGCGAGCAGCAGCAGGGCCCAGTCGGCGGCGCTGCCCTGGACGACGAAGTTGCGGGCGAAGCGGCCTCGGGCGCGGGCGTCCGTGGAGGCGTAACCCGGCGTCCACTGGCGGGCGTCGGAGTCGTCGTCCCCGACGGGGATGCCCGCCTCCTCCGCGTCCTCGTCGGCCCCCGCCGCCGGTGGGCAGGTCCGCCCGAGCCAGGTGCGCACCAGCCGGCCCTCCTCACCGGCCCGCGCGGCGTCGTCGACGTACGCGACCGCCTTGGGGAAGCGGCGTCTGAGCGCGGCGAGGTTCTTGAGGCCGTCGCCGGAGGTCTGTCCGTAGACCGCGCCGAGCACGGCGAGCTTGGCCTGGGCGCGGTCGCCGGAGAAGGCGCGGTCGGAGACGGACTGGTAGAGGTCGGTCTCGCGGCCGGCCACCTCCATGAGACCGGGGTCGCGCGAGATGGCCGCCAGCACCCGCGGCTCCATCTGGTCGGCGTCGGCGACGACGAGCCGCCAGCCGGGGTCGGCGACCACCGCGCGCCGGATCACCTTGGGGATCTGCAACCCGCCCCCGCCGTTGGTGACCCAGCGTCCGGTGACCGTGCCGCCGGCGTGGAACTCGGGCCGGAACCTCCCGTCACGCACCCAGTCCTGCAACCAGGACCAGCCGTGCGCCACCCAGATCCGGTACAGCTTCTTGTACTCGACCAGCGGCTTCACGGCCGGGTGGTCGACGGACTCGATCTCCCAGCGGCGGGTGGACCTGACCTTGATGCCGGCCTGCGCGAACGCCTTTATGACATCGGCGGGCAGATCCGGCCGGACCCGGCGCCCGAAGGCGGCGGACACCTCGTCCGCGAGCTCGGCGAGGCGCCGGGGCTCGCCACCGCCCACGTACCGCTCGCCCAGCAGCTCGTGCAGCATCTGCCGGTGCACCTCGGCGCTCCACGGCAGCCCCGAGCGGTTCATCTCGGCGGCCACCAGCATCCCCGCCGACTCGGCCGCCGTCAGCAGCCGCATCCGGTCCGGGTGCGCGGTCGTGTCGTGCCGTCGCTGCTGCTCGGCGTAGACCGCGGCGAGGTCGGGCAGCGGCAGATTGATGCTCTGCGGCTCGAAGAGCGGGGACTGGGCGTTGGGTTCGGCGGAGCGGGTCGGCGGGTCGGCCGGTACAGGGCCGCCGCGCAGCCGGGCCAGGGCGGCGGCGGCCGAGCGGGGTTCCCCGTACCGCCCCTCGTGGCCGAGCAGGAGGGTCTCGGCGTCCTCGACGTCGTAGCACCGCTCGACCCGGACGCCGGCGGCGAGCAGCCGCGGATACATCTCGGCGGTGGACCGCCACACCCACCGCGTGACCTCCGGCAGCCCGCGCACGATCGCCCCGGGCTCCGCCCCTCGGCGCACCGGCCCCGCGAGCACCCCGTCGGGACCGAGGGGCGCGGCCTCCACGCCACCACCCTCGGCCGGAGCGAGCGCCCAGCGATCGGTCATGGTTGCGAGTGTCGCAGCCGCCTCTGACAACGCCCTCGCGATCCACCGCCGCCTGAGCCCTTTGCCCCTCCTTTCAGCCCCCGTCAGGCCCTTCAGTCCTCCTCGCTCACCCCGCCCGGCGCCTTCAGATACCCCGCGAGCGCCTTGCTGAGCGCGGCCTCCACGGGGGCCTTCTCGATGCCGAGGGCGGAGAGGACGCCCGTGCCGTTCTCGAACTCCAGCAGGGCCAGCAGGATGTGCTCGGTGCCGATGTAGTTGTGGCCGAGCCGCAGGGCCTCGCGGAAGGTGAGTTCGAGGACCTTCTTGGCGTCGGAGGCGTAGGGGACGAGTTCCGGGGGCGACTCGACGCCGGCCGGCAGCGCCGCGGTCGCGGCCTCGACGAGTGCGTCGAGGGTGACGTCCTGGGCCACGACCGCCTTGGCCGCCAGGCCGTCCGGTTCGGCGGTGAGGCCGAGGATCAGGTGGGCCGGGACGACCTCGGAGTTGTGTGCGGACTTGGCCGCGTTGTGCGAGGCCATCACGACGTTGCGGGCGCGTGTGGTGTACCGGCCGAACCCCTGGTTCGGGTCGAGATCGGTCGACTCCTTGGGTACGAACCGCTTCTGCGCGGCCTGCCGTGTGACCCCCATGCTCCGGCCGATGTCCGTCCAGGAGGCGCCCGAACGCCGGGCCTGGTCCACGAAGTGGCCGATCAGGTGGTCGGCCACCTCGCCGAGGTGGTCGGCGGCGATGACCGCGTCCTGGAGCTGGTCGAGGGGTTCGACGTGCACCCTCTTGATCGCGTCGATGATGTCGTCGAGACGTACGGAGGACGTGATGGTCGGTTTCGTCGTCATGTGTCAACCGTAGGTTGACAGTCTGGAGGTGTCAACCTCGGGTTGACATAAAGGGGACTCCTCTTTTGAAGAACACCGTGTGAGGCTCCGGCCGACGGTGGTTGACTCGGCTGCCATGAGCACGTTGACGACGAACGCCGCCACCGAGATCGTCGACGCGACGGCCCGGCTGCTCACCGAGCACTACGTGTTCCCGGACGTCGCCGAGCAGTTGGCCGTGCTGCTCCGCCGGCGCCTGGCGGAGGGGGCGTACGACGTCGCGAGCGCGGCGGAACTCGGCGCCCTGGTCACCGCCGACCTCCAGTCGGCCCATGGCGATCCGCACCTGCGGCTCCTGTGCCACTCCGACGCCACCTGGCTCCTCCACCTCGACCCGGCGGCCGCCGTTCCCACGGCCCTGGCGCTCCACGGCGGCTGACCCGGCGCCGCCCTGTCAGTGCCCCGTGTCACGATCGAAGCGTGACCAGTACGCCGACCAGCCCCGTCGAGCGCGCCTTCGCGGCCGCCCTCTACGCCGCCGATGCCGACTCCGCCCTCGACACGGGCGCGTCCGTGCTGGCCGCGGACCCGGCGGCCGACGCCGAACTCGCCCGTCGAGGCCGGGAGTTCGTGGCAGCGGCCTGGCGGCGCGGCTGGCAGCCCGCCGACGTCGTGCGGATCGTCCGCCGGGAGCTGGACGACGTACACATCCACCTCGTATCGGCCCTGATCCGTGAACAGGCGCCGGACGACCGCCCGCGCGGGCCCCGCTGGACCGCGCAGGTGGAGTCCCTCCCGGGCCCCGGCGACGCACCGCCCCGCGCCGACCGCTTCTCGCACGCCACCGCGGTCCTGGAGCTGTACCGCCTGCTGCTGCGCCTGCCGAGCCTCGAACCCCTCGACGAGCAGCACGGCAGACCCGATCAGCGGGCCGGCGGTCGGCCCCGGCCCGAGTCCCGCATGCTCACCCGTATCCGGGCGTTGCTCGCCAAGGCCGAGGCGACCGGGTTCCCCGAGGAGGCGGAGGCGCTCACCGCCAAGGCACAGGAGCTGACCGCCCGGCACAGCATCGACGAGGCGCTGCTCGCCGCGCAGGGGCCCGCGAAGGATGCGCCCGGCGCCTGCCGGATCGGTGTCGAGCCGCCGTACGAGCAGGCCAAGGCCGTGCTGCTGGACGCGGTCGCCGACGCGAACCACTGCCGGGCCGTGTGGAACGAACCGCTCGCTTTCTCCACGGTCGTCGGCTTCGAGGCCGACCTGGAGGTGGTCGAACTGCTCTACGCCTCCCTGCTGGTCCAGGCCCAGACGGCCATGACGAAGGCGGAGGCGGCGCAGCGCGCGGGGGGCCGGCGGCGTACGAAGAGCTTCCGGCAGTCGTTCCTCGCGGCCTACGCCCACCGGATAGGCACCCGCCTCGCGGCTGCCGCCGAGACCCAGGTGACCGACGACCTGCTCCCGGTGCTGGCGACGCGCGAGGTCGCGGTCACGGCGGAGGCGGACCGGATGTTCCCCGAGACGACCACGACCCGGCTGCGGGGCGTGACCGACGCGGCGGGCTGGACCGAGGGCGCCGAGGCGGCCGACCGGGCCCAGGTCGGCGCCCGGCCCCGGCTCCCGTGAGCGACGTACGACAGAGGCATCCCGTCGGCGCTCCGCCTGCCGGCACCCCCGCCGGCGCCTCGCCGACCGGTACCCCCGCCTCCGCCGTCAGTCGCCCGCCTGCGTGAACGCCGTCACCGAGGCGTCCGGCGTGCCCGCGTCTCCCTTGAGCGCGACCTCGCCGTACGACCACGCGAAGCCGTGGTCGGCGTCGGCGCCGGGGAGAGTGAACGTGCCCGTCTTCACCGCCAGGCTCTTCGCGCCGCCGGCCTCGCCGCGCACGTAGGTGATCGTGAAGGAGGCCGTCGCGTCCTTGGCCAGCGTCAGCTTCTCGGCCGCGGAGGCCTTGTCCTCGGGGACCTTGGCCGAGGTCTTGCCGGCGGTGAGGTCGACGCCCGGGTAGCCGTCCAGGGTGCACTGGGAGCCGCGGTTGGTGATCGTCACGGTGACGTTGCCGCTGTCGCCGGCGGCCGGGGCCGGGCTCGCGTCGACCTGTACCCCGACGGAGTCGAGCGTGCAGCCGCCACCGGCGGCCTTGCTCGCGCCGCTGTCGCTCCCGCCGTCACCGCCGCCGTCGTCGCAGGCGGTCAGAAGGAGGGCCGCGGCGAAGGCGGCGACGGTGATCCGGGTGGCGCGCATGAGGGTCCTCGGGTGCTTCGGGGGAGTGACGTCGATGAGACGCGTGCATGGATCATCACGCACGAATGTGCGAGCCGGTTGCCCGCCCCCCGCCCGGACCGCGGTGGATCGCAGCGGATCGCGGCCGACAGACCGACCATCGGCGGACCACCGGCGGACCGCCGGGCCGATGCCCTGCCGCCGCGCTACTGCCCCAGACTCGCCGTCGGCAGCCCCGAAGGCAGCTGTCCGCCCTCCGCCTTGGCGTACGTCTCCTTGCCGAGGCTGCCCGACCAGGTGACCGCGAGGGCGGACTTGTTCACGGAGTCGACCATCCCGGTCGCCCGCTGCTTGCTGCCGTCGGTGCAGGTGAGGTGGATCATCTGCATGCCCGCCTCCTCGCCCGCGGTCCCGCTGCACACGGTCCCGCCGGTCGAGAAGAGCCCCGCCTGCTTGCCGTTGACCACCAGCGCCACGGCCTTGCCGTCGGTGGTGGCCAGCCAACTGCCCTGCAGACCGTCGGACGCGGTCGTCCCGTCGGAATCACCGGAGGCGGAGGCACTGGAGTCGCCGGAGCCGCCGCCCGTGTCCGCGGTCGCCGTGGAGGTCGCGGACGCGCTGGGGTTCGACGAGGCGCCGTCGTCCGAACCGCCGTCGCTGCACCCGGTGAGCGCGAGCGCGCCCGCCAGACCCGCGGCCGCGGCCACGATCCGCACCTTCGTAGTCGCCGAAGTCACTGGTAACTCCCAAGCTCTAGGACCGGTCTTTCGGATCAGCTCGGCGTCGCGGGATCCGGCCCGCACGGCTCGGCCGAGCGGCGGCCCGCCTCCGGAGCCGACCCTGACCGCAGACCGACCCTGACCGCAGACCGGCCCTGACTACGCGCAGCCACCGCACGGGACCCCGTTCGACTCGGCCCGGACGCACCCCGCGGCACAGCCGGCCCGGCTCGAAAAGGACCCGGACGCGCGGTCCCGGGCAAGCCGTGGCCGGTTGGCCGCAACGCCCGCAGCAAGCTACCAGCCCCCGCTCTTCCTGCCATGGGGAGCAGCTGTGAGGCTTACCAGGAGGACTTGCGCACCCCGGGCAGATACCCGGCATGCGCCTGCCCGCGCAGGGACACCCGGGACAGCCCGAAGGCGCGGAAGTAGCCGCGGGGCCGCCCGTCGATCTGGTCGCGGTTGCGCACCCGCGTCGCGCTGGCGTCGCGTGGTTGCCCGCGCAACTCCCGCTGGGCGGCGAGCCGTTCGGCCTCCGTCGAGGACGGCCTGCGGATGATCTCCTTCAACTCGGCACGGCGTCCGGCGTACCGGGCGACGAGCTCCTGGCGCCGCTCGTTCTTCGCGATCTTGCTCTTCTTCGCCATCAGACCCGCACCCCCCGCGCCCTGATCCGGGCCACGGCCGCCTCGACGCCGATCACGTCGACGGTCTTGATCCCGCGCGTGCTCAGCCGCAGCCGGACGTGCCGGCCCTCGCTCGGCAGCCAGTAGCGCTTGGTCTGGATGTTGGGGTCGAAGCGGCGGGAGGTCCGCCGGTGCGAGTGGGAGATGCGGTTGCCGAAGCCGGGGCGGGCGCCGGTCAGCATGCAGTGCGCGGACATGGGTGACGTACCTCTCCTCGATCGTTGTCACCACGAGTGGTGTTAATGGAATTCATTTTCAGTAAGGTAGCACCATGGCACGCAACGAACTCCGCCCGGTCATCAAGCTGCGGTCCACCGCGGGGACCGGATTCACCTATGTGACCCGCAAGAACCGGCGCAACGACCCCGACCGCCTGACCCTGCGCAAGTACGACCCGGTCGCAGGCCGCCACGTCGACTTCCGAGAGGAGCGCTGACCCCCATGCGCAACGGAATCCACCCCTCCTACGGTCCCGTCGTCTTCCGCGACCGGGCCGCCGGCCATGCCTTCCTCACCCGCTCGACGCTGGCGGACGAGGCGACGGCGGGCGGGCGGACCATCGAGTGGGAGGACGGCCGCACCTACCCGGTCGTCGACGTCGAGATCTCGAACGTCAGCCACCCCTTCTACACCGGCACCGCGCGCGTGCTGGACACCGCCGGGCGCGTGGAGCGCTTCGAGCGCCGGTTCGGGAAGCGGGGCACGGCGTCGTGAGTCTGTCCGTCGTCATCGTCGGCGGGCTGCACGCCGAGGCCCGCAGGGTGACGGTCGCCCGGCTGCTGGCCGACGTGCCGGGCAGTGTCGTACTCCACCACGACCTCGCGACGGCCATGGCGGGCACGGTCGTTCGCACGATCAGCGACGCCACCGGGCTGCTCTCCGCGGGCGAGGCGCCCCTCGTCAACGACTGCGCCTGCTGCGCCCTGCGCGAGGACCTGGTCCCCGAGCTGCGCCGTCTCGCCGACGCGGGGCTGACCCGGCTCGCCGTCGTCGAGCTGTGGGACTCCGTCGAGCCCAAGGCGATGGCCGAGGTGGTGGCGGCCGGCGGGCTGACCGTCACCGGCGTGATCACCGCCGTGGACCCGGCGCTGCTGCTGCCCTACCTCGGCAACGGCGACGACCTCGCCGAACGCGGTCTCGCCGCGGCCGCCACCGACCAGCGCACGGTCGCGGACACCTTCGCCCGCCAGCTGGAGTACGCCCCCGTCCTCGCCGTCCTCGACTCCCCGGAGGCCGACGACGAGGACCGCGAGCTGCTCGCCCAGCTGCATCCGACAGCCCGTCAAGTCCCCGTCCAGGGCGGCCACTCCGGGGATCTGACGGGCGTTTTCCAGCCATCCGCCGATCCGGCGCCCCGGCCCTCCGGTGCACCTGCACCTGCATCGGAAGGCGTACGACCTGCACGATCCTCGCCGCTCGCCCGGGCCGCCCTGGCCGGCTTCGACGTGGAGGCCGCGGCCGCCGCCCAGCATCCCGCCTGCGCGCTGCTGCCCGCCGAGGCCGACGCGCACGGGGTGTCGACCCTGGTGTGGCACCGGCGCCGGCCCTTCCATCCGGAGCGGCTCTTCGCGGCCCTGGAGGACCTGACCTGCGCGGCCGCCCGCAGCCGGGGCCGGTTCTGGCTGGCCGACAAGCCCGACGTGCTGCTGCACTGGGACGCCGCCGGCGGCGCGCTGTGCGTGGAGAGCGCGGGTCCGTGGCTGGCCTCGCTGCCCGACGCGGCCTGGGACATGGTCCCGCCGGTGCGCCGCGCCGCCGCCGCGCTGGACTGGCACGCCGAACACGGCGACTGCTGCCAGCACTTGGTCTTCACCTCGCCGGGCCTGGACCGCGACGGCCTCGAACAGCTGCTGGAGTCCTGCCTG
This sequence comes from Streptomyces sp. NPDC088794, assembly GCF_044750545.1. Classification (NCBI taxonomy): domain Bacteria; kingdom Bacillati; phylum Actinomycetota; class Actinomycetes; order Kitasatosporales; family Streptomycetaceae; genus Streptomyces; species Streptomyces sp. NPDC088794. The sequence continues at coordinate 92,913 of NZ_JBIVKB010000006.1, read as the reverse complement.
TTGACCGACACCGAGTACGCGGCGGGCCGCACCGCCTGGAAGCGGCTCCCGCCCGCCTTCGACGCCTTTCTGGAGGTCTGATGCCCCGCACCACCGACCGCAGGTCCGACCGCAAGTCCGCGGGCAGCCGCCCCAATCCGCTGGACCAGGCGAAGATCACGTACATCGACTACAAGGACACCGACCTGTTGCGGAAGTTCATCTCCGACCGAGGCAAGATCCGCAGCCGGCGCGTCACCCGGGTCACGGCGCGGCAGCAGCGGCAGCTGGCGCGGGCCATCAAGAACGCGAGGGAGATGGCGCTGCTGCCGTATACCAGCAGGTGAGTTACGGTTCAGGTCGCTGAACAACCCTCCCGGTCACCGCCCCCGCCCGAACCTCCTCGTCCCGCCCACTGGATCGATTCACGGACCCTGGAACAGGAACGGCCCGGTCTGCGTCTCTTCCTAGTGCACGAGGGATTCGATTCCGGTGAACCGCATCGCATGGTCCGAGGACCCCGGGGCACACGCTGGAGCAACTCCGGCAAAGGGGTCGTCAAAGCTGTAACGGAGAGAACACACCGCGTGCACGTGCATCTGCTCATGCATTTGCACGTGAACAGGGTTATGATCCGGATCAGTTGACCACTGCATCAATGGCCCCAGGGGCCACCGCACCACCGGGGAGCGACCTGTGGACCGGGACGTGTACAACGGCATGGCTGCCACGGATCTCAACGGGGTGGCCTGGCAGAAGAGCATGCACAGCAACTCGCAGGGTTCCTGCGTGGAGTTCGCCCGGCTGCCCGGCGGTGAGGTCGCGGTGCGCAACTCGCGCTTCCCCGACGGGCCCGCCCTCGTCTACACCCGCGCCGAGATCGAGGCCATGCTGGCCGGCGTCAAGGACGGCGAGTTCGACCACCTGGTCGCGGGCTGACGCACTGCCCGCCCTGAGGTGATTCCGGGCGATCGGGAACGCCCGGCCCTTTGACGCGCGTAGAACCGCGGCGCGAAAAAGCGCCGCGGTGCCTCACTCGGTGGTGGGCGCGGGCGTGGCCGGCAGCTGGAACAGCGCCCAGACCACCTTGCCGCCGAGCGTGCCCGCCAGCGGGTGCCAGCCCCAGCTGTCGCTGAAGGAGTCGACGAGGAACAGGCCACGGCCCGACTCGGCCGAGAAGTCGTCCGTCTCGCGGGCCACGGGGGAGTCCTGGCTGGGGTCGCGCACCGCGCACACCAGCCGCTCGGTCCAGCGCATCAGGTGCAGCCGCACGGGCGGCGCGTGGTCCACCCGGACGCAGGTCGTGGGCAGGGCGTGCCGCAGGGCGTTGGTGACGAGCTCGGAGACCACCAGGCAGACGTCGTCGAACCGCTCGCCCGTGTCCCACTGGTCCAGTGTCCGGCGCGTGAAGCGTCTCGCGTCCCCCACCGCTTCGTAGCGGGCGGGCAGCGAACACGACGCGGCGTCGGACACGGCCGCGGGATCAAGCGGCGGAAGGCCCTGCCGTAACGGCTCGAGCATGGTCGATCCATTCGTCCCCATGCGAGGCACTCCCGGGAATTCGCGGTCGTTGCGATGCAGCGGTGGCGCGAGACCATGGTTTCGGATGCGTAGGGCAGATGCAAGGGCAGATGCACGTGCACGCGACCGAATTGGACCCTCCCGTACCGCTTGTTGGCCATTTTTTCCGCCATCTTCCGGCGACCTACTTGCCAACACCTCCCCCTTACCTGTGCAGAATCTTTGACTTATTGCCGTCTCTGTAATCGGACGAGTACTGCTCGAAGTGTTTTAGTGGCAGACTGCGGCCCCTGAAGACGGTTGGGGAGGCTGGCGAACGTGAGCGCGGGAGAGCCAGGATCGGTGGTGCGGCGCATGCTGCTCGGCTCGCAACTCAGGCGACTGCGTGAGGCGAAGGGCATCACGCGAGAGCAGGCGGGGTACTCGATCCGCGCCTCGGAGTCGAAGATCAGCCGGATGGAGCTGGGCCGGGTGAGCTTCAAGACACGTGATGTCGAGGACCTGTTGACGCTGTACGGCATCACGGACGAGGCCGAGCGCATGTCCTTGCTCTCCCTCGCGCGGGAGGCCAACGTCGCGGGCTGGTGGCACAGTTACTCGGACGTCCTGCCGAGCTGGTTCCCCACCTATGTGGGCCTGGAGGGCGCCGCGTCGCTGATCCGCGCCTACGAGGTGCAGTTCGTGCACGGTCTGCTGCAGACCGAGGAGTACGCGCGCGCGGTCGTGCGGCGCGGCATGAAGGGCGCGAGCCCGGCCGACATCGAGAAGCGCGTGGCGCTGCGTCTGGAGCGGCAGAAGTATCTGTCCGCGGACAACGCCCCCGAGTTCCACATCGTCCTGGACGAGGCCGCCCTGCGCCGTCCCTACGGCGACCGCAATGTGATGCGCGGTCAGCTCCAGCACCTGATCGAGATCTCCGCGCGGCCCAACGTGCGGCTGCAGATCATGCCGTTCGGCTTCGGCGGGCACTCGGGCGAGAGCGGCGCGTTCACGGTCCTGTCGTTCCCCGAGTCCGACCTGTCGGACGTCGTGTACCTGGAGCAGCTCACCAGCGCCCTGTACCTGGACAAACAGGAGGACGTGGCGCAGTACGAGAAGGCCCTCAAGGAGCTCCAGCAGGACAGTCCGGGCCCCGACGAGAGCCGCGACCTCCTGAGGGGTCTGCTCCAGCTCTCCTAGGGATCTCCCCAGACCCTCCGAGGGTTCTCCCCAGAAGATTGCTCTCCGTCCCCAACTCGCTTAGCGCACAAGTACGATGACACGTGATCAGACCGTGACGTGGTGCAGGTGTCTGCTAGCGATTGAGGGATCACATGTCGTCCTACTTCACCGACCTGGCTCAGCAGTACATCGACGGTGAGTGGCGCCCGGGTACAGGTTCCTGGGACATCATCGACTTCAACCCGTACGACGGCGAGAAGCTCGCGTCGATCACCATAGCCACGGTCGACGAGGTCGACGAGGCCTACAAGTCGGCGGCGGCGGCCCAGAAGCAGTGGGCGCGCACCAACCCCTACGCCCGCCGTGCCGTCTTCGAGCAGGCGCTGCGTATGATCGAGGAGCGCGAGCAGGAGATCACCGAGGTGATCATCGCCGAGCTCGGCGGCACGTACCTCAAGGCCGGCTTCGAACTGCACCTCGTCAAGGAGTTCCTGCGCGAGTCGGTCCACCTCGCACTGCGCCCCGAGGGCCGGATCCTCCCGTCGCCGATCGACGGCAAGGAGAACCGCGTCTACCGCGAGCCGGTCGGCGTCGTCGGTGTGATCAGCCCCTTCAACTTCCCCTTCCTGCTGTCGATCAAGTCGGTCGCCCCGGCCCTCGCGCTCGGCAACGCGGTCGTCCTCAAGCCGCACCAGAACACCCCGATCGCCGGCGGCACCCTGGTCGGCAAGATCTTCGAGGAGGCGGGCCTGCCCGGCGGCCTGCTCAACGTCGTCGTCACGGACATCGCGGAGATCGGCGACGCCTTCATCGAGCACCCGATCCCGAAGGTCATCTCCTTCACCGGCTCCGACAAGGTCGGCCGTCACGTCGCCACGGTCTGCGCCTCCCAGTTCAAGCGCTCGGTCCTCGAACTCGGCGGCAACAGCGCGATCGTGGTCCTCGACGACGCCGACCTCGACTACGCGGTCGACGCGGCGGTCTTCAGCCGGTACGTCCACCAGGGCCAGGTCTGCATGGCCGCGAACCGCGTGCTGGTGGACCGCTCGATCGCCGACGCGTTCACCGAGAAGTTCGTCACCAAGGTGAAGACCCTCAAGGTCGGCGACCCGCGCGACCCGCAGACCGTCATCGGCCCGGTCATCAACTCCTCGCAGGCGGAGGCCATTTCGGGCGTCGTCGAGCAGGCGATCGCCGAGGGCGCGACGGCGCTGCTGCACGGCACGACCACCGACAACCTGGTCGCGCCGTCCGTCCTGGCCGACGTCCCGGCCGACTCGGCCCTGCTCCAGCAGGAGGTCTTCGGCCCGGTCGCCTTCCTCATCACCTTCGACGGCGAGGAGGAGGCGGTCCGCCTCGTCAACGACACGCCGTACGGACTGAGCGGCGCCGTCCACACCGGTGACATCGAGCGGGGCGTCGCCTTCGCCAAGCAGATCGACACCGGCATGTTCCACGTCAACGACGGAACCGTCCACGACGAGCCCCTCGTCCCCTTCGGCGGCGAGAAGAGCTCGGGCCTCGGTCGTCTGAACGGCGAGACGACCCTGGACGCCTTCACCACCCTGAAGTGGATCTCGGTCCAGCACGGCCGCAGCGGCTTCCCGTTCTAGTTCTTCGGGCACGGGCCATTGAGGACACAAGCTGACCTCAATGGCCCGTAGCTTCGTCGGTGTCAGGGGAATCCTTGAACAGACCCGACGAAAGGCGGCCGGTCATGGTCACTCACGTTCCCGCAGAGGCCCAGGGCGACGAGCGCGGCGCGCTGCTCGCGTTCATCGAGGAGCAGCGCGGCGGCATCCGCAGGGCGCTGCTCGGGCTGACCGAGGAGCAGGCCGCCAGCAGGCCGAGCGCCAGCGAACTCACCCTCTCCGGCCTGCTCAAGCACGTCGCCGAGGTCGAGCAGGGCTGGATCGCGCGGGCCAAGCAGGAGCCGCCGGCCGTCAAGCGGGACGAGACCAACTGGCACGAGAACTTCCGGCTCGTCGACGGCGAGACCGTCGAGTCCCAGCTCGCCTACTGGGAGAAGGTCGCCGCCGAGACCGAGGCGTACGTCCGCTCGGTGCCGAGCCTGGACGACACCTTCCCGCTCCCGAACGACCCCTGGTTCCCGCCGGAGGGCCGTGTCTCGGTGCGCTGGCTCTGTCTGCACCTGATCCGTGAGTTCGCCCGGCACGCCGGCCACGCCGACATCATCCGCGAGTCCCTCGACGGCAAGACGGCCTTCGAACTGGTCGCCCAGGAGCAGGGCGCAAGCTGGGGCTGACCCAGGGACAGCCGCCGGCTGGTCCTACGCTGGCCCCATGTCAGCGATCCGTCTCCTCGTGCTCGGTGCGGTCCGTCAGCACGGGCGGGCCCATGGCTACCAGGTGCGCAACGACCTGGAGTACTGGGGCGCGCACGAGTGGTCCAACGCCAAGCCCGGCTCGATCTACCACGCCCTGAAGCAGATGGCGAAGCAGGGACTGCTGCACGCGCACGAGATCGCGCCGTCCACGTCCGGCGGACCGCCGCGCACCGAGTACGAGATCACCGACTGGGGCACCGAGGAGTTCTTCCGGCTGCTGCGGGAGTCCCTGGTCGCCTACGACCAGAAGATGGACATCCAGTCGGCGGCCATCGGCTTCCTGGTCGAGCTGACCCGGGACGAGGCGGTGACCCTCCTCAAGGAGCGCATCCGCCGGATCGGGGCCTGGCGGGGCGCCGTCACCGAGCACTACATCCCCGAGGACGGCCCCGAACAGCTCGGCCACATCGGCGAGATCATGAACCTCTGGGTCCACACGGCCGACTCCGACTCGGCCTGGACCCAGGGGCTCATCGACCGCATCGAGGGCGGCGCCTACACCTTCACCGGTGAGGGCGAACCCTTCGTCGGCGTCCTCGCCGAGGGCCAGGCGAACCCGTACGCGACGGGGGACCGGCACCCGGAGGACGACCACTAATCAAGTTTGACCAATCGGCTCGACGGCGTTACTGTCGGTGAAGTAGTCAAGTTTGATTAGCTGTCCCTGCCTGGCTGAGCGCTACTGGGCAGGGGCGGCTGGGGGAGAGGGAGTGGCAGTGGCCGACACCGCAATCACCGTCGACGGAGCCCGCAAGGCCTACGGCGGTAAACCCGCGCTGGACGGGCTCGACCTCACGGTCGCCCGCGGCGCGGTGCACGGAGTCCTGGGCCCCAACGGCGCGGGAAAGACGACCCTGGTCCGGATCCTGTCCACCCTGCTGCGGCCCGACGCCGGACGCGTCGAGGTGGCCGGCCACGACGTCGTGACCGAGGCCCGCGCGGTCCGCTCGCGCATCGGACTGCTCGGCCAGCACGCGGCGCTCGACGAGGAGCTCGGCGGCCGGCAGAACCTGGAGATGTTCGGCCGCCTCCACCACCTGGGCTCCCGTCACGCACGCGCGCGTGCCGACGAGCTCCTGGAGCGCTTCGGCCTCTCCGACACCGGCCGCAAACAGGTCCGCGCCTACAGCGGCGGCATGCGGCGCCGCCTCGACCTGGCCGCCTCCCTGATCACCGACCCGGAGGTGCTGTTCCTGGACGAGCCCACGACCGGCCTCGACCCCCGCGGCCGCGCCGAGGTGTGGGCGTCGGTCCGCTCCCTGACCGGCGGCGGTACGACGGTGCTGCTGACCACTCAGTACCTGGAGGAGGCCGACCAGCTCGCCGACCGCATCTGTGTCGTCGACGGCGGCCGGGTGATCGCCGACGGCACGCCGGACGAACTGAAGTCGGCCACCGGCGGCGACCGCATCGACGTCGTCCTGCGGGACGCCGGTCAACTGGGCGCCGCCGTCGCCCTGTTGCCGGTCCCCAAGGACGACGTCTCCGTCGACCCCGACCGCCGCCTGCTCAGCGCCCGGGTCACCGACCGCATGGCCGCGCTCTCCGGAGTCGTACGCGCCCTGGAGGACGCGGGCATCGAGGCCGAGGACGTGGCCCTGCGCCGGCCCACCCTGGACGAGGTGTTCCTGCGGCTGACGGATCAGGACGACGACCGTTCGGAGACCGTCACGAAGACGAAGTCAGGCACGAAGACGGCGTCTGCCACGAAGAAGGAGTCCGTCGCGAAGGGGGCCGCCGCATGACCGCGTACGCGCTGACCGACTGCTGGACCATGACCCGCCGTGAACTCGCCCACTGGGCACGGCAGCCCGTGCAGGTGCTGGTCGGCCTGGTCTTCCCCGTGATGCTGCTGCTGATGTTCGGCTACCTGGTCGGCGGCGGACGCGGCATCGAGGGCGACTACGTGGACTTCCTCGTCCCCGGCATGCTCGCGCTCACCATGGCCTTCGGCCTGGAGGGCACGATGCTCGCCGTCACCCAGGACCTCGACCGGGGCGTGATCGACCGCTTCCGCTCGCTGCCGATGGTCAACGGCGCGGTCCTGGTGGGCCGTTCGGCCGCCGACATGCTCCAGTCGGCGCTGGGCCTGACGATCCTCGTCGGCGTCGGGTTCGCGCTGGGCTGGCGCGTGCACTGCACGCCGGCCGAATTCCTGGGCGCCATGGGCCTGTTGCTGCTCTTCCGGTTCGCCATGCTCTGGATCGGCATCCAACTGGCCCTGGTCGCGGGCAAACCGGAGATGGTCCAGGCCGTGCAGATCCTGGTCTGGCCGGTCGGCTTCCTGTCCAACGCGTTCGCCGACCCCGCCTCGATGCCCGGCTGGCTCGGCACGGTCGTCGAGTGGAACCCGATGTCCCAGACCGCGACGGCCGTACGGGATCTGCTGGGCGGCCCCGGCGGGGAGGCGGGGCACATCTGGGCGGCCGTGGTCTGGCCGCTGGGCCTGCTCGCGGTGTTCTTCCCGCTGGCGGTACGGAGGTTCGCGCGCCTCAGCCGATAGGGCTCTGACGCGCCGGGCGTGCCGGACGAGCCGCAAGGACCCGCCGTACCGCCCGGGTGACGATCGGCGGCAGCAGGTCCACGGCGATCCGGCGGGACCGGGACCGCGGGCGGCGCGGCGGGGGAGCGGAGGCCGGGGTGGCGGCCGGCCGCTGCGGGGTCTCGGGCGCCGAGTGGTACCGGGAGGGCGGGAAGGGCGGGGGCCGGAGGTCCTTGTGGGCGCGGGTGCGGATCAGCCGGTGGCCCGCGGCCGGCTGCACGCTCAGTCCGCAGTCCGCCCGCTCCCTGAGCATCGCCAGCAGCTCCTCCTGGACCGGCTCCGCGTCGCCCCACGTGCCGTACAGCTTCTGGGTGCTGAGGCAGATCGGGCGCAGTCCGCGGTTGAGCACCGCCTCCCAGGTGGCGACCGAGACGCCCGGGGTGTGCTCGGAGCGGAAGTCGTCCAGGACGACGATGCCGTCGGGCAGCAGCAGGTCGCGCGCCGCGCCGATGTCGTCGCGGACGTGCTCGTACAGGTGCGAGGCGTCGATGTGGACGAACCGGCAGGTCCCGGGGTCCACCTCCGTCCGGATCACGGACGAGGGGGCCTCGATCACCCTGGGCAGGGTGTCGTGGAAGGCGAGGTAGTTCCGCTCGAAGGCCTGCCGGGTGAGCGAGGAGTACGACTTCCTCGTCTCGGCCCGGTTGGCCCCGTCCGGCGCCTCGCCGCCGAAGAGGTCGCAGACCGTGAACTCCTCGCCGTCCTGCCGGTGGTGACCGAGCAGGATCGCGCTCTTGCCCAGGTACGCGCCCAGCTCCAGCAGGTCGCCCCGGAAGCCGTGCGCCTCCTGCCGCTCCAGGAGCCAGGTGAACAGGATCTGGTCCAGGGGCGGAAACCAGCCGGCTACGTCTTCGAGTTCGCCCGGTTTGCTGTCGGATGCTTGTGCGGTGGCCATGAGTGGCATGTGCTCACTGATGACCGTATGAACTGTCCGCCGTTCGAACGTCCGGTGAACAGCGGCCGTCCTTCGTCGGGCAGGCGCGAATCATCCCCTAGTGGTGGAAACCGGTTGCCGCGGTCTTGTCCCTGGTCAGCGGATGCGACTGGCGGCGCAGCTCCGGCAGCAGCCGGGTCAGGTCCTCGATGAACATGTCGGCGAGGTCGACCGAGAAGCCGTTGCGGCACACCACCCGCAGCACGGAGAGGTCCTCCCGGTTCGGCGGGAAGGTGTACGCGGGAACCAGCCAGCCGCTCTCGCGCAGCCGCCGGGACACGTCGAAGACGTCGTACGCCGTCACGTCGGGGCCCGTCGTGAAGGCGAAGACGGGCAGCTCGTCGCCCTGGGTGAGCAGCCGGAAGTCGCCCAGCGCCGCGATCCGGTCGGCCAGAGTCCTGGCCACGTCCCGGGTGGTCTGCTGCACCGCCCGGAAACCGTCCCGGCCCAGGCGCAGGAACGTGTAGTACTGCGCGACCACCTGGGCGCCCGGGCGGGAGAAGTTGAGCGCGAAGGTGGGCATGTCGCCGCCCAGATAGTTGACGCGGAAGACCAGCTCCTCGGGGAGCGCCTCCTTGTCGCGCCACAGCGCCCAGCCGACGCCCGGGTAGACCAGCCCGTACTTGTGCCCCGAGGTGTTGATCGACATCACGCGCGGGAGGCGGAAGTCCCAGACCAGGTCCTCGTCGAGGAAGGGCGCGACCATGGCACCGGACGCGCCGTCGACGTGCACCGGGATGTCGAGTCCGGTGCGCTCCTGGAGGGCGTCCAGGGCCGCGCACAGCTCCGCGATCGGCTCGTAGGACCCGTCGAAGGTGGAGCCCAGGATGCCGACGACCCCGATGGTGTTCTCGTCGCACAGCTCGGCGGCGGCCTGCGGATCGAGGTGGTAGCGGTCGCCCTCCATGGGCACCTGGCGGGCCTCCACCTCCCAGAAGTTGCAGAACTTCTCCCAGCAGACCTGCACGTTGACACCCATGACCAGGTTGGGGCGGGCGTCCCGGGACGGGTAGCGGTCGGCGTTGCGCTGCGTCCAGCGGCGCTTGAGGGCCATCCCGGCGAGCATGCACGCCTCGCTGGAACCGGTCGTCGAACAGCCCACGGCGGCGGCCGGATCCGGCGCGTTCCACAGCGCCGCCAGCATCGCCACGCAGCGCTTCTCCAGCTCGGCGGTGCGCGGGTACTCGTCCTTGTCGATCATGTTCTTGTCCCGGCACTCCGCCATCAGGACGCCCGCCTGGGGCTCCATCCAGGTGGTGACGAACGTGGCCAGATTCAGCCGGGAGTTGCCGTCCAGCATCAGCTCGTCGTGCACCAGCTGGTAGGCCGACGACGGGGACATCGGGGAGTCCGGCAGCCGGTGCTTCGGTGGCGCCTCGGTCATGCCGCCGACCGGATTCGCCTCCCCGAAGAAGGGGTTGACGGACAGCGGGCGTTCGTCGGGCTGCTCGGGACCTTTGTGCAACGGCATGGGCCTGCCTCCTGGGACGATCAACGGATGTCGAACGGCTGTCAGCGCACCGGAGTTCCGTCCTCGCGCAACTGCATCTGCGGACGCCCGGTCACCAGCAGCCAGGCCGGCAGCGAGGCGATGCACAGCAGGGCGAGCATCGCCCCCGAGGACGCCAGTACGGCGGCCGTGAACAGGCTCACCCAGCCCTGCCGGGTGACGGCCAGGAGCATGCCGAGGACGCCCGCGCAGACGCCGACGGCCGGATGGACCCCGGAGACCAGGGCGTGCGCGCACAGCCCGAAGGCGGTGCCGACGAACACCGCCGGGAAGATCCGCCCGCCCCGGAACCCGCTCGACGCGGCGACCAGCAGCGCCGCCAGCTTCACCACCGTCATCACCGCGAACTCGCCCGCCGACCAGCCGTCCGGATCGCGCGCCAGCTCCGCGATCTCCTCCAGCCCCTTGAAGAGCGTCAGATGCCCGCCCAGGGCCGCCAGCAGCCCCAGCACGAGCCCGCCCGCCGGAATGACCAGCATGGGGTGCCCGAGGCGCTGGAAGGCGCCGTGGACGTACGGGAAGGCCCGGACCGCGCACATGCCGAGCAGCGCGGCCAGCGAGGCGATCACGAGGGCGGACAGCAGATCGCCCCAGCCGGGCCGGCCGAGTTCCGGCAGATGCAGGTCGAAGCTCGGATGGGCCACCAGGGTGGTCGTCAGGGCGCCGGCCGCCGCCGCGACCAGGGGCGGGAAGACGTTGTCCCACAGCGGCGCCTTGAGCGACCGTCCGGCGAGCGCCTCGGAGATCACCAGCGCCGCCGCGACCGGCGTGCCGAACAGCGCGCCGATCGTCGCCGCCTCCGCGAGCGCCGGCCACATCGCGCCCGGCATCCGGGGCACGAACCGGGTGCCCAGCCAGAACGCGAGCCCCACGTTGACGGCGATGATCGGGTTCTCGGGACCCAGACTGGGCCCGCCCGCGAGCATCAGCGCGGTCGCGAGGAGCAGCCCCGGGAGCACCGCGGGCGGCAGCACGCGCGCGTCGAGGCCGGTGGTCGCCGGGTCGGGGCCCGCGTGCCCCGGCACCTTCCACACCACCAGGCCGACCGCCAGGCCGGTCGCGGTGAGCATGACCAGCATCCACAGCACCGAGTACCGGCCCACGCCCAGCGCGTCCGGCAGGTTGCGCCACAGGACGTGCTGGAACTGCTCGGCCAGCGCGCTCACCCCGAGGAACAGCAGGCTCGCGACCACCCCCACGACCAGGGCGGGCAGGATCGACGGCAGCAGCACGCGCGCGGGGGTCGCCGGTTTCGCCCGGTCGGCGGGCGCCTTGAGCGCGGGGTCCTGGGCCACGCGCTCACGATAAGCGGACAAAACAGGCGCGACATCCGGAGGGAACCGGCGTAGCACCTCGAAAAACAGGCTTGCACCTCACGCGGCGTGAGGACCCACCCTGGAGCGCGTACCCAGAAGGGAGCGGACGAAGTGAGCTACTCCGTAGGACAGGTCGCGGGCTTCGCCGGCGTCACGGTGCGCACCCTGCACCACTACGACGACATCGGCCTGCTCGCCCCGAGCGAGCGCAGCCACGCGGGCCACCGGCGCTACAGCGACGCCGACCTCGACCGGTTGCAGCGGATCCTGTTCTACCGGGAGCTCGGCTTCCCGCTCGACGAGGTCGCGGCCCTGCTCGACGACCCGGAGGCGGACCCGCGCGCGCAGCTGCGCCGCCAGCACGAGTTGCTGACCGCCCGGATCGAGAAGCTGCAGAAGATGGCCGAGGCCGTGGAGCACGCCATGGAGGCACGCAGAATGGGCATCAATCTCACGCCCGAGGAACGCTTCGAGGTCTTCGGCGACAAGGACCCCGACCAGTACGCCGAGGAGGCGGAGGCACGCTGGGGCGGCACCGAGGCCTACGCCGAGTCGCAGCGCCGGGCCGCCCGCTACACCAAGGACGACTGGAAACGCATGCAGGCCGAGGTCGACGCCTGGGGCGAGCGCTACGCCGCCCTGGTGACCGCAGGCGAACCGGCCACCGGCGAGGCCGCCATGGACCTCGCCGAGGAACACCGGCGGCACATCACCACATGGTTCTACGACTGCCCGTACGAGATGCACGTGTCCCTGGCCGGGATGTACGTCTCCGACGAGCGCTTCAAGGCGTTCTACGACTCCATGGGGCCGGGTCTGGCCGAGCACCTCAGGGACGCGATCACGGCGAACGCGGCCCGGCACGCCTCCTAGGGGGCGTGCCGGGCCCTGGTGGCCTGGTCCGCGCGTGCTACTCCCGGACCAGGACCACCGCCGTCCCGTACGCGCACACCTCCGTCCCGACGTCCGCCGCCTCGGTCACGTCGAAGCGGAACGCCAGCACTCCGTTGGCACCACGCGCGCGTGCCTGCTCGATGAGCCGGTCCATGGCCTGGTTGCGGGTCTCCACGAGCGTCTTGGTGAGCCCCTTGAGCTCGCCGCCGATCATCGACTTCAGTCCGGCCCCGATCTGGCTGCCGAGATGCCGTGAGCGCACGGTCAACCCGAAGACCTCCCCGATGACCTCCTGGACCCGGTGACCGGGTACGTCGTTCGTCGTCACGACCAGTACGTCGGCCTGCGGCCCCTGGCCGCCGCCGTATTCTTCGATGCCCATAGCCTCACAGCTTCGCCCCAGCCGGCGCACAGTGCACCCTGGAGTCACCGGTGGAACCTGGGGCGGACACATTGCGTTGATAGCTTTGGGCGCCCGCAGCAGGACGCCGTACCTCCCTCCACCCCTCAGGAGCACCGGAACCGTGACGACGATCGCCCTCGGCCCGAGCTGGCTCGATCCGAACCAACTGCTGGACACGTTCGGCATCTGGGGCCTGCTCCTGATCGTCTTCGCGGAGTCGGGCCTGCTCATCGGGTTCTTCCTGCCGGGCGACTCGCTGCTGTTCACAGCCGGCCTGCTGATCACGTCGAACCAGCTGGACTTCCCCCTGTGGGGTGCCATCGCCCTGATCTGCGTCGCCGCGATCCTCGGCGACCAGGCGGGCTACATGTTCGGCAAGAAGGTCGGTCCCTCGCTCTTCAGCCGCCCCGACTCCCGCCTCTTCAAGCAGGAGAACGTGGTCAAGGCGCACGAGTTCTTCGAGAAGTACGGCCCCAAGTCGCTGGTCCTGGCCCGCTTCGTGCCCATCGTGCGCACCTTCACGCCGATCATCGCCGGCGTCAGCGGCATGAAGTACCGCTCGTTCGTGATCTTCAACGTGATCGGCGGTGTCCTGTGGGGCGCCGGCGTCACCCTGCTCGGTTCCTGGCTCGGCAAGATCGACGTCGTCAAGAACAACATCGAGGCGATGCTCATCCTGATCGTCCTCATCTCGGTGGTCCCGATCATCATCGAGTTCATGCGGGCCCGCTCCAAGGCGAAGAAGAACCCCGCGCAGCCCCTGCCGGGACAGCAGCAGCCCCCGGTGGTCGACGACGCGACCACCCAGCTGCGCCGCATCCCCTCGGCCGACCAGCCCTACCAGCAGCAGGCGCCGCAGCAGCCCACCCCGCCCGAGAACTACTACGCCCAGCAGTACCCGCAGCAGCAGTACCCCCAGCAGACGTACCCGCAGCAACAGCAGCAGTACGGCGGCCGGCCCGACGAGCAGTACCCGTACGGCAATCAGGGCCAGGGACAAGGTCAGGGCCCGGGACAGAACCAGGGCTACTAGGGCGGCCGGAGGGGCTAGAAGCCCCTCGTCCGCTTGGCGGCCCGGCGCTTCTCCGGGGATCCGATCCGCAGGAACATGCGGGAGATCTCCGAGCCGAGGTTGACCCCGATGGCGATGGCCATGGCCAGTGACGCGGCCGTGGCCAGGGACACCAGTCCCTTGTCCACGTCGTTCTGGGCGATCGACAGCAGCCCGAAGTAGGTGGCCGAGCCGGGCAGCAGGGGCCCGATCGCCGCCGTCGTGTACGGCAGCGCCGACGCGAACCGGTAACGCGCCAGCAACTGTCCGAAGAGGCCGACCAGTCCGGCCGCCACCGCCGTGGACGCGACCGGCGACAGTTCGCCGGGGTAGCGCAGCGCGCCGTACACCGACCACGCCACCCCACCGTTGAGGGTCACCCACAGCACGGTGGACCGTTCCTGCTGGAGCAGCACCGCGAAGGTCAGCGACAGCAGCATCGACGCGCCGATCTGCCACCAGGGCCGCTCGGCGATCCCCAGGGCCGCGTCCGGGTTGAGCTTGGCGCCCAGGTTGACGCCGAAGTACAGGACGACGAGCACCCCGGCGACGATCCCTACGAAGAGGTACATCACCTCCAGGAGCCGTGCCGAGGCGGTGATGTAGAACCCGGTCAGCCCGTCCTGCACGCCCGCCACGAGGGCCCGCCCGGGCAGCAGCGCGAACAGTCCACCGGTGATGACCGCGGACGCCTTCACGTCCACGTGGGCCACCGTCAGCGCGACCCCTATGGCCGCCGGAGGCATCGCGGCGACGGTGAACTGGTAGAACTCCGGCAGCCCGCGCCCCGCGCACAGCCACGCCAGCCGGTCACCGAGCATCGCGCCCAGCGCCGCCGCGACGAACACGAGCACGTCACCGCCGACGAGCACCGAGGCGGCCCCCGCGAGCAGCCCGCTGGCCGCGGTCAGCGTCCAGGTGGTGTACGGGTGCCGGTTGCGGCGCATCTCCGCCAGGCGCCGGTAGGCGTCCTCCAGGGAGATCTCGGTCTCCGGGTCGCTGAGGTCGTCCACCAGCCGGAACACGGCCGCGAGCCGGGTGTAGTCGGTGACCCGGCGGCGCACCGTGCGCGACGCCGTCACCGGGTCGTCCACCAGGGAGGGCTGGTACGAGATCGACAGCAGCGTGAAGGTGACGTTCGGCTCGCAGCGGTCCAGGCCGTAGGACCGGCAGACCGCGAACATCGCGGCCTCCACGTCCTCGGCGCCCTCACCGCCCGCGAGCAGCAACTCGCCGATACGCAGGGTCAGATCGAGCACGCGCGGGACGGCGGGGCCGCTGTCGTCCGGCTTCTGGGCCGGCTCCGGCGCGGGCCGCTCGGTCACCGGCAGCCGCAGGATGGTGCGCATGCGGTCCTGCCAGGGCGCGTCCTTGGTCAGGCTGACCACGGGGATGCCGGTCGCCGGGGTGAACGCGGCCAGGGAGTCCTTGGCGCTGTAGCCGCGCGGGTCGTCGAACGCCGAGCCCTCCGCCTCGGGCACGGGCGCGTGCGTCACGTCGAGCCCCGCCGGGACGGCGAACTCCGACGTGGTCTCCGACTCGCTGTCCGTCACCTCGACCCCGGCCGGCGGCGCGAACGCCATCCTGACCTCGTCCGACTGCGGCTTGCGGTCCTCCGTGTCCGTCACGTGCGTAACACTCCCTGTACGACACCTCCTGTGGCCCTCAGTATGCGCACAGGCACACGAACGGGCCGCACGCGCACGCGTACGGCCCGATCACGGGACTTGCCGGAGGGTCAGTGACCGCCCTGGTCCTTGAAGCGCTTGTAGGACCGCTCGATCTCGACCTCGGCCTCGACGCGGCCCACCCAGTCGGCGCCCTCGACGGACTTGCCGGGCTCCAGGTCCTTGTAGACCTCGAAGAAGTGCTGGATCTCCAGGCGGTCGAACTCGGAGACGTGGTGGATGTCCCGCAGGTGCTCCACGCGCGGGTCCGTCGCCGGTACGCACAGCAGCTTGTCGTCGCCGCCGGCCTCGTCGGTCATCCGGAACATGCCGATCGCGCGGCACTTGATGAGGCAGCCCGGGAAGGTCGGCTCGTCCAGGATGACCAGCGCGTCCAGCGGGTCGCCGTCCTCGCCGAGGGTGTTCTCGACGAATCCGTAGTCGGTCGGGTAGGCGGTCGAGGTGAAGAGGCGACGGTCCAGGCGGATCCGACCGGTCTCGTGGTCCACCTCGTACTTGTTCCGCGAACCCTTCGGGATCTCGATCGTGACGTCGAACTCCACCGGTGGCTCCTCCATGATCAACACATAGTTCTGGTGGTTAAGTGTCCCTCACGCACGAGAGTGATCGCGAAAGGGGCTGGTGTTCGTGCCTGAGCTGAGGCCGTGGCGGGCCGCGAGACCGCATGCGGTGCGGGTCGTGAACGCCGTACGACCAGGTCTGGCACGGGCCGCGGGCGCCGTACAACCACATCTCGAACGGGCCGCGGGCGCCCTGCGACCGCGGCTCGCGAAAGCCGTGGCCGCTGCGAAACCGCAGCTCGCGCGGATCACGAGGCCGAAGCCCGGCGGGCTGCGGCGCTACACCGCGGGCGCCACCGGCGCCGGTGTGGCACTGGCCGTCCTGGTGGTCGTCACCGCAGGTCCCTGGGACTCCACCGGTCAGCGTACGGCCGAGCGGGACCGGGCAGCCGCCCTGGACGGCACGGGTGGCGCAGATCACGGTGGTCATTCTGGTGCATCCGGTACGGCCGATTCGGCGCCGGACGTCGCCCCGAGCGCCGCGTCCGTCCTGAGGGGCCTCGGCGGCGCCGCCAACACCGTGAAGTCGGACCCGACCGGAAAGGCGTTCGCCGACGTCCTGGGGCCCCTCCTGGCCGACCCCGCGCTCGGCGCCCGGCGCACCGCCGCGGTCGTCGACCTGACCGACGGCAAGCGCCTCTACGGCACCGGCGCGGACGACGCCCTCACCCCCGCGTCCACCACGAAGATCGCCACCGCCGTCGCCGCGCTGTCCGCGATGGGCGCCGACCACCGCCTCACCACCCGCACCGCCCTGGAGCCCGACACCGGCGAACTCGTCCTGGTCGGCGGCGGCGACCCCACCCTGACCGCGCACAAGGACGCCGAGGGCTGGGCGAGCCTGCGCACCCTGGCCGACCGGACGGCCGCCGCCCTGAAGAAGCGCGGCATCAAGGACGTCACGCTCTCCTACGACACCACCCTGTTCGCCGGTTCCGAACTTCACCCCATCGGGGAGGACGGCAACCTCGCCCTCGTCACCTCCCTGATGGCCGACGAGGCCCGCCCGAACGACTCGACGAGCGGTCCCGTCACCCGGGACAAGGATCCGGCCGGGGACGCGGCCCACGAGTTCGCCGGCTTCCTGGCGGAGCACGGCATCAAGACGTCGTCCCCCGGTCCCTCGAAAGCGACCTCCCGCGCGCAGGCCCTCGCCGCCGTCTCCTCGCCGCCCCTGTCGTCGATCGTCGAGCGGATGCTGACCAACAGCGACAACGACATCGCGGAGGCACTGGCCCGCCAGACGGCCGTCGCGACCGGCAAGCGCGCCGACTTCGACGGCGGTGCAGCGGCCATCGCGAGCGTCTTGAAGAAGCTTCAACTGCCCCTCAAGGGGGCCCGGTTCAACGACGGCAGCGGCCTCGACCGCGACGACCGCCTCACCGCCGACCTGCTGACCGCCCTCCTCGTCAAGGCAGGCGACCCCGCCCACCCCGAACTCCGCGCCGTCCTCACCGGCCTTCCCGTGGCCGGCTTCACCGGCACCCTGAGCACCCGCTACGCCGACGGCGCGGCAGGAGTCGTACGAGCCAAGACCGGCACTCTCACGGGCGTGAACACCCTGGCGGGCACGGTCGTGGACCGGGACGGCCACCTCCTGGCCTTCGCCTTCCTCACCTCAGACACCACGAGCGCCTCCGCGGCCCAATCAGCCCTGGACCGCACGGCAACGGCGTTGGCGGCCTGCGGTTGCCACTGACGGTGTTTCACGGCCGCTGCCGACGGCGGCCACCGAACTGGCTACCGCTGGGGCGGCCGTCGACCGCCTCGCTCCCGCTGTGGGCAGGCGTTCCGCACGGCGGAACGGGTGGGCACAGCCTGCAGCGCCGGGTGCAGCTTGACCGACCTGAACCCCTGCCGACGCAGCACCTGAGCATCAACGTCGGCCGCCAATCCAAACCGACCGCCAACCCCACCAACCCCCACGGCCTGCCCCAAGTGGGAACGCTCACGTACCGTTGACGCATGACGAGCATCGGTGGTGCAGAGATGGTCGACTGGAATCTCGCGGTGGCGACCGCGACGCGGCTCGCGCGGCCGGGCCCCGAGGTGAGCCGTGACGAGGCCCGGGATGTCGTCGCGGAGTTGCGCCGGCACGCGAAGGCCTCGGAGGAACACGTCCGCGGATTTACCCGGATGGGCTCGGAGGACATCCACGACACCCCCATCCTCGTCGTCGACCGACCGGGCTGGGTCCGGGCGAACGTCGCCGGCTTCCGGGAGATCCTCAAGCCCCTCCTCGACAAGATGCAGGAACGGCGCGGCAACACCCCCGGCGGCGCGGTCCTCGGCGCCGTCGGCGGCAAGGTCACCGGCGTCGAACTGGGCATGCTGCTGTCCTTCATGTCCTCCCGGGTGCTGGGCCAGTACGAGACCTTCGCCCCGGCCACCCGCGAACTCCCCGCGGGAGAGCACGGCGGCGGGCGACTGCTCCTGGTCGCCCCGAACATCGTCCACGTGGAGCGCGAACTCGACGTACAGCCCCACGACTTCCGTCTCTGGGTCTGCCTGCACGAGGAGACGCACCGCACCCAGTTCAGCGCGGTGCCCTGGCTGCGCGACCACCTGGAGGGCGAGATCCAGTCGTTCCTGGGGGAGACCGACGTCGACCCCATGACGGTCCTGGAGCGCATCCGGGAAGCCGCCCAGTCCCTCGCGGGCGGTCGCCCCGAGGCCGAGGAGGACGACGGCGGACGCTCCTTCGTGGAGATCGTGCAGACCCCGGCCCAGCGCGAGATCCTCGCCCGACTGACCGCCGTGATGTCCCTCCTGGAGGGACACGCCGACTTCGTGATGGACGGCGTCGGTCCGGCCGTCGTGCCGTCGGTCGCCGAGATCCGCGAGAAGTTCCAGCAGCGCCGCGCCAAGGGCGCCTCCCGGCTGGACACGGCCCTGCGCAAGCTGCTCGGCCTGGACGCCAAGCTCAGGCAGTACCGGGACGGCGAGCGCTTCGTACGAGCGGTCGTCGACGAGGTCGGCATGGACGGCTTCAACCGCGTGTGGACCTCCCCGAACACCCTGCCGACCCGGACGGAGATCGCCAAACCGGCGGACTGGGTCGCACGGGTGCATCGCAAGACCGAGTCGTGAAGGACGGAGAAGGGTCGTGAAACGAATCCGGCCGTCGGCAGGCGAACGCCCCTTCAATCACCCGTCCGAGGGACCGTGAGCGGTGGGTAGGCGTGCAATGCTCGGGGAACGGCCCGGTTCTGTCACCATCTACACACTCTGAGTGACCGAACACGGGCTCACTCCCCGAAAACTTCATGAAGGGAACCGGACATGGGTCCCCATCCTGCGGTCGCGGCGATACGCCTGGCGGTCCGCCGAGCCCTCCACGACATCCTCAACGAACACCAGGCCTCCGGGCCCACCCCGCACGAGCGCCCGCCGTCCCCGCTCGTGCTCGTCGCATGCTCCGGCGGCGCCGACTCCATGGCCCTCGCCTCCGCCCTCGCCTTCGAGGCCCCCAAGCTCGGCATCCGCGCCGGCGGGGTCACCGTCGACCACGGCCTTCAGGACGGATCCGATCTGCGCGCCGACGAGGTCGTCCTGCGCCTGCGCGAACTGGGCCTGGACCCGGTCGAGTCCATCGCCGTCACCGTCGGACGCGAGGGCGGCCCGGAAGCCGCCGCCCGCGACGCCCGCTACGCCGCCCTGGACGCCTGCGCCGCCCGCCACGGCGCCACCGCCGTCCTGCTCGGCCACACCCGCGACGACCAGGCCGAGACCGTCCTGCTCGGCCTCGCCCGCGGCTCCGGCACCCGCTCCCTGTCCGGAATGGCCGCGGTCTCGGGGGCCGACGGCCGTTACCGGCGCCCCTTCCTCCAGCTCGACCGGCAGACCGCCCGCAAGGCCTGCATGGTCCAGTCCCTGCCCGTCTGGGACGACCCGCACAACGCCGACCCGGCGTACACGAGGTCCCGGCTGCGCCACGAGGGCCTGCCCGCCCTGGAGAAGGCCCTGGGCAAAGGAGTCGTCGAGGCGCTCGCCCGTACGGCCCAGCTCTCCCGCGACGACGCCGACGCCCTCGACGCCTGGGCCAGCCAGGCCGAGACCGCCGTACGCGACGCCACGGGCCTCCTGGAGTGCGCCAAGCTCTACGCCCTGCCGCCCGCCGTACGCCGCCGCATCCTGCGCCGGGCCGCCATCGAGGCCGGTGCGCCCGCGGGTTCGCTGTTCGCCCGTCACATCGAGGAACTCGACCGGCTGATCACCGGCTGGCGCGGCCAGGGAGCCATCAATCTCCCGGGCAAGGTCGTGGCCCAGCGCCAGGGTGGCAGACTGGTGATTCGGCAAGGCTGAATCTCACCTCTCCCGGGGGCACCCCGAACTCACCGAGTTCACCGGGTACTCCCCCGGGGAGGCATCGAGCGGCCGGTAGGACGACCGAAAGTGATGCGGGTGGACGCGAACGACATGGGTGCCGACCTCGAGAAGGTACTCATCACCAAGGAAGAGATCGACGCGAAACTCGTCGAACTGGCCGCGAAGATCGACGCGGAGTACGCGGGCAAGGACCTGCTCATCGTCGGAGTCCTCAAGGGCGCGGTGATGGTCATGGCCGATCTCGCCCGGGCGCTGTCCACCCCCGTCACCATGGACTGGATGGCCGTGTCGTCGTACGGCGCGGGCACCCAGTCCTCCGGTGTGGTGCGGATCCTCAAGGACCTCGACACCGACATCAAGGGCAAGCACGTCCTGATCGTCGAGGACATCATCGACTCCGGGCTGACCCTGTCCTGGCTGCTGTCGAACCTCGGCTCGCGCGAGCCGGAGTCCCTCAAGGTATGCACCCTGCTGCGCAAGCCGGACGCCGCCAAGGTCGCCATCGAGGTCGAATGGGTCGGCTTCGACATCCCGAACGAGTTCGTGGTGGGCTACGGCCTCGACTACGCCGAGAAGTACCGCAACCTCCCGTTCGTCGGTACGCTCGCGCCCCACGTCTACGGCGGCTGACACCGTGCCCGATGCGGCGGCTGAGCCGTACGGGCCAGTCCTGTAGGACGATCGGGAACCCCGGCGGGTTGCGCGCCGTTGGAGCATGCAGACGGGTTCGTCAGACCTCCCGTGCAGTTGCGGGCGGCGATGCTGGGGTACCGTCAGAAGAACTGTCTTATCAAACTCACTATGGCAGGAGGGACGGGGCGACTTCGCTCCGTATGGATGGACGTGAAGCGATACTTCCGTGGGCCGGTCATGTGGATCGTGCTGGCCGTCCTTGCCGTGGTCGTGTTGATGCAGGTCGTCGGCTCGTCCGGCGGCTACAAGACGGTGGACACCGGCCAGGTCGTCCAGGCGATCAATGACAACAAGGTCGAGTCGGCCAAGCTGACCACAGGCGACGAGCAGACCATCAAGGTCCAGCTCAAGGACGGCGAAAAGGTCGAGGGCAGCTCGAAGATCCAGGCGAGCTACATCGGCGACCAGGGCGTCAACCTCGCCAATACCCTGCAGACCAAGTACCAGGACAAGCAGATCCCGGACGGCTACACCGTTTCGCCGTCCAAGCAGAACCCCTTCCTCGGGATCCTGCTCTCCCTGCTCCCCTTCGTCCTCATCGTGGTCGTCTTCCTGTTCCTGATGAATCAGATGCAGGGTGGCGGCTCCAGGGTCATGAACTTCGGCAAGTCCAAGGCGAAGCTCATCACCAAGGACACCCCGAAGACGACCTTCTCGGACGTCGCGGGCTGTGACGAGGCCGTCGAGGAGCTCCAGGAGATCAAGGAGTTCCTCCAGGAGCCGGCGAAGTTCCAGGCCGTCGGCGCCAAGATCCCCAAGGGCGTACTCCTCTACGGCCGTCCCGGCACCGGCAAGACGCTCCTCGCGCGTGCCGTCGCCGGCGAGGCCGGGGTGCCCTTCTACTCGATCTCGGGTTCCGACTTCGTCGAGATGTTCGTCGGTGTCGGTGCCTCCCGGGTCCGTGACCTCTTCGAGCAGGCCAAGGCGAACGCTCCGGCGATCGTCTTCGTCGACGAGATCGACGCGGTCGGCCGCCATCGCGGCGCCGGCCTCGGCGGTGGTCACGACGAGCGCGAGCAGACGCTGAACCAGCTGCTCGTGGAGATGGACGGCTTCGACGTCAAGGGCGGCGTGATCCTCATCGCCGCGACGAACCGGCCCGACATCCTCGACCCGGCGCTGCTGCGTCCCGGTCGCTTCGACCGCCAGATCGCGGTCGACCCGCCGGACCTGCTGGGCCGTCTGGAGATCCTCAAGGTCCACCAGAAGGGCAAGCCGGTCGCCCCGGACGTCGACCTCTCGGCCGTCGCCCGTCGCACCCCCGGCTTCACCGGCGCGGACCTGAGCAACGTCCTCAACGAGGCCGCGCTGCTCACCGCCCGCAGCGACAAGAAGCTGATCGACAACGGCGCGCTGGACGAGGCGATCGACCGAGTGGTGGCGGGCCCGCAGAAGCGGACCCGGATCATGTCGGACAAGGAGAAGAAGATCACCGCGTACCACGAGGGCGGACACGCCCTGGTCGCGGCGGCTTCCCCGAACTCCGACCCGGTGCACAAGATCACGATCTTGTCGCGTGGACGGGCCCTCGGTTACACGATGGTCCTGCCGGACGAGGACAAGTACTCCACGACCCGCAACGAGATGCTGGACCAGCTGGCCTACATGCTGGGCGGCCGTGCGGCCGAGGAGCTCGTCTTCCACGACCCGACCACGGGTGCCGCGAACGACATCGAGAAGGCCACGGCCACCGCCCGCGCGATGGTCACCCAGTACGGCATGACCGAGCGACTGGGTGCGATCAAGTTCGGCGGCGACAACACCGAGCCCTTCCTCGGACGTGAGATGGCTCACCAGCGCGACTACTCGGAAGAGGTCGCCGCTCTGGTGGACGAGGAGGTCAAGAAGCTCATCGAGAACGCGCACAACGAGGCCTGGGAGATCCTGGTCGAGAACCGCGACGTCCTCGACAACCTCGTCCTGCAGCTTCTCGAGCGGGAGACGCTGGGCAAGGAGGAGATCGCCGAGGTCTTCGCCACCATCGTCAAGCGCCCGCCGCGGCCTGCCTGGACGGGCTCTTCCCGCCGTACGCCGTCCACCCGTCCGCCGGTGCTCTCCCCCAAGGAGCTCGCACTGACGAACGGCGCCAACGGCTCCACGCCGGCGATCACCACCGCCAAGGCGACGGTCACGGAGCACGCCCCGGTGACCGAGACGGCCCCGGAGGAACGCCCCGAGAGCTGATCAGGCTCCCGCGGTCCCACCGGCCCGGAAATGCATGCCGTGCCCCTCAGGTCCTAGCCTGAGGGGCACGGCATTTTTCGCATGTCTGCACAGAGGCGCGTAACCCACACGCGTGACCCGCACAGGAACGAGGCACAGGATGACCGACCCCGTGACGCTGGACGGCGAGGGCACGATCGGCGAGTTCGACGAGAAGCGCGCCGAGGCCGCCGTTCGCGAACTCCTGATCGCGGTCGGCGAGGATCCTGACCGGGAGGGGCTGAGGGAGACGCCGGGGCGGGTGGCTCGGGCCTATCGGGAGCTGCTGGCGGGGCTCTGGCAGGAGCCCGAGGACGTGCTGACGACCACGTTCGATCTGGGGCACGACGAGATGGTCCTCGTGAAGGACATCGAGATCGTCAGCTTCTGTGAGCATCACCTGCTGCCGTTCCACGGCGTGGCCCACGTGGGCTACATCCCGGCGGAGACCGGCAAGATCACCGGCCTGTCGAAGCTGGCCCGGCTCGTCGAGGTGTTCGCCCGCCGCCCGCAGGTGCAGGAACGACTCACCACGCAGATAGCGGACTCCCTCATGCGCATTCTGGAGGCCCGGGGGGCGATCGTCGTCATCGAGGCCGAGCACATGTGCATGTCGGTGCGGGGCGTCCGCAAGCCGGGCGCCAAGACCACGACGTCGGCGGTGCGCGGTCAGCTCCGGGACGCCACCACCCGTGCCGAGGCGATGAGCCTGATACTGGCGCGCTGACCCGAGGCGGGCGTCGGGCCCGTCAGGCCGCGGACGTCGCCCCGTTGTTGTGCTCGTCGTCCTCCGGGAGCTTGCAGATGCGTTCCAGGAAGATGGCGGCCGCTATCACCGCGATGCCCGCGAGGACCGAGAAGCCGGCGTAGAAGGCCTGGTCGCGGCGGGCGGGGGTGTCCAGGAGCTCCAGGAGGAAGGCTCCCGTGCCGCCGTACATGCCGGAGACCAGGGCGGCCACCAGGGCGCTGGCCTGGCCGAAGACGACCGCGCGGGCCGCCATCAGGGGGTCGACGCCCTTGGCGTCGGGGCGGCGCTCGCGCTGGGCCTTGAGGCGGCCGCGGATCGAGAGGGCCGTGGCCAGCAGGACGACGGCGATCAGCGCCAGCACGATGGGTGCGGCCAGGGGGACGCTGGGCAGGGTCCCGATCGAGTTCCAGAGGCGGGCGCCCGCCCAGGACAGGACGCCTGCGACGACGAACACGCCGGCCAGCAACCTGATGCGCAGCTCTCTCACGGTGTCCCTTCAGCTCCCCCGGACCGATCCCGGACTGTGCTCGTCCTGACCTTAACGACTACTCGGGCAGGTGAAGTTCCAGGTCCTTGCGGGCGGCCACGCCGTCGAGGGTGACGACGTCGAGAAGGGCCGCGACCGTGCCACGGCCGGGCAGCTGCGCCTCCGGGTCGATGTCGTGCCAGGGGGCGAGGACGAAGGCCCGCTCGTGGGCGCGCGGGTGCGGGAGCGTGAGCTGCGGGTCGTCGTCCACGACATCGGCGTAGGCGACGATGTCGACGTCGAGGGTGCGGGCGCCCCAGTGCTCGTCCCGGACGCGGTGGAAGGCCTCCTCGACGGCGTGCGCGCGCTCCAGGAGCGAGGACGGCGGCAGGGTCGTCTTCAGCAGCACGACCGCGTTGAAGTAGGCGGGCTGGCTGCCGGGCTCGACGCCCCAGGGCTCCGTCTCGTAGACGGGGGAGACGGCCTTGATGCGGACGCCGGGGGTGTCCTCCAGGGCGTCGATGGCGCCCTGGAGGGTCTCCAGACGGTTGCCGAGGTTGGCGCCGAGGGAGATCACGGCGCGCCTGGGGTTGCTGAGGGTGATGTCGGCGGCGTCCACCTGCTGGACCACGGCGGCGGGCACCGGCTGGACGGTCGGGTCGCTGTGCCCCTGGGTGAAGGACGCGGTCATACTCGGCTCCGGGTGATGGTGACGGTGACGTCGTCGAAGGGGACCGTGATTGGCGCGTCCGGTTTGTGGACGCAGACTTCGACCTCCTGGACCCCGTCGTGCTTCAGACAGGTCTGGGCGATGCGTTCGGCGAGTGTCTCGACGAGGTTGACGGGCTCGCCCTGGACGTCGGCCACGACCTCTTCCGCGACGATGCCGTAGTGCACGGTCTTCGCCAGGTCGTCGTCGGCCGCGGCCGGTCGGGTGTCCAGGCCCAGGACGAGGTCCACGATGAAGGTCTGGCCCTCCTCGCGCTCCTTGGGGAACACCCCGTGGTGCCCACGGGCCTTGAGGCCGCGCAGCGCGACACGATCCACGCGAATCACTCCTGCAGTCGTCGTTGACGGCCGGTCCGTGCCGTGTGCGGGCGGCACACCGGCCTCGAACGAATCTACCCGCGGGCACTGACAGCGCCGGTCCGCCGGGGTGCGGGCCGGTGCCGGGGCCAGGGGGTTTCATCGGTCGTTCCCCCTGGGGGACCCGGCGGCTCACGGGTTGGTAGCCGCCCCTACCCACGGGTTCGTGATTCCAACCACTTGTTGGTCCCTGTGGGGCGCCTACCCACTCAGGAGGGTGTCTCCTCGTCCTCTTCCTCGTCGTTTTCGGTCAGAACGGGAGAGGCGTGGTGGGACCACATCTTCCAGCCCTCGGGGGTGCGCCGGAACACGTTCGTGGCGACCACGAGCTGGCCGACGAGCGGCCCGAGTTCCTCGCTGCCCTCGGGCGCGGGGCCGCCGCTGAGGATGTTCTCGGTGCAGGTGACCAGGGCGGTGTCGCCGGTGACGGAGACGTGCACGTCGGTGAGGAAGAACTGGATGTAGTCGGTGTTCGCCATGATCAGCGCGTACGACCGCAGGACCTCGCCGCGGCCGGTGAGCACGGGCCAGCCGGGGTGCACGCAGGAGACCACCGCGGCGTCGGCCGGGTCATGGAACTCCTCGTCGATGCCCAGGTCGGACGGGGTGAGCCAGAGCGCGGACAGGTCCTCGAAGTCGCCGCGCTCCAGCGCCTCGTAGAAGGCGGTGTTGGCGGCTTCCACCTGTTCCACGTCGGTGTGGGGGGCGCTCACAGGGCTCCTTCCACGCCGTTTCGCGCGGCGCGCGCTCCTTCCACGGCGCGTGCCACCCGCACCGCGTCCGCCGTCGCGCGCACCTCGTGCACGCGGACCGCCCAGGCGCCGGAGTGCGCCGCGATCGCGGAGACGGCGGCCGTGGCGGCGTCGCGCTCGCGCGCGGGTGGCGGCGCGCCCTCCGGTCCGGCCAGGACGCGTCCCAGGAACCGCTTGCGGGAGGCGGCGACCAGCACGGGGTGGCCGAGACCGAGCAGGCGGTCGAGGTGGGCGAGGAGGACGAGGTCGTGTTCGGCGTCCTTGGAGAAGCCGAGGCCGGGGTCGACGACGATGCGGTCGGGGGCGACGCCGCCGGCCAGGACGGCCTCCACGCGTGCGTGCAGTTCGTCGACGACCTCGGTGACGACGTCGTCGTAGACGCCCTTGACGTTCTCGCCGGCCAGGAAGCCGCGCCAGTGCATGACGACGAAGGGGGCGCCGGCCGCGGCGACCACGGGGATCATCGCGGGGTCGGCGAGGCCGCCGCTGACGTCGTTGACGAGGACGGCGCCGGCGGCGAGGGCCTGCTCGGCGACCGAGGCGCGCATGGTGTCGACGGAGATGGTGACGCCCTCGGAGGCCAGGCCCCGTACGACGGGGATGATGCGCTTGAGTTCCTCGGCCTCGTCGACGCGGGCGGCGTGCGGGCGGGTGGACTCGCCGCCGACGTCGACCAGGTCGGCGCCCTCGCTGACGAGGTCGAGGCCGTGTTTGACGGCGGCCGTGGTGTCGAAGAAGCGGCCGCCGTCGGAGAAGGAGTCGGGGGTCACGTTCACGACTCCCATGACCGCGCAGCGGTCCCATTCCGGTAGGCCCGCGACGCGCCCGCGTCCGCTCTGCTTGCTCATGCGTTCAGCGTAGGCCCAGGGCAGGGCACGCAGGACGCCGCGGCCCGGGCGGAGGCCCTCAGGGCTGGAGGGGGACTTCCGCCCGGGCCTGTCCCGGGGTGTCACGTGAGGGCCTCGGGCCGCTCCGACGGCAGCGGGATGCGTCCCTAGGCCGCTCTGACGTCTCTTTCGGCCACCGCGTGGGCACACGCGCGTGCGGGTGTCCGGCGGCGGCGCAGGAAGCGCGGCAGCGGCAGCGCGAGGTTGACGAAGCCCTCCGCCTGCATCGCGGCGAAGCCGATCCGGGGCAGGTCCGCGGAGGCGCGGTAGACGACGAAGCGCGGCTCCCAGCGGGGCTTGAACTTGGCGTTGAACTTGTAGAGGGACTCGATCTGGAACCAGCGGGAGAGGAAGACGAGCAGTCCGCGCCAGGCGCGCAGCACCGGGCCCGCGCCGATCTTCTCGCCGCGCGCGAGTGCCGCGCGGAACATGGCGAAGTTGAGGGACACGCGCGTGATGCCGAGTTTCGGCGCCGCCTCCAGGGACGCGACGATGAGCAGTTCGTTCATGCCGGGGTCGGCGGTGCGGTCGCGGCGCATCAAGTCCAGGGAGGCGCCGTCGGTGCCCCAGGGGACGAAGTGCAGGATCGCCTTCAGATCGCCGTAGGGGCCGGGGTGTTCGTCGCTCTTGTGGGCGGTGGCGATCAGGCAGTCGCCGTCCGAGGGGTCGCCGACGCGGCCCAGCGCCATGGAGAAGCCGCGTTCGGTGTCGGTGCCGCGCCAGTCCTCGGCGGCCTGCCGGATCCGCTCCAGCTCAGCCTCGCCGACGTCACGGACTCGTCGTACCCGGGTCTCGTACCCGGCGCGCTCGATGCGTTTGACCATCTGGCGCACGTTGCGCATCGCGCGGCCGGCCAGGGAGAAATCCGCGACGTCCACCACCGCCTCGTCGCCCAGTTCGAGGGCGTCCAGGCCGGTCTCGCGGGTCCAGACCTCGCCGCCGGTCTCCGAGCAGCCCATGACGGCCGGGGTCCAGGAGTGCGCCCTGGCCTCGTCCATGAACCGTTCGATGGCGCCGGGCCAGGCCTCGACGTCGCCGATGGGGTCGCCGCTGGCGAGCATCACGCCGGACACCACGCGGTAGGTCACCGCGGCCTTGCCGCTGGGCGAGAAGACGACGGCCTTGTCGCGGCGGAGCGCGAAGTGGCCGAGGGAGTCCCGGCCGCCGTGCTTGTCCAGCAGGAGGCGCAGCTGTGCCTCGTCGGCCTCGGTCAGCCGCGCGGCCGGGTGTTCGGGCCGGAAGGCGAGGTAGATGGTGGTCACCGCGGTGAGCAGGCCGAGCGCGCCCAGCGAGAAGGCGACGGTCCAGGAGGTGCTGCCCTCGTAGTCGACCGGTCCCTCGAAGCCGAACAGGCCGTACAGGACGTGCGTAATGCGATCGGCCAGGCTCGGGTCGCCGACCATGCGCCTGGGGTGGACGCTGACGATGACCAGTCCGAGGACGAGGGAACCGGCGCCCATGAGGACGAAGTTGGCCAGCGCGCGCCAGCGGCTGCGCGGGTCGGGCAGGGCCGCGAACTGGTCGCGGTGGCGCAGCAGCGGCGCGAGCAGCGCGAGCGAGATGACCACGCCGATCAGGGAGTGGCGGTACGTGAACTGCGCCACCGCGCCGGCCGGCAGCAGCGCCACCGCGGCCCGCCAAGCCCGGCGCTTGCGGCGCCTGAGACCGTGCGCGAGCAGCAGCAACAGCACGCCGGTGCTGAGCGCGAGCGCCGCCGCGAACGGTCCGAGCGCTCCGGGCAGCACCTCGGCGAGGGTGTGCATACGGCTGTGCCTGAAGCGTGGGAAGACGCCCGCGGCGATGTCCAGAAGTCCTACGAGAGCGCAGGCTCTGGCGACGAGGACGGGGACGGCTTCGGGGCGCGGACCGTTCAGTACGCGCCGCGCGCCGCGTGTTCGGGTCGGAACCCCGCCCGACATTTCCTCATCTGTCCTGACAGACATCGCATCCCGTAGTTCTGCGAGAAAGCTTGGATCCGGGCCCGATTCGGGCATCCGGCGACATTGCGCCCTCTAGGACGGTGTCTCGGGGAGAGAGGTTCACTCTGCTCCTCAAAGCCGGTTCAAAGGCCCGGGAAAGTCCCGGACAAGCCCTCGCGAAGGAGTGGGGGACCAGGGAGAAAGCGCAGGCGGGAAGCATCTCATGGGACTGACGAGCAATCAGGTGCTGGTAGGGGCGATCGTGTTCGCCGTACTGCTGTTCGGTGGCACGGTGTGGCTGTGGCCGCGGCTGGCCCGGCGGAACTGGCGGGCCGTCAGCGGGCGCGTGGGGCTGCTCCTGGCCACCCAGTTGGCCCTCTTCGTGTGCGTCGCCCTCGCCGCCAACCAGGCCTTCGGGTTCTACGCCAGCTGGGCGGACCTGATGGGGCGTGAGAAGGGCCAGGGCGTGGTCGTCGACCACAGTGCGCTCGGCGGCTCGGGCGGCCCCCTGGAGGTCGTCGACACGGCACGCGTGCGTGGCGCGGCCGGTTCGCGGCCGGACGTGGCCGGACAGATCCAGCAGGTCGACATCGTCGGGCGGACGACACACATCGCCACACCCGCGTACGTGTATCTCCCGCCGGAGTACTTCCAGGCCCGCTATCGCGCGCGTACCTTTCCCGCGGCGGTCGTCCTGACCGGATATCCGGGCACCGCCAAGGCACTCGTCGACAAGCTGCACTACCCGCGCACGGCCCAGGAACTCGCGAAGGACGGCCGTATGCAACCGATGATCCTGGTGATGATGCGTCCGACGGTCGCGCCGCCCCGGGACACCGAGTGCGTGGACGTCCCCGGCGGGCCGCAGACCGAGACGTTCTTCGCGAAAGACCTTCCCGAGGCCGTGCTCGCGCACTACCGGGTGGGCGCGAAACCGGGTTCCTGGGGAATCATCGGCGACTCCACGGGCGGCTACTGCGCGCTCAAGCTCGCGATGCACCACCCCGGTTCCTACGCGGCGGGGGCGGGCCTGTCGCCGTACTACAAGGCGCCGATCGACCCCACCACGGGCGATCTCTTCCAGGGCGACAAGCGGCTGCGCGACCGGGCGAACCTGTGGTGGTTCCTCAAGCACGCGCCCGCGCCCGACACTTCACTGCTCGTCACCAGCAGCCGGATCGGGGAATCCAACTACCGGGACACACTGAAGTTCATAGAGCGCGTACGGGCCACCAAGCTGACCCGGATCTCGTCGATCATCCTCGAAAGCGGCGGGCACAACTTCAACACCTGGCGACGGGAGATTCCGGCGACGCTCCAGTGGATCAGCGGGCGGCTGAGCGACCGCTGACAAGGGTGTCCGAGAGGGCCGGAGAGGAGCCCGAGAGGCGGCTCGACAAGGGCGTCGGACATTGTCGATCTTGGTGAATTCGGTGCATTGCAATTCCTGATGCCCTGTGAACGTTTCGGTATGGCTGTGTTTTTACGGGGCGGGGCACCAACGTTCGCCTACGCGCGGTAAGTTTCTGGCCATGCCACGTGGACGTCATCGCCATTCACCGCCCTTGCACAGGCTGCTGCCCCCGTCGGCGATAGCGGGCGTCTCGCTCGTCTGCGCCTTCGGGCCGTGGGTGTTCACACAATCGTCCGTGCTCCGCGTCATAGCCGCCTTCGCCGCGGCCACGGCGGTCGTCGGCGCGGCCGTCATGCGGCGCTGGGACGCCCAGGCGGGCAAACAGGTCGCCGACCTCACGCGCGCGCGGGCGAGCGACGACTGGCGGCACGAGGAGCGGATCGCCGAGCTGGAGACCGACCTCGACGAGTCGCGCGAGCTGCGCACCAAGCTGGAGCAGCGGCTGCGGGGCAAGCGCGCGGAACTGGCGGGCCTGCGCAACGAGCACGCGGCCCTGCTGCGGCGGTACGCGACGGCCGAGACCGAGCGTGCGAGCGCCCTGGAGGGCCGCCGCCTGCTGGAGATAGAGGCCGCGGATCCGGATCCGGAATGGGCGGACGCGGAGGGCGAGGACGCCGAGAGCGTCGAAGGCGTGGAGGCGGAGACCGAGGCTGTGGCTGCCTCGGTGGACGCGGACGAGCCGGTGGACGCGGACCTCGCCGAGGGTTTCGACGACGACGATGACGACTTCGACGACGAAGACGACGAGAGGCCGGCGGCCACACCGGTGTTCTCGC
Source organism: Streptomyces sp. NPDC088794 (assembly GCF_044750545.1). Taxonomy (NCBI): domain Bacteria; kingdom Bacillati; phylum Actinomycetota; class Actinomycetes; order Kitasatosporales; family Streptomycetaceae; genus Streptomyces; species Streptomyces sp. NPDC088794. The sequence continues at coordinate 61,735 of NZ_JBIVKB010000006.1, read as the reverse complement.
CGGAGGGCTCGCACCTGTTCCTGCGGGCGAAGGCGGCGCTGAAGAAGTTCGACGGGGACGGCGAGGGCTCTCCCAAGGACGACTCCTCGACGGACGACTCCTTGAAGGACGACTCTTCGACGGACGGCTCCTTGAAGGATGACGACGCGGCTGCGGCCGAGGACGAGACCGAGGCCGGGGACGACGCCGAAGAGGCTGCCGAGGACGAGGCCGGCGCGGAGGTCGTGGCAGCCGAGGACGGCTCCCAGGACGACGCCGCTCCTCGGGCCGACACGGTGGCCGACGAGGACGACGAGTCCCCGAAGGGTGACGACTCCCCGAAGGACGACGGCCCCACGAAGGGGCGGCGCTCCGCGAAGCGCGAGCCGGTGAAGGCGAAGGCCGGTGCCGCCACCGCGGCGGCCACCGCCGCGCCCGAGGCCGCCGCCGGTTCCGGTACGGAGGCCGCGGCGCAGGAGGACGAGGCGCAGGGGAAGCCCGAGGCGGTCGACGGGCATGAGCGCGCGGCCGCCGCCCCTTCGGTCGGGCCCGTCCCGTCCGCGCCCGTGCAGCAGCCCTCGGGTCACTTCGTCGCGCCGACCGCGGTGGCCGTGGTGCCCGCGGCGCCCGTGCGGCGGCCGTCCGTCGAGGGCGGGTTCGACTTCTTCGGTACGAAGAGCGAGATGGCGCACGGTGCCCTGGACGTCGTGCAGAACGAGGACCTCGCCGACGTGGTCGGCCAGGAGGCCCTCGCGCTGCACAAGGCCGAGGCGGAGGCGGAGTTCAAGCCGGCCGACGAGCGGTCGCGCGGCGTCGGCCAGGTGATCGACCTGACGGCGCACGACGAGACGGAACACATCGACCTTCAGGGCCTGCGGACCATCCGGAGCGCGGTTTCCTGACGGACCGCGACCTGGTCCACGGACTGCGACCTGGTCTCCGGCCCGGCCCCCGGCACTGTCCTCGTCACGAGGGCAGTGCCGGGGGCCGGGCCGGTCTACGACGCCATCCAGCGGTCCGGCAGCGCGTCCCGGCGTCCCGTGCGTGACCTCTCCGCCTGCCCCCGCAGCAGCTCCGCGGCCTCCTCGGCGTCCCGCAGCCGGGCCGTGACGGTCTTGTTGGCCCCCGTGTCCATGTGGACGTCCGCGAGGCCCCACAGGCGCTTCCAGGGCCCCTGAGCCAGCCGTACGCTCTGGACCTTGGCGTGCGGAACCAGCGCCAGGCTCCGCCTGAGCAGGCCGTGCCGGGTGGCGAACACGGTGTCGGTGACGGCGATCCCGTAGCCGCGCCACCACAACGGCATGCACCGCCCGGCCCGGCGCGGCGGGCGGGACAGCGCCGCGGCCTCCGCCACGCGCACGCCGGGCAGTACGCGCGCGATGACCGACTCGGCGACCTCGCGCGGGGCCACCGGCACGAGCACGGAGTTGGACGAGCCGGCCACGTCCAGCTCCACCCGCACCCACCCGCGCCGCCGCCACAGCAGCGGCTCCACGATCCGCACGGTCTGCACGCGCCCGGGCGGCACGGTCTCGTGCGTACGGTCGAGGAGGCCGTGGTCGATGCGCAGCCCGTCCGGCGACTCGCCCACCGTCCAGTCGTACTCGCCGACGAAGCGCCCCACACTGCTCGCGCCCGCCGCGCCCAGCAGCGGCAGGCCGGTCGCGAGGACCGACCACACGCTGTGGGTGGCGAACCAGAGGAGCGGCGGTACGACGAGGGCGGCGGCCAGGGAGCCCCAGGTGGCGCCCGTCAGCACCACGGAGATCGCGAGGTCCAGCGGGGGCGTGTGCATCAGCTGACGCGCCGGCGCCTCGCCGACCTCGTGCGCGGTCTCGGGGGCGAAACCGGCGGCGCGCGCCAGCAGTTCCGCGCGCAGCGCACGCGCTTCGTCCGCCCCCAGGAAGGCCAGCTCGTCCTTCTTGTCGGTGCCTATGACGTCGAGCTTCAGCTTGGCGACGCCCGCCACGCGCGCGAGGAGCGGCTGGGTGATGTCGACGGCCTGGATGCGTTCGAGGCGGATGTGCGCGGTGCGCCGGAACAACAGGCCGGTCCGTATGCGCAGTTCGGAGTCCGTCACCGCGAAGTGGGTGAACCACCAGGTGAGGAAGCCGTACAGGGCGGCGGCCGGGACGAGCACGGCGAGCGCGATCAGCAGCGTGGTGGACGTCAGCTTCGTCAACTGGCGCTGCGCCTGGTCCGGGTCGTGCACGGCCCACCCGATGAGCACGGCCACCGGCGCCCACGCCCGCCGCAGCGGCGTCACGGGGTGCAGCCGGTGCTCGGCGAGCGGTGCCTTCTCCCGTACGGCGTCGTCGACGCCCGGCGTCGTCACAGCCCCGCCGATCGGGCCTCGCCGAGTTCGGTGAGCCGGTCGCGCAGCCGTTCCGCCTCGGCCGGTTCGAGCCCCGGGATGGTCGCGTCGGTCGCCGCGGCGGCCGTGTGCAGCTGCACGCTGGCCAGCCCGAAGTGCCGCTCGACGGGCCCGGAGGTCACCTCGACCAGCTGCATCCGCCCGTACGGCACGACCGTCTCCTCGCGCCACAGCACGCCCCGGCTGAGCAGCAGGTCGTCGGCGCGCTCGGCGTAGCGCCAGGAGCGCCAGTTGCGGCCCAGCAGCACCCAGCCCCAGGCCATGAGGGCCAGCGGCAGCAGCGCGAACGCGGCCCAGCCGGGCCCGGCGAGCAGGCCGAGCAGCAGTCCGACGGCCAGGGCGATCAGCCCCAGCCACACCACCAGCAACAGCCGTCGCATCCGCAGCAGGCCCGGCGGCAGCCCGCGCCACTCGGGCCCCGCAGTGTCGTCCCCCGCCGTGCCCGCCTCGCGCGCGCTCCCCGTCTCCATACGGCCAGCGTACGTAGGACAGACTGTGCGCATGACTCCTACGACGGGGACGACGGAGACCACGGTCGGTGTCGGCGGTGCCGCGGAGAGCACGGACATGGTGCTCAACATCGGGCCCCAGCACCCGTCCACGCACGGTGTGCTCAGGCTGCGGCTGGTCCTCGACGGCGAGCGCATCACGCGCGCGGAGCCGGTGATCGGCTATATGCACCGGGGCGCCGAGAAGCTCTTCGAGGCGCGCGACTACCGCCAGATCATCATGCTCGCCAACCGGCACGACTGGCTGTCGGCCTTCTCGAACGAGCTCGGCGTGGTCCTCGCCGTGGAGCGCATGCTCGGCATGGAGGTCCCCCCGCGCGCGGTGTGGACGCGCACGCTGCTCGCCGAGCTGAACCGGGTGCTCAACCACCTGATGTTCCTCGGCTCGTACCCGCTGGAGCTCGGCGGCATCACCCCGGTCTTCTACGCGTTCCGGGAGCGCGAGGTCCTCCAGAACGTCATGGAGGAGATCTCCGGCGGGCGCATGCACTACATGTTCAACCGCGTCGGCGGCCTCAAGGAGGACCTGCCGGCGGGCTGGGCGGCACGCGCGCGTGGGGCCGTCGCCGCCGTGCGCTCCCGGATGGACCGCTTCGACGACCTGGTGCTCGGCAACGAGATCTTCCGGGGGCGCACCCGGGACGTGGGGGTGCTCTCGCCGGAGGCGGTGCACGCGTACGGCGTGAGCGGGCCCGTCGCGCGCGCCTCGGGCGTCGACTTCGACCTGCGCCGCGACGAGCCGTACCTCGCGTACGGCGAGCTGCAGGACACCCTGAAGGTGGTCACGCGCCAGGAGGGCGACTGCCTCGCCCGCTTCGAGGTGCTCCTGGAGCAGACCCACAACGCCCTCGACCTCGCCGACGCCTGCCTCGACCGGCTCGCCGCACTGGAGCCCGGGCCGATCAACCAGCGGCTCCCGAAGGTCCTGAAGGCGCCCGAGGGACACACGTACGCGTGGACCGAGAACCCGCTGGGCATCAACGGCTACTACCTCGTCAGCAAGGGTGAGAAGACCCCGTACCGGCTGAAGCTGCGCTCGGCCTCGTACAACAACATCCAGGCCCTCGCGGAGCTGCTGCCGGGGACGCTGGTCGCGGACATGGTGGCGATCCTGGGGTCGCTGTTCTTCGTGGTCGGGGACATCGACAAATAGCGGGTCGCCCGGCGGGCGGCGCGTGGCGTCGAGGGCGGCGGCCGGGATCAGGAGCGGTTCGGGGTTTCGAACGTCAGTCGGAGCGGGAGCCCTCGAAAAGCGCGTTCTCGAGGAGTGCGTCCGGGAGGCCGACCGGTTGCAGCAGCCAGCCGAAGTCGCCCAGGCCGCCCGGTGCGGTGAGTTCGGCAGCTTCGCCGGCGGTCGCGAGGGCGCGGACGTAGGCCGCGGGGTGGGTGGACGCCATGGTGAGTGGGGGGCGCGCGCTGGCGACGCCGAGGGCGCGCAGAGCGGCGCGTTGCGAGAGCAGGTGCGCGGCGGGGAGTGTGCGCGCGGTCTCGTGCGCCGCGCAGGCGTCCAGTGCGACGTGCGCCGTGATGTCGCACGACCCGTCCGGCACGGGAACCGTCGCGCGCCCCTCGCGGAAGCCGGTGAGCGTCCCGAACGGGGGGCGCGCGGCCGCGGTGTGCGCGTAGTCGACGGCGACCGCGAGTCCCCGCTCGAGCGCCGAGACCGCTTCGGCCCAGGCCTCGTCCCGGGGCAGGCCTATCTCGGCGCGCGCGCCCTCCTCGGGCGGCAGCGGCCACCACCGCGCCAGCCAGCGCGCCTCCGCGCCCCAGACCGGCTCTCCGAGGCGCTCGGCCCCGTCCCGGCGTACGAGCACCCGGCGGGCGGTGCCGGCGGCGTCCACCTCGGCGACCTCCGCCGGGACGTTGTCCAGCCACTCGTTGGCGAACAGCAGGCCGGTGATCCGGCGCGGCGGCTCGGGCAGCCACTCGATCCGGGTGCCGAGCCCCGCCGGGCGGTCGGCGAGCTCGACGGCGTAGACACGCGTGCGTGCGGCCACCTCGGCGGGCAGCGCGGCCAGTACGCCCACGGCCAACTCACCGCGCCCCGCCGCCATGTCGACGAAGTCCAGCGGGTCGGGCCGGTCCAGCGCCCGGTCGACCCAGCACAGCAGCCGCGCCACCGCCTCCGCGTACAGCGGCGAGGCGTGCACCGACGTACGGAAGTGCCCTCCTGGCCCCTCGGGGCGCCGGTAGAAACCGCCGGGCCCGTAAAGGGCGTCTTGCGTCGCCGTACGCCAGCCGTGCCACTCGCCGGTCTCGCCCGCAATGTCTTCCGTCACCGGGTCAGGCTAGGGCCTGTCCTCAGGAACGGGTCGGCTAAGCCCGTGTGCGCCACCTGGTGGACGACGAGACCGCGCGAAACCCCGGGTCCTGCCCGAACGGAAGAGCGGAGCCTCCACCTTGCGGAGTATGCGCGGCGGATACGGATCGGTCCTCCGGTTGACCCCTGCACGCATCCCGCATCCCTACGCTGGGTTACGTGCAGCGCCTCTATGACTTCCTCCGCAGACACCCGACCGGGGTCGACACCTTCTGGGCCGTCATCCTGTTCGGGGTCTCCGTGGCGAGCGCCACGGCTCGTACGGAGGATCCGGGCACCGACGCGCAGGTGCTGATCGTGCCGATCGCGTTCCTGTTGTCCCTGGTGATCGCGCTGCGCCGACGGATGCCGGAGAAGATGCTGCTGCTGACCCTCGGGCTCGGCATCGTGCAGCTGGTGGTGGACGTCGCGGTGACGCCGGCCGACTTCGCGATGCTGGTGATCGTCTACACGGTGGCCGCGACGGGCGCCCGCTGGGCCTCACGGCTGGCGCTGGTGGCCAGTCTGGGCGCGGCCACGGTGGCGCACCTGCGCTGGCCCAACGAGGACACGAGCGTCCTGAACAACGTGGGGGTCGTGGTCTTCCAGACGGTGCCGTTCGCGCTCGCCTGGGTACTGGGCGATTCGATACGCACGCGGCGTGCGTACTTCGAGCAGCTGGAGGAGCGCAACGCCCGTCTGGAGAAGGAGCGCGAGGCGCAGGCGAAGGTCGCGGTGGCCGCCGAGCGCGCCCGGATCGCGCGCGAGCTGCACGACGTGGTCGCGCACAACGTGTCGGTGATGGTGGTGCAGGCGGACGGCGCCGCCTACGTCCTGGACTCCGCGCCCGACCAGGCCAAGAAGGCCCTGGAGACCATCTCCTCCACCGGCCGCCAGGCCCTCGCCGAGATGCGCCGCCTGCTGGGTGTGCTGCGCACCGGCGAGCACAAGGAGGCCGGCGAGTACGTGCCGCAGCCCGACGTCGAGCAGATCGACGACCTGATCGCGCAGTGCCGCACCTCGGGCCTGCCCGTCGACTTCAAGGTCGAGGGCACCCCGCGCCCGCTGCCCAGCGGTGTCGAGCTGACCGCGTACCGCATCGTCCAGGAGGCGCTGACCAACACCCGCAAGCACGGCGGACCCAACACGGGCGCCAGCGTGCGGCTGGTCTACTTCGACGACGGCCTGGGGCTGCTCGTCGAGGACGACGGCAAGGGCGCCCCGCACGAGCTGTACGAGGAGGGCGGCGTCGACGGACAGGGGCACGGCCTGATCGGCATGCGCGAGCGGGTCGGCATGGTGGGCGGCACCCTGGACGCGGGCCCGCGCCCGGGCGGCGGATTCCGGATCAGTGCGCTGCTGCCGCTGAAACCCGCACACTGACGTGGACGTGCGCCTCGCTGACACCTGTAACGCCCCGCCGACGTAATGACCAGTGACCTTGTCGACCCGAACGTGAAGAGAACGGAAGAGGCCCCGATGACGATCCGCGTGATGCTCGTGGACGACCAGGTGCTGCTGCGCACCGGATTCCGGATGGTGCTCGCGGCGCAGCCGGACATGGAGGTCGTCGCGGAGGCGGGGGACGGTGTCGAGGCTCTCGAGGTGCTGCGCGCGACGACCGTCGACGTGGTGCTGATGGACGTCCGCATGCCCAAGCTCGACGGCGTGGAGACGACCCGCCGCATCTGCCAGGACGACAACCCGCCCAAGGTGCTGATCCTGACCACCTTCGACCTCGACGAGTACGCCTTCTCCGGGCTCAAGGCAGGTGCGTCCGGCTTCATGCTCAAGGACGTGCCGCCCGGCGAGCTCCTCGCCGCGATCCGTGCCGTGCACAGCGGCGACGCGGTGGTGGCCCCCTCGACCACACGCCGGCTGCTCGACCGGTTCGCGCCGATGCTGCCGAGCGCCGGGAAGCAGCCGCAGCACAAGGAACTGGAGCGCCTCACCGACCGTGAGCGCGAGGTCATGGTGCTGGTCGCGCAGGGCCTCTCGAACGGCGAGATCGCGGCCCGGCTGGTCCTGTCCGAGGCCACGGTGAAGACCCACGTCGGCCGCATACTGACCAAGCTGGGGCTCCGGGACCGGGTACAGGTGGTGGTCCTCGCGTACGAGACGGGGCTGGTGCGGGCGGGCGGGCACGGCTGACGGTCCCGTGGCGGGTGCTGAGCGCGATCCTGTGCCAGGGCGCGGATTGCGGAAGGCTCCCGTGTCGGACGGCTCAGCGCGAGGCGCACTGCGTCGGACGGTCAGCGCGGGACCCCCGCATCGGGCGGCTCCCTTCAGAGCGCCCTGGGTCGGACGGCTTACCGGGGAGGCCCGGTGGTGAGCGTTCGGGGTACCGGGGGAGGCCCGGTGCCGGGCGTTCCGTGCCGGACGCTCCGCGCAGGACGGCTCGGGTCGGACGGCTCACTGCAGAAAGTCCTGCGTCGGACAGGCAGCACTGGACAGCCTTCGTCAGGTGGCTCGCCTCAGCGCGTCCGGTGCCGGACGGCTCACCGCGTGACGCCCTGCGCCAAGTCGCCCATCGCCTCGCGCCCCCTTCTGGACGGCTCAGCGCAGGACTCCCTCCAGGAAGTCGCTGCCCAGGCGGGCGACCACCGTCACGTCCAGTTGGTGGAGGACGTAGCGGCCGCGGCGGCGCGTGGTGATCAGGCCCGCCTTCTTCAGGACGCTCAGGTGGCGGGATATCTCGGGGGCCGTCATGCCGTGCACCTGGGCCAGCTCGCTCGTCGTGTAGGCGCTGCGGGCCAGATGCCGGCAGATGCGCATGCGGACGGGGTGGGACAGCGCGGTCATGCGCAGGGTCAGCTGCTCCACGGAGGCCGGTGAGGTCAGCTCGGGCGTGGCGACCGGGTAGTGCACGACGGGCTGCCAGTGCGGGCGGTACAGGACGGACAGGTGCGGCCAGCCCAGGCTCGTCGGTACGAGGAGGAGACCGCCCTCCGCCGTGGCCGTGTGCCCGACGCTCAGCTTGTCGACCGTGATCTGGCCGGCGCCCTCGTCGAGCGTGACCACCGGGGAGACCGCGGTCAGCATCTCGGTCAGACCCCGGTGGCGCAGCAGGTCCGTCTTGAGCCGGGCGTCGGCGGCCAGCTGGTGGCGCAGCCGGGACCAGGTGTCCGCGAAGAACGCCTCGTCGCAGTCGGCCAGGAACTGCCGCAGCCAGGCCCGGATCCGGGGCGGGTCGGCCAGCAGCCGCTCGCTGAAGCGCACCTGCTGCGGCCCGCGCGAGGCCGCCAGCTCCAGGGCCCGGCGGCGCAGCCCGGCGTCGACGAGGGGGCTCGGGCCCGTGCCGTAGGGCATGGCGCAGGTGAACTCCAGGGCCGCGTCCACGAACTGCTCGTCCGTCAGCTTGTCGAGTTGGTCCAGCTCCTCGGCGAGCGTCGCCCCGGGCAGCGTGGTCCGGCCGGGGATGCCGGCGCAGGGCATGAAGAGGTCCGAGAACGTCGTCCGCCACAGGAAGTCGGCCTCGCACATGCGGTCGGCCAGCTGCGGGTCCATCCGGGCGGTCACGCCGGTCACCCAGCCCTGGAGTCCGGGATGGTGCCCCGGTTCGGACAGCGCGTGCAGCGCCATGCCGAGCTCGGCCAGGGGCGAGGGGACGACGGCGACCCTCTCCGGCCGCAGCCCCGCGATGTCGATGCGCACGCTCATGACTTCATGGTGCACCCCGCCACCGACAACGCCCCGCCCGATTGACGGCGGCCGTCAATCGGCGCGACGCGACCGACGTACCGGCGCACTGTGGACACCCCGGGGCAGCCGCGGAGCCCACGGATCTCTGACGTCGGGTCCTCCTGACGTCACGTCCTTCACCGTCTCCACGTCCCGAGAAGGCGATCCGTCATGAGCATCACGCAGCAGTACCTCCTCGACACCTACCGCGCCCGCAGGCTCGGCGAGCCCGCGCCGCCCGCCCCCGGCGCCGACGACTGGCAGGTCGTCCGGGAACTGCGCGACCAGTGGCAGCTTCGCGCCGTTGCCGCCGGCCGCCCGGCCCACGGGCGGATACGGCAGGCGTTGGGTCGGTGGCTGCACCTGCGGCCGCGTTCTACGTGCTGACGGCGCCGGCCGCTCCGGCCCCGTCGGCGCCGGCCGCTCCCGACCCGCCGGTCACCTCGGTGAGGCGGGACACGAACTCCGCGACCGCCGCCTTCACGTCCGCCGCCGTCCACTCCAGGGCGTCGGCGCGCACGTAGACCTCGGTCATCGCCAGACCCGGGCCCCGCTCGTCCCAGTGGTTGCCGAACAGGGAGATCCCCGTTTCCTCGGCCTGCCGGATCGCGGCCTCGGCGAGGTCGTCGACGCCGTACGGCAGCCAGACCTGGAAGTCGAAGGTGTGCGGGACCTCGGGGTGGATCCGCGCCCAGGGAACCCCGGCCGCCGCGAAGCCCTCGCGCAGGGCGTCGGCCACCACGCGTGCGTGGGTGACGTACTCGGGGAGCCGGGGCAGATCCCGTTCCAGGCCCGCGAGGGCCGACAGAACGGTCGGGAACTGCTGGAAGACCGCGCCCCCGTACCGGTGCCGCCAGGCCTTCGCCTCCTCGATCAGGGTCTTCGGGCCGGCGAGCGCGGCGCCTCCGAAGGCGTCGAACGACTTGTAGAACGACACGTAGACGCTGTCCGCGAGGTCCGCGATCTCGGCCAGCGGGCGGCCGAAGTGGACGGTGGTCTCCCACAGGCGCGCCCCGTCGAAGTGCACCACCGCGTCGCGCTCGTGCGCCGCGTCCACGACCGCGGTCAGTTCCTCCCAGGTGGGCAGCACGAAACCGGCTTCCCTGAGCGGCAGTTCGAGCATCAGGGCGCCGAAGGGCTCCTCGAAGTCGCGCACCTCGTCGGCGCCGGGCAGTCGGGGCTCACTCGTCACGCGGACCGGGCGCAAGCCGCTGACCTGGCTGAACGCGTGCCGTTCGTACATCTCGGGGTGGGCGAGGGCGTGCAGGGCGACGGTCGGGTTGCCGGTGCGGCCCGCCCAGCTGCGCAGCGCGACCTGCTGGGCCATCGTGCCCGTGGGGAAGAACGCGGCGGCCTCCTTGCCGAGCAGTCCCGCGACCTTGTCCTCCAGGGCCTCGACGATCCCGTTGCCGTAGACGTCCGCCGTCTCGTCCAGGTCGTACACCTCGTGCGCGTCGGCCAGCAACGCCAGCCGCTCGCGGAGGGGGTTGAGGAAACCCATGCGGGCCAGCGCGCGCTCCGCTGTCCGGTTCGCGGTGATGCGCCGCTCGCGCCGCCGCTTGATCTGTTCCGCCGTATCGCTCTGCGCCGTATCGCTCATGGCCCGGATCATGCCCAACGCCCTCGCACGCGGGCACCAGGTTTTCCACAGGCTTTCCGGTGCGGGCGGGACGTGCCGTCGCCCACAGCCTGTGTACAACCGAACGCCCCTCGAACCAATCGCGTTAACATGACGAGAAATCGTCCGGTACCCAGAGCGGACTGGAACGGGAAGGCCTCGGTCGCGTGAGTACAGTCCAACAGCCAGACCCCAGGGACCGCCCCGCGCGGCTCACCGTCGGCGTCGTCGGAGCCGGTCGGGTGGGCCCCGCGCTGGCCGCGTCGCTCCAGCTCGCCGGGCACCGCCCGGTGGCCGTCTCGGGAGTCTCCGACGCCTCCAGGCGGCGCGCCGCGCTGCTGCTGCCGGACGTGCCCGTCGTGCCGCCCGCGGAAGTGCTGGCCCGCGCCGAGCTGGTGCTGCTGACCGTCCCGGACGACACCCTGCCCGGGCTGGTCGAGGGCCTCGCCGAGACCGGGGCCGTGCGGCCGGGACAGCTGCTCGTGCACACCTCGGGGCGGTACGGCTCCAAGGTCCTGGACCCGGCCCTGCGGGTGGGCGGACTGCCGCTGGCCCTGCACCCGGCGATGACCTTCACCGGCACCCCCGTGGACGTCCAGCGCCTGGCCGGCTGCTCGTTCGGCGTCACGGCGCCGCACGAGCTGCGGCTGGCCGCCGAGGCCCTGGTGATCGAGATGGGCGGCGAGCCCGAGTGGATCGAGGAGGAGCGCCGCCCGCTGTACCACGCGGCGCTCGCGCTGGGCGCCAATCACCTGGTCACGCTGGTCGCCCAGTCCATGGAGCTGCTGCGCGAGGCCGGTGTCGAGGCGCCCGACCGGATGCTCGGCCCGCTGCTGGGCGCCGCGCTCGACAACGCGCTGCGCTCCGGGGACGCGGCCCTGACCGGTCCGGTCGCGCGCGGGGACGCGGGCACCGTCGCCGCGCACGTCGCGGAGCTGCGCAAGCACGCCCCGCAGACCGTCGCCGGCTATCTGGCGATGGCCCGCGCGACCGCCGACCGCGCGCTCGCCCACGGACTGCTCAAGCCCGAATACGCCGAGGACCTGCTCGGAGTGCTCGCGAACGGGACGACCGGGACCAACGGATCCACCGGGACCGACGGCGCCGAGGGAGATGCCCGATGACCACCGCCCTGCTGCGCACCGCGGACGAACTGCACGCACGCACGCGTACCGGCCGCCGCGCCGTCGTGATGACCATGGGCGCCCTGCACGAGGGCCACGCCACCCTGATCCGCACCGCGCGCGAGATCGCGGGGCCGGACGGCGAGGTCGTCGTCACCGTCTTCGTGAACCCCCTCCAGTTCGGCCAGGGAGAGGACCTCGACCGCTACCCGCGCACCCTCGACGCCGACCTCAAGCTCGCCGAACTGTCCGGCGCCGACGCCGTGTTCGCGCCCTCCGTGGACGAGGTCTACCCGGGCGGACAGCCCCAGGTCCGCATCACCGCGGGCCCCATGGGGGAGCGCCTGGAGGGCGCCTCGCGGCCCGGGCACTTCGACGGTGTGCTCACCGTCGTCGCCAAGCTGCTCCACCTCACGCGTCCCGACGTGGCCCTGTTCGGCCAGAAGGACGCCCAGCAGCTCGCCGTCATCCGCCGCATGGTGCGGGACCTGAACTTCGGCATCGAGATCGTCGGCGTACCCACCGTCCGCGAGGACGACGGGCTCGCCCTCTCCAGCCGCAACCGATTTCTCTCGCCCCAGGAGCGGCGCACGGCCCTCGCGCTCTCCCGCGCGCTGTTCGCGGGCCGCGACCGGCACGCGGCGCAGGAGGCGCTGCGGGCGCGGGCGCGCGAGGTGCCCGCCACGCACGCGCGTGCCGAGGCGCTCAGCGCCATCGGGGAGTCCCGTGCCGCAGCCGACACGCACGCCGTCGCCAAGGCGCTCCCGGGCGCCCCCTCCGCCGTCCGCGCGGCAGCTCGCCTCGCCCTCGACGAGGGCGCGCGCCTGTCGCCGCCGCTCGAACTGGACTACCTGGCACTCGTCGACCCGTCCGACTTCACCGAGATCGAGGACGGATTCACCGGCGAGGCCGTCCTCGCCGTCGCCGCCCGGGTCGGGACGACCCGGCTGATCGACAACCTCCCCCTCACCTTCGGAGCCGCCTCGTGACCCGCACAGGCATACGCCCGCCCGTCGCCCACCACCACCCGACGAGAGCGCTTCGCGCCCGCCCCTGCCTTCATGCGCCCACCCCGGGCTGGAGCATCGCCGCGGACGTGGTGGTCGTCGGTTCCGGAGTGGCCGGCCTGACCACGGCCCTGCGCTGCGAGGCCGCGGGCCTGCGCACGGTCGTCGTCACCAAGGCCCGCCTCGACGACGGCTCCACGCGCTGGGCGCAGGGCGGCATCGCCGCGGCCCTCGGCGAGGGCGACACCCCCGAACAGCACCTCGACGACACGCTCGTGGCGGGCGCGGGCCTGTGCGACGAGGAGGCCGTACGGATCCTGGTCACCGAGGGACCTGACGCCGTACGCCGGCTCATCGACACCGGCGCGCACTTCGACGAGTCCTCCGAGGGCCTGCTCGAACTCACCCGGGAGGGCGGTCACCACCGCCGCCGGATCGCGCACGCGGGCGGCGACGCGACCGGCGCGGAGATCTCCCGGGCGCTCGTCGAGGCGGTACGCGCGCGAGGGCTGCGGACGATCGAGAACGCGCTCGTGCTCGACCTGCTGACCGACGCCGACGGCCGCACCGCCGGTGTCTCCCTGCACGTCATGGGCGAGGGCCAGCACGATGGCGTGGGCGCGGTGCACGCGCCCGCGGTCGTCCTCGCGACCGGCGGCATGGGCCAGGTGTTCTCGGCGACCACCAACCCGTCGGTGTCGACCGGTGACGGCGTCGCGCTCGCCCTGCGTGCCGGGGCCGAGGTGAGCGACCTGGAGTTCGTGCAGTTCCACCCCACCGTGCTCTTCCTGGGCGCCGACGCGGAGGGCCAGCAGCCGCTGGTCTCCGAGGCCGTGCGCGGCGAGGGCGCCCACCTGGTCGACGCCGACGGCGTGCGCTTCATGGTGGGACAGCACGAACTGGCCGAGCTCGCGCCCCGGGACATCGTCGCCAAGGGCATCATGCGGCGCATGCAGGAGCAGGACGCCGAGCACATGTTCCTGGACGCCCGGCACTTCGGCGCCGACATGTGGGAGCACCGTTTCCCGACGATCCTCGCCGCCTGCCGCGCGCACGGCATCGACCCGGTCACCGACCCCATCCCGATCGCGCCGGCCGCCCACTACGCCTCCGGCGGCGTGCGCACCGACTCCCGGGGCCGCACGACCGTCCCGGGCCTGTACGCGTGCGGCGAGGTCGCCTGCACCGGCGTGCACGGCGCCAACCGGCTCGCCTCCAACTCGCTCCTGGAGGGCCTCGTCTACGCCGAGCGCATCGCCGCCGACATCGGGGCGACCCGCGCGCGGGACGGCCTCGACGCGCGGGTGCCCGAGCCCGTCGAGCACCCGCGGACGCCCGCGCACCCGCTGCTGGCCCCCGAGAACCGGTTCGCGATCCAGCGGATCATGACCGACGGCGCGGGCGTCCTGCGCTCCGCCGTGTCCCTCGCCCGGGCCGCCGACCAGCTCCAGCGACTGGACACCGAGGCCCGCGACGACCTCGCCGAGAACGGCAAGACGTCCGAGCCCGGCGTCGACACCTGGGAGGCCACCAACCTCCTCTACGTGGCCCGTGTCCTGGTCGCCGCCGCCCGAACGCGCGAGGAGACGCGGGGCTGCCACTGGCGCGAGGACCACGCCGAGCGCGACGACACGGCATGGCGGCGCCACATCGTCGTACGGCTGAATCCGGACCGCGCACTCGCCCTGCACACCACCGATACCGCAGACTTCCCCCCGACCCGGCAGCCCCATCAGGAGCAGTGACAGACGTGAGCACCCCCGACCTCCCCCTCGCCCCGTCCGGAGGCTGCGGCGACGGCTGCGCCTGCGGTGCCGAGGGCGACGCCAATGACCTGGCCGAGTACATGGAGTGCGGGCTCGACCCCGCGCTCGCGCAGCTCCTGGCCGACGCCGGACTCGACCCCCTTGAGGTCGAGGACATCGCCAACGTGGCCATCCAGGAGGACCTCGACCACGGCGTGGACGTGACCACGGTCGCCACCATCCCCGAGGACGCGGTCGCCACCGCCGACTTCACCGCGCGCGAGGAGGGCGTCGTGGCGGGCCTCAGGGTCGCCGAGGCGGTGCTGTCCGTGGTGTGCACGGACGAGTTCGAGGTCGAGCGGCACGTCGAGGACGGCGACCGGGTGGGGGCCGGGCAGCGGCTGCTGTCGGTCACCACGCGCACGCGCGACCTGCTCACCGCCGAGCGCAGCGCGCTGAACCTGCTGTGCCGCATGTCGGGCGTCGCGACCCACACGCGCGCGTGGGCGGACGCGCTGGAGGGCACCAAGGCGCGGGTGCGCGACACCCGCAAGACGACACCGGGACTGCGCGCCCTGGAGAAGTACGCGGTCCGCTGCGGCGGGGGCGTCAACCACCGGATGTCGCTGTCCGACGCGGCGCTCGTCAAGGACAACCACGTGGTCGCCGCGGGCGGGGTCGCGCAGGCCTTCGAGGCGGTGCGGGAGGCGTTCCCCGAGGTGCCGATCGAGGTCGAGGTCGACACGCTGCACCAGTTGCGCGAGGTCGTCGACGCGGGCGCGGACCTGATCCTGCTGGACAACTTCACGCCCGGCGAGTGCGAGGAGGCGGTGGGCATCGTGAACGGCCGCGCCGTCCTGGAGGCGTCGGGCCGGCTCACCCTGGAGAACGCGAAGTCGTACGCGGACACCGGCGTGGACTACCTGGCCGTGGGGGCCCTGACCCACTCCTCGCCGATCCTGGACATCGGCCTGGACCTGCGAGCGGCGGAGTAGGAACCGGCCATGCTGCTGACCATCGACGTAGGGAACACGCACACGGTCCTCGGCCTGTTCGACGGAGAGGACATCGTCGAGCACTGGCGGATCTCCACGGACGCGCGCCGCACGGCCGACGAGCTGGCGGTGCTGTTGCAGGGCCTGATGGGCATGCACCCGCTGCTCGGGGACGAGCTCGGCGACGGCATCGACGGCATCGCCATCTGCGCGACCGTCCCCTCCGTCCTGCACGAGCTGCGCGAGGTGACGCGGCGCTACTACGGCGACGTGCCCGCGGTCCTCGTCGAGCCGGGTGTGAAGACGGGCGTGCCGATCCTCACCGACAACCCCAAGGAGGTCGGCGCGGACCGGATCATCAACTCGGTCGCGGCCGTCGAGCTCTACGGCGGTCCGGCGATCGTCGTCGACTTCGGCACGGCGACGACGTTCGACGCGGTCAGCGCGCGCGGGGAGTACGTCGGCGGTGTCATCGCCCCCGGCATCGAGATCTCCGTCGAGGCACTCGGCGTCCGCGGCGCCCAGCTCCGCAAGATCGAGGTCGCCCGGCCGCGCAGCGTGATCGGCAAGAACACCGTCGAGGCGATGCAGTCCGGCATCATCTACGGCTTCGCCGGCCAGGTCGACGGCGTCGTCACCCGCATGGCCCGCGAACTCGCCACCGACCCCGACGACGTGACGGTGATCGCCACCGGCGGCCTCGCCCCGATGGTCCTGGGCGAGGCCTCGGTGATCGACGAGCACGAACCCTGGCTGACGCTGGTGGGACTGCGCCTGGTCTACGAGCGGAACGTGTCCCGGATGTGACGACGGCGCCGCCGGGTCCCTGGCAGGGGGCTTGGCGGGCGGGTCGCGGTGCGGGCGGGCGTCCCGCGCACGCGGCGCGTCGAGCCGGCGGGTGCCCCGCGCGCGCCGCCGTGTGTTCCGGCTGATCAACCGGGTGGCTCCCGCACGCCACACCGTCCCCCTATGTCGAGTTTGTCTGATTAGCGCGTACCGTCGGCGCATGCCCACGCCATACGGATCCCGCGGCGGCATGGCGTTTGGTGTGGAGGAGCTGCGTGTGCTCCGCCGCGCTCTCGCCCTCGCCCTTCGCCCCAGCCCCGCCTCGGCCGAGGACGTCCAAGACTGCCTCCGCCTGGCCGAGTCCCTCGACGAGGCATTGCGTGAGGGGGCCCGGCTGCGCGCCTTCCTGGTGGCGGACCTGGGTCGCTACCGCGCCGCGCTGCCCGGCACCGTCGCCGGATACCTCGCCCTTCTGGAGGAGGCGCTGGGGTCCGGATACCGCCCGGAACCCGACGACCTCGCGGCCCTGCGCGCCCTGCGGGGCAATCCGGTCGCCGCCGCGCTCCTGGACCGCTGCCAGACGCTCGCGGAACAGGACGTACGCGCCCGTCTGGCGCGTCGCGCGATCCGTCCGGCTGCTCCGGTCGTCCCCGTCTCCCGCACGCGCCTCACGGCCCTGCCCGGCGGTCTCTCGGGCGCGGTCGGCGAGGCGGCGGACGGGGATCCCCGGAAGCGGCCCGCGGAGAAGCCCGCCGCCCCGAAGCCGGCGCCCGCTCCGGCGGCCCCGAAGCCGAACCGGCCCATCCCCACCCCGGGCGAGGTCTTCCCGCGCCGCAAACCGACCCCGCCGAGCACGGCGACCCCGCCCCGGGAACTCGCGGCGGGCTGACCGCACCCGGACCCCCCGCCCGGCCGCCGCACGCCCCGTGGCTACCCTGGAGGCATGGACTACGTCTCCGCGCTCGTGCCGCCCATCGTGATGGCCGTGTTCTTCATCGGCGTGATCAGGGTGATCGTGAAGACCCAGGGCGGGGCCAACAAGGCCAAGGAGGACGCCGCCGTGGACGCCGTCCTCGCGCGCGCGGAGGGTGCCCGGCAGACCTCCGCCAAGGGCGACGGCTGAGCGGTTCGCCCAAGGGCGCCCTCATCGGCGTACGACTCGCTGGTTTTTCGAGTCGTACGCCCTTTTTGTTGTCGTTTGCCGGTGAAGCGCACGTCCGGCACGCCAATGCGGTGATCTCCCACTATTGTGCGAGCTGTGCCTCGCCCATTGGGAGAACTCGAAGACTCGGTCATGACGCGGGTGTGGAAGTGGAACCGCCCGGTGACCGTTCGGGAAGTCCTGGAAGACCTTCAGCAGGAACGGTCCATCGCGTACACCACCGTGATGACCGTTTTGGACAATCTCCATCAGAAGGGTTGGGTGCGGCGTGAGGCCGAAGGCCGGGCCTATCGATATGAGGCGGTCTCCACGCGGGCCGCGTACGCCGCTGCCCTGATGAACGACGCGTGGGCGCAGAGTGACAACCCCGCCGCCGCTCTCGTCGCGTTCTTCGGCATGATGAGCGACGAACAGCGACATGCTCTGCGCGACGCCGTACGCATGGTCCAGGGACCGGAAACGCGGGAACAGGAAGAGGCGAACCCCGGCGCCGCGCCGGGTGACGGCGGGCGATAGCGTCCGCTCATGTCAGCAGTGAGCCCCGAAGGCCCCGAAGTCAGCGCTAAAGCCATCACCGTCCGGCGGGCCCGTACCAGCGATGTCCCGGCCGTGCGCCAGCTCCTTGACGCGTACGTCCGTGACCGCATCCTGCTCGACAAAGCGACGGTGACGCTTTACGAGGACATCCAGGAGTTCTGGGTCGCCGAACGGGATGCCGACTCAAGCGCCGAGGTGGTCGGCTGCGGCGCACTGCATGTGATGTGGGAAGACCTCGCGGAAGTCCGTACTCTCGCGGTGAAGGACGGCCTCAAGGGTGCCGGTGTCGGGCATCAGTTGCTGGAGAAGTTGCTGGAGACCGCGCGCTGGCTCGGCGTTCGTCGCGTTTTCTGCCTGACCTTCGAAGTGGACTTCTTCGGCAAGCACGGCTTCGTCGAGATCGGTGAGACGCCTGTCGA
Organism: Streptomyces sp. NPDC088794; assembly: GCF_044750545.1. NCBI lineage: Bacteria > Bacillati > Actinomycetota > Actinomycetes > Kitasatosporales > Streptomycetaceae > Streptomyces > Streptomyces sp. NPDC088794. Next base: position 43,500 of record NZ_JBIVKB010000006.1, on the reverse strand, counting down.
CACGGATGTCTACGCAGAGCTGATGCGTTCCTATGACGAGGGCGTCGCCGAGTTCCTCGGACTCGAACGAGTGAAACCGAACACCTTGGGCAACAGCCGGATGCTTCTGCATCTGTGAGGATCTGTGATCGCCGATCACCAGGCTGTATTCCGCGCGACCCCTGCCCAGGTTCCCTATGTCCGAAACGCGCATGTTTCCGGACCGGACCGGGTCGACCGGTCTCTCCCGGGGGTTTGTGTTTTTCCAGCAAAAGCGGTTTGCTTTCCGACGTACTGCAGTACTGCATATAACAAGGGACGGCGAAACGGCAGACGCCGCAGAGCCACGGCCCTCAAGTTATGGATGAAAGGAAATCCGGTGGCACAGAAGGTTCAGGTCCTTCTTGTCGACGACCTCGACGGCGGCGAGGCGGACGAGACCGTCACGTTCGCGCTGGACGGCAAGACGTACGAGATCGATCTCACGACTGCCAATGCGGACAAGCTTCGCGGCCTTCTCGACCCTTACGTGAAGGGCGGTCGGCGTACCGGAGGCCGCGCTTCGGGCGGGCGCGGAAAGGCGCGTGCCACGACGGGCGGCAGCCAGGACACCGCACAGATCCGCGCGTGGGCGAAGGAGAACGGCTTCGAGGTCAACGACCGTGGCCGCGTCCCCGCGTCCATCCGTGAGGCCTACGAGAAGGCCAACGCCTGACCGTGGGCATTACCGTCCCGAAAGCCCGCTCGCGGGCCTAGGGAAAGGACAGCGGCTCCGCGCACGCGCGCCGCAGCCGCAGCCGGTGGCATTGCGTCGCCACCGTGTCCACCAGTCGTACGAGATCGGGGGCGCCCCCAAGGCCCCCCACGGCCGACAGTGTCGGCAGCGAGGCCTCGACCTCGCACCCCGGCTCGGGGGGCCGCAACCATACGGCGGCCCCCTGCAGGGTGTCCGCGCGGACCGGAACCCGCCCGGGCAGCAGCGGCGCGTCCATCCGGCCGCCCTCGCCGATCGCGGTGAGATCGAGCGCCAGCGCGCGCCACTCCAGCCAGTCCAGCAGCCCCGGCAGCTCCTCCGCGCCGCCCGCGGCCACCAGCAGCCGCATCCGATCGCCCAGGACGGCCACCGGAGAGCCCGGCGCGAGATGCCGCAGCGCCGCCCGGCCCGCCTCGGCCGGCACGTCCAGGACGTCGAAACGCTCGCCCGCGCGCAGGCGCAGCGGAGAACCGGCGCCGGTGGGGTCCGGGGGCAGCGTCGGCCAGCCCAGCTCGACCTCGTACCACCGGCGGAGCCGCTCGTCCGGATCGAGGGGGCGGCGCGGGGCCGGGACCCTGGTGCCGACCGCGGTGAGCGGGAGAGTGAGCGAGGGGTCGCTGCCAACCATGACAAGCGCAACCGTCCGAAGAGGCCGCGAGTTACGCTGGGTGTTCCAGTAATTGCACAGCGTGTCGAAAAGGGGGCGTGCGGGGGTGCGGCGAGGTGCAAGGGTGTTCGCCCATAGCGGAGGGAACCGGTGCGCGCGGCATGGAGTGTCCGTTCGCACGGGTAAGACATCCCTAGTGAGAGGGGGCGACACGCAGGACGGGGCGTCTCACGTTCGCCATCGGCGTACTGATGGTGGGGGTAACTGTCTGGCCTGCGGGAACATCGTCTCGCACCATCGAGTTGGAGCAGATGTCGGCGTTCGGGGTCAGGAGGCAGTGCTGGTTCTCGGTCCGGTGTCGGCAGTTGGAATGAGCGGTCCCCGCTTGCGGGACTAAGCTGCGGAAGGACAGGGAGGGGAAGTTCCCCCCACTGCCTGACCGCTCTGAGGAGCGATTAACGATGTTCGAGAGGTTCACCGACCGCGCGCGGCGGGTTGTCGTCCTGGCTCAGGAAGAAGCCCGGATGCTCAACCACAACTACATCGGCACCGAGCACATCCTCCTGGGTCTGATCCACGAGGGTGAGGGTGTCGCCGCCAAGGCCCTTGAGAGCCTCGGGATTTCGCTCGAGGCGGTCCGCCAGCAGGTGGAGGAGATCATCGGCCAGGGCCAGCAGGCCCCGTCCGGGCACATCCCCTTCACCCCTCGTGCCAAGAAGGTCCTGGAGCTGTCGCTCCGCGAGGCCCTTCAGCTGGGCCACAACTACATCGGCACGGAGCACATCCTGCTCGGCCTGATCCGTGAGGGCGAGGGCGTCGCCGCCCAGGTCCTGGTCAAGCTGGGTGCCGACCTCAACCGGGTGCGGCAGCAGGTCATCCAGCTGCTCTCCGGCTACCAGGGCAAGGAGACCGCCGGCGCCAGTGGCGGTCCTGCCGAGGGCACGCCCTCCACGTCCCTGGTCCTCGACCAGTTCGGCCGGAACCTCACCCAGGCCGCTCGTGAGTCCAAGCTCGACCCGGTCATCGGGCGCGAGAAGGAGATCGAGCGGGTCATGCAGGTGCTGTCCCGCCGTACGAAGAACAACCCGGTCCTGATCGGTGAGCCCGGCGTCGGCAAGACCGCCGTCGTCGAGGGGCTCGCCCAGGCCATCGTCAAGGGCGAGGTGCCCGAGACCCTCAAGGACAAGCACCTCTACACCCTCGACCTCGGCGCACTGGTCGCCGGCTCCCGCTACCGCGGTGACTTCGAGGAGCGCCTGAAGAAGGTGCTCAAGGAGATCCGCACCCGCGGCGACATCATCCTGTTCATCGACGAGCTGCACACGCTGGTCGGTGCGGGTGCCGCCGAGGGCGCCATCGACGCGGCTTCGATCCTGAAGCCCATGCTGGCCCGCGGTGAGCTGCAGACCATCGGCGCCACCACGCTCGACGAGTACCGCAAGCACCTGGAGAAGGACGCCGCTCTCGAGCGCCGTTTCCAGCCCATCCAGGTCGCCGAGCCCTCGCTGCCGCACACGATCGAGATCCTCAAGGGTCTGCGTGACCGGTACGAGGCCCATCACCGTGTCTCCATCACGGACGAGGCGCTGGTCCAGGCCGCCACCCTGGCCGACCGGTACATCTCGGACCGCTTCCTGCCGGACAAGGCGATCGACCTGATCGACGAGGCCGGCTCCCGGATGCGCATCCGCCGGATGACCGCGCCGCCGGACCTGCGCGAGTTCGACGAGAAGATCGCGGGCGTGCGCCGCGACAAGGAGTCCGCGATCGACTCGCAGGACTTCGAGAAGGCCGCCTCCCTCCGCGACAAGGAGAAGCAGCTCCTGGCCGCCAAGGCCAAGCGGGAGAAGGAGTGGAAGGCCGGCGACATGGACGTCGTCGCCGAGGTCGACGGCGAGCTGATCGCCGAGGTCCTCGCGACCGCCACCGGCATCCCGGTCTTCAAGCTGACCGAGGAGGAGTCCTCGCGTCTGCTGCGCATGGAGGACGAGCTCCACAAGCGGGTCATCGGCCAGAAGGACGCCGTCAAGGCGCTCTCGAAGGCGATCCGTCGTACGCGTGCCGGTCTGAAGGACCCGAAGCGTCCCGGTGGTTCGTTCATCTTCGCCGGCCCGTCCGGTGTCGGTAAGACCGAGCTGTCCAAGGCGCTGGCGGAGTTCCTCTTCGGTGACGAGGACGCGCTGATCTCCCTCGACATGTCGGAGTTCAGCGAGAAGCACACGGTCTCGCGGCTCTTCGGTTCGCCCCCCGGTTACGTGGGCTACGAAGAGGGCGGCCAGCTGACGGAGAAGGTGCGGCGCAAGCCGTTCTCGGTGGTCCTCTTCGACGAGGTCGAGAAGGCCCACCCGGACATCTTCAACTCGCTGCTGCAGATCCTGGAGGACGGTCGCCTGACCGACTCCCAGGGCCGGGTCGTGGACTTCAAGAACACGGTCATCATCATGACGACCAACCTCGGCACCCGGGACATCTCCAAGGGCTTCAACCTGGGCTTCGCGGCCACGGGTGACACGAAGTCGAACTACGAGCGCATGAAGAACAAGGTCTCGGACGAGCTCAAGCAGCACTTCCGGCCCGAGTTCCTCAACCGCGTCGACGACGTCGTCGTCTTCCCGCAGCTCACCCAGGCCGACATCCTCGCGATCGTCGACCTGATGGTGGCCAAGGTGGACGAGCGCCTCAAGGACCGGGACATGGGCATCGAGCTCTCCCAGTCCGCCAAGGAGCTGCTGTCGACCAAGGGCTACGACCAGGTGCTGGGTGCGCGTCCGCTGCGGCGCACCATCCAGCGCGAGATCGAGGACACGCTCTCGGAGAAGATCCTCTTCGGCGAGCTGCGCCCCGGTCACATCGTGGTCGTGGACACCGAGGGCGAGGGCGAGGCCAAGATCTTCACCTTCCGGGGTGAGGAGAAGTCGGCACTGCCGGACGTTCCGCCGATCGAGCAGGCGGCGGGCGGGGCTGGGCCCAACCTGAGCAAGGAGGCGTAGCCCTTCCGGGGGTTCGCCGAATGAGGGGCCGGTGCCTTTGGGGCGCCGGCCCCTTTCTCATGGGCTGGGGTGCGCCGGCTGGCCGTTGATCTCGATGGTCAGGTCGGGGTGGTCCTGGAGCGGGGACAGGTCCAGTGCGGTGCCTGGGGCGCATTCGATGCTGAGTCGGGTGAGCGAGGGGAACAGCTGGGCCAGGTCCGTCGCGGAGCTGGCGCGGTCGATGCCTCTGAGGGTGAGATCGCGGATTCCTGGTAGAGGACCGAGGTCCCAGGATCTGCGCGGCAGTGTCGCGAACCTGAAGCCGACCCTGAAGTCGAGATTGCTGAGTGAAGGGGCCTTGGCGGCTGCCAGTAGCAGCGCGGGCACGTTGCAGTCGCCTTGCACGACGAGTTCACGCAGAGAGGGCCACTGGGAAAGGTCGTTGATCATCATCTCCGAGTGGCCGATCACCGTGAGCCGTTCGACCGTCGGGTGCCTTGAGGGAATGGGGATGTTGCTGTCGAGCGGGGGGCCCGCCAGCGAGAGTTCGGTCAGCCGGTCCAGCCGTTCCAGAGAGACCAGTTCGGACTTGGACATCTCTTGGAGTTCCACGCTGAGCGAGGTGAGCGGCAGGCCTTCGAGTGCGGACAGTGTCCTGACTCTGGGGCACACACTGAGCTGCAGAGAGGTCAGTCCGGACAGCCCGCGGACGAAGGAGAGGTCGTCCAGCAGTGAGTTGTCGATGACGTAGAGCCCTCTGATACCAGTACGCGGCAGGAGATCGGCCAGGTCGGCACCGCTGACGGCCATGTCGGCCATGACCGTGCCGATGGGACCGCAGTAGTGCAATGCCGAGACCATGGCGGGGGTGGTCACGATGACCTGCTCGTCCTCAAGGGGCATATGGGCGAGAACTTCTCGGGCGTAGTCCTCTGTGGGAAAGCGCGGCCATGTGTTCTGGAGCATGCCTCGGACAGAGCGGGAAGTATGCGTGGCGTACCGCCGAAGCAGCGGCAAGGACGCAGGGTCGCCGACCTCGCGGACGAGGTTGACGATCCGTAGGGCTTGAGCCTCGTCCAATCCCTCCGGGCCCGGGATCAGCGGAAGCACGTACGACCCAAGGGACGCCAGCGCAGCGGTGCCCGCGGCATCCAGCGGCCGTAGCAACCCCCGCACCCGCTCAGCCACCTCCTCCCGTACCTCCTCCTCCAGCACCACCGCGCTCAGCGCGCAACGGGCCGCCAGCACATGGATGTTGGCGCGCAACCCCCGGTCCTCGGTGCCGTCGCCCTTCTCGATCAGTTGCTCTATCAGGCGGCGGACCTCGCCCCGGTGGCAGTGGCCGACGGCCAGGAGGATGATGTCCTGCCATTCCTCCTCGCCCGCGTGCTGGAGCAGCTCGCCCAGGCCGTCGCTCTCCTGGAGTTCCTTCGCCGCCAGGTAGTCCTGGAAGGTGCGGTGGATGAACTGGATGGCCGTCTCGTTGCGCTCCTGGAGCAGTCCGCTGCGGTTGAGGAGATGGGTGAGGACGGCCTCGGCGGAACCCTGCTCCCGCACCTGGGGCATGCTCCGCATGGCCAGTGCGATCTGGTGTTCCGCCTGGGCGTGGTTGAACTCGGTGTTCCCGCTGCGGGCCAGCCAGGCCGCGATGCGTTGAAGCAACTGCTGGTGTTCCTCGACTCCCAGGACTATGCCCTCGGGCGCGCCGACCCGGCGCAGGGTGTCGCGGCCGCCGAGCAGCATGGTGAGCGAGGCGTGGTAGAGGGACCAGCGGGTCTCCGGCAGGAATCCTCTGCGGCGGCGGTGGAGGGCGCAGACCACGGCCGCGAGGAGCGGGGTGCGGGAGAGGTGGAGGAGGGTCGGGTTGCGCTCCAACTCCGTTGTCAGCGCCCGTTCCAGGGTGTGCAGGTGCTCCTCCTCCACGGCCGCCCGATGGGTGTCGCGGAGGCCGGCGCATTCCAGGCGCGCGGCCGCGTGCCAGGCGCGGGAGAAGGCCAGGACGTCCTCGTCGCGCATGGGGAGCAGCCGGAGTTCCTCGAAGTCCTCCGAGCCGAGCCAGTCGGTGGCCACCGCCAGCGGTCGTACGGTGACCAGGCACCGGTTGTGCGGATACGCCGCCAGGAGATCGGACAGACGGCGGCGGGCCTCCTCCCGGTCGGCGGGCGGCACTTCGTCCATGCCGTCGACGAGGAGAAGCGCGCGTCCCGCTGCCAGGACGCGGCCGGTCCAGCCGTCGGGGAGTTCGTCGATCTGGAGCTCGGCGACCGTGGCCAGTTCGGGGAGCCGGGGGAAGGCCTTGCCCCGGGCCAGCAGGCTGCGCATGGGGATCACGAAGGGCACCAGGTCGTTCAGTTCGGCGAGTTCGTGATCGAGGGCGCCACAGGCGGCATGGGAGGCGAGCCACCACACCAGCGTGGTCTTGCCGGCGCCGGCCTCGCCGCGCAGGACGGTTCGAGGGCGGTCGGCGAGCAGGTCGTTGATCCGGCGCGGTACGGACACGGCCTGGGGCAGGGGGGCGTTCTCCCGAGCCTCCCGGGTCTCCCGAGTCTCCCGGGCCTCCGTGGCGGAGATCGCCTCCAGGCTCAAGTACGCCGTGTCCAGGTCCCAGTTGGTCTCGGTGGTGCCCAGTTCGTCGAGCCCGAAGATCTCGATCTTGCGGTATCGGGTCTTCAGGGCGCGCGCGTACTGGCGCTCGAACCGCTCGTCCTGGAAGTGGGAGCCCGGCCCGACCGTCTCCAACACCGGGGGGACGTGACCCGGTTCGCTGCCCATCACCTGGCGGGGGAAGTCCGGGGCCTGGAGGATGCGGTCCACGGGGGTCGCCTCGATGCGGCGGTGGTCGCGCTTGTCCGGGACCTGGGTCACTATGCCGATCAGGACGGCGCCGGCGAACAGGGGCGCCCCGGACAGTCCGGCGAACGGTGATTCGCCCGGCTTCGGGGCGGCCACCGGGGCCCGGTCGAACTCGCACACCAGCGTCGATCGGATCCGCCCGGCCATGGGCAGCACGGTTCCGGTGAGCTGGTCGTACTCCAACTGGTCGTCCGGGCCGAACCGTTGGACCTGCGGGAAGCCGACGATCTGGCAGCCGGGCAGCGGATCGGAGGCGCCGACGGCTCCCCAGCGCAGTCTCGCCAGTGCCCAGCGGTCCGGGGCGACCAGCTCCTCGCCGGTGAGCAGCAGGGCGACGTCGGTCTCCTCGTCGCGCCACACCACCCGGCTGGGCAGGGGCTGTTCGCTCTCCGGGTGGACCGTGCGGATCCACTCCTTGTTCCGCAGCACGTGCGCGCTGGTCAGCACGAGGCGTGGGGTCAGCATGACTCCGCTGCCCTGCGATCCGGCCAGCACCACCACGGACCGCTCGACGGCCGAACGCAGTATCACGGCGTGGTGGGCGCACCACGGCCGAACGCGTCGACGCTGCCCTCCGTCTCGTTGCGCACCTTCCAGGGCGCGCCCGTGCGCGCGTCCCGTGCCCGCAGGGTGAAGGACACCTTGTGCGTACGGCTGTTGGCGCGCGTGGTGTCCGCGCCCGCGTCGACGACCCAGGCCAGCACCTTGGCGTGGGCCTTGTTCTCCTTGCGGAACTCGACGGTGAACTCCATCTGGATGTCGCCCACTTCGAAGACGACGTCGTGTCCCGTGGAGCGCCGGGCCGCGGTGAGCAGCTCGTCGCGGATGGTCTGTACGGCGTCCGCGAGTTCGACGCGCGGCGGCTCTGTGGCGCTCATGGAATCCCCCTCGGCCCGTCGACTCGGTGGGGCCGGTACCCGAAAGTACCGGCCCCGCAGGAGACGCGCCCGGCGATCAGCCCAACTGGGGGTCCGGGGCGGGAGTCAGGACAACTGGCCGTCGTAGTCCGGGAGTTTGTACGTCTTCTCGGCGTGGCCGCCCGAGAGGTCGGTGGCGCTGTTGCCGACGTTCGCGATGATCGTGTAGCCCTTGCTCTCGATGTCGACGCGCTGGGCGGTCTTGTAGGCGGCGACGTCCTTGAAGAGGTCGAAGAGGCCGCGGACGTAGAGGCCGGAGACCTCGTAGCCGTCGTGCTCGAGGTTGTACTCGGTGGGCAGGTAGATGATGCCCGGGCGGGCGGTGACGAAGAACAGCGAGACGCCGTGCTCCTGGGCGTACTCCGCGACGTCCAGGACGGGCTTGTTGGCCGGCTGCGGCCAGCTGAAGCCGAAGTCGGTCTCCAGGGTGGTGTTGTCGATGTCGAAGACGATCGCCTGCTTCTCGCCCGGCTTCGCGGCGGCGATACGCTGCTTCAGGTAGGGCAGGGCCTGGTCCATGACCGCCCGGCAGTCCGTCTGCCAGGTCGCGTAGTCGACGTCCTCGGCGGCGGCGGTGCTGGTGGTGCTCGTCGCCGCGTCGGCGGGGGCCGCCAGCGCCACGAGGGCGGAGACGGAGACGGCGGCGGTGGCCAGGCGGCGCGCCCAGGGGCGTCTTGTTGTCATGGGGGTCCTCTCACTCACGTCCGGATGCCGGTGTCTGGTGCATGGTGCGGGGCGAGGGTGGCGCGAGGGGAACCGTAGGGTTACTGGACGGTAGTTTGCTAGGGGTGTGCGTCACATTGTGCGGCGGTCGGGATTCAGGGCGATGGTGTCCGGGAGCCGATCCGCTTTCAGGAGGCGGCAGTTGGGGGGAGTCGTCACGCGGCGCAGGGTTGGGTGGGCTGCCAGAGGGGCCAGGTCGAGTTCGGTGCCGGAGAGCACCCGTAAGGACACCGTCCGAGGGAATGCCGTCACTGCCGACCCGAGTCGCGCCGCCGACGCGTCGCCTGTCAGGGAGACGTGGTGGATGTTCTCCAGGCGGATCCCTTTGGACGCGAGGCCGGTGACCTCCGCCGGGCCGAGCCTCAGCGTGCTGAGCAGGTTCAGCTCGTTCAGCACGTCCAGGTCCTGGATGCCCGGCAGGTCCATCAGCCCCACTGATTCCAGGGGCAGTTGCTTCAGCGGGGCGAAGGACATCAGGTTCCCGCAGCTCTGCAGGTAGAGCACCTTCAGCATGTCGTCCAGGTCCAGATCGCCGAGGGCGAGGAGGGTGCGGCGCAGGGCGTCCGCCACCGCCTCCAGCTCCGCGGTGTCCAGCAGCGCCTTCCGGGTCTCGCGGGCCGCGCGCTCGACCAGCTCCCGGACCAGTTTGCGCAGCTACCGCTGGCCGAGGGTGCGCCGCTCGCCCCGGAAGGACACCAGCGCCGAGACGCGTACGGGCTTGTCGACCAGGCCGGCGCCCGGGCCCTCCCGTAGGAAGAGCTTCTTCACCAGTGGGCCGATCAGGCTGGACGCGAGCCTGGTGCCGATGACCGTCGGATCCACTCGGCCTCCCCCTGAGCCTTGTCGATGGGACAGCAGAGTAGTCCCCGTCACATTCCCAAGGGCCTTGATCTTGTGGGTCGGTGACATGCCGCACAGGCGATTTGTCCGTTACTGCCTGGGGTAGTAGATGGCCCGATCTGGGCAAAAAGGACTTTTGTCCCGGAACCTTGTGGCGGGTTCGTCCGTCGTGGGTGGATTCATTCCCGATGGTGGTTGTGTCAAGGAGTCGGAAGTTTTGGGATGAAGTACTAGCTTCCGTCGTAGATCTTGGGTTTTGGGGTCCGTGGGGGTCGGGGTTACCAAGGGACGGTCCATCCGGCGGCCGTCCGTGTGCCGGGTGGCTTTTCTGTCCCCGTCCCCATGAGGTTTCGATGTCTTCGCGCGTCCCGTTCCGCTCCGCCCGTACGTCCACGCTCCGCACCCGCGCGGCCGTCCTGACCGCCGGTCTCGGTGTGTCGGTCGCGCTGGGTGCCGGGGTCGCGGTCGCCGCCGACGCCACCTCCGTGGTGAGCACCTCCGCCGCCGCGAGCGGTGTCGAGGCGCAGGCCGCCGCGCAGGCGAAGGCCGCCAAGGCCGCCGCGAGCGCCAAGGCGACCGCCGCGAAGAAGACCGCCGCCAAGAAGGCCGCGGTGCGGAAGGCCGCCGCCAAGAAGGCCGTCTCCTGGGTCGCGCCGGTGAAGAGCTACACGCTCTCCGCGACCTTCGCCCAGGCCGGCGGCATGTGGCAGTCCACACACAGCGGCCAGGACTTCGCCGTCGCCAGCGGCACCGACGTCCGCGCCGCGCACGGCGGCACGGTCGTCAAGGCCGGCTCGAACGGTGCCGGCGACGGAGCCGCGTACGGCAACGCCATCGTCATCAAGCACGCCAACGGCACGTACTCGCAGTACGCCCACCTGTCGCGGATCGACGTCAAGGTCGGCCAGGTCGTCGCCACCGGGCAGCACATAGCCCGGTCCGGCAACACCGGTAACTCCAGTGGTCCGCACCTGCACTTCGAGATCCGTACGACCGCCAACTACGGCTCGGCGATCGACCCCGTCAAGTTCCTGCGCGCCAAGGGCCTGACCGTCTGACCGTCTAGGACGGTTCCGCGGCGGCCTTCATGCCCTGGTGGGCCTGGGTCACCATGTCGGTCGCGACCTCCAGGACGGCCTTGCGCTTCTCCTCGGGGGTCGCGTCCAGGTCCTGGATGAAGAACATCCCGGCGTGCAGGGTGAAGATCGCGCTGACGCTGCGGATCTGGTCGACCAGGGCCGCGTCCGGGTCCACGATGATCTCGCGCAGGCCCTGCATACGGTCCTTGAAGGTCTCGCCGACCCGCAGTTCGCGCACGGCCGCCTGGTTCTCCTGCATGAAGCGGAACAGCGGTGCCGCACCGGCCAGGATCTCGCTGTACCGCCGTACGATCTCCTGCTTCGTCTCCAGCGTGTGCGGCTGCTGCTTGCCCCACTCGGTCAGGTCGAGGATCGGCTGCGTCAGATCGTCGAAGATGCTGACGAGGATCTCTTCCTTGGTCTTGAAGTGGTAGTAGAGGGCCGCCTTGGTGACGTCGAGGCTCTCGGCGATCTCGCGGAGCGAGGTCTTCTCGTACCCCTGCTCGGCGAAGAGTTCGAGCGCGACGTCCTGGATGCGCTGGCGGGTGTTGCCGCGGCGCTGCTGCTTCGTGCCGTCCATGGTGCCAACCATCCTCGCGGTCATCGGGGCCCCTGAAAACTTACCTGGCGGCCGGTACCTAACTTACTTGCCGCCCGACTAGAAAACTTACTTGACGCCCGGCTAGTTCCCGGTCTACCTTCCTGCAGTGTAGTCAACTAGCCGGGCGGCAAGTAAGTAGCCGGCCGGGGGGATGTACAGGGAAGTACAGGGGAGTGACGACAATGGCGGACACACAGACGGTGGACGTGGACACGGGCAAACAGCCGCGCAGCGTACGGGTCGTGCTGCTGGCGCTCATGATCACCATGATGCTGGCGATGCTCGACAACATGATCGTGGGCACCGCGATGCCGACGATCGTCGGCGAACTCGGCGGCCTGGAGCATCTCTCCTGGGTGGTGACGGCGTACACGCTCGCGACCGCCGCCTCGACCCCGGTCTGGGGCAAGCTCGGCGACATGTACGGCCGCAAGGCCACCTTCATGACCTCGATCGTGATCTTCCTGATCGGCTCCGCGCTCAGCGGCATGGCCCAGAACATGGGCGAGCTGATCGGCTTCCGGGCCATCCAGGGTCTGGGCGCCGGCGGTCTGATGGTCGGCGTCATGGCGATCATCGGTGACCTGATCCCGCCGCGGGAACGCGGCAAGTACCAGGGCATGATGGCCGGCGTCATGGCGCTCGCGATGATCGGCGGTCCGCTGGTCGGCGGCACCATCACCGACAACTGGGGCTGGCGCTGGTCCTTCTACATCAACCTGCCGCTCGGCGTGTTCGCGCTCGGCCTGATCAGCGTCGTGCTGCACCTGCCGAAGAAGCGGTCCAAGGCGGGCATCGACTACCTCGGTGTCATCCTGCTGACCGTCGGCATCACCTCCACCGTCCTCGTCACCACCTGGGGCGGCTCCGAGTACGCCTGGTCCTCCGCGCGGATCATGGAGCTCATCGGGATCGGCGTGGTCTCGCTGGTCGGGTTCGTGTACTGGCAGACCAAGGCCGCCGAGCCGGTCGTGCCGCTGCACATCTTCCGCAGCCGCAACTTCACCCTGATGTCGATCATCGGCTTCATCACCGGCTTCGTGATGTTCGGCGCGACGCTCTTCCTGCCGCTGTACCAGCAGTCCGTGCAGGGCGCGTCCGCGACCAACTCCGGGCTGCTGCTCCTGCCGATGCTCGGCGCGATGCTGGTCACCTCGATGGTGGCGGGGCGTGTGACCACCAACACCGGCAAGTACAAGGTGTTCCCGATCGTCGGCAGCGCCTCGATGATCGTCGGGCTGTACCTGCTGTCCACGATGGACACCGACACCTCGCGCTTCATGTCCGGTGTGTTCATGGCGGTCGTCGGACTCGGCATGGGCTGCCTGATGCAGATCACCATGCTGGTCGCGCAGAACAGCGTCGAGATGAAGGACATGGGCGTCGCGTCCTCCTCGACCACCCTGTTCCGTACGCTCGGCTCCTCCTTCGGTGTCGCGATCATGGGTGCCCTGTTCAACAACCGGGTCCAGGACGTCATGTCCGAGCGGGCCGGCGCGCTGGGCTCCAAGGTCACCGAGCAGTCGGCGCAGCTGGACGCGGCGAGCCTGGCGAAGCTGCCCGCCGCCGCGCGGGAGGCCTACCAGCACGCGGTCTCCGCGGGCGTCCACTCCGCGTTCCTGCTGGGCGCGATCGTGGCGGTGGCCGCGCTGGTGGCGGCGGTGTTCGTCCAGGAGGTCACGCTCCGCGGAGCGGGGCCGGCTGCGCCCAAGCCCGGCGAGGAAGGGTCGGCCCCGGCGCCGCTCGTCGAGGCCGTCTGAAAGTCACAGTGAGCCGAAGGTCCCCCGGTTGGTGTCCGCCCCGGGGGGCCTTCTTCGTGTTCGGGGGCGGTTCGGTGTGTTCGGGTACGTCGTCGTGTTCGGGTACGTCTTCGTGTTCGGGTGCGGCGCCGTTGCCGGGGGCTGTGCCCCCGGGCCCCCCTTCGGCCCGGAGGGCCTCGTCCTCGAACTCCCCCAGAGGGGGCACCCCCAGACGGGCCGATGTGAGCGAGGTCTGATTGTCAGTGGCCCGTGCCACCATCGCCGTATGGACAAAATGCGGCAGTTGCGGCTGGCCAAGGACGCGATGGACCGTGACTGGGCCGACGCGGAACTGGACCTGGTCGCGGTGGCCGCGCATGCCGGGTACTCGCGGTACCACTTCATCCGCGCCTTCAAGGAGGCGTACGGGGAGACGCCGGGCCAGTACCTCACGCACCGGCGGATCGATCGGGCCGAGGATCTGCTGCGCACCGCGAATCTGTCGGTGACCGAGATCTGCAACCTGGTCGGCTTCAGCAGTCTGGGCACGTTCTCGACCCGGTTCAAGGCGTGGACCGGGCTGGCCCCCACGGAGTACCGCGCCAAGCACGTGGGTCGTGGGGCCGCGCTCATACCGGGGTGCTACGCCATGCTCTGGGCCGGTGGCTTCAGAAGCGGCCCCGGCGGGGAGCGGCGCAATTCTGGAGAAGCGGGCTGACTCCGCCGCTGCCTACGGTGACGGAGCAGGAAGACAGTCACCGTCGGCAGGAGCACACCGTGATCAAGGGACTCAAGATCTCGACCGTCTGGGTTCTCGACCAGGACCGGGCCAAGGAGTTCTACACCCAGAAGCTGGGCCTTGAGGTCCGGTCGGACATCACGATGGGCGAGGGCGGCATGCGCTGGCTCACCGTCGGTGCCGAGAACCAGCCGGACGTCGATCTCACGCTGATGGTGCCGGGACCGCCCGCGATGGACCCGGAGTCCGCCGAGATGGTCCGCAAGCTCGTGGCCAAGGGAGTCCTCGGCGCGGGCGCGCTGACGACGGACGACATCCACGGGGACTGCAAGAAGCTCAAGGACCGGGGCGTGGAGTTCCTCCAGGAGCCGCAGGAGCGTCCGTACGGCATCGAAGCGGTGTTCCGCGACGACTCAGGCAACTGGTTCTCCTTCACCCAGCCCCGCGAGGGTGACCTCGACCTGTCGAAGGACTGGGCGTGCTGAGCGACGCCACCGAACAGGGACACGCCGGCGCCGACCACACCGCCGTGCGGACCGCCCTGTGGCGGGCCCTGCACGTCCGGGCCGACGCGGCGCCGCACGTGCTGGAGGACGAGCTCGGGCTGCGGCTCGCGGATCCCGGTGACGACTGGCGGGACCGTCCCGACATGGACGAGCGGGCCACGCGGCGGGTCCGGGCGTCGATCGTGGCGCGGGCCCGGTTCGTCGAGGACCTGGTGGTGGAGCGGGCGGGGGAGGGCGTGGACCAGTACGTCGTCCTCGGGGCGGGGCTGGACACGTTCGCCCAGCGCCGGCCCGATGTCGCCGCCCGGCTGCGGGTGTTCGAGGTCGACCGGCCCGGACCGCAGGCCTTCAAGCGGCGGCGACTGGAGGCGCTCGGCCTCGGCGTGCCGGACTGGCTGCGGCTCGTGCCGGTCGACTTCGAGGGCGACTGGTGGGGGCGGCTGCTCGACGCCGGGCTCGACCCCGGCCGGCCCGCGGTGGTGGCCTCCGCCGGCGTCACGATGTACCTCACCCCGGAGGCCATCAAGGCGACCTTCGCCCTTGTCGCCGGCCTGGCCCCCGGATCGACGCTGGTCTCGACCTTCCTCCGGCCCGTCGAGGACGTCGAGCCGGAGGAACAGCCCCAGCTCAGGGCGGCGATGAAGGGCGCGCGGGCCGCGGGCACGCCCTTCCAGACCTTCTTCCGCCCCGAGCAGATCCTCGCCCTGGCCCGAGAGACCGGCTTCCGAACGGCCCGGCACGTGTCGGCGGAGGAACTGGCGGAGCGGTACTTCACGGGGCGGACGGACGGGGTGCGGCCTTCTCGGGGGGAGGAGTTGGTGGTGGCGGGGGTGTGAGGGGCGGGGGCGCGGGGGGTGCGGGCGTGCTGAGGGAGGTCGGGGTGGGGGTCGGCGAAGGGGGGTCGGCTCGTCTGGTCCTGCCTCGCGGGGCCGGTGAGGGCTGTCGGCCGATGTCCGTCAGCCGGTCCCGCCTCGCGGAGCCGTGGAAGGCGTGAGGGCTGCCGCACCACGATGCCGGCCCGTTCTGGTCCGGCCTCGCGGAGCCGCGGGCGCCAGGGGTGAGTGCTGTCGGGGCTGTGTCCGTCTGTCCGGTCCGGCCTCGTCCAGCTACGGTCCGCCTGGTTCGGCCCGGGGCCGTGGGAGAGGTCGGCTTCCTCGTACAGCCCCCTCGCCGACCACCCTCTCCGCCGAACCCCCGGAGGGCACCGCTACGGCAGCATCGGATAGCTGCCCGTGTTCGTCGGCGCGTGTTCCGGCAGCCACAGCACCGCTACCGCGCCCTCGGACGGGACGTGGTCCGGGGCGCCGGGTGGGCGGATGTTGCGGAAGGTGAGGCGGGCGCCCATGACGCGGGCCTGGCCGGTGGCGATGGTCAGACCCAGGCCGTGGCCGTGGCCCGCGCGGTCCGTGCTGCCGGTGCGGAAGCGGCTGGGGCCGTCCGCGAGGAGGTCGGCCGGGAAGCCGGGCCCGTGGTCGCGGACGCGGATCACGCGGCCCTCGACGGTGACCTCGATCGGCGGCTTGCCGTGCCGCGCGGCGTTGGCCAGCAGGTTGAACAGCACGCGCTCCAGGCGGCGCGGGTCGGTGGTGACCAGCGACTCGTGCACCACCCGCACCTCGATGTCCGGGTCCTTCGCCGCCACCCGCCGGGCCACGAACTCGCCCAGCACGATGTCCTGCAACTCGGCCCGCTCGGAGGCCCCGTCGAGGCGGGCCACCTCCAGGACGTCCTCGACCAGCGTGCGCATCGCCTTCGCGCGGTCCAGGACCAGCTCCGTGGGGCGGCCCGGAGGCAGCAGTTCCGCCGCGGTGAGCAGTCCCGTCACCGGCGTACGCAATTCGTGCGCGATGTCCGCCGTCACCCGGCGCTCCGCCTCAAGACGCTGCTGGAGCGTGTCCGCCATGGCGTCCACCGCGCGCGCGAGGTCGTCGGTCTCGTCGCGCACCACCCCGCCGATGGCGTCCCGCACCCGTACGTCCGTCTCGCCCCTGGCCACCCGGTTCGCCGCGGCGGCCGCCTTGCGCAGCCGGCGCGACAGCTGCCCCCCGATCAGCACACCGAGTGCGCTGCCGCCGAGGACCACCGCGATGGAGCCGATGACGAGGGCCTGGTCGAGGTCCTTGAGGATGTCCGTGCTGCGGTCGGTGAACCCGGTGTGCAGGGACAGCACATGCCCGTCGTTGACCGGCACCGCGGCCCAGATGTCCGGCACGCCGTTCGCCAGGTCCGTCACGTACGTCGCCCGCCGGCCCTCCGCGACCTTCTCGCGCAGCGCCGACGGCAGATCCGGGTCGTCGATCCGCACGTTCGGGAAGTTCAGCCGGTTGGACAGCTCGTAGCTGCGCTGCGCGATCCGCACCCGCTCGGCGGCGAGGTCGCGCGCGTTGTCCAGCATCGACACCCGGGCCGCGTTGTGCACGACCAGGCTCAGCGCGATCGCCACCAGCGCGCCGACCAGCGCGATCGCCGCGCTCAGTTTCCAGCGCAGGCCGGTGCGGATGCCGCCCGCGCCACTGCCCGGGCCGCCGTTCGCGTCGCCGCCCGTCCCCGGGTTCCGGAAGATCCCCCGCATGTCCCTGACGTCCCCGCTCAGGCCTTCAACTTGTAGCCGAAGCCACGGACCGTCTCGATCCGGTCCTGGCCGATCTTCGTCCGCAGCCGCTGCACATGGACGTCCACGACCCGGGTGTCGCCGCCCCAGCCGTAGTCCCACACGCGCTCAAGGAGCTTGTCGCGCGAGAGGACCGTGCCCGGCGCCGAGGAGAACTCCAGCAGCAGCCGCATCTCGGTCGGCGTCAGCGCCACCGTCTCGCCGGACCGGCGCACCTCCATGCCCTCGGTGTCGATCTCCAGCTCACCGAAGGTCAGCACCCCGCCGGCCACCTCGGCGGGCGCCTCCTCGGCCTTGTCGCCGCCGCTCGCGTGCCCGAACCTGCGCAGCACCGCCCGGATCCGCGCCACCAGCACGGCACCGTCGAACGGCTTGGTCACGTAGTCGTCCGCGCCCGCCTCCAGGCCCAGCACCACGTCGATCGAGTCCGCCCGCGCGGACAGCATGATCACCGGCACGGTCGACTCGTCGCGGATCCGGCGGCACAGGCTCACACCGTCCAGACCCGGCACCATGACGTCGAGGAGTGCGATGTCGGGGCGCTTGGCCCGGAACGCCTCCAGGCCCGACAGCCCGTCGGGCATGGCGGTGACCTCGAAGCCGTCCCGCTCCAGAGCGAGCTGGGTGGCCTCACGGATGACGTCGTCGTCCTCCACGAACAGGACGTGGGTCTGGTCTGCCATCCCGGTGTTCTCAGCTCTCGTTTCGGTTGGTGGCGCAGGCGTGCGGCTGAAGAGGGTTCGGTCCGAGGACTACGAACGGTTCACGGCGCCGGTGCCGGCGTCGCGTCGCCCCCGACCGCGTTGCTGTAGTCGTTGTGCGTGCGGAACTCCTCGGTGAAGCGGCCCGAGCCCCAGCGGTACGTGATCACGTTCTCGCCGGACGGACTCGACACCGGATCGCCCTTCTCGTAGACCTGCTTGGTCACCACGAGGTCGCCGCGGTCTATCTCCGCGTAGACCGGAGGCTCCTCGACCTTGAACACATTCTCGTACCGACCGCTCACCTCGCGATAGACGTACGAGCCGATCCCGACCGCGTCGCCGCAGGTCAGTACGTTCACCACGACATCGTCCGCGCGCCCGCCGGTGAGGTCGCCGTACGACACGTCGACCGGGTACTCGTCGGCCACGCACGGCTTCAGCTCGCGCTTGACCTCCGTGGCGACCGCGGGATCGTCCTCGACCAGCTTGACCGCGTCCACGCGCGCGGTCGTCGAGGTCGGGCTCGGCGTGGGCGCAGCGGAGACCGCGGCGCCCGCCACCGAGTCCGAGGCACCCTCGTGCGCCGGGCCCTCGTCACGGGCGCCGGTGCCGCCGGTCGCGCAGGCGGAGACGAAAAGGGCGAGGGCGGCGAGCACGACCACCGCCGTGAACGCCGCCTGCAAGGTCCCTCGGCCGGTCAGACCGCGCACCGCTCCCGCTCCTCACGCTCCAGCGCGCGTGCGTCCAGATCGCGGCTCTCCAGCTCCTCTCGGAGCCGGGCGAGCGCCCGGTGCAGCGTGCTCTTGACCGTTCCCGCCGACATACCGAGGGCGGCGGCGGTCTCCTCCGTGGACATCTGCTCCCAGTGTCGCAGGACCACCACACTGCGCTGCTTCGGTGCGAGAACTTTCATGATGTCCATGAGGAGCGCGCGGTCCGCGTGCTGCTCGGTGGAGTCGTCGACGCTGGCGTCCGGCAGCTGCTCGGTGGGCACCTCTTCGAGCTTGCGGGCCCGCCACCACTCGGTCCGCGTGTTGATCATGACCCGGCGCAGGTAGGCGTCCGCCAGCCGCTTGTCCTCGATGGTCTCCCAGCGGCCGTACGTCCGGACCAGCGCCGTCTGGAGCAGGTCCTGGGCGTCCACCGGGTCCGGGACCAGCCGACGGGCACTGCGCAGCAGCGCGTCCTGCCGGGTGCGGACGTACTCCTCGAACTCGAGCACCTCGCCCTGCGCCATGTCGAACCGCCTTCCGATCCCCGTTTCCGCCGACGTTCGCCGGCGGTCAGTCCGTAGTCGCCCCGGACCTGCCGGGTACGTAGATGAAGCTACGGAGGGGTTGTCACGGGCCTGTCCGAAGCAGCGCGCGGCTAGCAATCGGCTGTCCGTCGGTTGTGTAACAGCCGTAGGGACGGGGTAAGCGGGTGCGGTGATTAGTGGGGGTGTGGGGGGATTTGCGGGCGGGGTGAGGACGTTACGTCCGTCGTGACGTCGGCTGTCGCGGCCGTCGTCACGTCAACGGGAGTCGATACAGACCACCTGGGAGAGGTTCCACCAGACCGTCCGACACGAGTCCGTCCAGTGCCCTCGCCCGCTGCACCGGCTCGTGCCACATCCGGTCCAGCGCCGACTGCGGCACGGGCGCGTGGGCCTCGCGCAGAACGGCCAGCAGCCTGCCCCGCACCTGACGGTCCGTGCCCGCGTACGTCTGTCCGCGGCGCGGCGGACCCTCGTGCGCGGGCTTGCCCGCCAGCCGCCACGCGCACTGCGCGGCGATCGGACAGCGCTGACAGGTCTCGTTCTTCGCGGTGCAGATCAGCGCGCCCAGCTCCATGGACGCCGCGGCCCAGCGGGACGCCGTGTGCTCGTCGTCGGGCAACAGGGCGCGGGCCAGCCTGCGTTCGGCCGCCGTGGTGGCGTTGGGCGGGTACTGGACGCCGGTGACCGCGCGCGCGAAGACCCTGCGCACATTGGTGTCCAGCACGGCGTGCCGCTGTCCGTAGGCGAAGGACGCCACCGCCGCCGCCGTGTACTCGCCGATGCCGGGCAGGGCGAGCAGCTGGGCGTGATCGGTGGGTACGTCGCCGTCGTGCCGTTCCGTTATCGCGACCGCGGCGCCGTGCAGACGCAGGGCGCGGCGGGGGTAGCCGAGCCGGCCCCAGGCGCGGACCGCCTCGCCGGGGGCGTCCGCGGCGAGGTCGGCGGGGCGGGGCCAGCGGGCCAGCCACTGTTCGTAGACGGGCAGGACGCGGTTGACGGGCGTCTGCTGGAGCATGAACTCGCTGACCATCACGCCCCAGGGGCCGGCTTCGGGGCGGCGCCACGGGAGGTCCCGGGCGTGTTCCTCGAACCAGTCGATCACGGGGGCGTGGAGGTCGCCGGCGGTCTCTCCGACGGGGGAGTCGGAGGAGGAGCCGGCGGCGGGGCTGTCGTGTGGGGGTTTCGTGGGCGCAGTCATGGCGCTTCCGATCCTGCCATGGTGCGCGGTCGTTGGACCGCCGTTGCGCTGTGTGCCGGTGGGTGGGTCGGGGCGTGGCGGTGCGTCGGCGTGCTCGCGCGTGCGGGGGTGCCGGGATGATGATCCGGAAAAGTTGAGGTACTGGCGGCGGGTGGGGCGAGGGAACGTTCCGATCTCTCGTACAGTTTGCGCCGTGGGATCTATGCGCAATCCGGTCGGGCCGCTTCCCTCCACCATCTACTGGCGTCGGAGGGCCGTACTGCTGTCCGTACTCGTCCTGTTGGCGCTGCTGGTCACGTGGATCGTGACCTCGGACGGTGGGGGCGGCAAGAAGGACGACGACGGGGCCAACGGCAAGACTCCTGCGCCGACGATCTCCGCGGGGCCGTCCGGTTCGGGGCCCGCGATCAGTGAAGCCCCGGGCGGGCGGGACGAGTCGAGCGGCGGGAGCGCCGACGGGGGTGCGAGCGGCGACACCGGCGGGGGTTCCGGTGACTCCAACGGCGGTGACTCCGGCGGCAGTTCGGGTGACACGGGGTCGGCTTCCGGCTCGGACGGCGGCAGTGGCTCCGGTGGTGGTGTCGGTACGGGTGACACCGTGCCCGTCGACTCCACCTTGCCCAACTGCACAGCGAGCAACGTGACGTTGAGCCTGCGCAGCCTCCACAACAACTACGGGCCCGACGACACGCCCTCGTTGCTGCTCACCGCGAAGAACTCCGCAGGCAGCGACTGCAAGGTCGACCTCGGACCCAAGAGCGCGGTCGTGACCATCCTCAAGGGCGGGACCGCGTACTGGTCCTCCGCCGACTGCCCCAAGACGTCGGGCAGTTTGCTGTACCGCGTGCCGGCCGGGAGCAGCGTCACCTACACGGTGAAGTGGGACCGCAAGCCGAGCGCGCCCGAGTGCGCCACGCCGCCGGCCGGGTCCGCGGGGGCCGGCACCTATCTGGTGGAGGTCCAGGCGGCGGGGTACGCCAAGCTGCAGACCTCGTTCGTGCTCGACAACGACTGACCGCAACCGGCGGTCGCCGGTCGGTCGGTCGGACGTGGCGTTCCCGCGTCGGACGGAGCGCTCCGGCGTCAGACGTAGCGCTCCAGGATCGACGACTCCGCCAGGCGGGAGAGGCCCTCGCGGACACTGCGGGCCCGGGCCTCGCCCACGCCGTCCACCGTCTGGAGGTCGTCCACGCTCGCGGCGAGGAGTTTCTGCAGGCCGCCGAAGTGCTCGACCAGGCGGTCAATGATGGCTCCGGGGAGCCGCGGGACCTTGGCCAGGAGGCGGAAGCCGCGCGGGGAGACCGCCGAGTCGAGGGCTTCGGGGGAGCCGGTGTAGCCCAACGCCCGGGCCACCGTGGGGAGTTCGAGGAGCTCCGCGTGGGTGAGGGCGTCCAGCTCGTAGAGCGCCTCGTCCACCGTGCGGGAGCGCTTGGCCGTGGGCTCGGGGACGTAGTCGCGGACCACCAGCTCGCGTTCGGGCTCCACGCCCGCGATCAGTTCGTCGAGCTGGAGGGCCAGCAGGCGGCCGTCCGTGCCCAGTTCGACGACGTACTCGGCGATCTCGGTGGCGATACGGCGGACCATCTCCAGGCGCTGGGCCACGGCGGAGACGTCCCGGACCGTCACCAGGTCCTCGATCTCCAGGGCGGAGAGCGTGCCCGCGACCTCGTCCAGGCGGAGCTTGTAGCGCTCCAGGGTCGCCAGGGCCTGGTTGGCGCGGGAGAGGATCGCGGCCGAGTCCTCCAGGACGCGGCGCTGGCCGTCGACGTAGAGGGCGATCAGACGCATGGACTGGGAGACGGAGACCACGGGGAAGCCGACCTGTTTGGAGACGCGGTCGGCCGTGCGGTGCCGGGTGCCCGTCTCCTCGGTCGGGATCGTCGCGTCGGGCACGAACTGCACGCCCGCGCGCAGGATCTTCGACTGGTCCGAGGAGATCACGATTCCGCCGTCGAGCTTGCACAGCTCACGCAGACGGGTGGCGGTGAACTCGACGTCCAGGACGAATCCGCCCGAGCACATCGCCTCGACCGTCCGGTCGAAGCCGAGCACGATGAGTCCGCCGGTGTTGCCGCGGAGCACCCGCTCCAGGCCGTCGCGCATCGCCGTGCCGGGTGCCACGGCGCTCAGGGAGGCGCGCATCAGGC
This sequence comes from Streptomyces sp. NPDC088794, assembly GCF_044750545.1. Classification (NCBI taxonomy): domain Bacteria; kingdom Bacillati; phylum Actinomycetota; class Actinomycetes; order Kitasatosporales; family Streptomycetaceae; genus Streptomyces; species Streptomyces sp. NPDC088794. The sequence continues at coordinate 21,276 of NZ_JBIVKB010000006.1, read as the reverse complement.
CATCGGCACCGGAACTCCCACCGGGCTTCCCGGGAGCTGCTGCCCGGTCGTTGGCTGCCACTGCACTCCTCCGGTCGCAGGTTGCTGGGGCACCGCCGTTCGCACTTCACGTTCGTACGGACGGGCGAGACCAGGGCAAAGTCTACCGGCGGTCCTCCACGTCCCGTGGGGCCTCTCTCCTACGGGAGCTCGGAAGGACCCTCAGAGCGTCCCCTATGTCCGCGACTTCCAGCACCTTCATGCCGCTGGGGATCTTGCCCGGGTCGCCCGGGACGAGGGCGTGGGTGAAGCCCAGGCGGTGTGCTTCGGAGAGCCTGCGCTGCACGCCCGTGACCCGTCTGACCTCGCCCGCGAGGCCGACTTCGCCGATCGCGACGAGGTTCTTCGGCAGGGGGGTGTCGCTCGCCGCGGAGGCCAGGGCGAGCGCGATCGCCAGATCCGCGGCCGGTTCCGAGAGTTTTACTCCGCCGACCGTCGCGGAGTAGATGTCACGCTTGCCGAGGGCGCTGATCCGGCCGCGCTGCTCCAGGACGGCGAGCATCATCGAGACGCGGGAGGTCTCCAAACCCGAGGTGGTGCGCCTGGGGGAGGGGATCTGGGAGTCGACCGTGAGCGCCTGGACCTCGGCCACCAGGGGGCGGCGGCCTTCCAGGGTGACGGTCAGACAGGTGCCGGGGACCGGCTCCGCGCGACGGGTGAGGAACAGGCCGCTGGGGTCGGCCAGGCCCGTGATGCCCTCGTCGTGCAGCTCGAAGCAGCCGACCTCGTCCGTCGTGCCGTAGCGGTTCTTGACGCCCCGTACGAGACGCAGGCGCGCGTGGCGGTCGCCCTCGAAGGAGAGCACCACGTCCACCAGGTGTTCCAGGAGGCGGGGGCCGGCGATCGCGCCGTCCTTGGTGACGTGACCGACGAGGAGGGTGGACATGCCGCGCTCCTTGGAGGCGCGGATCAGCGCGCCGGCCACCTCGCGGACCTGGGCCATGCCGCCGGGGGCGCCGTCGATCTCCGGTGAGGCCACCGTCTGCACCGAGTCCAGGATCAGCAGCGAGGGCTTCACCGCGTCCAAGTGGCCGAGGATGGTGGCCAGATCGGTCTCGGCGGCGAGATAGAGGTGGTCGGCGATGGCCTTGATGCGGTCGGCCCGCAGCCGGACCTGGCTCGCCGACTCCTCGCCGGTGACATAGAGGGTGCGGTGCTCGTCGCTCGACGCCTTGGCCGCCACGTCGAGCAGCAGGGTCGACTTCCCTACGCCGGGTTCGCCCGCGACGAGGACGACCGCGCCGGGGACCAGACCGCCGCCGAGCACCCGGTCCAGCTCGGGCACACCGGTCGAGCGGGCGGTGGCCTGGCGGCCGTCGACCTGGCCGATGGGCAGCGCGGAGGTGGTGACGCGGCCCGGTGCCGTCGTACGGACGGCGGGCGTGCCGTACTCCTCGATCGTCCCCCACGCCTGGCACTCGGAGCAGCGGCCGAGCCACTTGGCCGTCTGCCAGCCGCACTCGGTGCAGCGGTAGGACGGACGGTCCTTGGTGGTCTTCGTACGGGCAGCCATGACGGAACCGTAACCGGCGGCACTGACAATGCCGTCGCCGACCGGTCCGGGCGGGCCGGCGCGCGGTGCGCGCCCCCGGGATTCGGCCACCTCCTGTCAGGAACAGGCCACGGAATTCGGGGTTCCTGTACCCGATTGAGGGATCGTTTCACCCGTACGGATTAAAAGTGCTCAAGGTGCCGGAAGGGGCCCTCGCGGGCCGCCTACGGTCCACGGATGATGAGCAGCAGTCCGGAGACCTCGCCCCGCACCACCGGCGCGCACCGGGCGCGTCGGGAGGCGCGTGACCGTGCCGCGGCGCGCACGCTGGCGCAGCGGCCGCCCGCGCGCTACGAGCCGTATCTGGACGGGCTGTTCACCTACTGTCTGTCCGTCCTGTGCGACCACGACACGGCCACCGCGGCGCTCGGCGACGTCCTCGCGCTCGCCGAGCGGCGCCGCGGTCCGGAAGCGGACGGCGACCGCCGGGCCTGGCTGTACGCGCTGGCCCGCTGGGCCTGTCTGCGCAAGCTGGCCGAGGCCAAGCAGAAACGTCAGGGCACCCACGCGGCGGGCCGGCACGAGGGGCACCGGGAGACCGCCGCCCCGATGATCGCCATCGAGGTCCAGGAGGAGCGGCGGCGTGAACTCGCCCTGCTCGCCTGGCCGGAGGCCGCCGGCACCACCCCGGAGCAGCGCGAGGCGCTCGAACTCGCCGTGCGCCACCACCTCGCCGCCCACGAGGTCGCCGCCGTCCTCGGCCTGGACCTCGCCGCCGCCCGCGAACTGCTCGCCTCCGCCGCCTGCGAGGTCGAGCGAACCCGCGCGGCCCTCGCCGTCGTCGAGACCGGCAACTGCCCGAGCGTCGCCCGGCTCACCGGCGACCACCAGCTCGTCCTCTCGACCGCCCTGCGCAAGGAACTCGTCCGGCACGTCGACGACTGCCCGCACTGCCGCCGCAGCGCCGAGCGCGCGGTCCCCGGCCCGTGGCCCGGCACGACCGTCGCCCCCGCCGAACTCGCCGTCCTGGAGGCGCCCCGCGCGGCCCTGCACGTGGCGCTGGCGCATCACCCACGCGCGCGTGGCGCCGCCGCCCCCCGCTTCGACCGGCGCGGCTTCCCGATGGACCCCAAGGACCGCGCCGCCCGCCGCGACCGCCTGCGCGCGCGTGCCGTCACCACGACCGTCGTCGCCACCGTCGTGGCCGCCCCCGTGCTGGCTCTGTGGGCCGCCTACCGCGGCGATCCGGTCGGCGAGGGCCCCGACGGGCACAACGCCACCGCCAGCGAGGCACACGGCCCCGGCCTGCTCGACGGCGAGGCGGCCGGCAGCGGCTACGAGAACGCCGGCAACGCCAGCACCAGGCCGGGACCCCGCTTCGGCAAGGGCGACAGACCCGACGTGTCGGTGGAGGTCATCAGCGTCACCGGCGCCGGCCGCAAGGGCGCCGGACACCTCGACGTCTCGGCCGGCAACAGCGGCGACACCACGCTCGTCACCCTCACCGCGACCGGCTCGGCCCCCGTGCGCTGGTCCGCCACCACGGGCGCCTCCTGGCTCTACCTCAGCCAGTCCTCGGGAACGCTCGCACCGGGCGAGTCGTTGACGATCAAGGTGTACGTCGACCATCTGCGCGAGCCGTCCGGCCACTGGAGCGCACGGGTGGCGATCTCACCGGCCGGCGCCGTCGTCTCCATCGACGGCTACGGCACCGCGCCCCAGCCGTCCGGCGGCCCGAGCAGCCCCAGCGACCCACCACCGTCGTCCCCCGACCCGACCCCGACGGTCACGGCACCCACCCCGAGCGAACCCCCACCGTCGTCTCCTGACCCGGACCCCACCCCCACCGACCCGTCCCCGTCCGACCCGGGCACCTCCCCACCACCGTCGGGAGACGGATCCAGCGGCGACCCGAGCCCATCGACGTCGTAGAACCCACCGAGATGCACCGAACGACGTCTGCCCGCCGGGCCGGTGCAGCTTGCGTATGGCTGGCCCGGTGCAAGTCGCGTCCGCCGGCCCGGTGCAGCCCCCGTCCGCCGGGTCGGACAGCTCGCGCCCGCGGACCCGGGCCCCTTTCGGCCGCCGGGTCCGACCCCGGACGTCGCGCCCGTCGGCGTCCGTCCGGTCAAGCCGCCCGCACCCTCGCCCCGCTTCGTCTCCGTGGGCCCCGGACGCCTCAGTCCACCGGGTCCGCGGGGTGCGGTGCCAGCAACGGCAGCTGCGAGGCCAGTCGCTGCTCGCACAGTTCGACGAGGCGGTCGTAGCCGGCCTTGCCCATCAGTTCGGTCAGCTCGGGCCGGTAGGAGACGTACACCGGATCGCCCGCGCCGTGCGCCGAGGTCGCCGACGTGCACCACCAGTGCAGGTCGTGGCCGCCCGGACCCCAGCCCCGGCGGTCGTACTCACCGATGGAGACCTGGAGCACGCGCGTGTCGTCGGGCCGGTCGATCCAGTCGTAGGTCCGCCGCACCGGCAGCTGCCAGCACACGTCCGGCTTGGTCTCCAGCGGTTCGAGGCCCTCCTTGACCGCAAGGATGTGCAGCGAGCAGCCCGCGCCGCCGGCGAAGCCGGGCCGGTTCTGGAAGATGCAGGAGCCCTGGAAGGGACGGGTCTGGCGCTCGCCGTCCTCGTCCTCGGAGACCCAGCCGCTCTCGCGGCCCACGTCGTGGTGCTGCCAGATGTCCGGGGTGAGCCGCTCCACGAAGCCGGCGACGCGTTTCTCGTCGTCCTCGTCGGAGAAGTGGGCGCCCAGCGTGCAGCACCCGTCGTCCGCGCGGCCCGCCTGGATGCCCTGGCAGCCACTGCCGAAGATGCAGTTCCAGCGGGAGGTCAGCCAGGTCAGGTCACACCGGAAGATCTGCTCGTCGTCCGCCGGGTCGGGGAACTCGACCCACGCGCGCGCGAAGTCGACCCCCTTCTCGTCGGCGGCCAGCGCTTTCTTCGCCGCCTTCGACATTTTTCCCGTCGACTTGTCGGCCTTTGCCTTTTTCGTCTTTGGCACGAGACCAGCGTAAGGCGCGGAGGACGGCATCGAGGACGGAGGACCGTTCAGCTGGCAGTAGCGTTCTGTACATGAGACTCGGTGTCCTCGACGTGGGATCGAACACGGTGCATCTGCTGGTCGTGGATGCGCACCCGGGCGCGCGACCGCTGCCCGCGCACTCGCACAAGGCGGAGCTCCGCCTTGCCCAACTCCTGGACGAGGACGGGGCGATCGACCCCGAAGGAGTGGACAAGCTGATCTCGGTCGTCCGGGAGGCCGTGCAGGCCGCCGAGGACAAGGGCGTCGAGGAAATGCTGCCCTTCGCCACCTCCGCCGTGCGCGAGGCCAGCAACGCCGACGACGTCCTCGCGCGCGTGCAGGCCGAGACCGGCGTCGAGCTCCAGGTCCTCACCGGTGCGGAGGAGGCCCGGCTGACCTTCCTCGCAGCCCGCCGCTGGTTCGGCTGGTCCGCGGGCAAGCTGCTCGTCCTGGACATCGGCGGCGGCTCCCTGGAGATCGCCTACGGCATCGACGAGGCGCCCGACGCGGCCGTCTCCCTGCCGCTGGGCGCCGGCCGCCTCACCGCGGGCTGGCTCCCCGGCGACCCGCCGGACCCGGACTCCATAAGGGCGCTGCGCCGTCACGTACGGGCCCAGATCGCCCGCACGGTCGGCGAGTTCACCCGCTTCGGCGCCCCCGACCACGTGGTCGCCACGTCGAAGACCTTCCGCCAGCTGGCCCGCATCGCCGGCGCGGCCCGCTCCACGGAAGGCTTGTACGTCCAACGCGAACTCAAGCGCGAGTCCCTCGAAGCCTGGGTCCCCCAACTCACCGGCATGACCACCGCCCAGCGCGCCGACCTCCCCGGAGTCTCCGAGGGCCGAGCAAGCCAACTCCTCGCCGGCGCCTTGGTGGCCGAGGGCGCGATGGATCTGTTCGGCGTGGAGACGGTGGAGATCTGCCCGTGGGCACTGAGGGAGGGCGTGATTTTGCGGCGACTTGATGGGATGCGCGCTGTTTAGGCGCCTTGTGGAAGGAACGGGACTGAGCGGATGTGCGTTCGCCGCATGCCCCTCAGGGGCGCGGGGCTGTGTCGATGTGCGGCTCCGCCGCGTGGGCGCGACCAACCGCCGGCGCTCTCGGGGCGTACGTCCCGCATACGCACCTCAGGGGCGCGGGGAACTGCGCGACAAGCCACAGCGCACCCGCACCCGCCCGCGGCGATTCCCTCAACGGCGATGACGCGCACCGCCCGACAAATCCCGCACCCGCCCGCGGCGATTCCCTCAACGGCGATGACGCGCACCGCCCGACAAATCCCGCACCCGCCTATGGCGAACCCCACAACGGCCAATAGGCGCCCCGCCCCACCCAACCGCACCCCGTAATCTGTCCCCCATGGCGGAGCCAGTCGTGAGGATCCCGGATGCGAAGGTCGCCCTGTCAACGGCCTCGGTGTACCCGGAGTCGACAGCGACCGCCTTCGAGATCGCCGCGCGCCTCGGCTACGACGGCGTCGAGGTCATGGTGTGGACCGACCCGGTCAGCCAGGACATCGAGGCACTGCGCAGACTCAGCGACTACCACCAGGTCCCGATCCTCGCGGTGCACGCCCCCTGCCTGCTCATCACCCAGCGGGTGTGGTCCACCGACCCCTGGATCAAGCTCCAGCGAGCCCGCGCGGCAGCGGAGAAACTGGGCGCGACCACCGTGGTCGTACACCCCCCGTTCCGCTGGCAGCGCCAGTACGCGCGGGACTTCGTGACCGGGATGTGGCGCATGGCGGACGAGACGGATGTGCGGTTCGCCGTCGAGAACATGTACCCCTGGCGCTACCGCGACCGCGAGATGCTGGCGTACGCCCCCGACTGGGACGTCACCAAGGACGACTACCGGCACTTCACGATCGACCTCAGCCACAGCGCGACCTCCCGCGTCGACGCGATGGACATGGTCGACCGCATGGGCGACCGCCTCGGCCACGTCCACCTCGCGGACGGCAAGGGCTCGGCCAAGGACGAGCACCTCGTCCCGGGCCGCGGCTCGCAACCCTGCGCCGAACTGCTGGAGCGCCTCGCCCTGACCGGCTTCGACGGCCATGTCGTCATCGAGGTCAACACCCGGCGCGCGATGTCCAGCGCCGAACGCGAGGCCGATCTCGCGGAGGCGCTGGCCTACACGCGTCTGCACCTCGCCTCCGCGGTGAAGGTGCCCCGACGGTGACCGAGGCCACCTCCCGGCGCCGTGGCCGGCGTCCGCGTACGGAGTCCGCCGACACCCGCGACCGCATCCTGACCGCGGCCCGCGAGGAGTTCTCCGCGCGCGGGTACGACAAGACGTCCGTGCGGGCCATCGCCAAGGCGGCCGACGTGGACTCGGCGCTGGTGCACCACTACTTCGGCACCAAGGAGCAGGTCTTCGAGGCGGCCATCGCGGTCGCCCTCGCGCCCGCGGCCAACGCGCCGGAGGCGGTGGCCGACGGCCCCCTGGAGGACGTCGGCGAGCGTCTGACCCGCTTCATCTTCGGCGTCTGGGAGAACCCCGTCACCCGTACGCCCCTGCTGGCGATCGTCCGCTCGGCCGTCAACAACGAGGCCGCGGCCACCGTCTTCCGGCGCCTTGTCGTCGCCCAGGTGCTGGGCCGGGTCGCGGCCCAGCTGGAGGTGCCGGACGCGGAGCTGCGGGCCGAACTCGCGGGAGCGCAGCTGGTGGGGATCGCGATGCTGCGGTACGTGATCAAGGTCGAGCCGCTGGCGTCGGCGGACGTCGAGCAGGTCATCGCCCGCGTGGCGCCGGTCGTGCAGGGGCATCTGACGGGGCCCTGAACCCCCGTACCCCGAGACAGTTGTCCCGCATTCCGGACACCGCGTCCCGACCCCTGGATGACGGGCGTACGCTCGAATGCAGTCAGAAGTCTCTTACGACCGTCTCTGAAGTCTCTGACGACCGTCTCTGAAGGAGCGAGCGACGATGCCCGAGCTGAGGTCCCGCACAGTCACCCACGGCCGCAACATGGCGGGCGCACGCGCCCTTATGCGCGCCTCCGGTGTACCCGGCGCGGACATCGGCCGCAAGCCGATCATCGCGGTCGCCAACAGCTTCACCGAGTTCGTCCCCGGCCACACGCACCTCCAGCCGGTCGGCCGCATCGTCAGCGAGGCCATCACGGCCGCCGGCGGCATCCCGCGCGAGTTCAACACCATCGCCGTCGACGACGGCATCGCGATGGGCCACGGCGGCATGCTCTACTCCCTGCCCTCCCGCGACCTGATCGCGGACAGCGTGGAGTACATGGTCGAGGCGCACTGCGCGGACGCCCTGATCTGCATCTCCAACTGCGACAAGATCACCCCGGGCATGCTCATGGGCGCCCTGCGCCTGAACATCCCCACGGTCTTCGTCTCCGGCGGGCCCATGGAGGCCGGCCGCGCGACCCTCGTGGACGGCACGGTCCGCACCCTCGACCTGATCGACGCGATGGTCGACGCGGCGAACGAGAACGTGTCCGACGCGGACGTCCTCCGCATCGAGGAGAACGCCTGTCCTACCTGCGGCTCCTGCTCCGGCATGTTCACCGCCAACTCGATGAACTGCCTGACCGAGGCCATCGGCCTGTCACTGCCGGGCAACGGCTCGGTGCTCGCCACACACACCGCCCGCAAGGGCCTGTACCAGGACGCGGCCCGCACGGTGATGGACATCACCCGCCGCTACTACGAGCAGGACGACGAGACGGTCCTGCCCCGCAACGTCGCCACCTTCGCGGCCTTCGAGAACGCCATGGCCCTCGACATCGCGATGGGCGGCTCCACCAACACGATCCTGCACCTGCTGGCCGCGGCGCAGGAAGCGGGCGTCTCCTTCGGCCTGGACGAGATCAACGCGGTCTCGCGCCGGGTCCCGTGCCTCGCGAAGGTCGCCCCGAACGTCGCGAAGAGCCGCACGTACTACATGGAGGACGTGCACCGCGCCGGCGGCATCCCCGCCCTGCTGGGCGAGCTGCACCGCGCGGGCCTGCTGAACGAGGACGTCCACTCCGTGCACAGCCCCTCCCTCGCGGACTGGCTCAAGACGTGGGACGTGCGCGGCGGTTCGCCCTCCCCGGAGGCGATCGAGCTGTGGCACGCGGCCCCGGGCTGCGTCCGCAGCGCGGAGGCCTTCTCGCAGTCGGAGCGCTGGGAGGAGCTGGACGAGGACGCGGCCGAGGGCTGCATCCGCAGCGCCGAGCACGCGTACTCCAAGGACGGCGGCCTCGCGGTCCTCAAGGGCAACCTCGCCGTCGACGGCTGCGTGGTGAAGACGGCCGGCGTCGACGAGTCGATCTGGACCTTCGAGGGTCCCGCGGTCGTCTGCGAGTCGCAGGAGGAGGCCGTCGAGAAGATCCTGAACAAGCAGATCAAGGACGGCGACGTGGTGGTCATCCGCTACGAGGGCCCCAAGGGCGGCCCGGGTATGCAGGAGATGCTCTACCCGACCTCCTTCCTCAAGGGCCGCGGCCTCGGCAAGACCTGCGCGCTGATCACCGACGGCCGCTTCTCCGGCGGCACTTCGGGTCTGTCGATCGGCCACGCGTCCCCCGAGGCGGCCTCCGGCGGCACGATCGCGCTCGTCGAGGACGGCGACCGCATCCGCATCGACATCCCGAACCGCTCGATCGAGCTCCTCGTCGACGACTCCGAACTCGCCCGGCGCGAGCAGGAGTTGGGTGGCGTGTACGCCCCGAAGAACCGCGAGCGCAAGGTGTCGGCGGCGCTGCGGGCCTACGCGGCGATGGCGACCAGCGCGGACCGGGGCGCGGTGCGGGACGTGTCGAAGCTCGGCTGAGTGTCGTAACGGACCGAGGTTCTCTGTTCGAAAGGGGCTGTCCCTTCGGGGCGGCCCCGTTCGCGTGCCCTCTGTTCGCCTCTTGGGCTACCAGGCCGCCGGTTTGCGGGAGTTCACCGCGAAGACGGTGCCGTCGGGGGCGGTGGCGTACACGCGGGTGCCGGCGACGACGGGCCGGGGGACCGTCGCGGCGACCTGGCCCGAGTTCGCGCCAGGGCGCGCCGGGGTCTGTCCGACGAGCCGCCCCGTGCGGGCGTCGACCGCGAGCAACCGCCCGTCGCCCGCGGCGAGATACACATGGGCGTCGTCGGCGACCGGCTCCGATCCCCGGCTCACCGAGGTCTCCAGGTGCCACAGCCGCTTGCCCGCCTTCATGCCGACGGCGTCCAACGCGCCGTCGGCGGCCAGCAGATAGACGACGTTCCCGTGCACGCTCGCCCGGGCGTCGGGGCGCGCGACGGGGAGGGCCACCCGGCGCGTGGACTCGTCCGCCGGGTCGTACCGGACGACGGCGTCCGTGTCGCCGTAGACCGGGTCGGTGGCCAGGAGGAAGACGGAGCCGTCCTGGGCGCCGACGGCCTCCAGGTTCCCCTTGAGGCTCGCGTCCCAGCGTACGGCTCCGGTGGCCGGGTCGACGGCGGTGACCCGGGTGCTCGACCCGTCGGCGGACGGGCCGGTCGCGTACGCCAGCGGGTCACCGGTGAACGAGCCGAAGTACGGCCGGCTCTGGCCCGCGATCCGGTGCTCCCACTTGGTCTCGCCGGTCGCGCCGTCCACACCGGTGACCGTGCCGTCGGCGTGGGTGAGCAGAAGCATCCCGCCGACGGCCCGCAGGGAGGTGTGCGCGGGCATCTTCCGCTGCCAACTCGGCTTCCCCGAGGCCGGGTCGAGCGCTTCGAGGCGCGGGCCCTGGTCCAGCAGCGGCTGGACGAGTCCGCCGGCCAGGACGGGCGGCCCGCTCCGCTGCGACGCGGCCACGGAGTGCTTCCACAACAGCTTGCCGTCGTCGGGATCGAGGGCGAAGACCGAACCGGACCGCGCACAGATCAACTGCGCGGTTCCGTACGAGCATTGCGGCATCCCCGACTTCCCGGCCGCCGCGTCCGAGGCCCACGCCCCGAACCCGGCTGCCGAAGTCGCCCCCGACGCCGACGACTTGGACGGTGTGGTCTCCTCGGCCGTCGCGCCGTGGTTCCCGAGCAGCTGTACGGAGGCCAGCGCACCGCACACGACGAGGGCGAGGCCGACCACACCGGCCGTGAGGACGGCCTTTCGTCGCCGGCGTCCTCCGGGCGGCTGTTCCTGTTCCGGCTCCGGGTCCGCCTCGGGCGCGGGTTCACGTTTCGTCCGCTGCGACGGTATGAAGGCCTGCGTGTCGTAGGAGGCCGCCACCGACCGCAGTTCCCGCATCAACTCGTCGGGGGTGGGCCGGTCTTCGGGCTCCTTGGCCAGACACCGCAGCACGAGCGGCGCGAGATTCTCCGGTACGCCGCTCAGATCCGGCTCGTCGTGCACGACCTGGTAGGCGACGACGTACGGACTGTCCGAGTCGAAGGGACCGCGCCCGGTCGCCGCGTGCACCAGTACCGAGCCGAGCGCGAAGACGTCGGCGGCGGGGCCGACTTCACGCGGGCGCCGGAACTGCTCGGGCGCCATGAACGGCGGGGTGCCGATCAACTTGCCCGTCTCGGTGCGCAGTTCGCTGTCCTTTGGCCGAGAAATGCCGAAGTCGATGACCTTGGGCCCGTCCTCGGCGAGCAGGACGTTGCTCGGCTTGAGGTCGCGGTGCACGACCCCGACGCGGTGGATGTCCCGTAGCGCCTCGGCCAGTCCCGCCATCAGCCTGCGCAACTCGGCAGGGGGCATCGGACCGTTCCGCTTGACCTGTTCGGCGAGGGTCGGACCGGGGATGAACAGCGTGGCCATCCAGGGCCGTTCGGCCTCCGGGTCGGCGTCCACGACGGACGCGGTGAAGGCACCGCTCACCCGCCGCGCGGCTGCCACCTCCTGCCGGAAACGGCCTCTGAACTCGGGGTCCTTGGCGAAGTCGGCGTGCACCACCTTCACCGCGAGCTTCATCCCGGAGGTGCTGCGCGCCAGGTGCACGACCCCCATGCCGCCCGAGCCGAGGCATGACTCCAGGCGGTAGTGACCGGCGTACTCGGGAAGTTCCGCTTCCGCGCCCGCTCCGGTGTTGCCCTGTGGCGCCATTGGGACCACTCCCGTGCTGTTCGTCCGCGCGCGACGCTCGGAGCCTAGTCGATGAGGCGTTCGGGACAGAGGCGGCTTGCTGGCGTACGTGTGCGAGTTGTGTACATGTGTTTCATGGCGTGTTTTAGGGGAATCAATGGGGCCTCATGGCAGTCATGGGGTCCAACGGGGGAGGTTTTTCATGTCCATTGACCGCACGGAGGAGGCCGGGAGCGTCGAGGGCGCCCAGGCTCTGACGGCCGCCGCGACCGTCCGCTACTACTCGGTCGCGCCGGGTGTCCGGCTCAACGTCCGCAGCGGCCCCGGCACCGGCTACAGCATCGTCCGGGTCCTGGCCGCGGGCGCCAAGGTGCCGATCTACTGCCAGACGCCGGGCACGCGGGTGACGGGCCCGTACGGCACGAGCAACATCTGGGACAACATCAGCAACGGCGAGTACGTCTCCGACGCCTATGTCCTGACCGGCAGCGACGGCTACGTCGCCGACCGCTGCGACTGATCCCGGCCGGGAGCCCGCCCCGCCCCGGGCGCCATAATCGTCCCGTGAGCGACGAAAACGGCACCCAGGACACGGCGGGCTCCCCCACGGGGCCCCGCCCCGAACCCCTCCGCTTCTTCGGCACCACCTGGGTGGACCACGAGGGCGGCTACGCCCTGCGCCGCGTCGGGGCCGCCGTCGGCTCCCTCGCCGCCGGGGTCGCCTCCTGCCTCGTCCTGCGCTTCGCCTACCAGGGCCTCCAGCTCGCCGACACCGGCTCCTTCGTCACCGTCCTGGTCGTCGCGATGTTCGCCATCTGCAGCGCGCTCGCCTTCCGGCACACCTGGGAGTCCTTCGGCACGCGCCCCGACCCCGAGCGCCAGGCCTCCCTGCGCGGCCTCCTGGCCATCGGCTTCGTCGGCTCCCTCGCCGCGTACTTCTTCCGCTCCCTGACCGAGGCCCCCGGCGAGAGACTCCACCGCACGGAGTACGAGACGGCCCGCACGGAGTACGAGAAGCGCACCACCCGCCGCACGGGCAACCCGTCGAAGAAGCGCCGCCGGAAGTAGCGGGCGCCGCCGGAAGCAGCCGGGGCGGCGGCCACCGCCGGACACAGGGGGATCATGGCTGTTCCTTCCCCCGGCAAAACTCACGCTCCCCTTTACCCGACGGGTCCACCATGGCCGTATGACCGCCTCCTTCCACGCCTCCCGCGCCCACTCCTTCAACGCCGCCGCGGCCCAGTACGCCGCGAACCGCCCCTCCTACCCGCCCGCCCTCTTCGACGCGATCGAGGAACTCGCCAACCGCCCCCTCGAAGGCGCCCGCGTGGTGGACGTCGGGGCCGGGACGGGGATCGCGACCGCGCTGCTGCACGGGCGGGGCGCCGAGGTGGTCGCGGTGGAGCCCGGGGAGGGCATGGCGGCCCAGTTCCGGCACACCAACCCCGGTATCCCGATCGTGCGGGGCAACGGCAACCACCTGCCCCTCGCCGACGCCAGTGCCGACCTCATCACCTACGCGCAGGCCTGGCACTGGACCGAGCCGGCCCGCTCGGTCCCGGAGGCGCTGCGGGTCCTGCGGCCGGGCGGGGCGCTGACGCTGTGGTGGAACACCAGCGCCCTCGACGTCCCCTGGATCGACGCGCAGTCCGAACGCATCCGGCGCCACTTCGGCGTCGACCGCGTCGTCGACCGCAACGGCAGCGGCATGCACTCCGCCCTCGCCGACCCCACCGGCCGGCTCCACTTCGCCCACCGCCGCGTGCGCTGGAGCCGGCACGTCCCCGTCGACACCCACCTCGCCAACATCAGCAGCCACTCGATCTTCCTGGTGGCCGGCGAGGAGAGCACGGAGGCCTTCCTCGCCGAGGAGCGCGACCAGCTGCTCACCGTCTTCCCCGGCGGAGTCGTCGAGGAGATCTACGTCGTCGAGCTGCTCGTCGCCACCGGTTCCTGACCCCGCGCGGCGGCCCACCCCTCCAGGGCCGCCGCGCAGGCGTGGTCCAGGTGCCGCAGCCCGCCCAGTTCGAGCCGCACCTCCCGGTCCACCGGCAGCGCGTCGAGCGCGTCCAGCAGCTTCGGCAGCCGCAGGAACGTGGCGTGCCCGAGCACCCGTACGACGATCCCCGCGTCCCCCCGGTCCTCCGTCTCGATGTGCACATGGCTGACGTCCCAGGCCGTCTTGGCCACCGCCAGCGTCAGCCCCACCAACACCCCCTCGAACAGGTTCCCGACGACGATCGCCCCCGCCGTCACCACCAGCACGAGCACCTCCCCGCGATGCCCGCGCCACAGCACCCGCACCTCCCGCACCGGCACGAGCCTGCACCCGGCGTGCACGAGCAGCCCGGCCAGCGCCGCCACCGGAATCACCCCGAGTGCCCCCGGCACGAAGACCGTGAACACCAAGAGCCACACCCCGTGCAGCAACCGCGATGCCTTGGTCCGCGCCCCCGCCTGCAGGTTCGCGGCAGACCGCACGATGACCGCGGTCATCGGCAACGCCCCCAGCAGCCCGCACACCGCGTTCCCCGCACCCTGCGCCAGCAACTCCCGGTCGTAGTCCGTACGCGGCCCCCGATGCAGCCGGTCCACGGCCGCCGCGCTGAACAACGACTCCGCCGACGCGATCAGCGCGAACGCCACGACGGTCCCGATCACCCCCACTTCCGTCAGCCGCCCGAAGTCCGCCACTTCGGGCATCCGTACCGCATCGAGCAGCCCCCGCACCTCGACCCGCCGCACATCCAGGCCGAACACTCCGGTCACCGCCGACACCAGAGCCACCGCGACCAACGGCGCAGGCACCACTCGCGCCCCCCTGCGCCAACGCGGCCACAGCAGCAATACCGCAAGGGTGGCACCCCCCACTGACAACGCCACCGGATCCACCCGCCCGGGCAGCGACACCAGCCCGGCGAGCTTGCCGAGCCCGCCGCCGGGCGCCGCCGCGTCGCCCAGCGCGTAGACCTGACCGGCGATCAGCACCAGCCCGATGCCGGCGAGCATCCCCTGCACCACGGCCATGGACACGGCCCGGAACCAGCGCCCGAGCCGCAGCGCCCCGAGCCCCAACTGCACAAGACCGGCGCCGAACACCAGCACGCCGAGCGCCTCGACGCCGTACCTCTCGACGGCCTCGTACACGAGCACCGTCAGTCCCGCCGCCGGCCCGCTCACCTGGAGGCTGCTGCCGGGCAGCGCCCCGGCGACCAGCCCGCCGACGATCCCGGTGACCAGCCCCAACTCGGCCGGGACTCCGGAGGCTATGGCCACGCCCACACACAGCGGCAGCGCGACGAGGAACACGACTAGGGAAGCGAACAGATCGGCCTTCTGTACGACGCCACAGCGCTTGCGCATGACGGGAGCACCTCCGGTGATCGAACGGGAGATGCGTGGGCGCCGAGCCGGGGGAGGGCACGGCGAACCTGCGTGCGCGGCATATGACCTCGCACTGAAATCCATTGTCGGGAAAGGGAGTTGGCTGCGCACCCCGTTCGTGTTGCCGACCCGTGAACGCGGAAGCGCGGATACCGGAACGCCTTCTTCCGATCACGCCGCCGCGCGCCTGCGCCCTCGGATGCACCCGCTTGACGGCACCGTCCCGCGAGAGCATTATTCATCACATGATGAATTACGTCGCCGAGCCACCCGGCACAGCCGGCACCGGACGTGAACCCGCCGTCCACGCCGAGAGCCTCACCGTCGTCCGCGGCCCCCGCACCGTCCTGCACAGCCTCGACTTCACCGTCCCGCGCGGCCAGATCACCGGCCTGCTCGGCCCCTCCGGCTGCGGCAAGTCGACCCTCATGCGCTCGATCGTCGGCACCCAGGCCAAGGTCACCGGCACCCTCGACGTCCTCGGCCGCCCCGCGGGCCACCCCACCCTGCGCACCCGCATCGGCTACGTCACCCAAGCTCCCTCCGTCTACGACGACCTGAGCATCCGTCAGAACCTCGACTACTTCGCCGCGATCCTCGACCCCGGCCGCGCCGGCGCCGAACGCCACCACGACGTCGAACGCGTCCTCGCCGACGTCGACCTCACCAGCCACGCCGACTCCCTCGCCGGCAACCTCTCCGGCGGCCAGCGCAGCCGCGTCTCCCTCGCGGTCGCCCTCCTCGGCACCCCCGAACTCCTCGTCCTGGACGAACCCACCGTCGGCCTCGACCCCGTCCTGCGCCGCGACCTGTGGACCCTCTTCCACGCCATCGCCGCCGACCGCGGCGCCACCCTCCTCATCTCCTCCCACGTCATGGACGAGGCCGAGCGCTGCCACCGCCTCCTGCTGATGCGCGCGGGCGAGATCCTCGCCGACGACACCCCCGAGGCCCTGCGCACCAGCACCGGCGCCGAGACCGTCGAAGCGGCCTTCCTCCACCTGGTCGACGAGGCGAGCGCCGCCGTCCACGAGAACTCCCACCACGGCTCCGACGGCGGCTCCCGTGACAACACCCGCGCGAAGGAGAACACCCGATGAGTACGACGACCCCCGCGCCCACCGGCACGGCGGCCCCGAAGCCCGCACCCACCGGCGTCTTCAACGCCTCCCGCACCTTCGCCACCGCGACCCGCGTCCTGCGCCAGCTCCGCCACGACCCGCGCACCATCGCGATGCTGATCCTGATCCCGTGCGTGATGCTGTTCCTGCTGCGCTACGTCTTCGACGGCAGCCCGCGCACCTTCGACAACATCGGCGCCTCGCTCCTCGGCATCTTCCCGCTGATCACGATGTTCCTGGTCACCTCCATCGCCACCCTGCGCGAACGCACCTCCGGCACCCTCGAACGCCTCCTCGCCATGCCCCTGGGCAAGGCCGACCTGATCGCCGGCTACGCCCTGGCCTTCGGCGCCCTCGCCATCGTCCAGTCCGCCCTGGCCACCGGCCTCGCCGTCTGGTTCCTGGGCCTCGACGTCAC
The DNA here is from genome assembly GCF_044750545.1 of Streptomyces sp. NPDC088794. Taxonomy (NCBI): domain Bacteria; kingdom Bacillati; phylum Actinomycetota; class Actinomycetes; order Kitasatosporales; family Streptomycetaceae; genus Streptomyces; species Streptomyces sp. NPDC088794. The sequence goes on along the minus strand of NZ_JBIVKB010000006.1, from coordinate 4,822 downwards.
CGGCAGCCCCTGGCTGCTGCTCCTGGTCGCACTGCTCGACGCCCTGCTCGGCACCGCCCTCGGCCTCTTCGTCTCGGCCTTCGCGTCCTCGGAGTTCCAGGCCGTCCAGTTCATGCCGGCCGTGATCTTCCCCCAACTCCTCCTCTGCGGCCTGTTCACCCCCCGCTCCAACATGCACCCCGCCCTGGAGGCCGTCTCCGACGTCCTGCCCATGTCCTACGCCGTCGACGGCATGAACGAAGTCCTCAAACACACCGACATGACCGCCACCTTCATCCGCGACGCACTCATCGTGGCCGGCTGCGCCCTGGTGGTCCTGGCCCTGGGCGCAGCGACCTTGCGGCGCCGCACGGCATGACCGCGTTCCGCCAGCCGGACAGCCGCCTCACCCCACACACCGCCGGTGCGAGGATGAACCCATGACCCAGAAAGTCGCAGTCCTCGGCACCGGCAAGATCGGCGAAGCCCTGCTCAGCGGAATGATCCGCGGCGGCTGGACGCCGGCCGACCTCCTGGTCACCGCACGCCGCCCGGAGCGCGCCGAGGAACTGCGCGCCCGGCACGGCGTCACCGCGGTCACCAACCAGGAAGCCGCCAAGACCGCCGACACCCTGATCCTCACGGTCAAGCCGCAGGACATGGGCAACCTCCTCGACGAACTCGCCCCACACGTCCCCGCCGACCGCCTGATCATCAGCGGCGCGGCGGGCATCCCCACCTCCTTCTTCGAGGAGCGCCTCGCCACGGGCACCCCCGTCGTCCGCGTCATGACGAACACCCCCGCCCTCGTCGACGAGGCCATGTCCGTCATCTCCGCCGGCAGCCACGCCACCGAGGCCCACCTCGCGCACGCCGAGGAGATCTTCGGCGCCGTCGGCAAGACCCTGCGGGTCCCCGAGTCCCAGCAGGACGCCTGCACCGCACTCTCCGGCTCCGGCCCGGCCTACTTCTTCTACCTGGTCGAGGCCATGACCGACGCCGGCATCCTGCTCGGCCTGCCCCGCGACAAGGCCCACGACCTCATCGTCCAGTCCGCGATCGGCGCCGCGGTGATGCTCCGCGACAGCGGCGAACACCCGGTCAAGCTCCGCGAGAACGTCACCTCGCCCGCCGGCACCACCATCAACGCCATCCGCGAACTCGAGAACCACGGCGTACGAGCCGCCCTCATCGCCGCCCTCGAAGCCGCCCGCGACCGCAGCCGCGAACTGGCCTCCGGCAAGAAGGACTGACCCCCACCGGGCCGACCCCACCGGCCGACCTCACCGGGCCAACGCCCATCCGGCGGCGGCCCGTTCACCCCGCCGCCGCGTCCACCACCTCCTCCGTGGTGACCACGCGCGCGAAGCCACCCCCGTGCAGCGACACCGCCGCCGCCTGCCCCACCTCGTCCGCGGTCCGCCGCCAGCCGAACGGCCCCTCCAGGTCGAAGGTGTACGTCGCGTCGTACGGCACCACCACGTCGTACCCGAGATTCCCGCCCATCCGGGCCGTCGTCTCCACGCACATGTTCGTCTGGATCCCGACCAGCACGAACTGCGAGATCCCCGCCTCCGTCAACCAGGCCCCCAGATCCGGCGTCCCCAAGAACGCCGAGTTCACGGACTTGGTCACGAACAGCTCGGGCCCGCTCCCCTTCCCCCGCCTCCCCTCCACGTACTCCTTCAGCTCGTTCCCCTCGTACCCGAGCCGCAGCGGCGACCCGGGCTTCGACGAGTCGTGCCGCACGAACACGACCGGCCGCCCCGACGACTGCCATACGTCGATCAGCCGCGCGATGTTGTCATCCGCCCCCGGGTTGTTCCGAGGCCCCCAGAAGTCGGCTTCCTCGAAGCCCTTCTGCACGTCCACGATCACCAATGCCGCGTTTTCTGAGATCTCCATGCCCTCGATCCTGCTGCCGAGGGCACGCGGGCCCCAGAGGGTCAGAAGTCAGCGATCGATGGTTTACTGCCAGCTGTGGATCCTGCCCCTGTCCCTACCCGTGCTCCTGTCCCGTACCGCGTGGCACTGGTCGCCTTCTCGGGCATCCGCGCCTTCGACGTCTCCGTCATCACCGAGGTCTGGGGCACCGACCGCACAGACCGCGGCGCCCCCGCCTTCGACCTGCGCCGCGTGGCCACCGACACCACTCCCGTCCCCATGCGCGGCGGCCTCACCCTCCTCCCCGACCGCGCCCTCGACTGGCTCTCCCGTGCCGACCTGATCGTCGTCCCCGGCCTCGACGACCACGTCACTCCCGCACCCACCCCCGTCCTCGACGCCCTGCGCCGCGCCCACGCCCGCGGCACCACCATCGCCGCCCTCTGCGGCGGCGCCTTCACCCTCGCCCAGGCCGGTCTCCTCGACGGTCGCCGCGCGATCACCCACTGGAACCTTGTCGCCCTCCTGCGCGCCCACCACCCCCAAGTCACCGTCGTTCCCGACGCCCTCTTCATCGAGGACGACAACCTCTGGACCGCCGCCGGCACCGCGGCCGGCATCGACCTCTGCCTCCACCTCGTCCGCCGGTCACACGGTGCCGAGGCGGCGGCCACCATCGCCCGGTCGATGGTCACCGCCCCCTTCCGCACCGGAACCCAGGCGCAGTTCATCGAGCACCCCACCCCGCGCACGGACCGAGACTCCGACACCCTCGCCGCCGTACGCGAGCACGCCCTGCGCCACCTCGACGAACCGCTCACGGTCGCCGACCTGGCCACCCACGCGGGCATGTCGCCGCGCAGCTTCGCCCGTCACTTCACCGCGGAGACCGGCACGACCCCACTGCGCTGGCTCCTCGACCAACGCATCGCCGCAGCCCAGAAGCTCCTCGAACGCACCGACCTCCCCATGCCCGAGGTCGCCCGCCGCGCCGGCTTCGGCAGCGAGGTCACGATGCGCCAGCACTTCGCATCACGCCTCGCCACCAGCCCACGCGCCTACCGGGCCGCGTTCAGCACCGGTTCCGTGGCCGGCTTCGTCGCCGACTCAGTCACCGGCTCAGTCAGCGGCTCCGACGTGGGTTCCAGCAGTCCGATCGCCCGGTAAGCCGTATCCACCGTCGGCCGCGCCATGGCCCGAGCCTTCTCCGCACCATCCCGCAGCACCCCCTCCACATAGCCCGGATCCGCGCACAACTCCTTGTGCCTGTCCTGTACGGGCTTGAGGATCTCGACCACGGCCTCTGCGGTGTCCTTCTTCAAGGACCCGTACGACTCATATACACCGCTCAAGGCTTCGGGGTTCCCACCTGTGCAGGCAGCGAGGATCTCCAGCAGATTGGCGATCCCCGGCCGCTCCTCCCGGTCGTAGACGACGTCCTGCCCGCTGTCCGTCACGGCCCGCATGACCTTCTTGCGCACCACGTCCGGCTCGTCGAGCAGATAGACGATCCCCGCCCCGAAGTCGTCCGACTTCCCCATCTTCGAAGTCGGTTCCTGGAGGTTCATCACCCGAGCAGCGATCTGCGGTGTGGTCGCCTTCGGCACCACGAACGTGTGCCCGTACCGCTGGTTGAACCGCAACGCCAGATCCCGGGTCAGCTCCACATGCTGCGTCTGGTCGTCCCCCACCGGCACCTCGTCGGCCCCGTACGCCAGGATGTCCGCCGCCATCAGCACGGGATAGGTGAGCAGCGACAGCCGCACACTCCCACCACGCTCACGCTCTCGCGCGGCCTTCTCCTTGTACTGGATCATCCGACGCATCTCGCCGTCGGTCGCCACACACTCCAGCACGTACGACAGCCGCGCGTGCTCGTCCACATGACTCTGTACGAACACGGTGCACAGCTGTGGATCAAGTCCCGCCGCCAGCAACAACGTCGCCGCCTGCCGACTGAGCCTCCGTACTCTCGCGGGATCGTGGTCCACGGTCAGCGCGTGCAGGTCGACGACGCAGAACAACGCGTCCGACCGGTGCTGGTCCACGTCGACCCACTGCCGCATGGCTCCCAGGTAGTTCCCCAGGGTCAGGTGTCCGGTCGGCTTGATCCCGCTGAAGACCCGAGTCATTTCCACTCCACCTCCTGATCGAGACCGCCGTCCCGGCGGCCGACCCTCAGGAGCTCTGGAGGGAGAAACGAGAACGGCCGCCGAGGCGGCGGCCGTTGAGTGCATACGTGCGCACGGCCGCCGTCAGGCGGCCCACCAGAGCTGGGTGCACGTACGCGTAGTCATGGGGCCAGAGTACGCCTCAGGGCCCCGGTCCGACCGCGAGTTGACACACCCAGGTCCGGTACGTAGTGTTCTCCGAGTTGTCCGACGTGAGCGCCGACTCCGGTCGGTCCCCGGACAGCCATTCCGCAAGTACCAACCACTAGTCGACTAACAGTCGGTCTGACTGTCGTCGTGTTATTGGCGTGCGTATTCGCGAAATGAGGAATCCGCGTTCGAAAGGGCGCAGCACCCGATTAGCGTCGGAGGCGGGAGTCCGCTAAAGTCTCACTCGTCGGAACGGCCCAACAGCCGGAAAGACAACCCCATCTGACGGGGAATCGGACGCCGAAAGGGTCTGATAGAGTCAGAAACGCAAGACCGAAGGGAAGCGCCCGGAGGAAAGCCCCAGAAAATGTTCTGCGGGTGAGTACAAAGGAAGCGGCCGTTCCTTGAGAACTCAACAGCGTGCCAAAAGTCAACGCCAGATATGTTGATACCCCGTCTCCAGTCGTTACGGCTGGGGCGTGGTTCCTTTGAAGAACAAAACACAGCGAGGACGCTGTGAACGGTCGGGCTTATTCCGCCTGACTGTTCCGCTCTCGTGGTGTCATCCCGATTACGGGAGAACATTCACGGAGAGTTTGATCCTGGCTCAGGACGAACGCTGGCGGCGTGCTTAACAC